>CAJTYA010000008.1:0-65368 GCA_910583985.1 uncultured Alistipes sp.
TGAGTTCAGAATCAATATGAAGAATTACGCAAAATAGTGAATAAAAATCAGTTACGAGCGCGGATGTCGCAAAAACGCAGCCCGGACGGTTAACCGAAACCGTTAACGATTTGTTAACCGAACTCCTGCTTTTCGATGCTCTGAACAGCACAACCGACCGTTTGCAGAATACGGCATAAATGCACATATATCGCAAGCAATCAGTATATTAGCTTCGATTCGCGTTTGACCGCTGCGGTAGTCTCGTTTTCCGTCCGATGCAGGGATGCCGTGCCGCCGTTTTCCGGGAGCTATTCGCGACCCGTACCGTGGGGCCGGACGGGATTTCCGAAGGCTGTCTTCCTTGTGAGCGCTCGTCGTTCCTCCGCATTTTCCGACATGGGGGAACGGACCGGAGGACAGTTCGATGTTCGTCGGGAAGGGCGCTCGAAGTCCGTTCGATTTTCCGGTCGTCCATCGCATCCTTACGATGAACGGGCGTTTCGGGGCGGTGTTTCCGGAGCCGGAGCCGTTTTCCGCGACCGCGGGCCGATCCCTCCCATCTGGCGATCGGCGTGGCGGTGACGCAGGTCCCGGCAGCGTCCGGTCCGTCGCCGCCGGTTTTGCCCGGTTCCTCGATCGCCGTTTCCCGCGGGGTGCGAGGCGACATCCGGAGCGGACGGCGGCACGAGTTTTTTCGGTACGCCGGAACGGGTTGCCGCGAACCGTGACGGGGCGTGTCGTTCCGGCATTCCGTGGTCGTCGTTCCCGTCGGAACGCTGCGGCCTGCCTTTCGTGTGCGGCGGAACGTTCGGCGGATGCGCGATTTTTTCACAGCGGGAACGGATGATGCGATTGCATCCGTAAGGAGTCCGGAGCGATGACGTTTCCTGCGTCGTCCGCCCTCTTGGCGGGCGGCTCTTCTGCGCCTTTTTCTCGAAACGGAAGAAGAGCGCCCGAAATCTCTCGGACGCTCTTCTGCGAACGTTCGCTCCCTCCGGGGGAGCGGTATGAAGGTGCCGGTTTTACCGGCGGACGAGCTTCAATGCCTGTGCCCTGTCGGCACGGGGCGAGGACTGCGACGTGCTGCGCTTGTCCGTCATTTCCACCTTGCCTTCGTAAGAGCCTGTCACCTTGTGGTTTTTGCTCGTGGTCAGATCGAGGACGAAACGATAGCCCTCGCCGACTTTCGTCACGACGACCGTGCCGCCCGAAATCATGCCGTAGACCGATTCGTATGAATCGTTGCGTTCTTCGCAGTAAGTACCCAGCGGAAGCAGCGATCCCATGAACGACTCTTCGTAGCCTGCACAGAACGTGCCGGGGCGGGACGTTGCGGAGACTTCGTAGGTGCCTTCCTGCAAGGCGGCGGTTTCGGATATGGCCGTCGAGAGGTCGAGCGATACGCAGTGTCCGGCTTTCGAGAGGTAGTCCGAACCGTAGCTGACGTTCGGCTCCACGTCGTAGAGGTTCACGATGCAGTTGTCGGCCGCCGAGCCTCCGTAATATTTGGCGAAAGCATGGGTGAACGACAACCCGGTGAGGTCCTTCTCAAGGGCGGGCAGGCTACCCGGATCGGTGCCGCTCACTTTGTTTTCGAGTTCGATCTTGCCTTCGTAGGAAGCGGTGAACGCTTCGTCGGCCGTGGTGACCAGATCGACCGTCACGGTGTAGGTCGTGCCGAGTTTCTTCACGTCGATCGTGCCGCTCTTGAATTCGATTTTCTTGACGTTGCCCTTGGCGTCGCGGGCTATGCAGTAGGTTTTGGCCGGATCGAACGTGTTCATGCCGTAGTTGGTGCCGTAACGGTAGGTCCGGGCCGGGAGGGTGATGTTGTCCAACGAGAAAGGCGCGAACTGGAAGAGGTCGAAGCTCATCGCGCGTCCCGCTTCGACGGTCGTGTATACGCCGTCCTGTTCGGTCGTCGCGGCGTCGGCCAGCACGAAGTGATATTCGGCGTAGCCCGAACCGTGCGAGTCGCCATAATAGCCTCCGACTGCCTGACGGTCGAAGAGAGCAGGGCCGGAAACCGACACGTCGGTGGTCATTTCGATCGAGTCGACTTCGGAGAGAATTTCCTTGTTGGCGGCCGCTACGGCGATGACGTAGGTCGTGGCGGCGTTCAGTTCGCCCACGATGATTTCGCCCGACTCTTCGATAGCCATTCCGTCGGCGAGAATCTCTTCGGCCGTAGGCAGCGCCAGCTCGTCGGTCTTTTCGAGGCAGACGTATGCGGCGCGTTCGGCATGGTCGAGCGTGACGGAGAACGCCAGCGAGTTTTCGCCCGTTTCACCGGCCGCGAGCGCGATTTCCGGCGTCGGTGTCAGTGTCGTCATTTCGATGGTGTCCACGGCAGAAAGGATCGAGCCGTTGGCTCCGGCCGCTGCGATGACGTATACGGTCGACGGATTCAGTCCTTCGACGGTCGCTTCGCCCGACTCTTCGATGGCCGTTCCTTCGGCGAGAATTTCCTCGGCCGAGGGCAGCGTCATCTCGTCGGTCTTTTCGAGGCAGACGTATGCGGCTCGTTCGGTGTCGGTCAGCGCGATAGAGAACGTCAGCGAGGCGATCGCTTCGACCCCTGCGGCCAGCTCGACGGCCGGTTGCGCATCCGGTGCGGAAGTGGTGATTTCGAGCGTTTCGATGTCGCCCGTCGCTTTGTCGCGGACGGCGATGGCCGAGATGCGGTACGTCGTGGAGGGTTCCAGTCCGTCCACGGTCACCGTGCCCGATTCGGTCACGAAGGTTTCGGCGGTGAGCAGCTCCAGAGCGGTCGGCGCGGGAGCGTCCTTTTCGGTGCAGAGGTAATAGGCCCGGTCGGCGTTTTCGAGCGCGAGGGCGAATTTCACCGAAGCGGAGGATACGTCGCCGCGAGAGAGCGCGACGGTGGGGACGGCCGGTGTCGGATCTTCCGTGTCGTTCTTGTCTTCGCTACAGGAAAAGAGGAGGCCCGATACCGATACGAGCAGAGCCAAAGCCCATGAATTGAGTTTTTTCATCATGCGTTTTCGTTTATGTTCGGAAATAGATTAAGGAAATAAAGCGGGTCGTTGTGTTGCGCCGGTGTCATGCCGCTCCGGTTTTCGGCCCTTCGAACCGTTTGCGGAGGCGGGCTCCGCGTCGGCGAATCGGCACGAAAATAAGTCTTTTTCGTAAGATTCCAAAATATGCCCCGACTTTCTCCGCCGGCGCTTTTTGCCGGAGTGTTCGGCGGCTCGTGCCGGGCGTCGGGCGCGGACGGTCGTGTATCCGCCGAGAGGGTAGTCGGTGGGAGAATCTTTTTTTCGGAGGGGGCCTTGCGGTGTATCGGTCGGGATCGGAGGCGTTCGGGACGAACCTGCGGTGGCTTTTGTCTTAGCCTGCCGGATGTTCCGTGGGGGACGGATTTTAGATGCGTTCGGTTCGATAAGAAAGGGGCTTCGGGAGACGGAACGCCACGGACGGGCGTTCGGGACGAGGGAGATGCTGCGGAGGAAAGGTCGTGCGGAGGTTTGCCCGTGCGGCGGGGCGGGAAGCGGAAACGGCATCGGACCGCCTGCGCCGTCGGACGATTTGCGTGGCGGATGCGGCGATGCCGGTATAAGATTAAGGGGTATGGAACGGCGGGGAAACGATGCCCGGCGGGACCGGAGCGGGGGAGGAGAGGGCGTAAAGAGAGGCCTGTACCCGAAAACAAAAAGGAGGGAGCCTCACGGCTGCCTCCTCCTGCGGGATTGTCATCCCTAAACTACTAACCCAAACTTAAATAAATGAAGAAACCTTGTTGCTTGTCCACTTTACTTCTCTGAAAGTGTATCTTTCAAATCTTGTGCCAGATTTGTGTGTCGTTTCAAAATTTTGTCGGAGTCTCGCTCCGTTTTCTGTTTCTTATCGTTTCAAAGACCGTGCCGGATTTTCGCCGGGCCGATTCTTTTCCCGCATCGGGACTCGTGTTCCCTTCGCGGCTTCGGATAAAAAAAGAGCAATTCCCGTGCCAAGCCGATTGCGGAGGAGATAAAAAAACGGCAGGTGCCTTATGACCTGCCGTTTTTTCGAATAAGACCACCTTGTATTATCTAAAACTCATCCCTATAACGGAATGCCGAGGCGGTTTATTGTGGGGTTTTCCGAAAATAATCCGTTATTTTTCCAGTGCTTTCGTGAGTTTGTGGTTCAGTTCGCGGATTCGCGATTCGTCCACCTTGACGACTTTCCGGTCGTAGGTCATGAGGCCGTTCACCTCGATTTCCACGTCGCTCGTCTGTGTGTATACGCCGGCCGAGAAACCGCGCGGGATCATGTCGAGCAGCCGGCCCGTATATTCGAGGTAGGCGGCGGTTACCTCTTCCGGCGTTTTGAACTGCACGTAGCCCCAGTTGCGGTCCGGCTCCCAGAGGTGGCCTTCGAGGGCCATGCCGATTCCGCCGTACTCGCCCAGCACCGTCACGCGCTTGGCATCGTAGAGATACATGCGCGGATCGGGGTAGTGGTGCAGATCGAGGATGTCGCCGCAGGTGTAGTGGTTGCCTCCGCTGGCCGGATTCACCGAACGCGTCGGGTCGTAGGTTTTGGTCCAACGGGCGATTTCGTCCGTCTTGAACTGTCCCCACGCCTCGTTGAAGGGAACCCACACGGCGATGCAGGGGTTCGAATGGAGAAAATCCATGATCTCTTTCCACTCCTTGCGGTAGCAGGCTTCCGATTCGGGCGTGCGTTCCCGTTCGGCACCAGTGAAATATTGGGTCATCTGCCACTCCGGATTGCCGTCTCCGCTGGGCATGTCCTGCCATACCATGATCCCGTGCCGGTCGCAGTGGGTGTACCAGCGGGCGGGTTCTACCTTGACGTGCTTGCGGATCATGTTGAAACCGAGCTCTTTGGTCTTGATGACGTCGTATTCGAGCGCTTCGTCTGTCGCCGCCGTATAGAGTCCGTCGGGCCACCACCCCTGATCGAGCGGGCCGAAATGGAAGACGGGTTTGTCGTTGAGCATCAGGCGGACGATGCCGTCGGCGTCCGGGGCCGTGGAGTATTTGCGCATGGCCGCGTAACTTTTCACTTCGTCGACGGGCTTGCCTTCTGACAGCAGCGTGACGGTGAGATCGTACAGGAAGGGCGAATCGGGGCTCCAGAGTTTCATGTCCGCCGGCATGGCGATTTCGAGCGGGACGTTCCGCAACGCTTGGCCGCGGGCCACTTCTCGGCCGCCGTCCGTAACGACAGCGACCACTCTGTCGCCCTCGCCGGCCGACGGGACGTCGGCTTCCACCCGCAGGACGCGCCGGTCGATGTCGGGCGTGATTCGGAGGCCGGCGATGTGTTTCTCCGGCACGGGTTCGAGCCATACGGTCTGCCAGATGCCGCTGACGGCCGTGTAGAAGATGCCGCTGGGGTTATCGACCTGTTTGCCGCGCGGCTGGTAGCCGGCGGCGGTGGGGTCCCATACTTTCACCTTCAGCGTATTGGAGCCTTTTTTGTTCAGCGCGGCGGTGATGTCGAACGAGAACGGGGTATAGCCCCCGGTGTGCTGTCCGACCTTGATGTCGTTCACCCATACGTCCGCTTTCCAGTCCACCGCTCCGAAGTGGAGCAGGATGCGGTCGCCGGCCCAACGGGCGGGCAGTTCGAATGTGCGTTCGTACCAGAGTTCGCGCTCGTGGCCCAGCGGTTTCCCCACGCCCGACAGGCTCGATTCGATGGCGAAGGGAACCAGAATCTTCCCGTCGCTCTGTTGCGGAAGTTCGCCCGTCCGGACGATGCTGTAATTCCACAGGCCGTTCAGGTTTTGCCACCGGGAACGTTCCATCAGCGGACGCGGATATTCCGGCAGCGGATTTTCCGGATCGACTTTCTCCGCCCACGGGGTTTTGATTTTGTCGCCCGCGGGCTGCCATTGGGCCCACAGGGGGGCGCCAAGCAGCAGCGCCGATGCCAAGACAAGCAGTTTTTTCATCGTGTTTAAGGTTTAGTGTTTCGAGTTTGCCGACGAAAATACGAAAAAACGACGTTGCATCCAACTCTTTTAACTTGTTGCCGGCCGAAAAGATGGGGCGATACGGCGATGGAAACGGAGTGCCTCCGGCATGCCGGAAGCAGCGGACGAGGGTTGTCGGTGTCCGGGCCGGTGCGGTCCGGTTTGGAGGGGGGCGGAAGGTTTTCTGGGTCAGGCCGCGAGGACGAACCATGCGATGAGCGCTCCCGAAAGCGTCCCTGCGGCGACCTGAGCGATCGTGTGGCTTCCCATGTAGAGCCGTGCGCAGGCCAGCGCTCCGGCCGCGAGGATGAACAGCAGCAACAGGAACTGGAAGTTGGCGAGACCCGAATGGCTCAGTTCGGCCAGCATGCCGAGCAGCCCTCCAGCCGAGGTCATGTGTAGGCTGATTTTCCAGCGGAGGTTTACGACCGAGACCAAAAGCACGCCACACAGCGCCGCGACCATGAAACGTTCGAGCAGGAACGCCACGGCGATGTGTTCCAGCGATACGATGCACAGCCCGTAACAGATCGCCGTCACGGCCAGCGGCACGATCCGCTGCCGGGTGGATCGGAGCGACAGGTCCGGGACGATTTTGAGCTGATGCAGCAGAAGCAGTGCGAGAACCGGCAATATCGCCGTGTTGGCGGCCACGACGGACAGCAGGAACCATTTGGCTCCAAGGGGCGTTCCTGCCATGATCGACGGCCCGAACAGCAGCAGGGCGACGCCCAGCGTCGGAATGACGAACGGATGGAGGACCAGGGAAAGGGCCCGGCCGATCCGGTCGTATATGGGGTTTTCCATTTTCAGATGCGATAGAACGGAACAAAGATACGATATTAAATCGAATCGCGAAGGCGATTCGGAGCTTGTCCCGGCGGTCCCGGACTCCGGTCGGGAGGACGAACCGTTGCCGGACGGGCTTCTCCGTTGTCGGAACGATCGGGCGGCTGCCGCTCCGGGCGGTCCGTGCTGCGAATCGTTCCGGACCGGAGGACCGGTTTGCCTGTACGGTCGTCGGTCCCATGCGGCCCTGCGCAGGGGGCATGGCTTCGCTTGCCGCGTATCCACGGGACCGGTCGGGTGGAGTCGCGCCTGTTTTTTCGTTCCGGGCCGTCGGTATTCGTATGAAAAGAAAGCCCATCGTGCGTTTCTGCTTCTGTTCCGTGTCGCGTTCACCTCTCTGTTTTACGGCTCCGGTGCAGATCGTTTCGGTCGGCCGCGGTCGTCCGGCAGCAGGGGAGGGAAGCGACGTCCGTCGCCGGACCGGGGGTAGGACGACCGCGGCGTGTCGGCCGGTCTTTTTTGTGCGGAAATGAAAATACCGCTCCGACCGAGGGTCGGAAGCGGTATTCGAATAGGTCCCGCCGGAGCGGAGACAGCCGTCGGCTTAGAGCTGTTTGCGGAGACGGGCCACCGGGATGCCGAGCATTTCGCGGTATTTGGCCACGGTACGCCGGGCGATGCGGTAGCCTTTGCCGTTGAGGATGTCCATGAGCGTCTCGTCGGTCAGCGGCTTGCGCTTGTCTTCCTTGTCGATGCAGTCCGAGAGCAGGTTCTTGATTTCGTAGGACGAAACCTCCTCGCCGCTTTCGGTCTGCATGGCCTCCGAGAAGAGCTGCTTGAGCGGGATGATGCCGAACTGGGTCTGGACGTATTTGCTGTTCACGACCCTCGAAATGGTCGACACGTCGAGTTTGGTCACATCGGCGATGTCCTTGAGGATCATCGGCCGCAGTTTCGACTGGTCGCCCTCGACGAAATATTCGCGCTGGTAGTCCAGAATCGCCTGCATCGTGTGCATCAGCGTGTCGTGCCGCTGCTTGATGGCCGAGATGAACCATTTGGCCGAGTCGATCTTGTTCTTGACGAACTGGATGGCCTCGCGGCTCGAAGCGCTGTTTTTCCCCTGCTGGGAGGCCATTTCCCGGATCATTTCCACGTAGCGGCGGTTCACCTTGATGTCGGGAACGTTCGACGAGTTGAGGCTCAGGTCGAAGATGCCGTTCTGGTAGTTGAGCGTGAAGTCGGGGATGATATAGGGCTGCGTGTCGTTCTTGCCGTCGCTGTAGAGGTTGCCCGGCTTGGGCGAGAGGCGGATGATTTCGCCGATCGCTTCGCGGAACACGTCCTCGCTCACGCCGAGGCGCGACATGAGTTTTTCGTAATGCTTTTTCGTGAATTCGTCGAAGTAGTTCGTCAGAATCCGGTGCGAAATTTTCTGGATGTCGTCGTGGTCGGGTATGGCTTCGAGCTGCAGGAGCAGGCATTCGCGCAGGTCGCGGGCGCCGACTCCGGTGGGTTCGAGCTCGTGGATGTGTGCGAGCGTCCGTTCGAGCTCCGTTTCGGAGGTCTCGATGCCGAGGCTGAAGGCGATGTCGTCCGAGATCGACGTGAGGCTCCTGCGCAGGTATCCGTCGTCGTCGATGCTGCCCACCAGATAGCGGGCGAGCGTCATTTCCCGTTCCGAGAGGTGCTTGAAGCCGAGCTGTTCGATCAGGTATTCGTGGAACGACATGCCTTCGGAGAGATAAACGGGCTTTTTCTGGTCGTCCTTCGAATAGTTGTTCGCGTAGTATTTGTATCGCGGGGTGTCGTCTTCGGCGAAGTATTCTTCGACCGATATTTCCTTGGGCTGTTCCTCGCCTTCTTCGGCGGGTTCCTCTTCGAGTACCGGGTTGTCCTCGATTTCCTGCTTGACGCGCTGTTCGAGTTGGATGGCCGGAAGTTCGAGCAGCTTGATCATCTGTATCTGCTGCGGGGAGAGTTTCTGGAGCAGTTTCTGTACCTGCCGCTGATTGATGTTCGTCATAATAATTCGTTTTTCGATAGTGGATTGAATAAAATATAAATTATAATATCGTTACGCAGCAAAGATAAAGATAATCCATAGATAAAAAACCCACGGAAAGTGGGTTTTTTATCGCGATCGGACTTGTCTTATGTCGTGTTTTATCCATTCGGTCCTCTGTTCGGTCCGGCTTTAGAATTCGGCGTTTTTCGGGGTGCGCGGGAACGGGATCACGTCGCGGATATTGGTCATGCCCGTCACGAAAAGCAGCAGCCGTTCGAAGCCCAGACCGAATCCGCTGTGCGGGGCGCTGCCCCAGCGGCGGGTGTCGAGGTACCACCAGATGTCTTTCTCCGGAATGCCGACCTCTTCGACGCGCTTGCGCAGTTTGCCGAGGTCCTCTTCGCGCTGCGAGCCGCCGATGATTTCGCCGATCTTGGGGAAGAGTACGTCCATGGCCCGGACGGTCTTGCCGTCGTCGTTGAGTTTCATGTAGAAGGCCTTGATCTCCTTGGGGTAGTTGATCAGGATGACGGGCTTCTTGAAATGTTTTTCGACCAGAAAGCGCTCGTGCTCGCTCTGCAGGTCGAGGCCCCAGCCGACGGGATATTCGAATTTCTCGCCGCTTTTCATCAGGATGTCGATCCCTTCGGAGTAGTCCAGCCGCACGAAGTCGTTGTTCACGACGAAGTTCAGCCGGTCGAGCAGTTCGCCGTCGAACATCTTGGCGAGGAATGCCAGATCGTCGGCACAGTTGTCCAGCGCGTAGCGGATCAGGTATTTGAGGAAATCCTCGGCCAGCGCCATGTCGTCTTCGAGTTCGAAGAAGGCCACTTCGGGTTCGATCATCCAGAATTCGGCCAGATGGCGCGGCGTGTTGGAATTTTCGGCGCGGAAAGTCGGGCCGAACGTGTAGATCTGAGACAGGGCCAGCGCGCCGAGCTCGCCTTCGAGCTGCCCGGACACGGTCAGGTTGCAGGACTTGCCGAAGAAATCCTGCGTGTAGTCCACGCCGCCCGCTTCGTTCCTGGGTACGTCGTTCAGGTCGAGCGTCGTCACTTGGAACATCGCTCCGGCCCCTTCGGCGTCCGAGCCGGTGATGAGCGGAGTGTGCAAGTAGTAGAATCCCCGGTCGTTGAAATATTTGTGGATGGCATAGGCCATCGCGTGCCGGATGCGCAGCACGGCGCCGAAGGTGTTCGTGCGCGGGCGCAGGTAGGCGATCTCGCGCAGGAATTCCATCGAGTGCCCTTTCTTCTGCAACGGATAGGTGTCGGGATCGGCCCCTCCGTAGAGCTCGATTGCCTTGGCCTGCACCTCCACGGGCTGTCCCGAACCCATCGACTCCACGAGCGTGCCTGTCACCTTGAGGCAGGAGCCGGTGGTGATGCTTTTGAGCAGCGGCTCGTCGAAGGCGGCCACGTCGGCTACGATCTGGATGTTGTGTATGGTCGATCCGTCGTTCATGGCGATGAACGCTACGTTCTTGTTGCCCCGTTTGGTTCTGACCCATCCCTTGACGACGACGTCCGTTCCCGGCGCCGTCGATGCCAGCAGGTCCGAAATTTTTGTTCTGCCTCCGCTTAACATGTCTTCGTTCTCTTTTTTATAGTGTATGTTCCTTTTTCGTGCGATGCGTACGTCCCGGATTTGCGGCCCGTTTTTCCGCTCGGCGCGGCGGGCGGGAAACCCCGAAACGCAAATATCGCAATTTTCCGCGAAAGTCGTCTGCCGAAAGGGTTAAAAAAGTGAAACGTACCGCTGCGCGCGCCTCTCGCCGGCGAAGTTTCCGGGCGTCGTGCGGTGGCTGCGCCGGGTTCTTGCGTCCGGGGGCACGGGCCGGCGGGAGAGGGACGAACCGGTTCGGGCGGCCGGGCGGACGTTGTGTCCGCACCGTGTCCGTGCGCTGAAATCATAATCGTATCGGCACGGCCGGGGAGCCTTGCGCCGCAGTCGCCGGCCGCGAAGAAGGGTTGCTTTTCGAAGGACGGCCTCGGCCGACAGCCGGATGCCGCGAGCTGGCGACGGACGGGCCGTCGGGTTCTCCTGCCGTTTCTTCGCATCGGTGCGGCGGAGGGAACACGCATTTTTTTACTTTCCCTGCGCATTCTGCGAGCTCCGCCAAAGGGAGCGGACGAAGCCGGAAAGGAACGTCGCCGCCGTCGAAAGAGCGCCTTGGGCCGGGATGCTCCCGGCGGCAAAAACGGACCGCGTCCCCGGAAAACCGTTTTCCGGGGACGCGGCAGCTCCGAGGGACCGAGGTCCGTTATTTGATTTCGTACTCTTTCGTATAGCCCTGGTAGGTGATCCGGGTGACCGGGTAGCATACCGAAGGATCGTTGGGGACGATCTGCGCCGTGGTGAAGCTCGCCAGTTCTGTGTCGGCGGCCAGATAGATGTTCATTTCGCCCTGTGCGACGGGGAGACGACGCGAGCAGGAGGGATTGAACATGAATGGAATGTCCGGCGTCGAAGCGTACAGGCGGTTCGCTTCCGTCGGAGCGTCCATCGTCGTGCTCTTGTTGGCGGTGGTGCCGATCAGGAAATTCGATTTTATGACCTCCTTGTACAGGCGGCCGCCCTCCTTCTGCTCGATGTCGTAGACCGCCGTCCAGTCCGATCCGTTCTCGGCGGCGACGAATTTCGCCCGGAAACTTTTCATGACGGCCTGCCACTTGTTGGTGCCCATGTTTTCGATGGTGTAGGAGTCCGCCGATATTTTGATCTCTTCCGGATCGAAAATCGAATAGGAGTCCGTTTGCGACAGGTCGATGTCCCAGCGGGCCTGCGCTTCGTCCAGCGTGGCGTATCCGTTGGTGCGGATGCGGATCTTCCCGTTGCGCACGTTGTCTTTCGTGGTGGGGCTTCCGTTGTATTCGATCGTATAGACGCCCGTGGGGTCGTCGTATTCGATTCGGGTTCCGGCGCTGAACAGTGTGTTCATGATTTCGGACGGAGCGGCCTTGTAGTCCCCGCCGCCTTCCGCGATGAGCATGTTGAGGCGGAAAGCCGCGTTGAACGGATCGAGCGCCACGATGTTCTGGCGCATGACGACCACGTACATGTCGTAGCCGGGTGCGTTCTGGTCCGATTCGTAGCGGTCGTTTTTCAGGCAGGACGAGAAGGCTGCCGCACAGCCCAACGTCAGCAGGATGAACAGTTTTTTCATTTCGATATGGTTTGTTTTTTCAGTCGTGTTTCCCGCAAAGATAGCGGTTACTCGGTAAAAACGTTTTTTTGTAGATGTTATTGCCCCGGAAAATGTTGCACGGCACATCCGAAGCCTCTATTTCCCTGCCGGGGCCGTCCGGCCCTCCCTTCTTCGGCCGAGCATGCGCAGGCCGCGGAGGGTCCACACCGCGACCACGGCCAGCAGCAGCCGCGGGACGAGCAGCCAGAAGAGTCCGATGCCGGCCGAGGCGAAGACGATCGTGTCTTCGAGCAGGCTGTGCGAGATGGCCACGTGCGTATTGAGCAGCCGCGCGTCGGCCCGGCTCACGCCGCCCCGCTGCATTTCGTCCACCAGCGCGGCCCCGCCGTAGGTGATGCCCACCACATTGCAGATGATCCACAAAAACGACGTCGAGCGCGGCAGGCCCGCGGCGCTCATCAGCGGGCGCAGCGGCACCGAAAGCGCGTCGATGAGCCGGAACTCCCGCAGGATATTCTGCAATACGTTCAGCGTGACGATGATGGCGCCCATTTTCAGCGACAGCGGCACGATCATGCGTACCCAAGTCGCGAGCACCTCGCCCCAGCTCTCCGGCGCTCGGCTTGCGGCGGGCAGCAGCAGCCGGCCCTCCATGTCGGCGGGGAGCAGGGCGTTCAGGGCAGCGGCCGCGACGAAAGCCGCCGCGATGCGCAGCAGCGTCATGCCCCATGCCGAGGCGCCGGTTTTCCGCTGTACGGCCGATTCGATGATGAGGTTGTGGCAGATGAGTGCCATGACGGCCAGAATCGTGGCGCTCCGGTAGTCGAGCCCCAGTGCGGCGATGACCGCTACGGCCGAATAGTTCGTCGACAGCGCGGCCGACAGGAAGACCAGCCCGCTGCGTCCCGGCAGCCCGAAATGCGAGAACAGCGGGGCGAGACGGTCCGAGATCCATCCGATCGCCCCGGTGTATTCGAGTACCGCAATGCCCAGCGTGATGGGGACGACCATCCTCACCACCCACAGCGCGGTGCGCCATGCCGGGCCCCACGCGCTTCGGGCCGCACGGAACAGACGGTCCCAGAACGAATTCCGCATCATTTGTACGATTCTTGCATTCAAGACGTTATTGAAAAAAGCCCCTTGCCGGCAGGCGGGGCGGACGCGGCGCGAAATTACGATTAATTTGGCAATAATGAAAAAACGGGACATCTTTGCCTCCCGCTCCCGGAAAGGGCGGCCGCTCGCGGCGGACGGGGTGCCGTCGTCCGGAAAAGGATCGGCCCGGAGTCCGTCGCATGCCGTTCGAAAGGGCCGCCGCGCCGTCGTGCGTACTCCTGTCGCGAGCGCCTCGCCCCCGGCTCTCCGGTGTCCGGCTTGCAATGGGCGATAGTAATCTACCGTCCCTGTCGGCGGGAAGAAGGGCGTCCGTGTCCCGGTTCGTGCGGGAAGGTGTCCCTCGCCGTCGGTGCAGCGGGGGAACCGGCGGCGGAAAGGGTTCTGCCGTCGCTGCACGGAGGGAGAGGGGGCGGACATTTTCGGAACCCGCCGCCGCTCCCGGTCCGGGACCGCATCCTTCGGGTCGGTCTTCGATCCGGACGGAGGGCGGACCCGGCATCCCGGAAGCGACCGGGGCGACGTTCGGGAAAACAGCATCGCGATATTGAACGATACGATGGAAAAACAGGTTCGCGGGCTCTGCCCGCAGGAAATATCCGTGCTCGAAGCGCGCGGCTGCACGTCTGACGACTGGACGCGGGTTTTCGTCACGGAGGGCTTTTCGCCCGAATTCGTCTCTCATGCCCATTTCGGCGGGACGGTCCGTCTGGGCGCCAACGGCACGGAGGTGTCGCTGCCCGGCGGCGTGGTGCGCCGGTCGGGCATCTACCGGGCCGCGCTGTACGACTGCACGGTGGGCGACCGGGTGCTCGTGGCCAATGTCGGGCGCTACATGGCCCGTTACGACGTGGCCGACGACACGGTCATCGAGAACGTGGGCGAGATCATCTGCACGGGACCCTCGTCGTTCGGCAACGGGATCGAAGTGGCGGCCGTGAACGAGGGCGGCGGGCGCGAAGTGCCGATCTACGACGGACTGACGGCCCAGATCGCCTATCTGATCGCCATGTACCGGCACCGGGGACGCACCGTCGAACGGCTCCGGGCGATGATCGCCGCCCGTGCCGAGGACTGCCGTTCGGACCGGGGCCGCATCGGGCGGGGCAGCCGCATCGTCAATACGCTGTCGCTGCGGAATGTCGCCGTGGGCGAGGCCGCCGTGATCGACGGGGCGTCGTCGCTCGAAAACGGTACGCTCGCCAGTTCGGCCTCGTCGCCCTCGCGCATCGGGGCCGGCGTCACGGCGACCGATTTCGTTCTGGCCCTCAGCTCGCAGGTCGAGACCGGGGCGATGCTCCGCCGCTGTTTCGTGGGCGAGGGCGTGTTGATCGAAAACGGTTTTTCGGCCGAAAATTCGCTTTTTTTCGCCAACAGCCATTGCAACCACGGCGAGGCGTGCGCCGTCTTCGCCGGGCCCTATACGGTGTCCCACCACCGTTCCACGCTGCTCATCGCCGGCTATTTCTCGTTCTTCAACGCCGGCAGCGGAGCCAACCAGAGCAACCACATGTACAAGTCGGGCCCGGTCCATCAGGGCATCCATGCGCGGGGGTGCAAGTTCGGCAGCGACGCCTACGTGCTGCTGCCGGCCAGCACGGGCGTGTTCACCATCGTCACCGGCCGCCATTACAACCATCACGACACCGAACGGATGCCGTTTTCGTACCTCGTCGAGGAGGCCGGCGAGTCGGTCCTGCTGCCGGGCGTCAACCTGCGCAGCTACGGCACGGCCCGCGACATCGGCAAGTGGCCGCGACGGGACCGCCGGCGGGGTGTGGCGCACGACATCGTCGACTACGAGCTGCTGACGCCCTACACGGCGGGCAAGGTGCTCGAAGCCATCGCCGAGTGCGAAGCGCTCCTGAAGCGCCATCCGACGGCCGAGTCGGTCGTGTGGAACCGGGTGAGGATCAAGATGCCGTCGCTCAAAAAGGGGCTCGTGCTCTACCGCCGGGCCCTGCGCAGCTACCTCGCCGAGCTCTTCGCTTCGGGCGAGGTGCCTCTTTCCGATCCGGCGTTGCGGGAGTGGGTCGATCTGGCCGGGATGGTGGCTCCGCGGAGCCGCATCGTCCGGCTGCTCGACGACATCGACAGCGGCGCGGTTGCCGATCTGGATGCCGTGGAACGGGCGTTGCAACGCATCCACGCCCTCCGGGAGACCGATACGGCCCGTTGGGCCCGTTACGCCTTCTCGGTGCTGTCGGGCAAGCCCGAATCGCAGATCGCCGGGGCGGACATCGCCTCCCTCGTCGAGCAGGGGCGCGAGGAGCGTCGCCTGTGGGACGAGGCCGTCGGTACGGACGCCGCCCGCGACTTCGCGCCGGTGATGGCCGTGGGCTACGGCATCGACTTCCCCGACGGGCGCGACGACGATTTCCGGGCGGTGCGGGGAACGGTCGGGCGGTAGGGGAAAGGCGTGCGGCCCGTCGGGGCGGAGAATGGGGGAGCGTCCCCGTTTTGTCGAAAAAATTGCTACCTTTGTACGGACTCCGGAGGTTCGGAGCCTAAATCCCAGAGACACCCGAACATGAGCATAGTAGCAATCGTAGGCCGCCCCAATGTGGGCAAAAGCACGCTGTTCAACCGTTTGGTCGGCATGCGGAAGGCCATCGTGAACGATACGGCAGGCACCACCCGCGACCGCCATTACGGCACCGCCGACTGGTGCGGCCGTGAATTTTCGGTCATCGACACCGGCGGATACGCCATGGGCGGCGAAGATATTTTCGAGGAGGAAATCCGCAAGCAGGTCGTGCTGGCCATCGACGAGGCCGACGTCATTCTGTTTCTGGTGGAGGTCTCCACCGGGATCACCGATCTGGACATGGTGATGGCCGACCTGTTGAGGCGCACCTCCAAAAAGGTGATCCTCGTCGTCAACAAAGTGGACAACAACGATCTGATATACGGTTCGCACGAATTCTATTCGTTCGGGCTGGGCACGCCCTACTGCATTTCGTCGATGAGCGGCAGCGGGACGGGCGACCTGCTGGACGCCGTGCTCGCGGCGCTGCCCGAAGATGCGGCGGCGGAGACGTTCGACGACCTGCCCAAGTTCGCCGTCGTGGGACGGCCCAATGTCGGCAAATCTTCGCTGACCAACGCGCTGCTCGACCGCGAACGCAACATCGTTACGCCGATCGCCGGCACGACGCGCGATTCGATCCTGACGCGCTACAACAAGTTCGGGATGGATTTCTACCTGATCGACACGGCCGGTCTGCGCAAGAAGGCCAAAGTGACCGAAGACCTCGAATTCTATTCGGTGCTCCGTTCGGTCCGCGCCATCGAGTCGTCCGACGTCTGCATCCTCATGGTCGACGCCTCGGCGGGGATCGAGTCGCAGGACATGAATATTTTCAGCCTCGCGGTACGCAACAAGAAGGGATGCGTGATCGTCGTCAACAAGTGGGACCTCATCGAGAAGGACAACAACACGATGAAGGCGTTCACGGCCGAAATCCGCCGCCGGATCGCGCCGTTCGACGACGTGCCCGTCGTCTTTACCTCGGTGCTCAACAAACAGCGCATTCTGGACGTGTTGCAGACGGCCATGCGGGTCTATCATTCGCGCATCCGCAAGATTTCCACGTCGGCGCTCAACGACTACCTGCTGCCGATCATCGAGGAGACGCCGCCGCCTTCGACCAAGGGCAAGTACATTCGCATCAAATACGTGACGCAGCTCGCTTCGCCCACGCCGGCGTTCGCTTTCTTCGTCAACCTTCCGCAGTACATCAAGGACGGCTACCGCCGTTTTCTGGAGAACAAGATCCGGGAGCGGTGGGATTTTGCGGGCGTACCCATCCAGATCTTCTTCCGGCAGAAATAGCGTCTCCGGCCGTTTTTCCGGCCGTCGAATCCTTCAATCGCATTCGAAATGAAAAAAACGATTTGCCTGCTCGCTTCGCTGCTGCCGCTTTGCGGTGCGTTGTCCGCCCAGAGGGACGGGGGCATTTGGGCCGATCCTTCGGTCGGCGGCTATGGCAAGGCCGATCCCCGGCCCGAATTTATCAGCTACAACACGCGGGAGCTGGCCGAGGCGGGCGATCCGGACAAGGCCGCCCATTACCTCTCGCTGGAGGGCAAGTGGCGGATGAACGTCTCGACGACGGCCCTCGGCGGAGAGGCGGGTTTCTCGCGGCCCGGCTATCCCGTTTCGTCGTGGCGCGAGGTCGAGATGCCGAACCTCGCCCTTTCGCAGGAGACGTTTCCTGCGAAAGGGGCCGTGCCTCCGGCGCTGCCCGCCGAGATTCCGCTCGTGCAGTACCGGGCCGTGATCGACATCCCCTATCTGTGGCTCGACCGCGAACTGTTTCTGCACATCGAGGGCGTGGGCAGCGCCTATACGCTCTACGTGAACGGGCAGAAGATCGGTTACAGCGACGATTCGCGCACACCGGCCGAATTTCCCGTTTCGGGAGCCGTGACCGACGGACTCAACACGATCGGCGTCGAGGTCTACGGCTACTCCGCGGGCGACTGGATGGAGACGCTCGTGCCGCGCATGAAGCCCGGTACGCTCGGCAAGACGTACCTCTATTCCCAGCCCAAGCTGCGCATCGAGGATTTCGTTTTCACGACACGGGGCGATTCGGCACGGGTGAACGGCGTGGTCGACTTCGCCGTCGTGATGGCCAATTCCTATCGCAACGCCGAGAAAATCACGCTCGGCTACGACATTTACTCTCCGGCCGGCAAACTGCTGACCTATAACCTGATCGAACGCGAAATTCCGGCCGAGAGCACCGATACGCTCCGTTGCCGCGAAATCCTGTCCCAAGCCATGAAGAGCCGCTGGTCGCCGGCGACGCCTTCGCTCTACAAACTGATGCTCTACACCCGTCGCGACGGCCGCATCACCGAGTACATTCCGCTGCGCTTCGGGTTCAACGAAACCGAGCTGCGCGACGGCGAACTGTGGATCAACGACAAAAAGGCCGTCCTCGAAGCCGTCGATTACGACGCCGCACGGGACCGGGCCACGACCCAGCGGGAGCTCAAGGCGCTCAAGGCTCAGAAGGTCAACACGATCTGTGTGAGCTATCCCCAGCCCGAATGGTTCTATGATCTGTGCGACGGGCTCGGATTCTATGTCGTCGATCAGGCCAACGTCAATGCCGGCTTCCGCAAGGACGACCGCAACGTGGGCGGCTCGGTGGCCAACGATCCCGCGTTTCTGCCGCATTTCATCGACCGTGTGGCCGTCATGCAGGGCCGCAGCAAGAACCACACCTGCGTCGTGGCGCTGTCTCTGGGCGGCCGGTGCGGCAACGGCTACAACTTCTACAAGGCCTACCGCTGGCTCAAGGAGGCCGACTCGCTGCATGCGGTCACCTACCGCGACGTGCAGGGCGAATGGAACAGCGATTTCGAGTTTCCCCGGACCCGCGACGCCCGGCAACTGCTGAACGCTGTGCCGGCCAAAGCGCCGGCCGCCCAAGCCAAAACCTCCGCCCGCCGATGAACATCGACCTGATCGTCATCGGCAAGACCGATTCGTCCGAGGTGCAGGCGCTCGTGTCGTCCTATCTCAAGCGGCTCAATTTCTATACGAAAGTGACGCTCGTGACGCTGCCCGATCTCAAGAACACGCGTCACATTTCGGCCGAGAGCCAGAAGCGCCGGGAAGGGGAAATGCTGTCGAGGCAGTTCGCCGACGGCGATTTCGTCGTACTGCTCGACGAGAAGGGCGAGCAGATGCGGTCGATAGACTTTTCGCTGTGGTTGCAGAAGCGCATGAACAGCGGGCTCCGGAGGCTGTGTTTCGTCATCGGCGGTCCTTACGGCTTTTCGAAAGAGGTGTACGACCGCGCCGACGGAAAAATTTCGCTGTCGCGCATGACGTTTTCCCACCAGATCGTCCGGGCCATTTTCGCCGAGCAGCTCTACCGGGCCTTCACCATTATCCGCAACGAGCCGTACCATCACGAGTAGGAGAGGGCGCGGGAGCTTCGGTCGCAGGGCTCGTTCCCGTCGCGAATGCTGTCCGGTAGCCGCTTCGGTTCCGTGTGTGCGTATACACTCCCGCAAACACCGTCCGACGCACCGGGCGGTCCGACGAATCGGAACCGTCGGCCCGGCGAACCGGAGGGCTACTGTGAACGTCGCTCGCTTCGGCTCGGTTTCCCGGCTGCCGTCGCCCTCGCTAACGGGGCGGACTTTCTGTGGGGGCCGTCCGGTCGGGGCGGTTCCGATCCGTTCTCGGTTCCTCGCGTTCTGTCGTTCGTTCGGAAGCTGTTTCGTGTTTTTCCGGGTATTCGCTTTCGAGGGCGGGCCGGAGAGATTCCGGCGGTATTTCGATCGAGAGCGTTCCCTGCCGTTTCCTGTTGCCGTTCGGAAATTGTTTTCGTACCGTTCGGCCGTCTCAAGGCGTTCCTCGCTGCCGCGACTGTTGGGTGGCCGGGGCCGAAAACAGGCTGCCGTTCGCTCGGCCGGGCGAACGGCGTCCGCGATCGTCGAGGGCTTTTCGTTCGGTTGTTCCGGCCGTTCCGACGTGCGTCGACGGAGCCGGCGCGTTTCCGGTACCGGGTTCGGAACCGGAGAGAATCACTTCCGGACCCGGACGGACATCCGTTCGAAATCGACGGTCACTTCGTCGAACAAGCGGATGAAGTCCATGCCCAATGCGCCGTCGGCGTTCGGCAGTTGCATGGCGAGGACCGGCTGCGTGTTGACGTCGATGTTTTCCATCGTGCAGAGGGTTTTGCCCACCCTGAACCGGAAGGCGGGCAGCGTGTAGACCGTCATGTCTTCGATCGTGCCGCCGTACCCGCCGTGGCTGACCGCGTTTTTCCGTCCGGCGGCTTCCACCTGCGCCCGGTGGGTGTCGTAATAGTGCACGTGCAGGTCGGCGCTTGCGTTGCCCGTGTCGAAATGGAACAGCAGCCTCTCGTCGCCTTCGTCCGAGAGGGCTTCGAGGTAGGGCTGGCCACTCTTGATCATCAGGTTGCTCCTCTTGCGCGGCGCGGCCGTCCGCTCTGCGGGGAAGACGATTTTTCTGGCCTTGGGGTAAAGCCTCACCGTGCCCGCCGCCCGCAGGAAGTCGAGTCCCAATATGGCGTCTACGCGCAGAATCGTGTCGGCGGTCGCTTCGGAAGGCATGACGATGAAGACGGGATGGCGATAGACGATGTCGCCCACCGTGAGGCTGTCCGCCGTGCCGATCTTGGCGTACCGGTCGCCGATGCCGCTGGCGAGGATCGAGTCGCCGACGATGCGGATGCCGGCTTCGCGGGCGAAGCGTTCCGAAACGAAAGCCCCGGCCGCGCAGCCCGTGTCGAGAATGAAGGAATGCCGTTTCCCGCCGATGCCGACCGCCACGTAGGGCAGATGTCCTTTGAGTTCGCCCCGGTGGAGAATCGGTTCGATGCGGAGCGGAATTTCCGTGTCGCTCCCCGGCCGCACGAGTCGCGGGGGCGGTACGTCGCGTAGCAGGTCGAGCCGCCGGCGGAGCTGGGCGTGGGCCGGGAAATCCTTTTCGGAGACATAGGGCCGCATTTCGTCGAAAAATCCGGCCAGCAGGTCGGCGCCTCGTCCGTACTCTCCCCGTCGTCCGAGTATTTCGCTGCGGAAGTAGACCAGACTGGCCGTCGTGGAGAGGCCGATCTCTTGCCGGTGCCTGCCGAGCAACGTGTCGATGCCCGCGAGGGCGCTCTCGTCCCGGTTGAAGAAGATGTCGGTCAGCGTGCTTGCCAGCCGTCGGAGCACCGGAGAGGCGGTTTCCCGGAGCGAGGGAAGTTCCTGCTCCAGAGCGAACCAGTCGTTCCGTTCGATCAAAGCGGCTATTTTCTCGCCGCCGCCGCTCTGGGCCCGGAGTCCGCAGTGGGAACAGGCCAAAGCGAGGCATATCGTAAGAGTCCGAACATTCATAGTCGACGTTTCGATTCAGCAAAAGCGGCGTATGCGACGGTGTCCGTTCCCGCTTCGGATGTCCGGCTGCGACGAGCGATCCGTCCGTCGCCCGCTTCTCGTCCGGACGGAAGCCGGGCGGGCGTCGGATACGCGGCAAGACCGTGCACCGCCGCGAGGTCCGGCGAACGATCCTCGGAGACGCCGTGCCGCATCCCTGCTTTTGCGATAGGATGAACAATCGGGACCAATTTCTGTGCCGGAAGCTCGGAAGCCGTCCCGGTCGCTCTCCGGAGCGGATTTCCGCGCTCCGGGGGGAGCGTCGGTCCGTTGCGGTGCGGTTCGTCCTCGAACCGGCCGTGCGGACGGATGTCGTCGCCGGAGCCGCTACCGGAACGCCGCGTCGGATGTTTTCCCGTTCTTGGGTTCGATGCGGAGGACGACGGTGCCCTGCAACGGACAGCGGACGGTCGCCCTCCGTTTCCCGAAGTCGGCGGGCAGGCGTTTCCATGCGCCGTCTTGCAGGCAGACGATCTGCCGTCGGCCGCGTTTTTCGACGGGAAGCGAAATCTCGTTCAGCGGTTCGCGGCTGTACAGCGTATATCGGTCGGTGCTGTCGCGGCGCAGCCATGCGTCGTTGTCGCCGGCCGAGTGCAGGGCGAAGTCCCCTTGGGCGAACGACCGGCCGCGCAGGGCGATACGAACCGTGCGGCCGTCCAGCTCCCGGCAGACTCCCAATGTGCCGTCGAGCATCGTGCCGTCGTCGAAACGACCCTCCCGGCCGCTGTCCGAACGGTAGAAACGGTCCCTTTGTCCCGGTCCCGATACGAACGAGAAACCGTATGCCGTCGTGTCGGAACCGTCCGCCGCAGCGATGGGCCGGGGATCGAACACGGGCGGCTCCTCGCCCTTTTTCAGCGGGAAGAGCAGTGTCTCGAAGCGTGCGGGCAGGCTCTTTTGCTGCGTGTAGGCGATGATCGGGGCCGGCAGGTTCTCGTCGTGCTCGCTGCCTGTGTTCATGTAGCCGCGTTCTATCGAGGCGACGACGGGCTCGTTGCCGACGGGCACGATGCAGAGGTTGGCGCAATCCGCGTAACGGGTGCGGAACGACAGACTGTCCGCCTGCCGTTCGACGGGGCCGGGCAGCGTGTGGAAGTATTGCTTGAGCACCGGAGAACCCTCGCCGGTCAGCCGGTCGCGTAGCAGCCAGTATTCGCCTTTGACGAAGAAAAGTTCCCGCTCGTGGTCCACGCCGTCGTAGTCGAGCAGCCGTCCGCGCGCGTAGTCGTACAGCGCGTTGCTCTCCCACGCTTCGTTGCGCACCTCGTCGCTGCCGGCCTTTTTGGCCAGTTGTCGCTTCCCGTCGGTGCCGACCTGTATGCCGTTGTGGGCCCGGACGGTCCGATAGTAGGCGGTGAAAAGCGGATCGTTGTAGCTCACTCCGCGTCCCGGATCGACCACGAGCGTCTTGTCGTAGGCGAAGAGTTCGATGTTCAGGTAGTCGTGGTGGTTGTGCGAGCCCGCGCCGTCCGGCGAGTTGTCGAACAGGCAGTAGAGCGAGCCGCCCTCCTCGTCCCTGCAGGCCTTGCCGCTGCGCATGACGACCAGCCGGGAAGCCGGCAGCCGCAGCGACTCGAACGCGAGGTCGGGCAGGGCGGGGGCGGCGACGAATCTGTCGTACCCCGTTTTGCCGAAATAGACGTAATCCTCGGCCGCGAAAGAGCCCGCGAGCGTTTTGTAGACCGGATCGCCGAACAGCACGGTCGCGCGGCCGAAAAAGTCGGCGTCGTCGCGCACGGCCTCCGACCGCGCGCCTTTGAAATACACGCCCATGTCGCCCATCGACGGGTTACTGTTGTCGGGTTTCTTGAGGCGGGCGATCAGGTCGTAGGTCTTCCGGAGTTTATCCATCGCCTCGTCGTCCAGTCCGGGCAGGCCGTTGAGTTCCGAAATGAAATAGACGGCTTTCGTGGCGGTCTCGCCCACGTGGCGGTGGTAGTCGACCGTCAGTTCGAACTGGAATCCGTCGTCGTTGACGGCAGCCTTGAGGTTGTTCGAGAGCGTCGTCCGGCAGAATCGCAGGATGTCTTCGGCGTTTTTCCATTCGGGCATGAGGACCGCCAGCGGGACGATGCCCGACGACACGGTGGTCTCCCAGTTGCCGCAGGCGCCTCGTTTCAGGTAGTCGTACAAGTAGCGCGTGTGCTCCATCGCCGAGCGGAAGAACCGTCCCTTCCGCTCCGTGGTGAAGCGGGGCGAGTCGGCGAAGTAGTGGTAGCTCTGGAGCCAGTTGCCGATCCGGATGCCGGCCTCCAGCGCACGCCACGGACCGTGCGGAGCCGTGTAGCTCTGGCGGTGCGGAGCCCATGTCCCGCCGGTGAGCTCCACCGTGTGGGCCGGCACGGGGTTGTCCTCGATCCAGTCTTCGATCCAGTGCCACCAGCCGTCGAAATATTTCTCGTCCCCGGTGAACCAGTAGGCTAGTCCCAGATCGTTCAGGTAGGCCATGCGGTTCTGGACGTTGATCCACTCCTTGTTCTCGTCCCGCCACGTGATGTCGCCGTCTTCCCAGCGGTAGACGGTGCCTTCGATGGGCAGCTCGTAGGCGAGGGTACGCTCGGCTTTCTCCATCGTTTTTTGCTCGAAGTCGGGATAGAGCCTCCGCAGGTCGGCGACCACCTCGTCGCGGTTTTTAGGACCGTACATGAACCGGCGGTCCGTCCGCCGGCCGAGGATGCGGAAGTAACGCTCCGCCGCCTCGTCGTACCGCTGCGCTTCGACGGCTTCTTTCACCTCGCCCAGCCCCGGATAGTTCAGGTCGATGCCGGAGAAAAAGGCCTGTTCGTCGGCGATGCGGAACGGTTGCTGAGCCCGCGACGGAGCGAACGGCACCGTGAGGAGCGCGACGAGCGCGAATGCCTGCCGCGCTGCACGGAGAGCCCTCTGCCCGGCGGTCGCTGCGGATGTTGCGGAACGCGTTTTTCGGACGGACGGTCGCGCGGGCTGCCTGTGGTGCGGGGACCGGCGGGATGCCTGTCTGGCAGGGTGCGGGAACAGGGGACCGGAAGAGCGGAAAAATCGGCAGACCGATCCTGCGGTTCGGGTGGCGACAGGGGTTTTCATCGTAGGCAAACGTTTGGGAGTTTTCACAAAAATAGCGAAAATATCCGGGTTCGTGCAAACGGTTGCAGAAATAATTCCCCTCCGCGACCGAAGCATCGGACTCCTGACGGCCGGCGCTCGATTGCGGGAGCGTCGTGCGGAGCGGGGAACGGGCGCTCCGGTCCTTTCTTCGCGGTGACGAGTCTGAGGCGGTCCGGTCCGGGATCGTATGGAAGGACCGGAGGAGACCGTGACGACTGTCCCTTCCGGCGCGACAGCCCGCTGTGCGGCGCGTGTTCTTCGGTTATATC
Source organism: uncultured Alistipes sp. (assembly GCA_910583985.1). Lineage (GTDB taxonomy): Bacteria > Bacteroidota > Bacteroidia > Bacteroidales > Rikenellaceae > Alistipes_A. The sequence continues at coordinate 24,261 of CAJTYA010000008.1, forward strand.
GTGCGGCGATGTTTTTTTGCCGGGGAAAGGAGTGCGAAGGGTCGGGGCGGCGGCACGGGAGGCTGCCGGTGCGAAGCGCGATGGTTTTTGTGTTCGGGTCCTGTTGTCGGCCGCATCCGGTCTTTCCCGGCGGACGATCGGTCGATGCTCTTTTTGCGGATGTTGCTTCCGGCCGGAGCGGACACGGGAATGCGGGGCCCGATCCGTTCTTCGTCGTCGTTCGGAGAGGAATCGGCGCTTCGAAAAGTACGGAGCTCCGGTCTGCGAATCGCAGGGAGTTTTGCCGAACCGGATGACGACCGAGTTTCGGAGCCAGTTCGGGGATGTGCCGGCTGTCGGTCCGGCTCGGCTCGTCGGTTCTTTTTTTCGAACGGTCGGTTCGGGCGGTTCATCCCGCATGCGTGCGAGGAGGTTGTGGTTGTTCCCGTGTTGTACGGACAATACGGTTCGGTCCGTCGGGCCCGGCTTTCGTCGTCCTTTTCAGGCCGGCGGGAGGCGGAAAGCGGATCGCTTTCAGTGTCTTGTCGTGGATTCGGCGACAAAGGAGAGAGGGTGGACGGATGCCCCGTGTCCATCTGTCGGGAATGCCTGCCCGGAGACGAGGCGTTGCGGCGGGAAACCGTGGCGGGTTTCCGCCGGGCGGTTTCGGGATCGAAGGTCGCTGCTGCGGAGGTCTCCCCGCAGCGGTCGTTCGGAACGTGTGTCCGCGGCATCGGCGCGAGGACGGTGCCGGACGGTCGGAAAGACGGTAAGGGCCGGAGACGAGGGACGATAAACGAACGGGACGATGCGAGAAAAGCATCGTCCCGTCGAAGGATTCGGATCGGCGTGCCGTTACCGGCCCAGCTTTTCGAGGGCCGCGTCGATGCGGCGCAGCGTCTCTTCTTTCCCGATGATTTCGCAGATGTCGAAGATGCTCGGTCCGGAGCTGGCGCCCACCAGCGTCAGGCGGAACGAGTTCATCACCTGTCCCATCGGATATTCGCGGGCGACGATCCAGTCGTGCACGATCCGTTCGGCATTCTCTTTGGTGAAATCCCCGATGCCGGCGAGCACTTCGCGCAGGGCCGCGATGCGGGCCGGATTCTCGCCTTTCCAGAATTTCGCCGTTCCCTTGGCGTCGTACTCCTGCGGTGCGATGAACAGGAACGACGACAGGTCCCAGAGGTCGGAGACGAACGTCGCCCGTTCCTTGAGCAGCGCCACGATGCGGGTCGTTTTGGCGAGGTCGGCCTCCACACCTTTCTCCCGGAGCAGGGGCTGCAGCAGTCCGGCCACCTCTTCGTCCGTCTTGGCGTGCAGGTATTGGGCGTTGAACCAGCGGGTCTTTTCGGGGTTGAACCGGGCGCCGCTCTTGCTTACCCGCTCCAGCGAGAACGCTTCGATGAGTTCGTCCATTGAGAAAATCTCTTGTTCCGTGCCCGGATTCCATCCCAGCAGGGCGAGCATGTTGACGAACGCTTCGGGGAAGTAGTCGTCTTCGCGATAGCCTCTGGCCGTTTCTCCTTCGGGCGAAACCCAGCGCAGCGGGAAGACGGGGAAGCCCATCTTGTCGCCGTCGCGCTTGCTGAGCTTACCGCCTCCGGTGGGTTTGAGCAGCAGCGGCAGGTGGGCGAACTGCGGCTGCGTGTCGCTCCATCCCAGTGCCCGGTAGAGCAGGTAGTGCAGCGGCAACGAGGGCAGCCACTCCTCGCCCCGGATCACGTGCGAAATCTCCATCAGGTGGTCGTCGACGATGTTGGCCAGATGGTAGGTCGGCAGCGCATCGGCCGATTTGTAAAGCACCTTGTCGTCCAAGGTGGACGTGTTGACCGTCACGTCGCCCCGGATCAGGTCGTGCATGTGCACCTCTTCGTTTTCGGGCATCTTGAACCGCACGACCCACTGCTCGCCGGCGTCGATGCGCCGACGGACCTCTTCGGGGGAGAGGGCCAGCGAGGTAGCCAGTTTTTCGCGCACCCGAAAGTCGTAGGCGAACGTCTTTCCTTCGGCTTCGGCGGCCGAACGGATCGCGGCGAGCTCTTCGGGCGTGTCGAAGGCATAGTAGGCGTGGCCCGATTCGATGAGTTGCAGGGCGTATTGCAGGTAGATTTCCCGGCGTTCGCTCTGGCGGTAGGGGGCGTGGGGGCCGCCCTCCCGGACCCCTTCGTCGATGGCGATGCCGCACCACGCGAGCGATTCCATGATATAGTCTTCGGCTCCGGGGACGAAACGGTGCGAATCGGTGTCTTCGATGCGCAGGATGAAATCCCCTCCGTTTTTCTTGGCGAACAGGTAATTGTACAAAGCCGTCCGCACGCCGCCCATGTGGAGCGGACCGGTGGGGCTCGGTGCGAAACGCACCCTGACTTTTCGTTCCATTTTTTCGTTTATCGTTTATTTGACAAGATATTCCAGTCTTACGGTGATGCTCGCTTTCTTGTGTTTGGAGGCCGAGTTGTAGACGCCTCCGGCCGAAAGCGCTTCGTTCGAGTTGGCGCCGGTGATCTGGAACACGCCCATGCGGGCGCCGGAAAGCCTTCCGAGCCGTGCCCCGGCGTTTCGGGCGATGTTTTCGGCCCGCGTGCGGGCGTCGGCCGAAGCCTGTTCGATGAGTTCCTGCTTGAGGTCCGAAAGCCGCGTGTAGAAATAGTCGGGCTGTTCCGATTCGACCATGACGCCCCGCGCGATCAACGACGAAATTTCGCGCGACACGTTCTCGACGGCCTCCACGTCGGTCGATTCGATCTTGAATTCCTGCCGCAACTGGTAGCCGGTGAACCGCTCGCCCACATAGTGGCCGTTGTCGTAGACCGATTCGGAGAGGCGCTCGACGTTGACGAACATGAACAGCACGGTGCTGTCGGCCACGCCCTTTTCGTGCAGATAGGCCTGTACCTTCCGTTTGTTCTCTTCCAAAGCCGCATAACCGCCGCCGACGGTCGCGGCCTGTTCCACGACGGCTCCTTTCCATACGATCAGGTCCGAGGTAAATTCCTTTTCGCCCAGTCCCGTGACGGCGATGCGGTCCTGCGAACGGTATTTGTACGTGTAGCTGCGCCCCAGCACGGCGGCCGCTATGACCGCGCAGATTCCGAGGATGGCCGGAACCCATATTTTTCGAGTTTCCATAATCTTTTTCGAATTACTGTTTCAGCCGTTTTACGAGTTCGCCGGGCAGTTCGGGCATCGCTCCGGCCTGCGTGCAGACGTAGGCCGAGACGTCCACGGCCAGCCTGTGCGCTTCGCGGAGCGGCAGGCCGCCGAGCAGTGAAGCGCAGAACGTCGCGGTGAACGAATCGCCCGCCCCCACGGTGTCGGCCACCTTCACCTTCGGCGTTTCGAGGAACGAGACCTCGTCGCCCGAAAAGACGTAGCTGCCGGCGGTTCCGCACGTGAGAATGAGCATCCGCAGGCCGTGCCGCTCCGTCAGCGTCCGGCACGTCCGATCGGCGTCGCCGGTATCGAGACCGAACATCTGTTCGATCAGAAGCAGTTCTTCGTCGTTTATCTTCAGTACGTTGCACCGTCGGAGCGAGGCTTCGATCACCTCTTTCGAGTAGAAGTGCTGCCGCAGGTTGATGTCGAATACCTTGTAGCGGTCCGCTCCGTCGGGCATCGTGTCGAGGAAGCGTCCGATCGTCGCGTGCGAGACGGGACTGCGCTGGGCCAGCGAGCCGAAACACACGCAGCGGGTGTGCCGGGCGAGCGCTTCGACGCGGGCCGTGAACGGAATGTGGTCCCATGCCGCTTGCTCCCGGATGTCGTAGCGCGGTATGCCGGCCTCGTCGAGGGTGACCTGCACCGTGCCGGTGGGGTACGCCACGCGTTCGATCTCCCCGGCGAGCCCTTTGCCGCGGAGGATCGCCAGCGCCTCGTCGCCAAGGGCGTCCGTACCCACGGCGCTCAATACCGTGCTTTCGAATCCGAACTGTGCGATGTGGTAGGCGAAGTTGGCCGGGGCGCCGCCCAGCTTTTTCCCTTCGGGCAGCATGTCCCAGAGCACTTCGCCCATGCCTGCGATGATTCCGTCCATGGCGGTGGAAGATTTATCGGTTGAGAGAAAATTTCTTGGACAGGTAGAGCAGATAGACGACGCCGACGGCCATCACGGCCACGGCTCCGCTCTGCGAGGAGAGCGCGTCCGAGGCCACGCCCATCACGATGGGGAAGATCGTTCCGCCGAACAGGCCCATGATCATCAGGCCCGACACCTCGTTCTTCTTGTGCGGCATGTGCAGCATGGCCTGTGCGAAGATGATCGAGAAGACGTTGGAGTTGCCCAACCCGATCAGGGCGATGCAGGCGTAGATCATGAATTTCCCGTGCAGGAAGAGCAGGCCCGCCATCGCCGCGGCCATGATCGCCACGCTGACGGCGAAGAACGTGCGGGCGGGGCATCGGGTCAGGGCGAACGCGCCGGTGAAGCTGCCCACGGTCCGGAACAGGAAGTAGAGGCTCGTGGCGTAGCCTGCCTCGGCGAGCGTCATGCCCGCGCGGTCGATGAGCAGTTTGGGCGCCGTCAGGTTCATGCCCACGTCGATGCCCACGTGGCAGACGATACCGATGAACGCCAGCAGGATGAACCGGTCGCCCAGCAGCGAGAAACACTCCCCGAACGTGGAGGTCGATCCCTTTTCGTCCTCCTCGCGGATGCGCGTTGCGCCTAACGCCAGCACGGCCAACAGCGAAATCGCCGTGAAAAGCGGATAGAGCATCCGCCAGTTGCCCCAGTGCAGCGCGGCGTAGCCGGCGATGATCGGAGCGAGGAACGAGGCGATTGCCTTGACGAACTGTCCGAGCGTCAGCGTGCTGGCCAGTTTTTCCTTGTTCACGATGTTCGACACGAGCGGATTGAGCGACACCTGCATCAGCGTGTTGCCGATGCCCAGCAGGCAGAACGACACGAGCATGAACGCCTTGTCGTAGGCCACGACGGGAAGCAGCAGCGCTGCCGCCGTCACGACGAGGCTCAGCAGCACGGTCTTTTTGCGTCCGATGCGATTCATCAGCATGCCCGTCGGTACCGAGCCGATCAGGAACCAGAAGAACACCATCGAGGGAAAGAAACTCGCCTCCTTGTCCGAAAGCGCGAAGTCGGCCTGAATGTAGTTCGTCGAGATGCCGACCAGATCGACGAATCCCATCGTGAAGAACGTGAGCATCACCGGGATCAGTTTCGTCAGCCCCGGACGGTTGTTTCGATTTTCCATATTGGCGGATGTTTTAGATTTTTCGGGTGTCGTTTATACGTTGAACAGGAAGTGCATGATGTCGCCGTCCTGCACGACGTACTCCTTGCCTTCGACGGCGATCTTGCCCGCTTCGCGGCAGGCCTTCTCGGAGCCGAGGGCGACGTAGTCGTCGTACTTGATGACTTCGGCCCGGATGAAGCCGCGCTCGAAGTCGGTGTGGATGATGCCGGCTGCCTGAGGGGCTTTGGTGCCTTTGACGTAGGTCCATGCCCGCGTTTCGTCCGCTCCGGTCGTGAAGTAGGTTTCGAGGTTCAGCAGGCCGTAGGCCGCCCGGATGAGCCGGTTGACCCCCGATTCTTCGAGACCCGCCTCTTCGAGAAACATCTGCCTCTCCTCGAAGGTCTCCAGCTCGGCGATGTCGGCCTCGGTCGCGGCGGCCACGATGAGCATGCCGGCGTTCTCCTCGCGGATGGCTTCGCGCACGGCCTCCACGTGGGCGTTGCCCGATACGGCACTCTTTTCGTCGACGTTGCAGACGTAAAGCACCGGTTTGTCGGTGAGCAGGTGCAGGTCGTAGACCGCTTTGCGGTCCTCCTTGTCGAGCTCGACGGTCCGCGCGCTTTTGCCCTGTTCCAATGCCGCCTTGTAGCGCGAGAGGATGTCGAACAGACGTTTGGCGTTCTTGTCTCCCGTGGCGGCCTGTTTCTGCACCTTGGCGATGCGGCTTTCCACCGTTTCGAGGTCCTTGAGCTGCAGCTCGGTGTCGATGATCTCCTTGTCGCGCACCGGGTCGATCGTGCCGTCCACGTGCGTGATGTTGTCGTTCTCGAAACAACGCAGCACGTGGATGATGGCGTCCGTCTCGCGGATGTTAGCCAAGAACTTGTTGCCGAGGCCCTCGCCCCGCGAAGCGCCCTTGACCAACCCGGCGATGTCGACGATTTCGATGGTGGTGGGTATGATTTTCTTCGGGTTGTCTATTTTCGCCAGCGCGACGATCCTGTCGTCGGGCACGGTGATGACGCCCACGTTGGGTTCGATCGTACAGAAAGGAAAGTTAGCCGCCTGCGCCTTCGCGTTCGACAGGCAGTTGAACAGGGTCGATTTGCCGACATTGGGCAGACCCACGATTCCGCATTGTAAAGCCATTGTCTGATCCTGAATATAATCGTTATGTCGTATCGCTCGTTCGGAAACGTCCGGGAAAACCGTCTGATGAAGGGGCCTTCCGAGGGAACGATTCGAATGTACAAAAGTATGAAATCTTTCGATAACGTCCTGCTTCCGGGGCCGATATTATGCGCAGAGGCTCGAATTACCTGCGCCCGTCCGCTTGGGAGGGTCGCTTCCCGCCCGGAAACGGGACCGGGAAAACCGGATCTCCTCCGGTCGGGTGCGGACGTTCGGGAAGAGGTCACGAAAGCCGGAGGAAGAATTTTCGGTCCCCTGCATGTCGGACCGGACCCGATTCGGACCGGTTTCCGGATGCGATGCGGGAAGCACGGAAAAAGGATTGTAAAAGGGGATAAACGGTTTATTCCCGACGATATGTCGTCCGTTGGATTTACCTTTAAAAACGATGTTGCATATCCTACGAAGCGATTATTTCCTGTCCGAATATCTGTTGGCGGAATCGGAACTTTCGGACGGCATCGAGGTGTCGGTCCATCGTCGGAGCACGGTCCGCATTCCCTTTTCCGGGCTGAGGCGGCTGGGCGAATCCCTTTCGCTGTGCGGACGACATTCTACCCGTTTGTTCGATCGCGCGTACATCGAGCGGCTTTCGCGCATCGGCCCCGACGACAAGGTGCTGTTTTTCGATGTACAGAATCTCAAGGACCTCGTCATCCTGCGCAAGTTCATCCCGGCGCACGACGTGTCGGTCTTTCTGTGGAATCCGACGAGCAGTTTTTGTCGCAGCGCGGTGGGTCGGGCGACGTATGCCGTGCGGTTGCGACGGGCCGGGTACCGTGTCTTCACGTTCGACCGGGACGATGCCGCCCGCTACGGTTTCGTGCTTACCGGACAGGTCTACCGCCCCGATTCTTCGCTCGTCGCACCGGATGCCGTACCCGATACGGACCTATTCTTCGTCGGTAAGGACAAAGGCCGCCTGCAGGTGCTCTCCGAGATACGCAGCATGGCCGAGGCGGCCGGACTGCGCTGCAAGATGCACGTGGTCAGGGACAGGCATACGCCCCCTCTGAGATCAGAGGAGGGCCTGACGGATGCGGACATGCCCTATGCCGAAACGCTCCGTTGGATCGGCCGCTCGCGCTGTCTAATCGAAGTGTTGCAAAAGGGGCAGAAAGGCAGTACGTTGCGCGTGATGGAAGCGCTGTTTTACGGAAAAAAGCTGCTGACGAACAATCCGGACATCGTATCGGAGCCTTATTACGATCCGCAGCGCATTTTCGTTTTCGGAAAAGACGATCCCGCTTCTTTGCGCCGGTTCGTCGAACGTCCTGTCGATCGGGCGGCCGACATGGCACGTTGGCGGCAGAGTCCGTACCGTATCGCCCGCTGGATCGAAGCCTTTTGCGAGGCTTCGGGCCGATAGCGGGAAGGTGGCGTCCGGCAGGGGCAGCGGAAGTTCGGACCGGCGGGGGTATGGGATAATAAGGTATTTTCGCTACATTTGTCCGAAATAGCGAATTTCGATGATTCCCAAACTTATCCATTATTGCTGGTTCGGTCGCGGAGAGATGCCCGAACTGGCCCGCAACTGCATCGCATCGTGGCGGAAACTGCTGCCCGATTACGAATTGATGCTTTGGAACGAAGACAATTTCGACGTCGACAGCCTGAAATTCACCCGGCAGGCGTATGCCAAACGGAAGTTCGCATTCGTCACCGATTACGTGCGGCTCTACGCCCTGAAACACTACGGCGGCCTCTATATGGATACCGATGTGGAAGTCGTCCGCAGCCTCGATCCGCTGCTCGACCTGCCGGCGTTCACCGGTTTCGAGTGCGACGATCTGTTACCCTCGGCCCTGATGGGGAGCGTGCGCGGAGCCCGGTGGCTCGACCTGTTGCTGGACTATTACACGAATAAGCCCTTCGTCCGCTGGAACGGCCGGCTGAACCGGACACCCAATACGTTGATCATATCGAGAATCCTGAAAAAGAAGGGAGTGGCGTTGAACAACACCTACCAGATCTTCGACGGAGAGTTGCATCTGTTCCCTAAAGACTACTTCAACCCCAAATCTTATCTTACCGGCCGGATCGAACGGACGGAGAACACCTATTGCATCCACCATTTCGCCGGCTCGTGGAAATGATCGGGGAGCGCGGTCGCGGCGACCGGGCGGTTTGCGAAGCGGGGAAATCGGCCGGATGCCGGGAGGCTCTCCGAATCGTTTCCTGCTCTGAAGGACCCGGATCGTGGCTGGCGGGGGGAATGCCGGGTGTCGCCGCAGCGGAACCCGCCCCGCTCCGGAATCGCCGATAGGACGGCATGAAAAACCCCGTCGGGACACTGTTCCCGACGGGGTTTTTTATAAAGGTCGCCGCAAGCGCGGTCCGAGGACCGTCACTCGAACGTGTTGTAAAGCACGACGGGACGCGACCGGCGCACGCTCATTGACGGAAACCACATGTCGTCGGCCGTGAGCCCGCACCGTTCGACGGCATCGACGCAGTATTCCAACCGGCCGAAATCGGCATCGACGTTGTTGGTCCCGAACGTGAAACGAATGCCCCGTTCCTTGGCCCGACGGATGATGTCGAAGCTCGGAATCCGGTATCGGGCGTTGATCTCCAGCGCAATGCCGTGTCGTTGCAGTACGTCCAGAATGCGTTCCACCCGTTCGTCGGTCCAATACTCGTCGTAGTCCGGAGCCATGTCGTCGGGCAGATAGGTCGGATTGGCGAAGATGTCGGCGGGCTCGTTGGCGAGGATCAGCACCGTCTGGTCGACCAGACGGTCCATATACCCCTCTTTCGTCACGCCGTCGTAGTGCACCTCTTCGGGACGGTAGATGCGCGAGTTGCGCCCTTTGTGGTCGATGATCGTCATGGCGTCCGTGAACAGATAGTCGAAGACGCCGAGCGCTTCCTGCGAGAACGTCGCCGTCCATTTCCGGCCTTCGCCCTGTACGCCTCGCAGGAAAGGCATTTTTTCCACTTCGTCGAAATAGGCATAGACCTCCTCGTCGTCGGCCAGCATACGGCCGACGCCTCCCTCTCCGGCATTGGGCGCCACGCCGTAACAGATCCCGTAGTTCATCGACATGGCGTGCGCCTGTTCTTTGGTCAGGCCGCCTTTGAGGTGGACGTGGTAGTCGATGACGGGAAAGTCGCGCTGTTGGAGGCGGATCACGCCGTCGGTCCGCTCGTCCACGGGCGGCAGCGTGTCGGCTTCGTTACGGGCTTCTTTTCCCAGCCGTTCGATCCGCAGGTCGCGCAGTACGACTTCGCCTTGTATGCCGCACAGCGCGATGGCGCCGTGCCCTAACCGTTGCCGGGCGTGTGCTTCGGTACGGTAGGGATGTTCGGGCTCCGTGTAGCAGACCACTTCGGTCGTGTCGATGCGGACGACGATGTTGCGTCCGCGCACCGCGATCTCGAAGCCGAACCACTCGCCGTCCTCGGCGAGCGAGCGGTAGAGGTTGCGTACCGAAGCGAGCGATCCGCTTTTGCGGGTGCCGTCGATGGGGCCGTTGTGCAAGAGCACTTCGTAGCCCGATTCGCCGTCGGAGTGGAAAAGCAGCGCCGCTTCGGCTCCGGGTTGCGTCAGGGCCTCGCCCGTGAGGCGGAAATTCTCGTAGTCGCCCGCCGAAAGGAGCCGGGTGCCTGCTCTCAGTACGGGAGCCGACGTGCGGACGGTCCGTTGTCCGTCGTGCCATCGGTCGAGCGGTTCGGAAGTGCCCTTTCCTCCGCACGATACGATTGCGGGGAGAAGCAGGAGCGCCGTTATGACCGCTGTCCCGATGCGCGGTGCGGTTTGCGGAAGGTGAAAAGGGTTCATTGGGTATGTGTTTGAAATGCGAATACGAAAATAAGCATTGCCGACGAAACGGGAAACGCCCCGTGCCGTTTTCTTTCGAAAAAAGGGATTCCCTCGTTTCCGTTGTCCGGTCCGGACCGAGATCGTAGTGCCCGTGCGGGAAACACGGTCCCGTTGTCCGACAGGGCTGCTGCGGGACGCAGAGCGTTCCGACATGGCGAGGCCCGCGAAGGAGCGGGCGAACCGTGATGGGCATGTCATCGAAGCCGTCGCGCCGGTGTTGCGACGGGGTATATTTCCGGGGCGTCCTGCGGGCGGGCCTTCTGTCGGATGCCCGATTCCCGGAGGGTTTGTGTGCCTCGGAAAAAGTCTTTTCAAGGTCGGACCCGGCGGTGCTTCCGTTCGTAAATTGTGTGAAAAGGACGATATACACTTGTTTTCGAAGTCATTGAAACCGTCAGAATTTACTTTTGTGAACCGAAAGGCCGACCGTCGCCCCCGCTGTGCGAGGACGGAAAACGGGGCCTTCGGACCGGTCCCCTGCCGACGGAGACGCTACCCTCGGAAGCGGGAGAAGCGGCGGCACGATACCGCGAACGAACCCAGCCGAGATAACCGATTGTTAACGAATAACGAACTTAAAAAAAGAAGAGATGAAGGTATTGAAGTATTTGACGATGATGATTGCGATGGCGTGCATGAGCATGCCCCTGACGGGTTGCAGCGACGACAAAGACGATGATGCGAAAGACGCCGCGACGATGATTGCGGGGGATTACAGCGGGACGTTGAGCGTGATGGGTTATACGGACCAGTACCGGGCCTATGTGGGTGTTTCGCGGAAGTCGGCTGATGCGGTAGCGGTCGTGGTGGATTGCGACGAGTTGAACATGCACCTTTCGTCTGTGATTCTGGACATCACGGCCAAGGGAAGTTCATTCGAACTGACTTCGACGTCGAAGGCCGTCAGCGGTGCGGTGGTCGGAGACAACCTGAATCTGACGTTCTCGACCGGTAACGACACGTTCGCGTTTTACGGAAAGAAATAGAGCGGACGGACCTCTTTCGGAGTATTCTCGAAAAAGGAGGGATGCGATGACATATGGATCGTCCGGAAACAGCGATCGACAGATGCCGATCCGAGGGTAGGATAGCGGTCGTATTGCATGAAAAGGTATGGTTTGGAGAGAGTTACGGTAACGTAGCTTCCCCCGAACCGTGCCTTTAATATCTTAGTTTTGTAATTTTTGCATCCTGTTTCTCCACAACGAATAACGTTGACAGTGCACCCTGTTCCCGAACGTTTCGGGCTGGCGGAGGCCGATGATGCGAACCTCCGGACAGCCCCGTCGTCGGAATATGCCGAAGCATGCGTGCCGTCGCAAAAGGGTTTGCCGAACGAGTGCCCGCAACGGCACAGCGTCGCCCGATTGCGTACCTCGCAGGCGGAACCGTCGTTCTGGCTCACGGGAATCCGGACGTTTGTTTGTCACGACGGATGACGATGGGGAATCGGCGTATTTATTTTACAAAATTCGGAGTTGTGACAGACGGTATTCTTAAAGGGGGCGTATCCTCATATTGAAAATGGAAAAAACTCCGGGAACGGTTCCCGGAGTTTTTTCATGCGTAGTTCGGCTGGAGCCTATTGTACGGCGATCAGTTTGTGGTCGCCGCCTTTGACGTCGAAGGCGAGGTGCAGGTCGCTGGGCTGCGTCTTGCAGAATTTCGCCGCCTTGTTCTTGACGGGACGTCCGTCTTTCCATACCGTCGATCCGTCGATCTTCACTTCGCGGACGCCCTCTTTCGGCGCTCCGATGACCCCTTGGGCTTCGAGCGGCATGCGGACGTTCAGCGTGAAAACGTTCGCGCTCCGTTCGAACGACGATTCTACCTTTCCCACCGGCGTAAGCGTCGAGGCTTTCGCGTGCGACAGCCCGGCGGGGTGCGGTAGGATGCCGACCGTGCGGTAGGCCGCTTCCAAGGGGCGGATGCCGCAGATGTATTGCGCCGCGATGGTCAGTCCTCCGCCGCTCCATGCGTGGTTGACGGAGCCGCCCCCGAATCCTTCCGCACCGATGCCCCATCCCTCGAACAGCGTCGTGAAGCGGTCGTCTTCGACCATGCGTGCGAACCGCCTGTTGTGACGGGCGAGCCCTTCGGCTCCGTAACCCATCTGCACGAGCGCTTCGAACACGTATTTCTCCATATACGGACTGGCGTGCTCTTCGGTGAGCAGTACGCGGCGGATGGCTTCGTACTTGTCCTTGTCGGCCAGACCTGACACGACGGCCAGCGCATGGATGCGGTCGTCCGTCGCGTTCTTGTACTGTGGATCGCGGTATTCGGTTCCGGTCCAGAAATGGCTGTTGAACGCCTGTTTGAGCGCGGCCATTTCGTCGGCGTATTTTTTCGCGTCCTCTTTCTTGTTCAGCGTCAGGGCGGTGTTGTACATGCCCTTGATCATCATGTAGTACCAGCAGTTCTGCAACGGCACGATGTCGATGTCGGTGCCCCAGTCGCCCCAGTTCCATCCTCCCTCGCGGAGCTGCATCGTCCCCTTGTCGCCCTTTTTCCACAGCGCGATGTAACGCTGTACGGCGGGATAGAGGTCTTCGAGCGTCTGTTTGTCGCCCGTGTAGAGGTAATAGTTCCACAGTCCGTAGTAACCCAGCGAGGCCATGACCTGTCCGGGCAGTTCCTTGTCCCAGTTCGACGAGGGTACAGGGGCGTAGATCACGCCGTCGGGCTTCTGCCATCCGGCCAGGTCGTGCAGCCATTTGCGTGTCAGCAGTGCGGCCGATTCCGACAGCACGTAGAACGCTTCGCCCGATTCGTTCACCGCATCGCCGGTCCATTGCGAACGCTCGCGGTCCGGACAGTCCATGTAGGTGTCGCGCATCGTCACGTAGAGCGTGCGGAGGGCCTTGCCCCAGAACTTGTTATAGAGCGGGTCGGAACATTCGAATGTGCCCGTGAAGTCTGTGTCGTAACCCGTTTCGCGGAACTTCACCGCTTCCACTTCGGCGCCTTCGGGCAGGATGTAGTACATCTTGTGTCCGTTGAACCATCCCTTGTTCTCGTATTCCTGCAATCCCTCGCGGGTGATGTAGGCGCACCGCAGGTAGTTGTCGCCCCCGTTGTAGACCAGATAGTTGTCGGTCATGATCTGCACCGTGTCGCCCGCCGAGGAGGTTTTGAGGCGGATGTAGGGCGTGAAATGTCCGTTGTAGGGCAGTTTGCAGATCAGCGAGTCGCCGCTCCGGATACAAGATTCGTAGTCGCGCAGTTCGCCGATGCGCCACAGCGGGATGGGGCGCTTGACTAACTTGTTCCACGGCTGGCTGCCGGCCGGTCCGTTTTCCACGGCTTGGGGCATGTAGCTGTCATCGTAGCCGGGCGTGTGCCATGCTTCGTTCTTTTTGCGGCCGTCGTAGAGGATGTTCGATTCGGCCAGACGCATGTTGGGCATCGGCGGCGGGCAGGTGCCGTAGGCGGCGTTGGCCTCGCACTTCCACGTGTCGTCGCTCAGGATGTCGAAGTCGGAGGTCTGGCAGTCGAAGATCAGCCCCGCCTTGCCGCTGTCGTTGTGGGCGAACGACGGCCGGCCGAAATACCACAGCAGCACGGCGATCGTGTTCTTGCCTCGGACCAGATAGGGCGCCAGCTCCACTTCGTCGTAGTACGTGTCGTTCGGGTTGGGGCCCCGTTTGAGGCCGCCTTCGAAGACGACCAGCCGGCCGTTGATCCACAGCCAGTATTTGCTGTCGGCTCCGATCTTGGCCTTGACGGAGGTGGGCAGCGAGGGCAGGTCCACCGTCTTGCGGAAGTTGAGCCACGTATTGGGTTTCTCGCGCGTGGCGCCCGAACTGATCCACCGGGCTTTCCACCGCACTTGCCCCTCGTCTTCGCGTACGGATGCGCACGAGGGCGCTGCCGAAGCGAAGACCAAAAGGATCGTCAGCAGCGAAAGGAATGATTTTTTCATGGTTGTCGCGGGTTTTTCAGGTTGTCGTTCTTATACGGCGATTTCCGGAGAGAGCGTCCCCGGAAATCGTTCCGTTCTTATTTATATGGTCTCTCCGACGAGCCGTCTCAGGCTTCGGCGCGCTCCCTGCGGCGTTCGGCCGCTTCGGCGGGCGTGAGTTTGCGGACGTTTTTGGCCACGTCCTGCTTCTGCTGGTTCTGCTCGATGGTGAACTCGACCGGATCGCCCACGTTCAGGTCGCCGAATTCGCCGTTGACGTCCTGATAGTGGAAAAACAGGTTGTTGTTCGGATAGCGGATGAATCCGAAACCGTTTTTCAGGCTGAGAATTTCGCTCGTCTCGAACGTTTTTTCGCGGTGGTTCTGCCGGCTGTGGTCGGCGGCGACGAACATCTCCTCGATCAGCGGGTTGTCCTGCCTTACGCCGCAGTTGATCACGTCGTGCATGGCGACGGGATAGGTCGCCAGCGAAAGCAGCTCGTGCGAGGTCTTGGTCACCATCTTCACGCCGTCGTCGTTCACGTATTCGAATTCCCAGCTCAGCAGCATGATGCGTACCCCCAATGCGGTGAGCTTTCTCAGCAGGGGAGTGTAGTCGGTATCCGAAACGATGAGCACCACCACGTCGAGCCGGTCGCGGAGGGCCAGTTCGAAGGCTTCGAGCGACAGCCATACGTCCACGCCGCGCTCCTCTTTTTTACCCAGCAGATTGCGCAGCGGAAGATAGTGGGGGTGTATGCCTTCGGACATCAGGATGTCGTCGAATACGCGGTCGTTGTAGAGCTGGTTGCCGCGCTGGGCCGCTTCGGCCGCGTTGAGCCGGCCTCTGAAATAGTGGGCCTCGGCGATGCGGCACCGCTGCGGGGCGACGCCCTCCTCCTCGGCTACACGGTGACAGATGAAATTATGCAATCCTCCCAAGCTGAGGCGTCTGCGGACGGGATGGATATAATTGTAATAATTCGACGCATGCAGGAGGAAGTTTCCGTCGTAGAATACTCCTATCCTGCGCGATTCAAGGGGTGAACTCATGAATGGAATAAATTATCGTTATTTTATAATTACATGCCGGAATCATCCTGAATCCCGGCCGGTTCTGTCATAGCGTTGCTCCAAATGTAACACTTTTTGGCGGAATGCGCAATTATTTGTGCTGTTTTCGGCGGCAGACAGTGTTTTTTCGCTCTCCTTGTCATCCCTCGTACAGTTCTTTCCCTTTCGGAAAGTTTTGGAAAACGGACGGAGGCACTTGCAATGACGGACATAAATCTTAACTTTGAAAAAAATTTTGCCCTTATTGTTCGAAGGTACTTTCCGTTCGCCCCGCCGGGTCGGACGGACAAGGAAAAACGAAACGGAATTTTTAAAACGAACCGGTCATGGAAGTGAAAAAACTGATGGATGAGCTCGACCGTCTCCGCGCGATTGTCGCCGGCTGGCAGCATGTCGTGGCGGTGGAAAGGATCGAGCGCGATATGGCATTGGATAAACTCAAGGCGCTGTACGAAGACATTTCGTTCGGCAGCCGTACCGTTTCCGAGAACGTCGCTCCGCAAGGGGCGGCTGCAGCGGGAGCGGCTGCGGAGACGCCTGCTGCGGCGGAGTGTCCTCCGGAATCGGAAAAGGTGCCTGCCGCCCCTGTTGCCCCCGAAGCGCACGGGGCCGTGCCGCCCGCCGCCGCATCCGTTGCGCAGCCCGTTGCTGTGCAAACCGTTGCCGAACAGGTCTGTTCCGCGCCGGCGGCCGCTGTTCCGGCGGCCGGCCGAATCGAGGTCGCCCCGCTGGCCGGGGCGGAAATTCCTTCCGTAGGTGCGGCAGGAACACCGGAGGCGCTCGTTCCCGGAACGGGTACGGCGCAGGCTCCCTGTCCGGCTCCCGTCGGAGAGGAAGCGCCCGTCCCGGTGCCGGATACCGATTTCGGGACCGAGGCCGGGACGCCGTCCTTGTCGGCTTCCGCATTCGAGCAGAAGCTCTTCGACGACGAGCGGATGACCCGCATCCGGATGGACAAGCAGGTGATTCTGTCGTTGTACGGCGACGCTCCGGTCGCTCCCGTCGTCGCTGCGCCTTCCGCTCCGGTACCCTCTCCGGCGCCCGCGGTTCCCGTCGGGGAGCCCCGTCCTCTCGAAGAGGCTTACGAAAACATTCCGATGCCTTCCGCAGCCGTTTCGGCGGCCGAGGGACATCGCAAGGTGCTGGGCGAGGTGATCGTGCCCGGCGGCGAGGCGATGAACGACGTGCTGGGCCGGCAGACGGCTCACGAGGACGTGGCCTCGCGCCTTCAGTCGCGGGGGCTGACGGGCGATCTGCGGCACAGCATCGGCATCAACGACCGTTTCATGTTGATCCGCAACCTGTTCGACGGCGACAGCGAGGCCTATGCCGACATGATCGCCCGGCTGGACGCATTCGCCGATCTGGACGAGGCGCTGCTGTTCCTTCAGGAGAACTATCGCTGGGACCCGGATAACGAGGGGCTGCAACTGCTCGTCGATCTGCTCGAACGCAAGTTGGGATAAAACTGTCGAGACCGCACATGGCCAAGCTCTATCTTGTTCCCACGCCCATCGGCAATCTGGACGACATCACGCTCCGGGCCGTCAGGGTGCTCTCCGAGGCCGATACGATTCTGGCCGAGGACACGCGGACGACGCAGGTGCTGCTCCGGCATCTGGGCATCGAGAAAAAAATGCGGAGCCACCACAAGTTCAACGAACACGCCACGGTCGAAGCCGTGGCCGCCTCCATCGAGGCCGGAGAAACCGTCGCGCTGGTTTCCGACGCCGGGACGCCGGGTATTTCCGATCCGGGGTTCCTGCTGGTGCGCACCTGCATCGGGCGGGGGATCGACGTCGAGACGCTGCCCGGAGCGACGGCTTTCGTACCGGCGCTCGTGGATAGTGGGTTTCCCTGCGACCGGTTCTGTTTCGAGGGCTTCCTGCCTCCGAAAAAGGGCCGCACCAAACGGCTCGACCGGCTGCGGGACGAGGAGCGGACGATGATTTTCTACGAGTCGCCCTACCGGCTGGTCCGGACGCTGACCCAGTTCGCCGAGGTTTTCGGCCCCGACCGTCCCGTCTCCGTGGCCCGCGAGCTGACCAAGAGGTTCGAGGAAAACGTGCGGGGTACGCTGGGCGAAGTCGCGCGGCATTTTGCGGCGCACGAGCCCAAGGGCGAGATCGTCGTCGTCGTGGGCGGCAAACCTGCGCGGGGCAAAGGTGCCGACACGGCGGAACCGGACGACGAGGAACGATTAAGGTAATCTTATGGAAAAACACGGAAAATCTATGGACAGTACGGCGCATCGCGGCTTTTCGTGGCACGCGTTGGGCCGTTTCCTCCACGAGCGGTTCGATTTGCAGGCCGACGGAGCGGACCAGCGGGAGGTGGAGGAAAACATCTGCCGGGGCGCGGAGTTCCGGGGCATGAATCTGTGGGTGCTCATCTTCGCCACGTTCGTGGCCTCGTTGGGGCTCAATGTCAATTCCACGGCCGTCATCATCGGCGCCATGCTGATCTCTCCGCTCATGGGGCCCATCATGGGCATGGGCTTTTCGGTGGGCATCAGCGATTTCGATCTGCTGAAGCGCTCGTTGCGGAACTTCGGCTTCATGGTGCTCGTGAGCATTCTCACCTCCACGTTCTACTTCTTCGTCTCTCCGCTGAGCGGCGCGCAGAGCGAACTGCTGGCCCGGACCGTGCCGACGACCTACGACGTGCTGATCGCCTTTTTCGGCGGACTGGCCGGCATCGTGGCCCAGTCGCGCAAGGACCGCACCTCGACGGTCGTTCCGGGCGTGGCCATCGCCACGGCCCTGATGCCTCCGCTCTGTACGGCGGGCTACGGGCTGGCCACATGGCAGCTTCAGTATTTCATCGGGGCGTTCTATCTCTTTTTCATCAATACGGTGTTCATCGCGCTGGCGACCTATGTCGTCGTGCGCTTTCTCAAATACCGCAAGAAAACGTTCGTCGACAAGGCCCGCGAGCGCCGGGTCCAGCGTTCGATGGTGGCCATCATGCTGGTGGCCGTCGTGCCCAGCGTGTTCGTCGGCTACCGGATCGTTAAGCGCAGCTACTTCGAGGCTTCGGCCGGCCGCTACGTGCAGACGGTCTTTCAGTTCCCGAAGGCCAAGGTCATCGACTTCCAGTGCGAGTATACGCCCGACAGCAGCCGCATCGAAGTCTTTCTGATCGGCGAGCCCATTTCGGAGGAGGTCATCGACAACGCCCGTCTGCAACTCGAAGGGTACGGATTGGCCGCGACGAGGCTCGTCGTGCGGCAGAGCGGCGAGAGCGAGATGCTCGACTTCCGGTCGTTGCAATACGATTACCGGGAGCTGATCGACGAGAAGAACCGCCGCCTGTCCGAACTCGAAAAACGGGTCGCCGCCTACACGACCGATACGCTCGCCGCGGCCGACATCGCCCGCGAGATGCGGACGCTGGTACCCTCGTTGCAGGAAGTGTCGCTCTCCCGCGCCGTCCGCTATCGCGATGCGGGGCGGCCGGACACGGTCGTCATCTGCGTGATGAAGACGACGGGTCGTCGGGCGCTTCCCGCCGCCGAACGCAGCCGGGTCGAACAGTGGTTGCGGACGCGGACCAAAACGGATAGTCTGAAATTATATACGGAATAGATAAAGATGGATTACAGATCGGTTTGTCTGGAAATGTGCGATATCGCCCGACGGGCGGGCCGTTTCATCGCCGAGCAGCGCGAGACTTTCTCCCTGTCGGACGTGGAGTTCAAGGGGGAACAGAACTTGGTTTCCTATGTCGATAAGGAGGCCGAACGGATGGTGACCGGCGAACTGGCCGCCCTGTTGCCCGAAGCGGGATTCGTCACCGAGGAGGGAACGGTCGCCTCCGATACGGAAAAACCGCTCGTGTGGATCGTCGATCCGCTCGACGGAACGACCAATTTCATCCACGGTCTCTCGCCCTATTGCGTCAGCCTCGCACTCTGCGAAGAGGGCGAGCCTGTGGCGGGCGTCGTCTACGAGGTGACGCGCGACGAGATGTTCTATGCGTGGCGCGGGTCGTATGCCTACCTTAACGGGCAGCGCATCGAGGTGTCGAAGGTCGGCTCGCTTTCGCGTGCGTTGATCGCCGTGGGGTTCGCCTACGGCGAGCTGTCGCGTTCGGACGGGTTCGTAGACAGCCTCGTCCGTTTCCAGAACACGACCAACGGCATCCGGCGGTTGGGTTCGGCCGCCGCCGATCTGGCCTATGTGGCCTGCGGCCGCTGCGACGCCTTCTACCAGCGCGGCCTTTCGCCTTGGGACGTGGCCGCCGGTGCGTTGATCGCCCAGCAGGCCGGGGCGCGGGTGACCGATTACCGGGGCGGGGAGAATTATATTTTCGGTCGGGAGATCATCGCCTGCTCTCCGCTGCTGTACGACGATTTTCAACGGGAGGTGCGATGAGCGGACGCGGAGAGAAAATACAGTACGCGCTGCTCATGGGCGCCTGCCGCGTGGCGGGCCTGCTGCCCGATGCGGTGCTCTACGGCGGGTTGGCTCCGTTGATCTGTTTCGTGCTGCACCGCGCGGTGCGGTACCGGGTCGGCGTGGTCCGGTCCAATCTGGCCCATTCTTTCCCGGAAAAGAGCGAGGCGGAACGCCGCACGATCGAGCGGAAGTTCTACCGCCATCTGGCCGAAGTGTTCGTCGATACGGTCAAACTGGCCACCGTTTCGAAACGCGAGATCCTCGACCGCATGGTCTACCGCGACATCGGGGCGCACGAGGCGGCCGTGGAGGGCCGGAGCTGGATTTCGGCCATGTCCCACTACGGTTCGTGGGAGCTGACCATCAACTATGTCTGCCACACCGACCACCGGGTGCTGGCCGTGTACCGTCCGTTGCACAACGCCGTTTTCGACCGTTTCTACCGGACGGTCCGTGCCCGGTTCGGCACGCAGCCCGTGCCGATGAACGACATCCTCAAGGAGGCCCTGCGCTCGAAGCGCCCCGGCGAGCGGCCCGTGACGGTCGCCCTGATCGCCGACCAGACGCCGCCGTGGCACGAGATCAAGCGCTGGTACCGTTTCTTGGGACAGGACACGCCCTTTTTCTCCGGCATTGAGAAAATGGCGCTGCGGCTGAAGATGCCGGTCTATTTCATGTATATCCGCAAGGTCGCGCCGAGGCGTTACGAGGCCGAGTTCCACCGCCTCTACGACGGAAGCGAGGCGGTGGCCGAACACGAAATCACGGAACGTTATATCGGGCTGCTGGAGACGATGATCCGCGAGTCGCCGGAGCTGTGGATGTGGTCCCACCGGCGATGGAAGCACCGCAAGCCGGCCGACTACGATGCGGTGCACACGCCCGGCAAAGGCGTCTATAAAAAACAGTGAAGCGATGGAGCGAGTCAAAGTAGTGATTCTGAACTGGAACGGCCGGGCCTATCTCGAACGTTTCCTGCCCTCTGTCGTCGAACGCACGCCCGGTGTGCCGGTCGTCGTGGCCGACAACGGTTCGACGGACGATTCGGTGGCGTTTCTCCGTGCGCGTTTCCCGCAGGTGGAAGTGATCGCCTTGGAGCGCAACTACGGATTCGCCGAAGGGTATAACCGTGCGCTCGAAAGGATCGAGGCCGAATATTTCCTGCTGCTCAATTCCGACATCGAGGTGCCCGAAGGGTGGCTCTCCCCGCTGGTCGAGGCGCTGGATGCCGACGGGCGGACGGCGGCCGTCGCACCGAAAATCCTTTCGTTCGACCGGCCCGACTGTTTCGAGTATGCCGGAGCCTCGGGCGGATTCATCGACTTTCTGGGCTATCCGTTCTGCCGGGGGCGCATATTGAGTTCCATCGAGGCCGACCGGGGACAGTACGACGATGCCCGCGAAGTGTTCTGGGCGTCGGGCGCCTGCATGCTGGTCCGCAGCGACGTGTTCCGGGCGCTGGGCGGTTTCGACGCCGACTTTTTCGCCCACATGGAGGAAATCGACTTCTGCTGGCGGGCCCAGCTGGCCGGATATGCGATCCGGGTCGAGCCGCGCAGCCGGGTGTTTCACGTGGGCGGGGGCACGCTGCCCAACGACAATCCGAAGAAGATTTACCTCAATTTCCGCAACAACCTCTGCATGCTGTACAAGAACCTGTCGCGTCCGGCGTTCTGGCCGGTGCTTTTCGTCCGCATGGCGATGGACGGTTTGGCGGCGCTGGTCTTTCTCGTGCAGGGGCGTCCTTCGTTTTTCGGGAAGGTGTTTCGTGCGCATGTCGATTTCCACCGGCAGCGCCGTTCGCTGCGTGCGAAACGAAAAGCCGTCCAGTGCAGCCGGGTGGCCCGTTCGCGTTGGATTTACCGGGGCAGCATCGTGCTGCGCCATGCGCTGGGACGCCGGAGCTTCGGGCGGATGATGTAGCGGCGCGTCGGCTTTTGCGGGGCCGGTTCGGCGTTCTATGTCGTGGCGGCATTGCCTGACCGTCATTCCCGTTCGGGGACGACTTCTCTGGATACATCTGAGGATCGAAGGACGGTCGTTCCTCGGATTCGATGTTTTCCGGGGTATGACGAAGATATGGGCGCACTCGTGTTTGTTCCGTATCGTTCCGTCGCTCGGCGGACATGATCGTTCGCTTCGGGCGCAGCCCGTGGCTCCGCATGCGGGGGCGTCGTTTCGCGATCCCGGCACAACGCGTCGCAGTGCTTTCGCCGGCTCGGTTTCCGGCCTTTTCTTCTTTCGCAAAGAGCGGGTGAGGGGTGGGGCGTCGGAGTGTGCGCGTCGGAGACGATGCGCGGAGCCGGTTCTCTTTTCCCGAAAGCCGTTCGGCTTCTTTTCCCGATGGTTCCGGTGCGACGAAGCGTTTCCTCTCTCCCGCGCGCCGACGGGAGGTGTGCCTTTCTATAACCCCAAAAGGCTGTCGTCGAAGGCCGTGAAGTCGCCGATGACGGCCTTCACGCCGGGCAGCGTGCGTATCCGCTCCGGGTCCGTCGCTCCCGTATCGAGCGCGAGAATGTATCCGGCTCCGGCTCTCCGGGCCGCCTCGATGCCCGAAGGGGCGTCCTCGGCGACGAGGCAGGCCGCGGGCGGGAGCGAGAGGTTCGCCGCCGCCCTGAGGTAGATGTCGGGAAAGGGTTTGCCCGGAAAGGTGCCGTCGTCGTAGACGATCTTCTCGCGGTCGAACCAGCGTCCGAGTCCGAAGCGCTCGAAAAAGAAGGTCACGTTGACGATCTCCGAGGCCGTGGCGATCGTGTGCGGAATCCCGGCCCGGCACAGTCTGTCCAACAGCTCCGGCGCTCCGGGCGTCAGGTGGAAGGCCGCGCGGTCCTTCACGCACAGGTCGCGGTATATCTCCTCCTTGCGGGCCGACAGCCGCCACACCTCCTGCTCGTCGAGCGTGCGGCCGGTCAGGTATTCGAAAATGGCACGGCTCGGCCGTCCGTGCATGTGCCGTCGCATTTCCTCTTTGCCGAAATCCTCTCCGCGCAATTCCCGCGAGACGATGCGCCACGCCTGTTCCTGTTTGTCCGAGTCGAGAAACAGCGTGCCGTTGAAGTCGAAAACGATGCCTTGCAGTGTCATTCCGTATACTGGGTTCAGCGTTTGTAAGTCGTTCTGCTGACGCTTTTGTTGCCCTTGCCGTCCGTGACGGTCAGCACCAGCGTATGGGTGCCGCCCCGCGGCCAGCGCGCCTCGTCGAAGAAGTGGGTCAGCGTGTTGGTTTTGGGGTCGTATTCGAACAGCGCCCACCGGCCGTCTATCGTGGCCGAGTAGGAGGCTATGCCCGAAAAATCGTCGCTGATCTTGACCGTCAGCGCCTTTTTCGCAGCGAAGTCCGCACCGGATTCGAACGACGGGACGATGCGCGGAGGGACGGTGTCGACGGCGATGTAATAGGTGCCGAAGCTCCGCGGCGTACCCGTCACGCGGCCGTCCTTCCATGCCCCTCCGGCCGAGGAGCGGTGTCCGTCCTTGCCCACGGTGCCTAAGAGGGCTTTCCCGCGCAGATGTTGCGGCAGGTCGGGGGCGTCGATGGAGATCGTGAGGCTCTTCTGGACGGGTACGTCGGCCGTGTGGATTTCGTAGAGCGGAGAGTGGGAATAGCGCTGTGCCGGTTTGGTTTTCAGCGACAGCAGGATCGATTCGTAGAGCGTGCGTTTGGGAAACGAGAGCGAGAGGCCGTCCTGCCGGATGCTGAAATCTTCGTTCCAGCGCACCGGAAGGCCTTGCGGTTCCGGACTTTTCGGCCCCAGTCCGCGACGTATGCGGAACGAAAGCACCGAGCGGTTGCCGCAGTCGTCGCCCAAGGCGATTTCGATGTCGTGCACCTCGTCGTCGCGCAGCGAGAGCACGCCCCGGCGCACCGTGCCGTTGTAGATGGAGAGCGGATTGTTCGGCAGCGAGCAGAGCCGGTAGACGCCGTTGCGCGTCCCTTTCGATTCGGGGTACAGGGCGGCGGCATACGAATAGCGCGTCAGGTCGAAGGGTACGGCGTCGACGGTCATGGCGAAGAACTGCTTGCCGTCCAGCAGCGCGTCGATCGTGTAGATACCCATCGGGTTGGTCGTCCCGCTTTTTTTCTCCTCGGCTTCGACGGCGAAGTAACCCGTCTGCGACACGACGACCGTGTCCGATCCGGCGAGCCTCCAGCGTCCCGGAGCGGACTCTTTGACCGACAGCTTGCGCCGGACGCTGTGCACGGGAATGCCCTGCACCGTGTCGATGCCGACGAAATAGAGCACCTTGGCCTTGGGCGGTACGGTGTCGGCCACGGAGAGGATGCCGCGGGCGAGGATGTTCAACGGTCGCTGCGAGGCCGTTTCGCGGACGTCCAGATGGAGGTGCGGACCGCCCGACGAGCCCCGGTTGCCCGACAGTGCGATGCGGTCGCCCTGCCGGAAAACGAACTTGTCGGAGGGCGGCGTCACGTCCACCGCGAACGACTGGCGGGCGTATTGCAGCTCGTGGATATAGTCTTCGATCTCCTCGGCGAAGCGTTCGAGGTGGCCGTATACGGTCGTCGTGCCGTCGGGGTGGTTCAGGTAGAGCGCCTTGCCGAATCCCGACGGGCTCACCGCGATGCGGGCCACGTAGCCGTCGGCCATCGCTAACACGGGTTTGCCCGTGATGCCCTGCGTCTTGATGTCGATGCCCGAATGGAAATGCGCGCCGCGCAGTTCTCCGTAGTTGGCCGACAGCAGGATCGGAATGTTCACCGGGGGGCCGAACCGGTACTGCCGGGTCTGTTCCCGGACGAAATACTGGGACCACGCTCCCGTCGTACACCATAGGGCCGCCCAAAGGCAGCAGAGTCTTTTCAATCCGTTCGTTTTCATCTTCTCGTGTGTCGTCTTTCGTTTTTCATTCGTCGCCGGTCCGTTCCTCTTCGGCCAGACGGTCGATCGCTCCGGCGATTTCCTCGTAGTCGAATCCCAATCCCATGCCGTAACGCAGCAGTTTGCCCTTCCGCTCGAAATCGTTCGAGGCTTTAACCGTTTTGGCCTTGCGGCGCAGCAACTCGTCGAGCTTGCGGCCCATCGTCCGGGCGTCGGCCTCGCCGAGCGCTTCGTCGACGATCTCCTCGGCGATCCGTTTGGCCCGGAGGCCTTCCCTGATCTTGCGGACGCCCCAGCGGCTCAGACGGGTCTTTTCGCGCACGTAGGCTTCGGCGTATCTTCGGTCGTCGATGAATTTCATCTCGACCAACCGGTCCACGATCTCTTCGGCCGCTCGACTCTCCACGCCCCACCGGGCGAGCAGACGCCGGGCGTCCGAAGTCGCTTTTTCGCTTTTCGCACAGGCCGTCATCAGGTCCGAGAGCGCCCTTTCGGGCGTTTTGGTCCGTTTCATTTCCATCGTGCGCAGACCGTTCTGGGCTTGCCGAACAGGTCCTCGCGGAGCCGCACGTCGGCATAACCCTCGTTTTCGAGCAGGCGGACCGTCTGCGGCCCGAAGCGCTCGTTGATCTCGAACCAGAGCCGTCCTCCGGGGGCGAGCACCGTCCGGCCTTTCTCCGCGATGGCCCGGTAGAAGAGCAGCGGATCGTCGTCCGGCACGAACAGCGCCCGGTGAGGCTCGTGCCACAGCACGTTGGGAGGCATCTGCGCCCGTTCGCTGCGGGTCACGTAGGGCGGGTTGCTCACGACGATGTCGTAGGGACCCTGCGGACCCTCGTCGTCGAGGATGTCGAGCCGCTCGAAGCGCACCCCGGCGCCGAGCCGCCGTGCGTTCTCGGATGCCGTCGCCAGCGCCGTGTCCGAAATGTCGATGCCCGTCACGCGGCTGCGGGGCAGGGCAAGGGCCAGCGACACGGCGATGCAGCCGCTTCCGGTGCCGATGTCCAACACGCGCAGCCCCTCTTCGGCGCCGTGTTCCGCCTCGATGAGGCCGACCAATTCTTCGGTTTCGGGCCGTGGGATGAGCACGCCCTCGCGGACGGTGAATTTCATGTTCCGGAAAAAGGCGTACCCGGCGATGTACTGGGCCGGTCGCCGGTCGCGTATCTCGGCCGTGAGCGAGGCGAGTTCTTCGCGCAGCGGACAGGGGGCGTCCGGCTCGACGATCACATCCGTAAAGCGCAGGCCCAACCGTCCTTCGCAGACGAAAGCCGTCACCGCCCGCGCTTCGCGTGCGTCGTAGACCGAGGCCGCTGCCCGGTTCACCGCGTCCCATATTTCGCGTCTGGTCATCCTCTCCGTTTTTTCGTTATCCGCAAAAGTACGCAAAAAGCCCGACCGGTGAAAGGGCCGCGCGAGGATCGGCCGTTCGTTTTTTGCGGGTGCGCAAGCGGGCCGCGGCGGCGTCCGTTCGGCCTTCCGCCCGGCGAAAGCGTCCGCCCGAAATTCCCGGACCGGCAGAAGAAGGCTATTTTTTAGGCTTTTTTTGTCGTTTGCTCGGATATTAAGTTTAATTTTGCGACGTTATTATACTAATGGATCGAATTATGTCGAAAAACGATAGAGCGTATGAAAAAAATTTTTTTGTTCCCGCTGGTCTCCTTAACGGCATTGAGCATGACCGGTTGCGGAAGTAAGGCCGACGACAAGGCCCGTCTCGACTACGAGAAGTACACCCTCGACAACGGCCTCGAAGTGGTGTTGCATCAGGATACGTCCGATCCGGTCGTGTCGGTGGCCATTCAGTATCATGTGGGCAGCAACCGCGAGAAACCGGGCAAGACGGGTTTCGCCCATTTCTTCGAGCACATGCTGTTCCAGCGTTCGGAAAACCTGCCGCGCAACGCCTTTTTTCAGAAGATCGACGCGCTGGGCGGAACCTTCAACGGCGGAACGAGCAACGACGGTACCGTCTACTTCGAAACCGTACCGCGCGACGCGCTCGAAAAGGTGCTGTGGATGGAGTCCGACCGCATGGGTTATTTCATCAATACGGTGACCGAAGGCGGTCTGCGCCGCGAGATCGACGTGGTGTCGAACGAGAAGCGCCAGCGCGAAAACGCGCCCTACGGTCTGGCCTTCGATCTGATGTTCAAGAACATGTTCCCCGAAGGACACCCTTATAGCTGGACGGTGATCGGCGAGATTCCCGACCTGCGCAGCGCGACGGTCGAGGATGTGAAGGAATTTTACGACAAGTATTACACGCCCGGCAATGCGACGCTCGTCGTGGCCGGCGACTTCGACAAGGCGCAGGCCCGCGAACTGATCGCGAAGTATTTCGGCGAAATCCCCGCGCGGCCCAATCCCGAAGCTCCGCAGGTGCAGAACGTGACGCTCGACTCGACGAAGAAGATTTCGCACGAGGACGTCTTCTGCAACGCTCCGCTGCTGTTGCTGGCCTATCCCGCCGTCGAGAATTACAACGAGGACGGCTATGCGCTCGACTTTCTGACCAACCTGCTCTCCGGCGACAAGAAGTCGCCGCTGTACAAGGTGCTGGTCGAAGAGCGCGGGCTGGCTCCGGAGGTCGAAATGTTCTGCTACCAGCTCGAACTGGCGGGCGTGGTCGTCTTCGACGTCAAGACGTTCCCCGGCGTGAAGCTCGACGACGTGCAGGCTGCCGTGGAAGAGGCTTTCGCCCGTTTCGAACGGGAGGGCATCGACCCTGCCGACCTCGAACGGTACAAGAACCTCGAAGAGACCCGCATCTACAACCGGCTCACCTCCACCAACGGCAAGGCCATTTCGATGGCCCGCGACAACGTGTTCGGCGGCGCTCCCGACCGGACGCTCAAGGAGATCGACAAGTACAAGGCCGTGACGGTCGACGACGTGATGCGCGTGTACGAAAAATACATCAAGGGCAAGAACTATCTTTCGCTCAGCATCTATCCCGAAGGGGCGTCCGATCTGGCCGTGACGGGTTCGGTGCCCGCTGTGGTGGAACAGGAATCCATCGACGAACAGCAGTTGAACTCGCAGGCCGGCGTCGTGGTGGACGATCCCTACGAAAAGACCGCTTCGGCCATCGACCGCAGCGTCGAACCCGAACTGCTGGCCAATACGCCGGAACTCAACGTGCCGGCCGTCTGGACGGCGAAGCTCGCCAACGGCATGACGGTCCGCGGCATCGAGTACAACGAGCTCCCGCTCGTGAATTTCTCCATCGAGCTCAACCGGGGCATGTTGCTCGACAACCCCGACAAGGTGGGCGTGGCCTACCTGACGGCCCAGATGCTCAACGAGGGAACGGCCTCCAAGACGCCCGAAGAGCTCGAAGACGCCATCGGCCAGCTCGGCGCGCAGATCCGCGTTTCGTCGGGTGTCGAGTACATGTCTCTCGGCGGCAACTGCCTCAGGAAGAATTTCCCGCAGGTCATGGCGCTCGTCGAAGAGATACTGCTCTCTCCGCGCTGGGACGAAAAAGTCTTCGAGGTGGTCAAACAACGGACCATCGACAACATCCGTCAGCGTGCCACCGAACCCGCGACGATCGCTTCGAACGTCTTCTCCAAAGTGATCTTCGGTTCCCACAGCATCCTCTCCAACAGCCCGACGGGCACCGAATCCTCCGTCGAGTCCATCACGCTCGACGACCTGAAGGCGTTCTACGACACCTATTTCACGCCCAAGAGCGCCACGATGAGCTTCGTGGGCGGACTGGACCGTGCACAGGTCGAAAAGACGCTCGCCTCGCTGACCGAAAACTGGGCGGCCAAGGACATCGTGCTGCCGACGGTCGACGTGACGGATGCCGCGCCTGAGGCCAAAGTCTATTTCGTCGACTATCCGGGCGCGCGCCAGACCTATATCGCCATCGGTTCGAAAGCCATGCCGATGAAGAGCCCCGAAGCCTATCCCGCCTATATCGTCAACGACAAGTTAGGCGCTTCGTCGGGCAGCCTGCTCTTCGAAATCCTGCGCTTGCAGCACGGTTATACCTACGGAGCCTATTCGTTTTTCAACCAGACGAACCTGAACAATTTCTTTCAGGCGCATTCCAGCGTGCAGGCTACCGTGACCAAGGAGTCGCTGACCTTGTTCCGCGACATTCTCTCGACCTACGGCGAGGAGTATACGCAGGAATACCTCGACAACACGACCAATTCGCTGCTCCGCACGCTCAACGGATCGTTCGAAACGCCCGGCGCGCAGTTGAGCATGCTGCGTTCCATCGCCCTGTACGACATGCCCGAAGACTTTATCGCACAACGGGAGCAGATCTTGAAAACGATTACGCTGGAACAGGCCAAAGCCGCCATCGCGGCCCATATCGACTACGATAAGATGATCGTCGTCGTCGTGGGCGATGCCAAGACGCAGCTCGCCGGCGTGCGCTCGCTCGGTCTGGGCGAACTGCTCGTGGTGGACGGCGAAGCCCGTCCCGTGAAATAACGGAATCCGGAAAGAAACGGAGGGTGCGTTCGAGCGTACCTTCCGGAAGGGAACCGTCCCCTGTCGCCCGACCGGCGACAGGGGACGGCTCGTTTTGCGGGTCCCGAAGTTTCCTCGTTTCGGGGGCGGCGGACGTTGAAAACGGCAGGAAGGGGTGAATCGTAGCGCCGAAAACGGTTTTGATGTCCGTTTTTGTTTCCGGAGGAGTCCTTGCCGGCCGGTTGATCGGAACGGCCGAGAAGGGTCCGCTCGCCTCTTTTCGAACGAAAGCGCCCCGTCCTCGATAGCAAGGACGGGGCGCTGTTTTGCGGAACCGGTCGGCATCTTCGCCGCGCGAGGAATTGCCGTGCCGCGTTGCGACACTTTCGGGGCGGCCGCCTATTCGTCCGGCATAAGCGGCATGCCGGGACGGGCGGAGACGGCGTCCGGCGTCGCGGCGGCCGTTTCGGCTATCGCCGCTGCCGTCGAGTCGGCCGGCGCTTCGATAAGGCCCCGTGCGATCATCAACGCCGTGGGGTCGGGTTCCTTGCCTCTGAAACGACGGAACAGCGTCATGCCGTCCTGCGAACTGCCGCTTTCGAGAATGTGCTTGCGGAAGGACCGGGAGAGTTCCGGATCGAATATGTCGCCGCTCTCGACGAAAGCCTCGAAGGCGTCCTTGTCGAGCACTTCGGCCCAGATGTAGCTGTAATAGCCGGCCGAATAGCCGTCTCCGTTGAAGATATGGCCGAAGTAGGGATAGCGGTAGCGGGGCGCGATCTGCGGAATCATGCCCCGGCGGGTGTACAGCGCTTCGCGTTCGAAGGCCGAGAGGTCGACGGGGGCGTATTCTTCCGCCGAGTGGATGTCCATGTCGATCAACGCGGCGGCCAGCAGTTCGGTCGTGGCGAATCCCTGATTGAAATAACGGCTGTCGCGTATTTTACGGATCAGGCGGTCGGGGATGATTTCGCCCGTCTGGTAGTGCTTGGCGTAGCTTTTCAGCATCGGGGGTTCCATCGCCCAGTTTTCCATGATCTGCGAGGGCAATTCCACGAAGTCGCGTTCCACCCGGTCCATGCCCGTTCCGACATAGCGGTTACGGGCCAGCAGGTTGTGGAGCGCATGCCCGAATTCATGGAACAACGTCTGCGTTTCGTCCAGATTGAGCAACGCGGGCGTGCTTCCGTTGGGACGGGTGAAGTTGCACACGATCGTGACGATCGGGGCGACGCGCTCTCCGTCCGCCCCGTAATGTTCTTCGCGGTAGGCTCCGCACCATGCGCCGGCCTGTTTGCCGGGCCGGGGGAAAAAGTCGAAAATCAGGATGCCCAGATGCGAATCGTCCTTGTCGAGTACTTCGTAGGCCAGACACTCTTCGTGGTAGAGCGGTACGGACACGGGGCGGAACGTGAGGCCCCAGAGCCGGTTGGCGAGTCGGAATGCGCCCGTCCGGACGTTTTCGAGCGAGAAATAGGGCTTGAGCGTCTCTTCGTCGAGGGCGTACTTGTCCTTGCGGACCTTCTCGGCGTAATACCACCAGTCCCATGCCGCGAAGGTGCTGTCGCCCGTATCTTTCGCCTTGATGGCCCGCATCTCCTCCAGCTCGCGTCCCGCCAGTTCGAGCGAGGGACCCCAGAGCTTGTCGAGCAGTGCGTAGACGTTTTCGGGCGTCCGGGCGATCTTGTCGTCCAGTACGAAGGCCGCATAGGAGGGATAGTCCAGCAGGTGGGCCTTTTCGGTGCGCAGGCGGACGATGTCGGCGACGATCTGATTGTTGTCGTGCTCGTTGCCGTTGTCGCCGCGGGAGAGGTAGCCGTTGTAGAGTTTTTCGCGCAGATCGCGCCGCTCGGCGTAGGTCATGAACGGAATGAAGCTCGGCTTGCTGAGCGTGAACGTCCATTTGCCTTTGAGTCCCCGCGCCTTGGCTTCGGCCGCCGCGGCATCGACGACGCTTTCGGGCAGTCCATTCAGGTCGGGCAGCGTGTCGAGCACGAGCGCGAAGTCGCGGTTTTCGGCCAGCATGTTGTTGGCGAAGCGGATGCCCAGCGTCGTCAGCTCTTCGTTGATGCGCCGCAGCTCCTCTTTCTTGCGGGGCGTGAGCCGTGCGCCCGCCCGGACGAAACGGTCGTAGGTCTTTTCGGTCAGCCGGATCTGTTCGGGCGTCAGCGACGAGGCGTTCCGGGCCTCGTAGACAGCTTCCACCTTGTCGAAGAGCTTTTCGTTCATGCGGACGTCGTCGTCATGCGCGGCGACGAGGGGCGAAATCTCCATGTCGATGCGTTGCAGCGTGTCGTTGTTGTCGGCCGCCGCGACGAGCGTGAAGGTCAGGTACGTGTCGGCGAGCAGTCGTCCGCTGCGGTCCAGTGCGGCGATGACGTTCTCGAACGAGGGCGCGGCCGGGTCGCCGACGATCGAGTCGATTTCGGCCTTGTGGCGGGCGATGCCCTCTTCCACGGCGGGCCGGTAGTGTTCCGGCCGGATCTTGTCGAACGGCGGAATGCCGTAGGGGGTGTCCCATCGGACGAGCAGCGGATTGATCTCCGCCGGCTTTTTCTCGCAGCAGGTCAGGGTCGTCATAAGCGTCAGCGTCAGGGCCGGTATCAGGTGTTTTCTCATGGCGGATGAAGATAATATTGCCGTTTAACGTTGGTTTTCGTCGGTTGTTTTGTACTTTTGTGCCCGATTCCCGGACGAAGGAATGCAAAAATAACGATATTACCGTTTACAATCCGCATTCTTATGCAATTATTTTACGCTCCCGACATGGACCCCGCTTCGGGCCGCTATGCGCTTTCCGAGGAGGAGTCGCGCCATTGCGTCCGGGTGCTGCGGCTCGCCCCCGGCGACAGCCTCTATCTGACCGACGGCCGGGGCACGCTGTGCCGGGCCGAGGTGACGGACGTCGCTTCACGCCGCTGCATCGTCGAGTTCCGGGAGTGCACCGAGGGTTTCGGCCGGCGCGACTGGTATCTGCACGTGGCCGTGGCGCCGACCAAGAACATGGACCGTCTGGAGTGGTTCGTCGAGAAGGCGACCGAGATCGGTATCGACCGCATTACGCCTGTCGTGTGCGACCGCAGCGAACGCCGCACGGTCAAGACCGACCGCCTGTGGAGGGTGGCCACCGGAGCGGTCAAGCAGTCGCTCAAGGCCTATCATCCGACCGTCGACGAGGCCGTGCCGCTGCGGGAACTGGTCGCCGTCCCGTTCGACGGGGATCGCTTCGTCGCCCATTGCGAGGAGGGGCTGCCGCGCCGGTCGCTCAAAAGCTGCCTGCTCCCGGGGCGTCGCATCCAGATCCTCATCGGGCCCGAAGGCGATTTCTCGCCCGAAGAGATCGCTTTGGCCTCCCGGTCCGGCTTCGTGCCCGTTTCGTTAGGGGAGAGCCGACTCCGTACCGAGACGGCGGCTTTGGCCGCCGTGCATTCCGTAGCGTTTGTCAATGAAAAATAATCGTACTCTACCGATATGATGGAATGGATCATCGCCCTCGCGGTACTTTCGGCGGCGGTTTTCGCCGTGCCGCTGCGGGCCAAATGGTGGACGGCCCTCGCGGTCGTTGGCGCCGGTGCGGCGATTGCCTCCGCCGAAGCGCTTTCCGTGCTTGCGAGCGGTGCCTGCGTGCAGTATCCCGCCGCGTCGAACGTCGTCTTCGGCAGCGGGTTCGGGACGGCCGACCCGCTTTCGGCCGTTTTCCTGTTGATCGTCTCTTGGGCGGGCGTGGCCGTTACGGTCTACGCCAGAGGCTACCTCGCGGGCTACCTCGATCGTAAGCAGCCCGTCCAGATTTCGCTGCACTATTTCGCGCTGGCGATCATGTTTTTCTCGATGCTGCTCGTGGTGTTGTTCCGCGACGGATTCGGGTTCTTGTTCTCGTGGGAGTCGATGACGATCGCCTCGTTCGTGCTCATCCTCTTCGACGCCGAACGCAAGGAGGTCCGCCGTGCCGCACTGAACTATCTGGTCCTTATGCACGTGGGCTTCGTCTTCCTGCTCGTCGGCTTCGTGAAGCTCGCCTCCGAGGGGCTGCCCGTGTCGTTCGATTCGCTGGGCGTTTACTTCTCCCGGCAGAGCGCACTGCCGCTCTTCGCGGTCTTTTTAGTGGGCTTCGGCATGAAGGCCGGGATGTTCCCGTTGCACGTTTGGCTGCCGGAGGCCCATCCCGCCGCTCCGTCGCACGTTTCGGCCTTCATGTCGGGCGTGATGATCAAGATGGGGGTCTACGGCATCCTGCGCGTGTGCTCGTACCTTTCCGGCGATTTCTATGCCGTGGGCGCGATCCTGTTCGCCGCCGGTATCGCCACCGGCCTGTGGGGCGTCATTCTGGCCGCCCTGCAAAACGACATGAAGAAAATACTGGCCTATTCCAGCATCGAGAACGTGGGCATCGTTTTCATCGGACTGGGTTTCGGTCTGATCGGCCGTTCGGGATACGATTCGCTGCTGGCCCTCTGCGGAATCGGCGGAGCGCTGCTGCATACGGTCAACCATTCGTTTTTCAAGACGCTGCTTTTCTTGGGAGCCGGCAATGTCTACGCTTCGCTCCACACCGTGTCGTTAGACAAGCTGGGCGGGCTCGGCAAGCGCATGCCGGTCACCTCCGCGCTGTTTCTCGTGGGGTCGCTGGCCATCTGCGCGCTGCCTCCTTTCAACGGATTCGTCTCCGAGTTCATGATCTATTTGGGCCTGTTCGACGGCGTGGCCGGCAACGATGCCTTTACGCTGCTGTCGTTGGGCGGCGTGATCGCGTTGGCTCTCATCGGCGGACTGGCCGTGCTGGTGTTCTCCAAACTCTACGGCATGGCCTTTTTAGGCGTTCCGCGCAGCGAGGCGGCTGCGGGCGTGCGCGAAGCGGGACGTTCGATGTTCGCGGGTATGGCCTTCCCGCTCGCCGGCATCCTGCTCGTGGGATTGGGCTCCTGCGGCGCGGTGCCTCTCGTCGCGGACGTGGCCGCCGAGACCTTCGGTCTCGACGCCGACGTGCTTTCGGCCACGGTTTCCGACAGCTTCGTGGGGCTGACCCTCGCGCTGGGCGTGCTCGTCGTCTCGGTCGTGCTCGTCGGCGGATGGCGCCGCTGGGCCCTGCGCAGGCGGACCGTCGAGGAGGGGCCCGTCTGGGGATGCGGTTTCCCGGCCCAGAGCGCCCGCATGCAGTATACGGGCGAATCGTTCAGCGAAGGCTGGCAGCGGCTGACGCGGAAAATGACCCACAACGTGGGCGACGACGACAAGATCGGTTCGGACGAGATTTTCCCCGTGTCACACAATTTCGAAGTCAAACACCGCGACAAGCTCGATTCGCTTTTTTCCGTGTGGTGGGTCGCGTTGATCCGCCGGGTCAACGAGCGTTTTTCGGCGCTGCGCACCGGCAAGGTGAATCATTATATCCTTTACGCGCTGTTGTTTTTCGCGCTGGTTTTCCTGTTGTCCGTTCTTAAAATAATCCGATAGCCATGCTGAGTTTCGTCGTTTTGATCTTTATCGCCCTGCTGCTGCCGGGCGTCGTCAACCGGACGCGGGCCGTGTTGAGCGGACGCAAGGGTGTGACGCTCTGGCAGCATGTGCTGACGCTGGGCGTCTCGTTCCGCAAGGGTGCCGTGTACAGTCCCGTCGCGGGTCCCGTTTTCCGCATGGCGCCCGTCGTGGGGTTAGGGGCTTCGCTGACGGCCGTGGCGATGGTGCCGGCCGGACCGTCGGGCGCATTGATTTCGTTCGGGGGCGATGTCGTCCTGTTTTGCTACCTGCTGGCTTTGGGCCGCATGATGCTGATTCTCGGCGCGCTCGATACGGGCAGCAGCTTCGAGGGCATGGGCGCCAGCCGCGAGGCCCTCTACGGTGCACTGGTCGAACCGGCTCTGTTCATCGTGCTCGGCACGCTGGCCCTCGTGTCGGGACACACGAGCTTCGAGCGGATCTTCGCCCGCATGGAGGCGGGATCGACCGAAATGATCATCGCCATGATTCCGCTCATGTACGCCGTGACGAAGATTCTCATCGTCGAGGCGGGGCGGATTCCGGTCGACGATCCGCGCACGCACCTCGAACTGACGATGATTCACGAGGTGATGGTGCTCGACTACTGCGGGTTCGATCTGGGGCTCGTCACGCTCTCTTCGTGGCTCAAGACGGCCGCTTTCGCCGTGATCGCCTCCTCGGCGCTCGCGGCGACGTTCGCCTACTGCATTCCGCTCGTCGTGCTGCTGTGCATCCTCATCGGCCTCGGTGTCGGCACGATCGAGTCGTTCATGGCGCGCGGGCGTCTTTTCGACAATACGACCTATATCGTGACGATCTCGGCGATCGCTTTCGTCGTGTTCATCGTCGCGTTCCTCATTTTACGGAACATTCATATCGGATAACCTTATGTTACTGGCTCTGATTATCTTCTATGTGGTGACGCTGGTCTATTCGGCCATTACCGAGCGTTTCCGCCATTACGCGATGCTCATCGGCCTGCAAGGCTGGCTGCTGCTGGGCGTGGCGCTTCTGAGGCTGCACGGCATCGACTGGCTCGAACTGTCGTTCGTGCTGGTCGAAACGCTGGTCTTCAAGGCCGTCGTCATGCCCGCCATGCTGTTCGCCATCATCCGCCGCACGGGCATCAACCGGGTGCACGCCCGCTCGGTGGCCGTCTTCAACCAGTTGATCCTGTCCTTCGCGGCGCTGCTGTGCAGCGTGATCGTCACCTACTACATGGCCGATTCGCGCATCGACATGGTCTTTTTCGGCGTGGCGCTCTACGCGCTGCTCAGCGGCATGCTGCTGATCGTTTCGCATAAGCGGATATTTTCCCATCTGGTGGGCTTTCTGGTCATCGAGAACGGCGTGTTCCTCTTTTCGATGGCCATCGGGGTCGAGATGCCGTTTTTGATCAATATCGCCATTTTGCTCGACATCCTGATGAGCGTGCTCATGCTGGGCCTGTTCGTCGGCAAGATCGGCAGCCGCCTGCACGACCTGAATGCCGACACGCTAACCACGATAAAGGATTGATGCGATGATGTTACTCTATTTGCTCACGGCGCTTTTTCTGGCCGCCTGCGCGGGTTTCGCCCGCAGTTGCCGGGCCGTCCGGTCGGTCGTTTCGGTGTTTTTCGGTGTGCAGCTTCTTTTCGCCCTGTGGCTCGTGGCGGGAGGCCGCACGGACGCCACCTCCTCGGTGTTCTTCACGTTCGATAGGCTGGGCATGCTGTTTTTCG
This sequence comes from uncultured Alistipes sp., assembly GCA_910583985.1. GTDB lineage: Bacteria > Bacteroidota > Bacteroidia > Bacteroidales > Rikenellaceae > Alistipes_A. The sequence goes on from CAJTYA010000008.1 coordinate 60,306, forward strand.
TGTTGATGACCGTCGTCTCCTCGACGGCCTTTTTCCAGAGCTCCCGCTATCTGGATGCCGAAAACCTGCACGAGCACAAGGTCTATAAGATTTCGTTGATGCTGCTCTGCGCGTCGGCCTCGGCGGTCTATTTCGCCAACAACGTGGCCGTGACGTGGATCTTTCTCGAAGCCACGACGCTCTGCACGGCCGGGCTGGTCTACCACCGGCGCGACGAGCGGAGTCTCGAAGCCACGTGGAAATACATTTTCGTCTGTTCGACGGGCATCGCCGTGGCCTATCTGGGCATCCTGCTGCTCGGTACCGTGGCCGTCGGGGGCGATATGTCGTACCGCAGCCTCTCCGAGGGCGTGCTTACCGGCAATCCGCTCTACCTGAAGATCGCCTTTTTGTTCATTCTGGTCGGATACAGTTGCAAGATGGAGCTTTTCCCGCTCTATACGATCGGCGTGGACGCCAATTTCGCCGCCCCGACACCCGCTTCGGCCGTCATTTCGACCGTGCTGGTCAATGCCGGCTTCGTTTCCGTATTCCGCGTCTACCGGCTCGTCGCGCCCTCGCCCGTGGGAGAGTGGGCCTCGCAGGTGCTCGTGATCGCCGGTGTGCTTTCGGTGCTCGTCGGCGCGGTGTTCTTGCGCCGGACCAACAACTACAAGCGGCTGTTGTCCTACTCGACGGTCGAAAACATGGGCATCGTCGCCATCGGACTCGGCATCGGCGGGGCGGGGGTGTTCGCGGCGCTGTTCCATGCCACGGCGCATACGTTCATCAAGTCGGGCCTGTTTTTCTGCATGGCCCAGGTGGGCAAGACCTACGGCAATTACCGCATCAACCGCATCGGCGACTATATCCGCATCAACCGCGTCGGTGCGGCGACCATCCTGCTGGGCTCCGTTTCGCTGCTGGCCTTTCCGCCTTCGGCCCTGTTCATCTCGGAGGTGATGATCTTCAAACAGATCGTCCTCGACGGGAAGTGGTGGCTGCTGGCCGTGACGGTTCTTTCGCTCTGTTTCGTGATGTACAGCCTGTTCTCCAGAGTACTGCAACTCTGTTTCCGTCCGAGCGGAAAATCCTGCGAATCCGCTTTCAAGGCGAGTCCGGTTTTCGCATGGACGGGGTTCGCGCTCATCGCCGTTTCGTCCCTCATCGGGGTGTTGCAGCCCGAAGCGCTGGTGAGCTTCATCCGGGAGATCGTAACTTTTTAACCGATTTATCGTCCCGCAGGGGATATGTGCTATGAATGATGTGACAACGACGAAATCCGTAAGCGGATGGCTTTCCTCCGATAACCGGGAAGGGTCGGTTCCTTGTTCCGACATACCGCTTCTCTCTTACGCCGAATGGTTCGCCGACATGCGCGACTGGTTGCGAAACGAGTCGTGCCGCTGTGCGAGCTGTTTCGGTGTGCCGCAGGGCGACGGATTGCGAATCTATTCGTTGATGGCGGACGACGCTGCCGGCCGGGTTTTTATCGCCTCGTGCCGGATCGCTTCGCTGCCGGACACCGTCCTGCCGTCGCTTACGGCGCTTTATCCGGCCATGCACGCCTTCGAGCGCGATCTGGCCGAACGCTTCGGCGTCCGCTACGGCGATCACCCGTGGCTCAAGCCGCTGCGTTTTCCCGCCGACCGGCTCGACGGGCGCAGCACGGCGTCGAACTATCCTTTCTACGAGGTCCGGGGCGAGTCGCTGCACGAGGTCAATGTGGGACCCATCCATGCCGGAATCATCGAGCCGGGCGTGTTCCGCTTCATCTGCAACGGCGAGGAGATCCGCCACCTCGAAATCGTACTCGGCTTCCAGCACCGGGATGTCGAACGGCTCGTCTGCTCGACGTCGAACGTGCTGCGGCAGACCGTACTGGCCGAGTCGATGGCCGGCGACAGCACGGTGGCCCATGCGACGGCCTATGCCCGTTTGGTCGAGAAGTTCGCTTCGGACGCATCGCGCGAAGAGCTCGCTTCGACGTCCCTGCCCGTCGAGCGGGCCGTGGCGCTGGAAATGGAGCGCATAGCGGTGCATCTGGCCGATACCGGGGCCATTTGCACGGACATCGGCTACCAGTTGGGACAGGTGGCCTGCGAGGCCCTGCGTACCGTCGTCATCAACTCGATGCAGCTTTGGTGCGGCAACCGTTTCTCCAAGGGCCTCATCCGTCCTTTCGGAAGCCACTATCCGCTCAGCGGCGCGCTCCGGGAGATGATTCTGAAAAATCTGTCGGATGTGGAGCGCCGCTACGGAGAGGTGGCCCGCTGCCTGTCGAACGAGCCGTCCGTGCTGGGACGCTTGGAGGATTGCGGCGTCGTGCCTGCGGCGCGGGCTTCGCGCATCGGCGCGGTCGGTCTGGCGGCCCGTGCGTCGGGGCTCGTCCGCGATGTGCGGAGCAGCCACGGATGGGACCTCTACGGCCGGAGCGTCGTGCACGAACCGGTCGTGGAACAGACCGGCGACGTGATGGCCCGGCTGAAGGTCCGTATCGGCGAGGTCTTTCAGTCCATCGGCTACGTCCGGACGTGGCTCGAAGCCTCCGTGCCGGAGGCTCCGCAAAAGCGCCCGCCCCGCTACGACGTGCCGCTGTCGCCCGACCGTTTTGCCTTCTCGCTCGTCGAAGGGTGGCGGGGCGAGGTGTGCCATGCGGCGCTGACCGATGCCGAGGGGCGTCTGGCCGTCTACCGGGCCGTTGATCCGTCGCTGCACAACTGGCTGGCGCTGGCGCTGGCCGTGCGCCGCATCGGCATTTCCGATTTTCCGATCAACAACAAAAGTTTCAGCCTCTCGTATTGCGGACACGATATGTAGCCGCGGGAGTCTATAAAGGATTGAGATATGCTTTTTTCCAGTTTGAAGGTATTGCGCAGCCACGGCAGGCAGTTCATTCCCCGGCTCGACGAGGCCCGGCTGCCCGATACGTTCCGCGGCCGTCCGACCGTCGCGGCAGAACCGTCCGACGACGTGGCCGAGGAGCTTTGCCGGATATGCCCTTCGGGAGCCGTGTCGAAGGCCCCCTTTACGATCGATCTGGGGCGTTGCGTATTCTGTAACGAATGCGCCATGCGCTATCCCGACCTCGTTCGCTTTACGTCCGATTTCCGCCTCGCCACCAACGACCTCTCCCGGTTGCGCGTCACGGCGCAGTCCGGCGACCGCATCGCGCTCGACGAGGACCGCGTCCGCAGCGAAATTCGCCGCACGTTCGGCCATGCGCTGCGCCTGCGGCAGGTGTGCGCCGGCGGCGACGGTTCGACCGAAATGGAACTCAATGCCACGATGAACGTCAATTTCGATTTCGGGCGGTACGGCATCGAATTTGTCGCTTCGCCCCGTCATGCCGACGGCATCGTCGTTTCGGGTCCGATCACCGCGAACATGGCCGTAGCGCTCGAACTGTGCTACCGTGCCGTCGCTACGCCCCGCATCGTCATACTGGCCGGGACCGACGCCGTGTCGGGCGGGCTTTTCGCCGGGAGCGAAGCGCTGGACCGCGGTTTTCTGGACCGCGTCGGCGTCGATTTGTACATACCGGGCAACCCCGTCCATCCGCTGACGTTCATCGACGGCGTGCTTTCGCTGACGGGCCGCCTGAAAAAATAGGGAACGATGCGAAAATCGCTGACGCTTTTCTGGACTTTTCTCAAAATCGGAGTCTTCACCTTCGGCGGAGGATACGCCATGGTGCCGCTCATCGAGAAGGAGGTGGTCGGACGCCGCCGCTGGATCGACGGAGCCGAGTTCATCGACCTGCTGACGCTGGCCCAGACCTCGCCCGGTCCGCTGGCGCTCAATACGGCGGTTTTCGTGGGGTATAAGATCGCGCGGTATGCAGGGGCGTTCTGGGCCGTGATGGGCGTCGTCGTGCCGTCGTTCGTCATCATCCTGCTCATCGCGCTGTTCTTCTCCTCGTTCCGCACGAACCCGGTCGTGGAAGCCGTCTTCAAGGGAATGCGGCCCGCCGTGGTGGCGTTGATTCTCGCTCCGATCTTCAATCTATCGAAAGGCTTGGGCCTGTGGCGTCTGCTGCTGGCCGCCGCCGCACTGGCCGCGACGTGGGCGCTGGGTTTTTCGCCGGTCTATCTGATCCTCGTGGGCGCTCTGGGCGGACTCGCCTTCGCGTATTACCGTAAACGAAAGGGCCGGACGATATGATTTACCTGCAATTGTTTCTCTCTTACCTCAAAATCGGGTTTTTCGGTTTCGGCGGCGGCTATGCGATGTTGTCGCTCATCCAGCACGAGGTCGTCATCCGCCATCAATGGATTTCGAACGCCGAGCTGACCGACATCATCGCCGTGTCGCAGATGACCCCCGGCCCGATTTCGATCAACAGTGCCACCTACATCGGCTATGTCGTTACCGGCAGCGTGTGGGGATCGGTCGTCGCCACGGCGGCGGTGTGCCTGCCCGCCCTGACGTTGATGATCCTCATCACGCGTTTCTATCTGGCCCTGCGCGAAAACGTCTATATCAAAGGCGCCATGTACGGCATGCGGCCGATGATTCTGGCCATGATCGGCTTGGCCGGTATGGTGCTCTTCACGCCCGATACGTTCTCCGATGCGGCGAGCTGGATCGTTTTCGGCGTCGTCTTTCTCGCCTCGCTGCGCCGCGTCGATCCCATCCTGCTCATCGTGCTGTCCGGCGCGGCCGGCTATCTGATTTACGGATAGACGGTCCGCCTGTACGGAGGCCGACGAATCTTTGCGCCGTTTTCTATCGTGCTTTCGTTCGTTCCCGTGCGACGCGCGGAACGGTATTTCTCGTTCGAAAGAAGTTCCTATTCCGGGGCGGTAAACCGATGCGGAGAAGGTCCGTTTTCCCCGGACTCCGATTCGGAAAATACATGTTGCGGAGCGTTCTTGTTTCGTGGCGGACCGTCGTGTCCGGCGTTTCCTGTCGTCGGGGGAACGCGATCCCGTTCCGGTAGGGTGCGGTTCTTCGTGTCGTCTGTCCGGTGCGGACCGTCGTGTCCGGTCTGCGTTTTTCCCGGCGCGTAAGCGGCGGTGTGCCCGAAGAAAAGGTCGCATTCGAAAATACCGGTCGTTTATGGCCGGACGGAAAGAGAAATG
>CAJTYA010000008.1:65378-130319 GCA_910583985.1 uncultured Alistipes sp.
TTTCCGTCGCCGCGTCGATTATTCCGTCTCGCGGGCGGTCGTGCCGTCGGTTTCGGAGTCCGTCTCCGAGAGTACCCTCAGCGATTCGTCGATCGTGTTGTCGATGCGCTGAATGTTGTGGTAGAAGGCGTTGTCTTCGAGCGGCGTATTGCGTCCCACGTAGGCTCGGATCTGGGCCAGAATGACCTCGCGCGAGCGTTCGATCTCCCCGCGTCGGGCCGTTACGCCGGCCCGTGCGGCGTAGCGGACGAACTCGTCGAGCAGACCGGTGTCGGCGTCGAAGAAACGGTCCAGCTCCTCGATGCTCCCGATGCCGTTGAGTTTCGCACGGTGGCGGTCGGTGTAGTCGAGCGTGAAGCGGTAGAGGATGTTGCGTCCTGCGACCTCCTTGAAGTAATCCGTCATGCCCGTCGTGTCGGCCGGAACGAAAATGTCGGGCATGATGCCCCCGCCTCCGTAGACGGTTTTCCCTCCTTCGGTCGTGTACCGCAGGCTGTCGGCGAAACGGATGCTGTCCATCGAGAAGAGCTCGTTGTGCTCGTAGCGCGACAGCAGTTCGTTGTTGTAGTTCTCCGCTCCCTCGTCGTAGGGTTTTTGGATCGAGCGGCCCGTGGGCGTGTAGTATCGGGCTACGGTGAGCCGCACGGCCGAGCCGTCGGGGAACGGGATCTGCGTCTGGACGAGTCCCTTGCCGTAGGAGCGGCGGCCGATGATCGTGCCCCGGTCGTTGTCCTGCAGGGCTCCGGCCAGAATCTCGCTCGACGAGGCGCTGTACTCGTCGATGAGCACGACCAGTTCCTCGTCGGTGAACTCTCCGGAGCCGTCGCTGTATTCCGTCGTGCGGTTGCCGAAGCGGTCCTGCGTGTAGACGATCATTTTGTCGGCCGGCAGGAACTCGTTGGATATGGCGATGGCCTGATCGAGCAGTCCGCCCGAATTGCCCCGGATGTCGAGAATCAGCTTTCGCATGCCCTGCTCCTTGAGCCGGGATATGGCTTGGGACAGTTCCCTGTGGGCGTTTACCGAGAATTGTTCGAACTTGATATACCCCGTTTCGGGCCGGATCATGTAGGCCGCCGTGATGCTTTTGATCGGAATGGCGTCCCGCGTGACGGTGATCGGAAGGAGCTCGTCGATGCCGATGCGCCGGATGCCCAACCGCACTTCGCTGCCGCGCGGGCCCCGGAGGCGTTTGACGACGTCGTTCTGGTCCATCTCGACGCCGGCGATCGTCGTGTCGTTGACCGTCACGATGCGGTCGCCGCCCTGTATGCCGGCCTTGGCGCTGGGACCTCCCGTGATGACGTTCTGCACGATCACCGTGTCGGTAGCCATGTTGAACGTCACGCCTATGCCGTCGAACTGTCCTTCGATGGCTTCGTTGGCCTTGGCCAGTTCCGTGGCTGGAAAGTACATCGAATGCGGGTCGAGTTCTTCGAGTAGCGCGGGAATGACGCCTTCGGCGAGCGAGTCGATCGAGACGGTATCGACGTATTGGTTGTGGATGAGCGACAGCAGCAGGTTGAGCTTTTCGCTGCCGGGGGCCATGATGCCGGGACGTTTGACGACGGGGCGCTTGCCGGTCCGGAAAACCAGCCCGCCGAGCAGGATGCCCGCCACCAGCGAGCAGGCTACGACGGCCGGCAGGACGATGGTGAATTTACTGTTTTTATACATTGCGTTTTGCGATTATCCGATCCGAAGACGACAATTCCCGTACCGGGCGTTACTTGTTCTTGAAGACATAGGAAAGCCCCAGCCCGAACTTGTAGTTCCATTGCAGCGCCTTGTTGCGCGGGGTGACCTGCAATTCGTTGTATACCGTCCGGCAGAACAGGTCCACGCTGAAGATTTTCGTGGCGCGTACCTGCAGCGTGTTCTGCATTTCGACATAGGTGTTGTCGTGGTAGTTCGTGCTGATGTAAAAGTAGTTGATGTAGTTGAGTTTTCCTTTGGCGATGGGAATGTTCGTGTCGATGCGCATGTTCGAACCCAGCGAACTCTTCTGGTGCCGGCCCACCGGGATGCCGTGCATGCCCTGTTTGGAAAGCGTGTCGCTCAGCACGAAGAGCATGCTTCCGCTGATGGGGTTGATCGTCATGACGAACGGCGTGCGGTTCTGGGCCTTGTTGAACACTTTGTAGGTCAGACCGACCCCCAGCGTCAGCGTTCCGGGCGACATGAAGTTGCTGATCATCGTCTTGTCGTCGGCCGAGCGGAACCCTTTGGTCCACTGGCTGCGGAGGTTGGCGCTGGCCGAGTAAGACCAGTTCTTCGAGATGGCCCATCCCGAATTGACGTTGATGATGAAGTAGTCGATGTTCTTGAACGTCTTGCCCGATATGACGTTCATCCCGTATTTGGAGTCGAGCGAATAGGTCAGGTTGAATTTGTTGCGGGCGTAGGTATGCACGTAGAGCAGCGAGGCCATCGCGTCGAAGGTGTTGTTGCCGCCGCCTACCCAGTTGTCGAATCCGGTCTGGTTGAGGCTCAGTCCTACCGTGCAGGAGATCGTGTTGCGCTCCTTGCGCAGCTTGCGCCGTTCGGCCCGGTACCGCGACTCGCTGAAAAACGGATTCTTCGTCACGGCCGATATTTCCTTGACCGTGTCTTTCTTGTTCTTGACGTCCGCTTCTTTCGGGGTGACTTTCGAGATGGAGAACTGGGCCCGCGCCTCGGTCGAGAGGATGCACAGGCCGGCGAGCAGAAAGAGGAGCTTGAGCGGTTTCATATTCGTTCGGTTGGGTCGGGTCCGCACAAAGGTAGCAATTTTCGGGCAAGCCTTTTACGCTTCGTGTCGGGTTTCCCGGAAAAAAGCGGTAGCTTTGTCCGTCCGCTTTTCCGGAAAACGCGTGCTGCGGACCGGAAATTGTACGGTTCCTAATATAAAACGAACGGATATGAAATATTTCGGTGCCCATGTCAGCGCTTCGGGCGGGGTGTTCCGCGCGCCGGAACATGCTCAGGCCATCGGAGCCACGGCTTTCGCGCTCTTTACCAAAAACCAGCGCCAGTGGACCGCGCCCCCGCTCGGTGCGGATGCCGTCGCGGCGTTCCGTGCCGCGTGCGAGGCCGGCGGTTATGAGCCTTCGCACATCCTGCCGCACGACAGTTACCTCATCAATCTGGGCCATCCGTCGGCTCCGGAGCTCGAAAAGTCGCGCACGGCGTTCATCGACGAGATGAAGCGCTGCGAGGCGTTGGGGCTCGACCGGCTCAACTTCCATCCCGGCAGCCATCTGGGCAAGATTCCGGTGGACGAGTGCCTCGCCCGCGTGGCCGAGTCGATCGATCTGGCGCTGGCCTGTACGCAGGGTGTGACGGCCGTCATCGAAAACACGGCGGGACAGGGCTCGAACGTCGGCTTTTCGTTCTATCACCTTTCCGAGATCATCGCCCGCGTGAAGGACAAGAGCCGGGTAGGGGTCTGCATCGACACCTGCCATGCGTTCGCGGCCGGATACGACCTCTCTTCGGAGGAGGCCTGCGAGCGGACGTTCGCCGAGTTCGACGAGACGGTCGGCTTCGGCTACCTGCGGGGCATGCACCTCAACGACTCGATGAAACCGATGGGCAGCCGGGTGGACCGCCATCGGCCGTTAGGCGAGGGAACGATCGGTCTGGACGCTTTCCGTTATATCGCCCGCGACAGCCGGTTCGACGACATGCCGCTGATTCTCGAAACGCCCGATCCGGCCCGCTGGCCCTCCGAGATCGCCCTGCTCCGGCAGTTCGCCGGGCAGTAACAAGGGGAGAAGCCGCGACCGGTCCGCTCTCGGAGGACAGGGCTCCGGGCGCTTCGTGCCGCGCCTTGCCGCGCGACGCTTCGGGCTTTGTTCCGGGCTTCCGGGGCCCGGAACGTCCGGAATCCTCTGTCGGAGATCGGAAGACTCCGCGGATCGCTGTGCCTGTTTCCGGAGCCCGCTCTTCCGGGCTCTTTTTCCGGGGAAAAGTCGAATATGGCTTCGTATCGCCGGCGGGGCAAGCCTGTGCAAGCCAGCATGCCGGAGCGTGCTTTCTCCCGTGCCCGCCGGCGGGCTTTCGCTCCGGATGCGGAAAGCCGCCGCGGTCGGACTTTCTCTTGTCGTCGAGCGTGCGATTCGTTGCCGGCGTCGTCGGACGTTACCCTGCTTTGCGGTTTTTTATTACCTTTGTCTTCGATTCCGCCGTCCGACGGACGTCCGTCTCCGGCGAGCGAAGCCTTCCGAATGAAAAGTTCAGTCTCGATAAAGAATCCGGACGCGTGGCTCCGGCTCTGGCTCGGCCTTTGGTGGGTCGTCAACGCGGTGCAGGCCGGATGCACCGAACTGGCCAACGACGAAGCCTATTACCACATGTTCTCCCTCGATCTGGACTGGGGCTATTTCGACCATCCGCCGATGACGGCGCTGTTGGTGTGGCTGGGGAGTTTTCTGGGCGGCGAATTGGGCGTGCGCTTTTTCTTTACGCTGCTCCAGCCGCTCTATCTGTATGTTCTGTGGCGCATCGTCCGTCCGGCGGACGCCTCCCGCTCCGACGCGTCGCTGTTCGTGCTGCTGGCCTCGTCGATGCCCATTCTCCAGCTTTACGGTTTCATCGCCGTGCCCGACGGACCGTTGATGCTTTTTACGGCGCTGTTTCTGTGGACTTTCAAACGCTTTACCGAGACCGGACGATGGAGCGCCGCCCTGTGGATGGGCGTCGCGATGGCTGCGCTCGCTTACAGCAAATACCACGGTGCGCTCGTCGTGCTGCTGACGGTCGTGTCGCGGCCCCGGCTGCTGAAGGATATGAAGTTCTGGGCCGCCTGCGGCCTGACGCTGCTGCTCATCGCGCCCCATCTGCTCTGGCAGTACGAACACGATTGGGTCTCGTTCCGTTACCACCTCTCCGGCCGCAACCGTGACTTCGAGATCGGTTTCGTGACGGAGTATCTGCTCAACCTGTTCGCGATTTTCAATCCGTTCCTCTTTCCCGTCTTTGTCGTCGCGTGGTGGAAAACGCGGGGGCAGACGCCCGTGCTGAGGGCCATGAACTGCATGTCGGCCGGGTTCATCCTGTTCTTTCTGGCTTCGACGTTCCGGGGATACGTCCAGCCCCAGTGGGAGATTCCCGCCGCGTTCGGCATCGTGGCCGTGCTGTTCCTTTACGTGCGGCGCAGGGAAAGGCTTCGGCGTTATGCCGTTCGCATCGGATGGATCACGCTGACGTTGATGGCACTGGTCCGCATCGAAATGATTTTCAATCCGTTGGGCCTCCGTTTCGAAGTATTCGACAACCGGGCTTCCTATGCGAAGATCGCCGAGGCGGCCGCCGGTGCGCCGGTCATTTTCGACGGGCAGTATACGGCGGCGGCCAAATACGGTTTCTACACCGGCGGCTGGGCGTGGGCGCAGCCTTCGATCCATTACCGCACGAGCCAGTACGAAATGAAGGACGACGACAGCCGCATGGCCGGAGGCCGCGTGCTCGTGCAGGTGTGGGACAGCGTGCCGGGGCGGCGCAGCATCCGGCTGCCCAACGGGCGGGAGTTCGCGTGGATCGAGACCGAGCGCTTCGTGCCCGTCCGCCAGATCGACGTCGTGTACGATCCGCTCCCCTCGCAGGTCCGGGCGGGCGATACGCTGCATCTGCGGTTCCGGCTCGACAATCCTTACCCCTACGACTATCGTTTCGACGGCGATTCCGTGTCGCTGAGCATCGTCTGGCGCAACCGCAACGAACCTACGCACCGCTACGTGCTGCCTTCGGTGACGGGGCTGTTGCCCGCATGCGGGAGCATGGAGGCCGAGGCGGATTTCGTCGTGCCGCCGCTGCCCCGGCGTGTGTTCGAGGTGGGCTTTACGGTGGCCAACCTGCCGGTGACGACTTGGTTCAACGGCGAGACGACGCCCATCGAAATATCGAAGTAAAAAATACGAAAATATGTTCGCTCAGTTTGTCAAGTTCTGTGTGGTCGGCGGCGTGGGAATGGTCGTCGATTTCGGCATCACTTTCCTGTGCAAGGAAAAACTCCGCCTGAACAAATACATCGCCAACTCCCTCGGCTTCATTACGGCGGCCTCGTGCAACTATCTGCTCAACCGGATATGGACGTTCCGCAGCCACGACCCGCAGGTGGCCCAGCAGTACATGCAGTTCATCGGCATTTCGGCCATTGGTCTGCTGCTCAACAACGTCATCATCTACCTGCTCAGCGACAAGGCCCGTCTGGGCTTCTACTGGTCGAAGCTGCTGGCCATCGGCTGCGTTACGCTGTGGAATTTCTTTATGAACTATTTCTTTACGTTCACGGCCTGATCCTGTCCGCTGAGGGAAGACGCAGGAGCGTGGGGCCTTTCCTCCCGTGGACCGAAACCGTTTGCGAAGACTCCGGGTCCTTGCATTGCGTTCCTGTCCCCGACCGCTTGCCCGACGGATTTGTTACCGTGCGCGGCCCGATTCTGCGGAGCCTTTTCGCGAGCCTGCGGCAGAAGTCAGTTTTTCGACGGCGCGGGCGACGTCGGGCTGGAAATAGACGCTTCTCCCTCGGTTGCTTTCGCGGATGAAGTCGCGCAGCGCCCGGCTTTCGCAGGTCGAAAAGTCTCCGTATATCGCGAAGCGGATGCCGTAATCAACGAATTTCTGCAATATGTCGCCTGCCAAGCGGGTACTCAGCACGAAGAAATCGTCCGCGACGGCTTCTTTGTTGATGGCGATGTCCGTACAGCCCGTTTCGTATTTTATCGTCATGACCGTGTCCAAAGCCGACGGGGCGTCGGTAATCAACGGTGTGTCGCTGCGGATCACGGCGACGGCGATGTCGTTTCTCGTGGCGATTTTCGTTTTCATTTTTTTCTATCGGTTCAGAACGGCGGTTCTTCGGGCCGCCGCTCTTCGTTGTCGGTAAGACATCGCTTCGCTGGAAGCGTGTGTTAGGCTGGGAGTCGGAAGCATGCCGCGCGGAACCGGACGGACCGGAGGGGACGAACCCTCGGCCGAGGGGGCCGGGAAACTTCTCGTCCGCAGGGAGGGACGACGTGTCGTCTCGGCTGTTTCCGCTTCCTCGGCCTTCCTTTTTCCGATCCCTTCGCAAAGGCCCGAAACGAAGAAGGGGGAACGTCGGCCCCGGCCGTGTTCCCCCTTGCAGTCGATTCCGGACGGAAGTCCGGGATTATTTTTCGGCCATGTCGGGCATCGGCTTTTTGTATTCGCCGTTCACGAGTTTCTTATGGCATTTTTCGAAGCAGTCGAGCGTGTACTTCACATCGTCGAGCGTGTGTACCGCCGTGGGGATGATGCGCAGGATGATTTCGCCTTTCGGGATGACGGGGTAAACCACCACCGAGCAGAACAGGTTGTAGGTTTCGCGCAGGTCGACGACGATGTTGCAGGCTTCGTCCACGCCGCCCTTCATGTACACGGGCGTCACGGGCGAGAGCGTACCGCCGATGTCGAACCCTCTTTCGCGGAAACCGTCCTGCAGCGCATGGACGATTTTCCAGAGGTTGTCCTTGAATTCGGGGTGGGTGCGGATCATGTCGAGGCGCTTGAGCGCGCCTTTGACCATCGGCATGGGCAGCGCCTTGGCGTAGGTCTGCGAACGCATGTTGTAGCGCAGATAGTCGACGATGTACTTTTCCGACGAAACGAAAGCTCCGATGCCGGCCATCGACTTGGCGAACGTATTGAAGAGCACGTCCACGCCGTCGATCACGCCGAAATGTTCGGGCGTGCCCGCGCCGGTCTTGCCCATCGTTCCGAATCCGTGGGCGTCGTCGACGAGCAGGCGGAACTTGAAGTCTTTCTTCATGGCCACGATTTCGTTCAGCTTGCCCAGATCGCCCTTCATGCCGAAGACGCCTTCGGTGATGACCAGCACGCCGCCGCCGTTTTCCTCGGCCAGCTTCGTGGCGTGGCCCAGTTGCTTGCGGCAGGCCGCCATGTCGTTGTGCGGGAAGACGAACCGTTTGCCGGTGTGCAGGCGCAGCCCGTCGATGATGCAGGCGTGGGCTTCCGAATCGTATACCACCACGTCACGGCGCGTGAGCAGCGAGTCGATGATCGAGAGCATGCCCTGATAGCCGTAGTTGAGCAGGAAGGCGTCGGGCTTGCCGACGAAGGCGGCCAGTTCGCGTTCGAGCTGTTCGTGCCATTTGGTCTGTCCGCTCATCATGCGGGCGCCCATGGGGTAGGCCATGCCGAATTCGGCGGCGGCTTCGGCGTCCGCCTTGCGCACTTCGGGGTTGTTGGCCAGACCGAGGTAGTTGTTCAGGCTCCAGTTCAGCACTTCGCGTCCGCGGAAGATCATGCGGGGACCGATCTCTCCTTCGAGTTTGGGAAAGGAGTAGTAGCCGTGGCTCAGCTTCTGGTACTGACCGATGGGGCCGCCGGCGTTTTTCTCTATGCGTTCGAAAATATCCACTGTATGTAGGTTTTTAAGTTTGACAGTCGTCTCGTGCAATGAGGATAAAGCACGACAAAACTACACAATTTTCCCCGAAGCGTGAAAAAAACGCCGGATTTTATTGTCCTCCGCGTCTTCGTCGCGCATGCGATCCGGTTCCGTCGCCCGAAGGCGATTCTCCCTAACCCTTTGCCGATCATTTTATTGCCTGCTGCCGGAAGACCCGTCGGGAGCGAAAGGGCCGCCGACGGACGCGGAGGCCGTTTTGTCGGACAAAAAAAACAATATATTTTTTCGCTACTCGTTAAAATTGCATAACTTTGCCGAAATTCGGTCCGCTTCCGTCCTGTCGGGAGACGTGCCGAGAAGGGCCTAAAACCTAAGGATATAGAGATGAGAGTCGATTTTCGTACAATTTTTATCGCCGCCGTCGCCCTGTCCGCCGCCTCGTGCAGCACGTACAACAAAGTGCTCAAGAGCAAGGACAGCGACCTGAAATATCGCACGGCGATCGAATACTATCGGACGGGCAAGTACAGCAAGGCTTTGGCCCTGTTTCAGGACATCGCTCACATCTACTCCCAGTCGGCCCGGGCCGACACGATGGCCTATTACACGGGCGCCACGCTCTACAAGATGGGCGATCTGCAGTCGAGCTGCGAGTTGTTCGACGGTTTCCGGCAGCGTTTCGGCCGCAGCCCTTTCCTCGAAGACGTGGAATATATGTACGCCAACGGGTTCTATCTGCTTTCGCCCGGCCCCGAACGGGATCAGGCGGCCACCCATCAGGCTCTCCGCGCCATAGGCGAATACCTCGACCGCTATCCCAACAGCATCAAGAAGGACACGCTGCTCAACCGGATGATCGAACTGCGGCAGAAGCTCTGGGACAAGTCCTACCTCAACGCCAAGCTCTATTACGACATAGGCTATTACAACTCGGCCGTGACGGCGCTCGAAAACGCCATCGAGGAGTTCCCCGAAAGCAACCACCGCGAAGAACTCTCCTTTCTGGTGCTCAAGGCCCATTACCAGTACGCCCGCAACAGCGTCGAGCGTCTGCAACGCCAGCGCTACCTCGATACGCAGGACGCCTACTATAATTTCATGGAGGAATATCCCGAAAGCCGGTATGCCAAGGAGGCGGCCAAGATGTTCGCCGAGGCCAAGGACTACCTCGACAAATACAACGCCCGCCATCCGCTCGGCAGTTCAGAGAATTCAAATCAATCAGATAATTCCGAAACACAAGATGGAAATCAAAAAAAGTAGCATTCCGACCAACACGGTGACCCGGACGCTGACCGAACTCGATGCGCCCACGGGCAACATTTACGAGTCCGTCGTCGTGATCTCCCGCCGCGCCAACCAGATCGCCAGCGAGATCAAGCAGGAATTGAACCGCAAGCTCGCCGACTTTTCGAGCGTGAACGACTCGTTGGAGGAAACGTTCGAAAACCGCGAACAGATCGAAATATCGAAATATTACGAGCGCCTTCCCAAACCCGCCATCGTGGCTACCGAAGAGTTTTTGGAAGGTAAGGTCTATTTCCGCGACAGCCGGGACGACGCCCCTGCCGTGGCGGCCGAGTAGTTCCCTTTACGGCAGGAGAAGCTATGCTCGGAGGTAAGAAAATAATCGTCGGAGTGACGGGGAGTATCGCAGCCTACAAGGCTGCGATACTCGTCAGAACGCTCGTCCGCCAGGGGGCCGAAGTGCGGGTGGTGATGACGCCGCTGGCCAAGGAATTCATTTCGCCACTGACGCTGGCTACGCTCAGCCGTCATCCCATTCTGGTCGATTTCTTCGATCCCGAAGACGGGCGGTGGAACAGCCACGTCGCGCTGGGCGAGTGGGCGGACGCCCTGTTGATCGCTCCGGCCACGGCCAACACGCTGGCCAAGATGGCTACCGGCGTGGCCGACAACCTGTTGCTGACGACCTATCTGTCGGCCCGCTGTCCGGTGTTCGTCGCTCCGGCGATGGACCTCGACATGTACGGACATCCCACTACGCGGTACAACCTCGACAGCCTGAAAAGTTACGGCGTCCGCGTCGTCGAGCCGGGCGAGGGCGAGCTGGCCAGCGGCCTCTCCGGCAAGGGCCGGATGGCCGAACCCGAAGAAATCGCTGCCGCGCTGTCGGCTTTCTTCGCCCGCAGGCGGAGCCTCGCCGGCTACAAGGTGCTGGTGACGGCCGGCCCGACGATCGAGCCGATCGACCCGGTGCGTTACATATCCAACCATTCGTCCGGCAAGATGGGGTACGCCCTCGCGGCGGAATTGCGCGACCGGGGTGCCGAGGTGATTCTGGTGACCGGCCGCACGGCCCTCTGTCCGCCCGACGGCGTGACGACGGTCGAGGTGACGACGGCCGACGAAATGTTCCGGACCGCCTCGGCGGCGTTCGAGCGGTGCGAGGCGGCCGTCATGTGCGCCGCGGTGGCCGATTATACGCCGGTCGAGGTGTCGGACCGGAAGATCAAGAAGGACGGGGGCGCGTGGACGCTCGAATTGCGGCCCACGCAGGACATCGCCGCGGCACTGGGCGCCGTGAAGGGTGACCGCCTGCTGGTGGGGTTCGCGCTGGAGACCGACCGCGAGCGCGAGAACGCCCTCTCGAAGCTCCAACGCAAGAACATGGACTTCATCGTGCTCAACTCGCTGGGCGACGAAGGGGCCGGTTTCGGCGTCGATACCAACAAAATCACCATTCTCCGGCGGAACGGCACCGAGCGGGCTTTCGGCCTCAAGAGCAAGGCCGAGGTGGCTCGTGACATCGTCGACGAGATCGAGGCCTGCCGCGCCGAGAGAGCCTGAGCGGGGGCGGTTCTCTGCCGGGGCAGGGAAAGAATAATGGAAGTTGTACGACGATACGCTTCGCCGGCGCGGGAAGGTCTCCCGTCGCCGTCGCTGCTTTCGAAGACCGCCGGACGGCCGGGATCCGCCCTTGGGGACAGGAATGCCCCGGAAGGAAATCGGGCCGTCTTCGCGCGCCGTCGGGGGCGGGGAGTGAACGTCTAAATTTTTGAATGTATGTTATGCCGTCTGTCGGTTGAAAACTATGCGTTGATCGATCGTCTGGACATCGAGTTTTCCGCCGGACTGAATATCGTGACCGGCGAAACGGGAGCCGGTAAGTCGATTCTGCTCGGTGCGCTGGGCCTCGTGCTCGGCGGCCGGACCGACGTTTCCGTCCTGCGCGACGGGGCGCGGAACTGCGTGATCGAAGCCGAGTTCGACGTCCGGGACCGCGGGCTCGAAAACCTGTTCGAGGGGGCGGATGTCGATTACGAGGACCGCACGTCGATCCGTCGGGTCATATCGCCTTCGGGCAAGAGCCGGGCCTATGTCAACGACCTGCCCGTTCAACTTTCGGCGCTGCGCGAAATCGGACTGCGGTTGATCGACATCCATTCCCAGCATCAGACGTTGCTGCTCGGCGACGGTCGTTTCCAGACCGGAATCGTCGATGCCGTGGCCGGCCATGCCGACCTGTTGTGCCGCTACGGGGCGGCGTTCGACGAAATGACGGCCCTCGAACGCGAACTGTCTCTCTTGCGGCAGAAGGCCTCCGAGAGCGAGCGGGATCGCGAATACGTCGCCTTTCAGCTCGACGAGTTGCGCGGGGCGAAGCTCGCCGAGGACGAACAGACCGAGCTCGAATCGCTGCGGTCTGAACTGACCCATGCCTCCGAAATCCGCGATACGCTGCTGTTCGCTGCCGAGGAGTTCGATGGTGCGGAAAATAGTCTGCTCTCCCGCCTCAAGTCGCTGGAACTGTCGTTGGGGCGTATACAGCCTTTCTATTCGGCGGCGGGCGAATTCTACACGCGCCTGCATGCCGCCGTGCTCGACCTGAAGGATATGGCCTCGGAAATTGCTTCGCAGAGCGAGCGGGTGGATGCCGATCCCGACCGGCTCGATAAGGTGGAGCGGCGGCTCGATCTGCTCTACACGTTGCAGCAGAAACACAAGGTGGCTTCGGTGGCCGAATTGCTCGCTTTGCAGGCCGACTACGAAGCCCGTCTGAACGGAATCGAAAGTTGCGCACGCGACATCGAAGCGCTCGAAGCCCGGCTGGACGGACTGCGTGTCCGGACGCAGGAGCTGGCCGCCGAACTGACCCGCGGGCGTCGGGAGGCGGTTCCGGCGATCCGCGAACGGGTCGAGGCGATGCTCGCCGATCTGGGCATGCCGTCGGCGCACCTCGACATCGAGGTCGTTCCTTCCGGCAGGCTGTCGGCCGACGGGGCCGACACGGTCCGCTTCCTGTTCTCGGCCAACCGGAACATGGCGCTCCAGCCTGTGGAGAAGGTGGCTTCGGGGGGCGAAATGTCTCGCCTGATGCTTTGTATCAAGGCGTTGGTCGCTCGTTACAGCCAGTTGCCCACGATCGTCTTCGACGAAATCGACACCGGCGTGTCGGGTCTCGTCGCCGACCGTATGGGCCGCATCGTCGAAGACCTTTCCTCCGTTTTGCAGATCGTCAACATCACCCATTTGCCGCAGGTCGCATCCAAGGGCGAGGTCCATTTCTTCGTCTATAAGGAAGACACCGCCGAGGGAACCGTCACGCGGCTCCGCAGGCTGACCCCGGAACAGCGGGTCGAGGAGATCGCCAAAATGCTCAGCGGGGCGGACGTCACGCAGGCGGCGCTCGAACAGGCCCGTCTGTTGCTCAAGGCGGATTGACAGAGCGCGAAAGCTGCGGGGTATGGTTCCCCTTGTCGTCATGCGGCGGACCTTGTAGACGTGCGTTTCTGAAACCCTTCGCCCTTGCCGCGCAACCGTGCCGGCTCCGGCCTTCCGGGCGGTGTCCGATGGGGCGGAAGTCGGTTTTCGAGCCCGTTGCATCGGACGGCTGTATGACGGATTCTTTTCGCAGACCGTGTATCGGCACAAAGCCCGACGAAAAATCGCAGAAACCTTATTCCGTGAAACCTCCTGTTCGTTTCGGGGCGTTCGTTTCGATCCTGCGAGGCGGCGGCGGGGCCTTTTGCGGACCGGAACCTGCGGCATGCCCGTCGCGTCGGATGCCGTTCGTTGCGGAAGAACGGGGGAGGCGGTTTGCAGCGTATTCCTGTTTTTCGTATTTTGTCCGGGGACCGGACCTTACCCGATGGATGCCGGACGGGTCCGGAGCGGTCTTTCGACGGAACCCTTCCGGGAGCGGCCGCGGTGCGGCTTGTCGTTGTCCGGTGCGGATCGCCGATGCGGAACCGGAAACCGCGGCAGGGGTAGGGCCGTGCAGGACCGGGACATCTTTTTATCGTCGTTAGCCGTCGGATTCCGCTCCGATTTTACCTCTTGCCGGTCAATCTTTTAGGTGTTTCGAGCCGAATAATTTTGAATTTAGACAACGTATTTATATATTTGCAACTCGATGTAAAATTTAACAATCAGAGTAATTTTGTAACACATGCGAAAGATGTGTGAAACGAATACCGATTGGATGCCATGAGTGAGAAGTTGTATGTTTTCGACACGACGCTGCGCGACGGGGAGCAGGTTCCCGGCTGCCAGCTCAATACGATTGAAAAAATAGAGGTGGCCAGAGCGCTCGAAGCCCTCGGCGTGGATGTCATCGAGGCGGGATTTCCCGTGTCGAGTCCGGGCGATTTCAATTCCGTCCGCGAAATTTCCAAAGCCGTTTCGCTGCCCGTCATCTGTGCGCTGACCCGCGCCGTGCCCAAGGACATCGACGCGGCGGCCGACGCTTTGGCCTTGGCCAAACGCAAGAGAATCCATACCGGCATCGGCGTTTCGCATTCCCATATCTACCATAAGCTCAATTCCAACCCCGACGAGATCGTCGAACGGGCCGTGGCCGCGGTGAAATACGCCCGCAAGTATGTGGAGGACGTCGAGTTCTATGCCGAGGACGCCGGACGCGCCGACAACGAATATCTGGCCCGCGTGGTGCAGGCCGTCATCGCGGCCGGAGCCACGGTCGTCAATATCCCCGATACGACGGGCTACTGCCTGCCGTTAGAGTACGGACGTAAGATCAAATACCTGATGGAGCATGTGGACAACATCCACCGGGCGATCCTCTCGACGCATTGTCACAACGATCTGGGCATGGCTACGGCCAACACGCTCGAAGGCGTCATCAACGGCGCCCGTCAGGTCGAAGTGACGATCAACGGCATCGGCGAGCGGGCGGGCAACACGGCCCTCGAAGAAGTCGTCATGGCCCTGCGGTGCCACCGGCATCTGGGGATCGACACTTCGGTCGACAGCAAGCTGCTCACCTCGACGAGCCGCATGGTGGCCAGCATGATGAACATGCCGGTGCAGGCCAACAAGGCCATCGTGGGCCGCAACGCCTTCGCCCACTCTTCGGGCATCCATCAGGACGGCGTGCTCAAGAACCGCGAAAGCTACGAGATCATCGACCCTGTGGACGTCGGTCTCGACGAGTCGGTCATCGCGCTCACGGCCCGCAGCGGACGCGCCGCGCTGAGCCACCGGCTCGAACTGCTCGGATACAAGCTCGAACAGAACGAACTGGACGAGGTCTATGCCCGGTTCCTCGATCTGGCCGACAAGAAGAAAGACATCCGCGACGACGATTTGCTCTATTTAGTCGGCGACGCGGGCGGACGGGCCTCCAAACGCATACGGCTCAAGTATTTGCAGATCCTTACCGGTACGCTCATCCCGACGGCCACGGTCATCGTGCGCATCGGCGAGAGCGAGCGTACGGCCACCCACACCGGCAACGGTCCGGTCGACGCGGCGGTCAAGGCCATCAAGACGCTCATCAACGAACAGGTGCTCATCACCGAGTTCCTGATTCAGGCGATGAACAAGGGCAGCGACGACGTGGGCCGCGTCCACGTGCAGGTCAAGTGCGGGCAGTTGCTCGTGCACGGCTTCTCGGCCGACACCGACGTGGTGAAGGCGGCCGTGGGAGCGTTCGTCGATGCGCTCAATCTGGTCAATGCCACGGAAAAAAAGGAATAGGAACTTAATCAAGACACGACACAATGGGAAAAACGCTTTTCGACAAGGTTTGGGATGCGCACGTGGTCCGTCAGTTGGACGGGGGCCGCAGCGTTTTATATATCGACCGCCACTATATCCACGAGGTGACCTCGCCCGTGGCTTTTCTCGGACTCCGCAACCGGGGCATCAAGGTCGCCCGGCCGCAGAACACGACCGGTACGCCCGACCAT
Organism: uncultured Alistipes sp.; assembly: GCA_910583985.1. Taxonomy (GTDB): domain Bacteria; phylum Bacteroidota; class Bacteroidia; order Bacteroidales; family Rikenellaceae; genus Alistipes_A. The sequence continues at coordinate 80,928 of CAJTYA010000008.1, forward strand.
AACGTGCCTACGCAGGATCAGGACAAGCCGGTGGCCGAAGAGCAGAGCCGCAACCAGCTCGAGGCCTTCGCCCGCAACTGCGAGGAGAACGGCGTGGAATATTTCCGGCTGGGCAGTCCGCAGCACGGCGTGGTGCATATCGTGGGGCCCGAACAGGGCATCACGCAGCCAGGCATGACGATCGTCTGCGGCGACAGCCATACCTCGACGCACGGCGCTTTCGGAGCCGTGGCTTTCGGTATCGGCACCTCCGAGGTGGAGATGGTCTTCGCCTCGCAGTGCATCCTGCAACCTAAGCCCAAAACGATGCGCATCACGGTGAACGGACGGCGCGGTCCGGGCGTGACGGCCAAGGACATCGTGCTGTATGTCATTTCCCGGATTTCCGCTTCGGGCGGAACGGGCCATTTCATCGAGTTCGCCGGCGAAGCCATCCGCGACCTGTCGATGGAGGAGCGCATGACGGTCTGCAACATGAGCATCGAATGCGGTGCGCGCGGCGGCATCATCGCGCCCGACCAGACGACGTTCGACTACGTGAAGGGACGTCCCCGCGCCCCGAAGGGCGCCGATTTCGAACGGGCCGTGGCGCGTTGGAAGGAGCTCTGTTCCGATGCCGACGCCCGGTTCGATGCCGAATACGAATTCGACGCCGCCGACATCGAGCCGATGATTACCTACGGCACCAATCCCGGCATGGGCATGGGCATTACCGGGACGATTCCCTCCGACGAAGGCCTGAGCGGCAGCGATAGGGCGAGCTTCGCCAAGGCGCTCGACTACATGGATTTCCGCAGCGGAGAGAAGATGATCGGCAAACGGGTCGATTACGTTTTTTTGGGCAGTTGCACGAACGGCCGGATCGAAGACTTCCGTCAGTTCGCCCGCGCCGTGCAGGGGCGCAAGAAGGCACCCCATGTAACGGCATGGCTCGTTCCCGGCTCCAAGGGGGTCGAGGCGCAGGCCCGTGCCGAAGGGCTCGACAAGATTCTCGCCGAGGCCGGTTTCGAACTGCGCCAGCCCGGATGTTCGGCCTGTCTGGCCATGAACGCCGACAAGATTCCCGCGGGGATGTACAGCGTCTCGACGTCGAACCGCAACTTCGAGGGACGTCAGGGACCGGGTGCCCGCACCCTGTTGGCCGGTCCGCTCGTCGCGGCCGCCGCGGCAGTCACCGGTTGCGTTTCCGATCCGCGCGAAGTGTTCGGACTCTGATCCTATCGTCGAATTTAATGCGAAATATGCCATGTCCATTCCGAAATTTACCCGATTAATCACGACGGCCTGTCCGTTGAACATCGAAAACATAGATACCGACCAGATCATCCCCGCCCGCTTTCTCAAGGCCGTGGAGCGCAAAGGGTTCGGCGACAACCTGTTCCGCGACTGGCGCTATGACGAAAGCGGCGGACGGATCGCCGGTTTCCCCCTCAACGACGCCCGCTACGGAGGCGAAATCCTCGTGGCGGCCAAAAACTTCGGCTGCGGTTCGTCGCGCGAACATGCGGCATGGGCGATTTTCGACTACGGTTTCCGTGTGGTCGTGTCGAGCTTCTTCGCCGACATTTTCAAGAACAATGCGCTCAACAACGGTCTGCTGCCCATTCAGGTCAGCGAAGATTTCGAACGGAAAATCTTCGCGGCCATCGAAGCCGATCCCGCCGCGCGGTTCGAGGTCGATCTGCCTGCACAGACTTTTACGATCCTCTCGACGGGCGAAAAGACATCGTTCGCCATCGACGGCTATAAGAAAGAGTGCCTGCTCAACGGCTTCGACGATGTCGATTACCTGCTGAGCATCGGCGACGAGATCGCCCGTTACGAAGCCGCCCATGCCTGAAACAGGACCTTTTATGCACGAGCGCATCGAAATACTCGACACGACGCTGCGCGACGGCGAGCAGACCTCCGGCGTATCGTTCACCGTGCGCGAAAAGTTGAGCATCGCCCGGCTGCTGCTCGACGAGCTGCGCGTGGACCGCATCGAGATCGCCTCGGCCCGCGTGTCGGAGGGCGAGTTCGAGTCGGCCCGCCGCATCGCCGCTTGGGCCGCGGGGCGCGGCTGTCTGGACCGTGTCGAAGTGCTCGGTTTCGTCGACGGAGGCGTTTCGCTGCAATGGATCGCCGACGCCGGATGCCGGGTCGTGAACCTGCTGACCAAAGGGTCGCTGCGACACCTCGAATACCAGTTGCGCAAGACGCCGCAGCAGCACGTGGACGACATCCGCTCGACCATCGCCCGCGCCGCGGACATGGGCATCGCCGTCAATCTCTACCTCGAAGACTGGTCCAACGGCATGCGCTTTTCGCGCGAATACGTCTACGGCATGATCGATGCGTTGCGCGGCGAGCGCATCGGCCGCTTCATGATCCCCGACACGTTGGGCGTGTTGGCTCCCGACGACTGTTACGCCTTTTGCCGCGACATGACGGAGCGCTATCCGGAGCTGCATTTCGACTTCCACGCCCATAACGACTACGATCTGGCCGTGGCCAACGTAGCAGCGGCCGTCAGGGCCGGGGTGCGGGGCATCCACACGACGGTCAACGGGTTGGGCGAACGGGCCGGCAACGCGCCGCTTTCGAGTGTGGCCGCCGTGCTGAACGACCACCTGAAAGTGGCCAACGGCATCGTCGAGAAGAACATCAACCGCGTCAGCCGGACGGTCGAGACCTATACCGGCGTGCACATTCCGGCCAACGAACCGGTCGTCGGCGAGAACGTCTTCACGCAGTGCGCCGGCATCCACGCCGACGGCGACAACAAGAACAACCTCTATTACAACGATCTGCTGCCCGAACGTTTCGGCCGCGTGCGCGAATACGCGCTGGGGAAAACCTCCGGCAAGGCCAATATCCGCAAGAACCTCGAAACGCTGGGCATCGACCTCGACGAGGAGTCGATGGGCAAGGTCACCGAGCGCATCATCGAGCTGGGGGACAAGAAACAGGCCGTCACGTCCGAGGACCTGCCCTATATCATCGCCGATGTCCTCAAACAGGACGTGCACGAGGCCAGCGTCCATATCCTCAACTACAACCTGTCGCTTTCCTACGGGCTCAAGCCGTTGGCCACGGTCAAGATACGCATCAAGGACGACGACTACGAGGAGACTTCCACCGGCGACGGGCAGTACGACGCTTTCATGCGCGCCCTGCGCAAGATATACAAGGAAACGCTCCGGCGCGACTTCCCGATGTTGGTCAACTATACCGTGTCGATCCCGCCCGGCGGACGGACGGATGCCTTCGTGCAGACCTACATCACGTGGGAGTACCGGGGCGAGACGTTCAAGACGCGCGGTCTGGACGCCGACCAGACCGAAGCCGCCATCAAGGCGACCGTCAAGATGCTCAACAAGCTCGAAAATCTTCGGGAACGGGAAGCATAGGTTTTCTGTTCCCCGTCTCAATCTGCCGTCTCCGGACCGATCTGCGGCCCGGAGACGTTTCGTTTGCGGACGTTCCGTCCCGTTTCTGCAAGGCGTCGTTCCGCCCACGGAGCGGGGCCGAAGGCGGAAAAACCGTCGTCGTTTCGCCGTCGGGAAATTCCGTCTTCGCATGTCGATATACTTCTCCCGAATAGAATCGCACCGCCGGCAGATCGGATGCACGGAGGCGGAGGGGCGCCTGCCGTCCTGTTGCCCGGATCTTTCGCCGCAGCATGCAGAACCCTTCGTTTCGGATAAAAGTCGTCATGTCGGCGAATAGGATGGATAGAGACGGAAGGCCGTCCGTCGTTCGGTTGTCCGGAAATCCCGTCGCGGCGAGTTCGAACTGCTTTTTCGGATAGGTCACGGGCGGGCGGAGAGTCGCGGAACATCGTCCGCCCTCTTGTTGTCCGGACATTTTATCGCAGCCAGTCCGGACGTTTTTTCCGGATAGAATCGCATCGTCGTCGGGAAGGGTAGCCGGAGGCGGAAAATCGTCGCCGCTCTGTCCCCGGAAGTTTCGTTCCTGTATGCCGACCTTCCCTTTCGGATGAAATGATGTCGTCACGGACAAGGTGGGCGGAAGCGGAAGCTTGTCCTTTGTTTTGCCCTCCGGATGTTTCGTCGCAATGCGTGCGGCATATTTTCCCGAATAAAACATATCATTGACAGGCCGAGCAGGCAGGCGACGGAAAGTCGTTTGCCGGGAAGAGGCCGCGACCGTTCGGACTTCCCCGGAAAGATCGTCCCGCACCCGCCGCTGTTCTTGCCGTCCCGATCTTTCGCCGAAAAAGTCTCCGGAGAACGTCTCGTCGAGCTGCCGTCGCGATCATTGCATTGCTGTCCCGGACCGTCCGGTCGCTCTCAATGCTTTCCCGTTCCGGATTCTTCTCCTGCCACTTCCGTCGCTGTCGAACATAAACCACTGTTTTCACGCCGGATTCGCGGAAAGTCGCGGATATTTACCGAACGGAGTCGTTCGAGAAGAGGCCCTCGGAAGATGGACGGACAACGTTTGCCGGCTCTTGCGGAGGGGATGTTACGGAAGCGGCAATATTGCACGAAACCATAAATGAAGTAAAGGATGAAAAAGTTATTTTTGATGATCGGAATCGTCATGTGCATCGGCACGGCAACGGCGCAAACAAAGGTCGTTTTACCGAACGGGAAGAGCATTCCGGTACGCCTGACGACGGATATTTATAGCAATAGCAAGGTCCTGCAAGAGCCCGCCGCAGTCGTCGATGCCGATATAAAGGACGATAGCGGTACGCATGTGCTTATCCGCCGGGGCACACCGGTCGTTTTGGATGCACGGATTCAGAAGGCTCGCGGAGTCGGCAAACCTGCTTACGTTAAATTGAAATGTATGACGACCGTTTCGGTGGACGGACAGACCGTCAGATTGCAAGGCGGATATGCACAAGAAGGTCGGTCCCGAAAAGGTACGGCGTTGGGAGTAGGTCTGGGTGTCGGCATTCCGGTATGCTGGCCTTGCCTGTTTTGTCTGTGCATAAAGGGCGAGAAGATAACCGTTCCTGAGAATACGATGTTCGATAATGTGGTAGTGAACGACGTTTATCATATCGAGACACGCTGAAAAGCGTTGCAGACCACAAAAAGCCGTCCTCATCCGGGACGGCTTTTTCGTAGTCGGGAAGACGGTACGGCGGACGCTTCTTCGGGGGAGCAGGTACGTTCCGAAAAACGACGGAAAACCGAAACTCCCGCTGGCGTTCGTCCGGCGTTGCTGACGAATGGGGACAGGGAAATATATGCCGCGAGGGAACGTCCGTTCCCGCTACTTCCACCCCTGTGCCCGGATGGCGATTTCCTGTCCGTCGGGCGTGATGAGCCGGGCGCCCGTGCCCGCTTCGGTGATGTGGCCGATCACGTCGATGCCCATGCCGAAAATCTCGTCCTGCTTCGACAGCGGGACCGTGAACAGCAGTTCGTGGTCGTCTCCCCCGTTGAGGGCCGCCACGACGGGGTCGCTGTTCAGCTCCTCGGCCATCGCATAGGTCTCCTTGGCGATGGGCAGGCGGTTCAGGTAGATGCGTGCGCCCTTGTCGGAGCGTTTGCACAGGTGCAGGATTTCCGAGGCGAGACCGTCCGAGAGGTCGATCATCGAGGTGGGAACGATGCCGTTTTCGGCCAGCGCAGCGACGATGTCCGTCCGGGCTTCGGGCCGAAGCTGCCGTTGCAGGATGTATTCGTGTCCTTCGAATTGCGGTTCGGGGGCGGGATGCCCCTTGCAGGCCCGCTTTTCGCGTTCCAGCAGGTGGAGGCCCATGTAGGCTGCTCCCAGATCGCCCGTCAGGCAGATCAGGTCGGTCGCCTGCGCGCCGCTGCGGTAGGCGATCCGGTCTTTGGCCACATCGCCCGCAGCCGTGATGCCGATCGTGAGTCCGTTGATCGAAGCGTTCGTGTCGCCGCCGGCCAGATCCGTGCCGTAGCGCTCGCAGGCGGCCCGCACGCCTTCGTAGAAAGCATCGATCATCTCGACCGAAAACCGGGACGATATGCCCAGCGAAAGCATGATCTGGCGCGGCGTGCCGTTCATGGCCAGAATGTCCGATATGCCTCTGACGACGCTCTTGTATCCCAAGTGCTGCAACGGGAAGTAGGTCAGATCGAAATCGACGCCTTCCAGCATCAGGTCGGTCGACAGCAGCAGGTAGCGGTCGCCCGCGTCGATGACGGCCGCATCGTCGCCGCACCCCTCGACGGTGGTCGGATTGCGTGCGACGAAAGGTTTGCAGATGCGGTCGATGAGTCCGAATTCGCCGAGTGTGGCTATTTCCGTTCTGTGTTCGTTTTTCATGCCGGGGCGTTTGAGGGTTTCGTGCGTCGCAAAGGTAATTTATCTTTTGCTCAACACGAAAATTATATTATTTTTGTTTTCCGTTACGCGATGGCATACGTCCGGACGTCGCCGGTCGCCCATACCGGCGTTCTCCGGAGCGTCGGCCGGGGCGAAGATACGGCTGGGCGGCAGCGGTCGGATCGGAAATTTCGGTTCCCGCGCCACGGACACGAAAGTATGGAATCGCTTTCCGTTGCAAGATTGTACTTAAACTTATTCGGACATGTTGAATATTATACTGTTCGGCCCTCCGGGCGCGGGCAAGGGGACCCAAGCGGCCCGCCTGATCGAAAAATACGGTTTCAACCATATTTCCACCGGGGAGGTGATCCGCGAGGAAATCCGCAAGGGCTCTCCGATGGGCCTGAGTGTCAAGGAATATATCGACAAGGGTCATTTGGCTCCCGACGAACTGGTGATCGGCATCATCGCCGATTACGTCGGCAAACACAAGGATTGCGCCGGGAACATTTTCGACGGCTTTCCCCGCACCACGCCGCAGGCCGAGGCGTTCGACGAGATCATGGAACGGCACGGTACGCCCGTAGGGGTGATGTTGTCGCTGGAGGTGCCCGACGACGAGCTGGTCAAACGCCTGCTCAACCGCGGCAAGGACAGCGGCCGCGCCGACGACCTCAGCGAAGAGATCATCCGCAACCGCATCGACGTCTATAAAGCCCAGACGGCCGTGGTCGCCGAACATTACAAGCCGCAGGGAAAGTTCCGATCCGTCTGCGGAGTGGGCGATCCCGACGCCATCTTCGCCGCGCTTTGCGCCGAAATCGACCCGTTGTTGAAATAGCGTCTTTTCCCGGTCGGGGTCCGAGGGTATATCGTTATAGGTTGAAGACCCTGCCGTCGGGTGCTTTTCGTTGAAGAGCATCCGAAAGACACATGCTTTTCCGATGGCCCGCCTCCCCGCCGGGCAAGACGGACCGCCGGGCAGGTTTGTTGTGTTCGTCGGTTCGGGATGTCGGCATGCGTTTTTTTAACCGGCGGGACGACAGCGACGGGATGCCGTGCCGGATTGTCGTCGAGACGACCGGTGGGGGAGCCCGACGCCGAAGCCGTTGTGTCGCGAGAGTTGCACGGCGCTGTTCCGCATTTCGAACGATAACCGTTTCTTACCGAATCGCATATTACGATGATCGAAGCCCCCGAAGCCCGCTTGTTGGCGATGCAGCTCGACCGGACGATTCGCGGCAAGCGGATTTCCGAGGTGATTCCTCTTTTTTCTCCGCATAAGTTCGCGTGGTTCGACGGCGATCCGGACCGTTATGCTTCCCTGTTGGTCGGACGGTGTGTCGGCGGGAGCCGCAGCCTCGGCGGTCTGGTCGAGATCGACGCGGACGACCGGCGGTTGCTGTTTTCCGACGGCGTCGATCTGCGTTTCAGGGAGCCCGGAGCGCCTTTGCCCTCGAAACATCAGTTGCTCATCGGTTTCGAGGACCAGAGCTGTTTCACGGCATCGGTGAGAATGTACGGCGGGCTGTTCTGTTTCCCTGCCGGCGCCTCGCCGGAGGGGCTCTATGCGCCCTATTATCGAAGCGCGAAGGACAAGCCTCAAGTGCTCTCCGAAGATTTCAGTCTCGATTATTTCCTTTCGTTGATCGGAAGTTCGTTCGTGCAGGGCAAAAGTGCGAAGGCCTTTCTGGCTACAGGACAGACGATTCCCGGATTGGGGAACGGCGTTTTGCAGGATATTCTGTTCCGGGCCGGCCTGCATCCCCGGACCCGGATCGGTTCGTTGCCGGACCGTCGTCGGGCTCTGCTCTACGAGAGCATCCGGCATACGCTCCGGGAAATGCTCGCTTCCGGAGGACGCGACACCGAGACGGACCTGTTCGGCCGTCGGGGCGGCTATGCCTGCATACTGTCGAAAAATACGGCGGGCAAGCCGTGTCCCCGTTGCGGGGAGACCGTTCGGAAGGAGTCCTATCTGGGCGGAAGCGTCTATTACTGCCCTGTGTGTCAGTCGTTCTGATCCGATTGGCGGCCGAGGCTGCCTTTTGCCTTTCTGTGTTCGTTTTCCGTCTCGGACCGTGTGTGCGATGACGAATCGGGCCGAAAGACCTCGTTTCTCAGGTTCCGCATCCGGTGTTTTTTGCGTGCTGTTACGGGTCGTGGGCTTGGGTTCGAAGTCGTTCGCCGAAAAAACGGGAACGAATGCGCTGCGGTCGTTTCCGCTTCATTCTGTTGCCGGATCGCGCGGCGGGGTACTTCCGGTCTTTTTTGCGGAGCGTTTCGTGTCCGGGTCGTTGTTCCGTTTTCCCGTTGCCGTTTTCTGTCGCTGTCCGACGTTCGGACGTTTCCGAATCTTCATTCCGGGAGCGGTTGTAGACGATGTTTGCGCGGACCCGGTCGACTGTTCGCGTCCGTCTTTTCGGTGGACGGTTGTCGATCGTTTTGTGGATAACGATAGAAAACCTGTCGATAATCTGTGGACAGGCTGTTCGTTTCGCCGGATGCGGTTGTGAATCGGTTGTCGAAAGGCTGTCGATAAGTCGTCGGCCGACCGGGGCGGCTGAGTCCGTTCGGCTTTCGTTGCGTTCGGCAGACACCTCGCTCGACAGGGCGTTTCGGTCGGACCGGTGGCGAGGGAGTCAGCGGCGCCGATACCGGTACGGATGGCGTTCGGGCCGGGCGCTTCGATTTTACGATAGGTTCGGCAGGGGGCGGCACCGCGGTTTCGAAGCCGGTCGCGTTCGTCGCGGCCGTGACCGGCAATCCCGGTCACGTGATGTCGCGCAGACCACGTATGCACGGTAGCGTATCGTCGGAACCGGAGCCTATGCCCGTGACGGTGCGGACCCGTATGATCCGAAACATCGGCGATGCTGCCGATTTCTAGTTCGTCGGGAGCCGTATGACCTTTGTCGATGTTATTCTTTGATGCTCAGGCTCCAGCGGAAAGTCCTTGTGGATTTCCTTCGCGGACCACCTCCCCGGCGGAATTTCGAGGCCGAAACATTCGTAGCCGATGCGCCCGGCGACGGAGCGGCGGCCTGTACGGGCGCGTAATAAGCCCCGGAGTCTTTCGAAAGTTTCCCGAAAGCCTCCGGACTCGTGTCGAAAGATGTCCCGTGCCGGTCCCGAAAAATCCCGGAAACGAAAAGACGAAGCCGCCCGGCGCAGGGCCGGGCGGCTTCGGTAAAAAGGATATTTCCGATCCCGTCTTGCCGGGCATCAGGTGTTCATCGCGCCGCAGACATGGATGACCTGTCCGCTGACATACGACGAAAGGTCGGAGGCGAGGAACAGCGCCACTTTGGCCACGTCGTCGGGCGTACCTCCGCGTCGCAGCGGAATCTGTTTGGCCCATTCGGCCTTCACTTCGTCCGACAGGGCGTTGGTCATGTCGGTGATGATGAAGCCCGGAGCGATGGCGTTGGCACGGACGCCGCGCGGACCGAGTTCCTTGGCGATGGATTTGGCCAGACCGATCAGACCGGCTTTCGAGGCCGAGTAGTTGCACTGGCCCGCGTTGCCAGAAACGCCCACGACCGAAGCCATGTTGATGATGCTGCCGCTTTTCTGCCGCATCATCACGGGCGTTACGGCGTGGATGAAGTTGAACGCCGATTTGAGGTTCACGTTGATGACCATATCCCACTGCTGTTCGCTCATGCGCATCATGAGGCCGTCGCGGGTGATGCCGGCGTTGTTGACCAGCACGTCGATCCGTCCGAAATCCTGCATGATCTGGGCTACGACCTTGCTCGTATCTTCGAAGTCGGCGGCGTTGGAGGCATACCCTTTGGCTTTGACGCCGAGTGCTTGGAGTTCCTTTTCCGTGTTCTGAAAGTTTTCGTCCACTTTCAGATCGGTGAAAACAACCGAAGCGCCTTCCTGAGCAAATCTCATCGCGATCGCTTTACCGATTCCGCGGGCGGCTCCGGTCACGACGGCGACTTTTCCTTCAAGTAGTTTCATTTGTCTGTTATTTAATGTATTGGGTAAATGTCGTTCGCACGGCATATTCCGTTCTTTCCCTCGACCGGAGGCTCTTCCGGCGCCCGGACCGCAGCCTGCGGCATCTGGACGTCCTGCGCATCGGGCTTGCTGCGAGGGCGAAAGCGGAACACCGCAAAGGTAATAAATAATTCGGCTCGGCGTCGGGCCCAGTATGTTTTCTTGCTCTTTTTTACTACCTTTGGAGGGCTGTTTCCACGGCCGATTCATATTAAAACTCATATCTTATGGTAAAGGATACGAAGCTGTTCGAGCTCATCGAGCAGGAAAAGAAACGTCAGATGCACGGTATCGAACTGATCGCATCCGAAAATTTCGTCAGCGAACAGGTCATGCGGGCCATGGGTTCCGTGCTGACCAACAAATACGCCGAGGGGTACCCCGGAGCACGCTACTACGGCGGTTGCGAAGTGGTGGACCGCGTGGAACAACTGGCCATCGACCGCCTCTGCGAGCTCTACGGAGCCGAGTACGCCAACGTGCAGCCCCATTCGGGCGCGCAGGCCAACATGGCCGTATTCCTGACCGTGCTCAAGCCGGGCGACACGTTCATGGGACTCGATCTGGCGCACGGCGGACACCTCTCCCACGGTTCGCCGGTCAATACGTCGGGCCTGCTCTACCATGCCGTGGGGTATAAGCTCGACGAGGCGACGGGTACGATCGACTACGACGCGATGGAACGCCTTGCCCTCGAACACAAACCCAAGATGATTATCGGCGGAGCCTCCGCGTACAGCCGCGAGTGGGACTATGCCCGCATGCGCGCCATCGCCGACAAGGTGGGAGCCATCCTGATGGTGGACATGGCCCACACGGCCGGCCTCATCGCGGCGGGTCTGCTCGACAATCCGGTCAAATACGCCCATATCGTTACCTCGACGACGCACAAGACGCTGCGCGGTCCGCGGGGCGGTATCATTTTGATAGGCAAGGATTTCGAAAACCCGTGGGGCGTGAAGACTCCGAAAGGCGAAATCAAGAAGATGTCGGCCATGCTCAATTCGGCCGTTTTCCCCGGCATTCAGGGCGGACCGCTCGAACACGTCATCGCCGCCAAAGCCGTCGCTTTCGGCGAAGCGCTCGACCCTTCCTACAAGGAATACCAGCGTCAGGTACAGAAAAACGCACAGGCCATGGCCGAGGCGTTCGTCAAGCGCGGTTACAAGATCGTTTCGGGCGGTACCGACAACCACCTGATGTTGATCGACCTGCGCACCAAGTTCCCGGAACTGACCGGCAAACAGGCCGAAAAGGCGCTCGTGCTGGCCGACATTACGACCAACAAGAACATGGTTCCGTTCGACAGCCGTTCTCCGTTCCAGACTTCGGGCATCCGGGTGGGAACGCCCGCCATCACGACGCGCGGACTGAAGGAAGACAAGATGGACGGGATCGTCGGGCTGATCGACCGGGTGCTTTCCGACATTGGCAACGAGGAAACGATCGCTGCCGTGCGCAAGGAGGTCAATGCCTTGATGGAACAATATCCGCTTTTCGCTTGGTAAGAGGGCTCCGCGCAGTGCGGAACGAATCTGTCACAGAGCGGGTGTCCGAACGTTCGGACACCCGCTCTGCGTTCGGAGGTTTTGCGTCGCATGCCTCGAAAGAGGATAGGGGGATTTCCCGTTTTTTCTCAAGAACGGTTCGGCCGTTTTTTCGCACGGTTCCGTTTCACTGACGCCCCCTCGATTCGAAGCGAATCGGGGCTGCCCTCGGTCATCGACACGAAATCCGGGCGAGGGCGCATTCGAATCCGTCTCCGGAATTCTTTTTTGCCGCGTTGTGTTCTTTCGCGATTAAAGAAACCCGTTCCTTTCCCGAAAAGCCTGTACGGCCTTTTGCATGTCTTCCCTGTTTTCGAGAAACGGCATGTGCCCGACGTCGCTTTTCCATAGGATCATGTTCGGGAAGCGCACGTTTCGGTAATGCTTCGGTCCGACAGCCCAGTCGTGCCGGCCGCAGAAAAACAAGACGGATATTTTTATTCCGGCCGTGACAGGCCGGTAGTCCCGGAAATATTCCTGAAACGAAAAAGACTTGTCGGCGAAATCGGTGTTGGAAGAGGGTATTTCCCCGTATGACCGGTTCATTTCGGCGTCGCTTTCCGGCGAAGCGTAAAATATTTTCCACCGCAGATTCTTTTCTTCGAGCCTGCCTGCCGCGATCCCTGACTTTTCCACATGGGAAAGGGAGTCGTTCTTCAGGAAGGCATGCTCGTCCTTTCCCAACAGTTTGCCCGCTTTCTTCAGCCAGCCGTTCTCGAAGCTGTCGTCGAGAGACAGCGTGCAGTTCAGCATGATCATTCCGTCGACGGCATCGGGTGCGAGGTCCGCATATCCCATTTGCAGGATTCCTCCGAACGAGTGCCCCAGCGTCAGCCACCGCTCGACGTGTAACGCTTTTCGTACCTGTTCGAAGTCTTCGACCATTCGTTTCATCGAATAGTCGCCGCGGGACGGGCTGGTCGAACGTCCCGTTCCCCGCTGGTCCAGATAAACCATCGTGAAGTGCCGTTCGAAAAAGTCGCCGGAGAATTTTTCGAGCCACTAGGAGCCCGATCCGGGGCTTCCGTGAAGATAGAGCAGGTACGGACCGTTTCCTTTTACTTTCACGTAAAGCCGGACGCTGTCGGTCGTCGTGACGACGAGTTCCTTTTCTTTGCCCGTAAGCGGGCCGAACCCGCTCAGAACGAAAATGGCCGATAACAAAATGAATTTCATATTTATAATTGGAGCTGTGGAACATTGTCATAATGAAGATGATCTCTGCCTTGTGACAGTCGGCTGTCTCGATGATCGTTCTGCTTTTTATCCTTTCGGGACTCTTCAAGACCTCTGCGACGTAGCATCGTGTTAAAAATTCCACAGCACCCATCTGCCATTACAAGAAATTCAGCAATTTGCCTTCGGTGAGCATAGCGATAACAGTATTAAATTTAATGCTGTTATCGTTAACCGCCAATATTTTAGCTATTTATTTTTCATCGAACTCACGTTAAATGCCATTGGGAAATCATCATAGTCATGATTGGGAGTATGGACATATAATCCGATTCTATTGTTTTACCCAAATCAGTTGCTTCGTATCGTAGCCGCGACGCTGGGCCTCAGAAAGTATCATAGCCTTGGTGCTATCGGAGAGTTGTGGGGTGCGAGAGAGAATCCACAGATACTCGTCGCTGCCGCTGCCAATGAGCGCATACTGGTAAGCAGAGTCGATGAGCATAACCCGATAGTCGGAATAAAACGGTCCGAAAAACGACACACGCAGCACGGCAGGTACATCCGTCAACTTAGCCTTGCCCTCAGCGGCCTGCGGCTCTCCGTCCTTGATGCCCGTGTTCAATACGTCGATGTCACCGTCGTCGCGCAATACATAGTTGGCTTGGGTCTGCTCCATGCCCCGTTCGAAGCGGTGGTCGAAACGCGCTATCTCGTACCACGTGCCTGAGAATCGCTGCAAGTCCAGCTCACTCACTGCTGAATTGTCTACTGTCAATTTACTACATCCCGCCAGCAAGCAGGCCATGAAAACTAAAAATACAATCTTCTTCATAGTCGATAATAATAAGGTAATTAATTAGGTTATTGTCTCTCTTGGGCAAAGAGAGAAAACCATTTCAGTTATGAGCTCATACTTACAGCAAACAATAATTAACGTGGGGGAGACGAAATATAAACCGTCGACCTGCTCTCTGCAATAGCTGCATGCTGCTCCTTCCCGAAGAAGTTCTTCGTCTAATATCGTAAAAGAGACTTATAATCGAATCACTTTATTCTAATCGAATTCGTCGAACTCACGTTAAATATATCTAACCGTATTCGACGAAAAGAACAGCAAATATCGGGCGATAGTCCGGTTCACGTCGGTGCAGCCGGTTCTTCGAGTCGAATGTACCGAAATTTTTTCCCGTCCTGTCCGAAGGCCGACACGGTCCGGTGCGGAATCGGTCGATTTTCTTTTTCGATAGCCGGCGCTTTCCGGTCGTCGTTGCCCGTTCGGCGGCGACGGCCTGCGGCCTCTGCGGGGACAGGCCGACGGATCGGTCCTTTCACCGCGCAGGACGGAAATATGCCGGTGATCGCGAGCAGAGCCTTTCGGGCGGGTCCGGTATGGATGCGAAAAAAGCGCGACCCGCAAAGGTCGCGCTTTTCGTTACGGTCGGACGGGGGGAATTATTGCACGCCTTCGTCCTTGACGCAGCGGACGTTGCGTCCTTCGGCCCGGTTCATATACGTGTTGCATTTGCCTCCGTTGAGGAACGTATTGACAGTGAAGTAGTAAGCCGCCTTGTTATTGGCCGATTTGTACGGATTCGCCGTCCAGATTTCGCAGAACGTACCGTAGTAATTGATCGATCCGTCCGAATTGCTCATTCTGCCGGCATAGGGGAAGTACCACTCCTTGCCGTTACCGATGCGGTAAACGCCCACATAGTATTCGTCTTCGTAAGTCGAAGCGTCCATCGCGGGTTCCTGTACGAAGTAGCCGCAGTAGGCATGGACGGCCAGCGAGAATCTTCCGCTCTTGTAGTCGTTTTCGGGCACTTTCCAGCCGTAGGGACAGGGGTCGTAGATCGTCTTGCAGTGCAGATCGGCCGTAGCGCCCCACAGGTCGTTGTTGTGCGTGGAGAGCGTGATCGTGTACCAGTCGGCCACGGAGCTGTTCTTGTTGCAGTAGAACGTCATCGGGTTCTTGATGGCATTGTCGAGGTTATCGTTCACTTCCACGTCGGCCGTGAGCATGTTGAGTTCGTTGCCGTTCATGTCGTAGAGCGTTTTCTGGTTGCCCGACCAGTCGGCGATGCCGGGGAACGGGTCCTTGCGGCCCCACTGGTACATCAGTCCGTGGAAGCCGATGGTCTTCCAGTCGCCGGTCACGGCGCCGAGGTTGCGGTCCATGTAGGTCCATTCCATCTGGTAGTCCGGACCGTTCTTCACGGTCAGCGTGTTGACTTCGGGATCGTAGTCGGCCACCCAGATGTGCCAGCTCCAGTTGATGTCGCCTTCGTCGTTGCGCGTGGCGATCACGGCGTTACCGCTCTTGTCGGCTGTGGTGACGGTGATGGTGTTCTCGGTTTCGTCGAAAATGACATCCGAAATCAGACCCGGTTCGTCCTGCCAAACCAGTTCGGCAGACACGGAGTGCAGCCGGTCGGCATCGTCGGCCGAGTTGCCTTTGTGCGATGCGTCGAACCGCAGCGTACCGCCCGGAGCGATCAGGTGGCAGTTGGCCGCGTTTTCGTGTATGGTGACCGGTTTGACGGTCACGGCGGTCCGGGCCGAAGCCTTTCTGCCGAAGTTGTCTTCCACTTCGATGGCTACGTCCGTCGAGGTCGAACCTTCCGGTACGGTCAGCAGAATCGTGTTGTCGTCGCCGGCTTCGGCTTTCCAGCCTTCTGCGACCGTGACGGCGGGCGTACCGAGTTTTCCATGGCCCAGATCGGTCGCCTTGTAGGCCAGCGTGAGCACGTCGCCCGCTTCGGCGATGAATTCATAGGATTCCTGTTCGAAAGCGATCTGCAACGCGGCCGAAGCCGAGATGTGCAGCGTCGTCGTTGCGGTGGCCTGACGGCCGCTGCCGTCGTTCTTCACGGTGAGCGTCAGCGTGACGGTTTCCTCGTCGGAAACGATGTCGGGAGCCGTGAAGAGCACCGTTCCGTTGTTGTTGCCGTTGAAGATGGGCGTGAACACGTAGTCGGCGTTGCTGCCGGTTGCCGTGGCGGACATGACGCCTTCGCCGGCGTTGGTCACCGCGAAGGGAAGCTCCACCGTGGCCAGCGGTGCCACCTCGTAGGAGGCGGCGGAAAATGCGACCGACATGTCGGCCAGAATTTCGTCCTTGCTGCAGGAAACCGTGGCGAGCAGCATCCCGACGAAGACGGATATTTTGAATGCGTATTTTTTCATTTTCGTTCGATTGTGTGTGTTTGATTCATCGGAAATCCTTCCCCGGAAAAACCTCGTTCCGCATTGTGCGGGCAGCGCGGTCCTCCCCGGAGATCGTCCGCCGGCTCTTTATCGGTCGCAGCGGTTCGCGGCGATGCGTTGTACGGCGGTCTGCTCGGCGGCTTCGCCCTGCTTGTCCCGTTTGAGGACCAGCGAGACCATTCTTCTCGAACAGCCCATGTTCGAGAACTCGCCGGAGGTGTAGAACCACATGCCGTAGTAGAGGCCCCGGTTGGCTTCGAAAACGACTTCGGTCAGGTCGTCGTTCCATTTGCCTACGATCGTCGCGCCGCCGTTCGTGTCGAGCGTGAACTTTCCGTCGGCATAGGTGACCAGTACGGTCTTGATCGTGGCTTTTTCGGCCGGATCGGGGAAGCCGGGGAAGTCGAACGTGCCGATGGTCTCGCCCGTGGTGATCGTCATCGTCTGCGTTTCGGGATCGCAGGCGATCGTGAACGGAGCCCGCGTCGTCGTGGCCAGATAGTCCTTGCCGTATCCGTCCAGCGAGAGGGTCTGCTGGGCGGCGCTCTTTTCCGTTATCACGACGGCACCCAGATTGGCTTCCTGCGCGGTATATTCCGTGTCGGATACTTTCGTCTGGGCGATACCCGACAGGTTCCATGAGCCGGTCAGGCTTTGGAAAACGTTCTTCTGCGATACTTTGATCACCTGTTTGAGGTCGCCGGCCGATACGGTTACGGTACCCGTGCGGGGTTCCCCGTCGTTCGCAGAGGCCGTTACGGAGAGCATGTTGCCTTCCTGCGAGAGCGTGAGCCACTCGTCCTCGGTCGTCGCTTTCCATACGTTGCCCGAATAGACTTTGGTGCTGAGCGTCTGTTCCAATGCGCTGAAGCTCATCGACATGTCGGCTACCGTCAGCGAGTTGCCGGACTGTTCCACCGTGAATGCCTTTACGATTTCGCCGGCCGTGATCGTGAATTTGCCTTTGCGCGAGGTCTTCTCGGAGTTGCCTTGCGGAGCGATAACCACTTCCGAAGCGTCTTTGGTTACGGAGAACCAGCCCGCTTCGGTTGCGACGGTCCAGTCGATGTCGCAGAGCACGCCCACACGGAATTCTTCGTCCGATGCGTTGAGCGATACGAGTTCGCTTTCTGCGTCCAGACTCAGTTCGGTACGGGTCTGCACGACGGCGACGCTGGCTACGGCCGTTTCGCCGGAGAGTACGTTCAGCGTGGCGATGCGCGTGGCGTCCTTGTCGTTCTGCGCTACCGTTACGACAATCGTTTTGCCGTTGACGGCGGCCGTGCACCAGCTTTGGTTCGAAGCCACGGCGACGTTCGACACTTCGGCGTTGAGTTCGAACTGGCAGTTTCCTCCTGCTGCGCCGACGGTCAGCGAAGAAGGGGTGACGAGCGCGGGCCGGGGCGTTTCATTGACCACCTCGTCCTCGCTGCATGCGGTTGTCAGCAACATCGCTGCCGGCAGTAGCAAACAGAGTAATTTTTTAATCATGGTGTTGTTGTTGTTAATTGGGTGAATAGTTTCCGATGTCAAATATAGTTTAAAACAAGCGAAAACAATTGTTTTTTATTCCGTTTCGGCCGGCCGTCGCGCTTCGGCCGATTGATATGTTCGAAGCGTTCGGGGCGATCTGGTTACGATTTCTCTCAAATCGGGGTATTCGGGTTTGTATTGTTCGGCAAATAGCGGATTCGGGCACGAAATGATAATTTCGGTTTTTCGTGAGAAAAAGACTTCGACACCTGTTTATCGGCTTCGTAAAAACGTTTCGGGGCATCCTTCCCAATAGGAAGGATGCCCCGAAACGGGACGGCGGCGTAATGTCGGCAGATACAGGGACGGTTCGCTGCGCCCGCCTTTGCGGATGCGTTCGGCGGACGGTTTCGCCGGCGCTGTTTTTCGCTTTCGCTCCGGTTTTTCCGGGGGAGGGCGGAGCGTGGAGCCGAGGGTACTTCTTTGACGGGATGGCGGGGCGGCCCCGGCCCGTCGGCGGCGGGCGGTCCGTCGCGTCTTGCGTTTACGTCTGTGTCCGGCATACGGTCTCGCCGACCTTGTGCGCTGTTTGCGCTTTCGTTTTTCGGGAAGGGAACGGAGTTTTCGAACAAAAGGGCCGCACCTCCGAGGAGGCGCGGCCCTTTTGTTCTCTGCGGATCGACCGAGGACTATTTCGCCGTAAGGCTCTGGTTGCCGCCCCGCAGGGCGTACCGTTTGCCGTGCCATTCGAAGACGCCGGAAACGTTCTCCGGCAGCGAGATGTCGGCATGCAGTTCTCCGCGTTTGCCTACGTGGTAACGCACGGCTATTTCGCCCTGAGGATGGGGAATCGCCCCGGAGGCGTCTTTGAGTTCGCCGAGCGCGGGGGCGATCCGCACGGTGCGGAAGCCGGGGCCGTCGCTGTCGATACCGAGCAACGTCCGGAAGAACTCGATGTTCGGGCTGGCGCCCCACGCGTGGCAGTCCGAACGCGAGGGTTCGGGCTGTTCGGCCCATGTGCTCAGTCCGAGCGCGAGCTGGTCGTCCCACACCTGCATGTTGTCGAGCAGCTTGTCGCCCAGTCCGGCCCGACGGAGCGCTTGATTGAGATAGTACCGGAAATAGATCGTCGCCTGCGTCAGCGTTTTGTCCTCCAGCGTGCGGACCATGACCTGCCGGGCCTCGTCGCCCTCGACGATGCCGGTGAGAATCGCCATCACGTTGACGTGCTGCGAGTAGTTGCGCCTGTCGCGCGTGTCGGCGAACAGGCCCCGTTGCGGGTCCCAATATTTGTCGACGACGGTCTTTTTGATCGCATCGGCCATTTCCCGGTAGCGCTGTCCGTATATTTTTATGCCGAAGGCCTCTTCCATGTCGGCCGCCGCTTCGAGTCCCGTGACGAAGAGCAGGTCTTGGAAAGCCGAATTGCCGTCCGGTTCGCGGAAAGGTTCGCCCGCCTCGAAGTTCGAAGCCCAGTCGGCGAAGAACCAGTAAGGAACGTAGTCGAGCGAAAAGTCGTCTTTGAGGTGTTTTTCATACCACGAAAGAATGCCGCGGAAAGCGGGCAGCAGCGTTTCGAGATAGGCCTCGTCGCCCCGGTAGCGCCAGTAGTCGTGGGCGGTGCATATCCAGTAGAGCGAGAACGACGAGATGAACTGGTGCAGTCCCGACGGGTAGCGGCTCATCGTGATGCCGTCCGCCACGATCGACTGGCGACCCTGTTCCAGCGCGTTGCGCACCATGTGGGCGTCCCGTGTGTTGTAGAGCGAGATCATGGCCTGTATGCGCGTGTCGCCGAAGTATTGCAACTGCTCGTAATAGGGGCAGTCCATGTAGGTCTCGTTCGCGCACAGCCGTGCCGTCCGCCAGCCGATGTCCAGCATGCGCGAGAGTTTTTCGTGGCCGGGGGCTTCGAACCGCGAGGCCCGCACGAAGGGGTAGGCCGTGAACGTGCCGTACAGGTCGCGGATTTCGAGCGGCTCCGCTCCGGTGGCGATCTTCAGCCGCACGTAGCGCCATGTCCGCCACCACAGCGTGGTGTAGAGCCTTTCCTCGCCGCCGTCCGGCAGCACGATGTCTTCGTAGCCGATGAAGTTTTTGCCGTCCGTTTCGTCGCGGTTGCCTTTCGACA
This sequence comes from uncultured Alistipes sp., assembly GCA_910583985.1. Classification (GTDB taxonomy): domain Bacteria; phylum Bacteroidota; class Bacteroidia; order Bacteroidales; family Rikenellaceae; genus Alistipes_A. Next base: position 100,734 of record CAJTYA010000008.1, read on the forward strand.
TGGCCGTGCCCGGTACATAGAGCGCTTCGGCGTACCCGATGGCGATGCGCGACCCTTTGCCGCCGCTGAAAAGCAGCGACAGGTAGGCCGTCGTCAGCGAGTCGTTGTCGAGCAGGATTTCGGTTTCCGTATGCGCCGGTACGATGACCGTGCTTTTCTCGACGGGGAACGTCTCCGGCAGCGTCAGCCCGCCGTCGCGGCAGATCCGGGCGAGCCGCTGCACCCGGTTTTCCATCGGAGGGATGGGCGAGGGAACGAGCATGTGTCCCGGATAGTCGCGTGCCCCTTTGGCCGCGCCCATGATGCCGGGACGGGCCGCCTTCCAGTCCGAATCGTCGTAGTCGGGCCGTTCCCATCCCCACGGATAGGCGGCCGCGTCCATTTCTTCGCAGGCTCCGGCGGCGTAGTAGCCGATGACGGTGGCGGCATGCGGACGGTAAGCGGCGTTCTTGCGGCACACCCAGCTTCCGTCGGTATTGGCCGTCTCTTCTATCTGCGTGTCGCCCTGCACGATCAGGCCTGTCCGGTCGAAACTGATCTGTGCGATGGGAGCGTGTTCGGCGAAGTTCCACACGACGGCCGCCAGCGTGTTCTCGCCGGCTTCGAGCCACGGGGCCAGATCGACCGTCTCGAAGTTCCAGTTGTAGATGTCGCCTCTGGCCGGACCGGCCGAAACGAGCTGCCCGTTGACGTAGAGCTTGTAGCGGTTGTCGGCCGAGACGTGTACGACGAAGCGTTCGGGACGCTCTCCGAGCGTGAGTTTTTTGCGGAAATGATAGACGCCGTAGGCGTTCGCCGGCTCGTCGGGCACGGAGATCCACACGGCGTTCCATCGGCCGTCGAGCCACCTTGGGGCGATGTCGTCCTGCCGGTATCCGGGCAGGTTGGTCTGGGCTCGGACATCGAGTGTCTGGACGAGAAAAAGCGCGAGTACAATTGCAATCGGTAGAAATCGTTTCATCGTATGGGGTCGGTTAGGTTGTTATCGTCGGTCTTTGCGTTCCTGTTCCTGCCCCTCGGTCGTCGGCCGGGGACGTTTGGCCTTGGGCAGCGACTCCGCGACCAGCCGGTAGGAATCCTCTATCCACCGGCGGATCTGCTTTTCGGGCAGGTCGCCGTCGGTCCGCACGGTGTTCCAATGCCGTTTGTTCATGTGGTAGCCGGGCGTCACTTCCTCCGGATGGCGCTCGCGCAGTTCGATGGCGAGGTCCGGATCGCATTTGACGTTGATCCATCCCCGGTCGGTCATGTCGGTGAGCAGAAACATTTTCCCGCCGACCTTGTACACCAGCGTCGTTTCGTCAAACGGAAGCGTCTCTTCCGTTTCGGGCAGCGAGAGGCAGAACTCTCGGATTTCGGTAATGTCCATTTCGTTCTTATTGAGGATCGGGCGAATATTCCCTCCGTGCGTTCGGTCCGGATTCCGCTCCGTTCCGTCGCTTGGGATGCGCTCCGAAAAACAAATATAGCGATAAAAGCGGAGAAATACCCGCCTTTCTGTTCCGTCCGGTCCGCATTGTATTTTGTCGCGTCCTTCGCGGTGTTCTTTCGGGGTGCGCTCGCGCGGTCTCCGCAGCCGGTGCACCTCGCGCGTGCGGTGTGCGGTTTTTGCTGGTTTTCATCGCAGTCGAACAGACCGATAGGAAATTGTTCACGAATTTTATAACCTAATTCAAAAAAACGATGAAAAAAATTATTCTATTGTTGTCAGCCGCAGCGCTGGTCGTTTCTTGTTCCCATTCCCGCAAATGGACCGATAGCGACAGGGACGGTATTCGCAAAATCGTGCGCGACCACCGCGACCGTTCCGCTATCCGCCACATGGAAGCCGCCAATTACCAGAACCTCGAACAGTGCGTCGTGACGACCATCGAAGGCACGTATCCCGATTATAACCGTTACGACCGCCTGACCGGAAAGACCGATACGCTGGATGCGGTGATCGTCTCCTGCCTCGGATTCACCATCGGGCCGAACTACGAGAATCTGCCGCTGCTTTTCCCCGCTTCGCAGCTTCAGCGTGCAGGCATTCTTCCTGCCGGGATGACCGATGCGCAGATCGACGCATTCTATGCCTGTCTGACCGGAAAGGTGAAAAACCTGTATAAGACGCCGGAACTCTTTACGATCGCCCTGTTCGACGAGCCGGGCGTGCCCGCCGTACTCTCCGATGCGATGCAGCAGTGCGTCAATTCGGTGATGGAAGCCACGGCCGAAGCGCAGGCCGCCGATGCGAAAGCCGCCGGCAAACAGGCCGCCCAAGGGAACGATGTGAAAAAATAGCGGAAACTCCCCGAAACGGAACGGGATTTTCCCAGACAGAAAAAGGGCTGCATTCGTCATGCAGCCCTTTTTTCGTTCGATTCAATAGAAAAAATCAGTATATCTTATCGGAAATACAAAATCTTATCCTATTACAGTGACATTGACGGCCTGTTCGCCTTTCTTGCCTTCGCTCACTTCGAATTCTACGTTCTGACCTTCTTCCAGACCGCGGAACCCTTCCTTGTTGATACCTGTGTAGTGAACGAAAATGTCGCCCCCCGCTTCGGTCGTGATAAAGCCGTAACCTTTGGCTGAATCAAACCATTTAACTGTGCCTTTCATAAAAGAATGTAATTAAAAAATGTTCATTGCAAAGGAAGACAAAAAGTTCGGATAAACAATAGGAAAAGATTTTTATTTTCAAAAAAATACGATAACGATAATTTTTCTTCTCCGATGCCTATCGCCCCTCCCGCATCCGGCCTTGAGCCCGCAGCGTTTCCTCGGACGGAAGATCGGTCCGGGGGGCGGTGCCGTGGCGCCGGGCGAAATATCCGACGAGCAGACCGAGGAAATCCTCCGTCGTTTCGTCCTGCGGTCTGAGCCGGTGCAGGTTGGCCACCGGACTCGGCACCGAAGGTACGCCTTTGCCCCGGCGGGTGCCGTCGCCCCGCAGCGCGAGCGACAGCGCATCGAGGTCCGTGTCGTAGAGCAGCGTACCGTGGAAGAGCTGGCGCGTGCGGGTGACGTGCGAGGCGGTGCCCGATATCTTGTAACCGTCGCAGAGCAATTCCTTGCGCGGTCCGCTCGTCGCCCGGATGCCCAACGAGGCGAGGGCCTCGACGACGGGCGCCGTGAAATCCCTGTCCAGCACGGGCGTGGCGTCCTTGTCCGCGATGAAGGCGTAATTGATGTTGCCCCGGTCGTGGTAGACCGTACCGCCTCCCGACATGCGCCGGACGATCTCTATGCCCTGCCGGCGGCAGTAGGCCGCATCCACTTCGGCCTCGATCGTCTGGTTGCGTCCCACGATGACCGACGGGCGGTTGATATAGAACAACAGAACGTCCTCGAAAGAACGTTCTGTCAGCAGATATTCCTCCAGCGCGCCATGGTAGGCCGGAGAGTCGGAGAGGCTCCTTAGCAACAGCATTTCCGTGCTATTTTACATGGAATGCCACGCGAAGGTCTTCCACTTCCTTGTCGTTGATCGGTTTGAGCTCGCCGATCGGGGCGGCCATAATCAGCGATTTGGCGCTGAACTCGGCCACTTCCAGCCGGTCGAACGTCTGGAGCAAGCCGTCGCCGGTGACGATCACCGAGTCGTTGGCCAGCAGCACGGCCGGTACGTTTTGCAGCGTTTCGGAGATTTTCTTGTTGTCCTCGTACTGTACGCCGAACGGAATGATCGGGGTATCTTTCAGGAAGATCCAGCTTTCCGGAATGGTCCGCACGTTGAACTTCACGCCCGACGTGCAGAATCCCATCAGGTGGGGCGACTGCGTGATGATGATCGAGTTGATTTCCGGATGGTTCTGGTAGATTTCCTGATGCAGGGCCACCGAACGGCTCGGAATCTTGCCGGCTTCCACCATGCCGTTCTTCACCTGTACGATGTTGCTCGGCTCGATGTCCCAGCGGGGTACGCCCGGAGGGGTGATCAGGAAGTCGTTGCCTCTCCAGCGGACCGATACCGTACCGTAGGAGCTGATCATGAGCCCCTGATCGCAGGCGCGACGCACGATCTTGACGATCTGGCTGCGGATGGCGCGTTCGTCGGACGGATAGGTCACGCCCATGAAATGCGGGTAATCCGTCGGCAGCGACTTTTCGTGCTGTTCGATCTGCTCGTCGGTCAGGTAGGTCGGCTCGCCCAATGTCTTGGCGTTGATGACGGTGCGGGCGCAGAATTCGAGCGTTTCGAAACGCTGGTAGGCGTCCATCAAATCTTCTCCGCAGAGTACGACACCGTGGTTTTCCATGATGACGGCCTTGTAGTCGGGGTGGTTCTTGAACTCGGTGGCGATTTTCTGTCCGAGTCCCTGACTGCCCGGTACGTCGTAGGGGGCGAAGCCCACCGTTCCGCACACGCGTTTGGCCTGCGGAATGATGTTGGTGTTGGGTATCTGGTGGGTGATACTGAACGATACCAGTGCGGGCGGATGCGCGTGGATGACGGCCGTCATTTTCGGCCGCATCTCGTAGATCGCCTTGTGGAACGGGAATTCCGAAGACGGCTTGTGCGGGCCGACGATTGTTCCGTCCGCTTTCACGCACATGATGTCCTTCGCCGTCAGCGAGCCCTTGTCCACGGCGCCCGGCGTGATCCAGATGTCCCCGTTCTCGTCCTTGATCGAGATGTTGCCGCCCGAAGTGGTCGTCAGACCGCTGCGGTAGATACGGCCGATGATGACCGTGATCTGGTCGGCAGGATGCATCAGTTTAGTGTCTAACTGTTTCATAACCTAACTAATTGTTTCCTTTTAGCCCTTTGCTAAAAATTGTTTTATAACTAACCTTGCGTGTTTCCTTGTCCATCGTATCGGGAAGGCCCCCGAAGGGGCGCTCCCGAAATCCTTTTTTCACAGTTCGACGCTAACCTAACGTTCGTTCCGTAACCTCATAGGCCGCTTTACAACCGGTCCGCGTGAGCGAGCAGGTAGGCTTCGGCCTCGGTGTTCCACAGTCCCTTGTGCTTTTCGCAGAGGGCGTGCAGTTCGGCGTAGACCGGATTTTCCTTGCCTTTGGCTTCGAATTCGGCGATCGGGGTCAACGGCATTTCGACGTGCGTGTAGATGAGTTTCTTGCCGCCCGGTACGCTCGGCAGGTTCATCGTCGTGTCGATCACGGCGTTGATGCCGCCCACGTGCGTGACCAGTCCGGCCGGGTCGAGGCCTTTGCCCATCATCGCGAGCGCTTCCTTCATGTCGTCCGTGTTGCCGCCGCTCGTCCCCACGACGTGCGTGTAGGCGTAGTGTACGTTATAGAAGTTGAACTGAGCCTTGAAGTCGGTTTTGGCGGGGCCTGCGAAGAAGTTCAGGCAGCCGTCGAAGGCGAGGATCGCATCGGCCTGTTCCACCACCGGGGCCACCGGAGCGAAGACGAAGACGTCGTGATAGCCTTCCCCGCCGGTCAGCGCCTTGAGGCCTTCCACCGGGTTTTCCATCGCTCCCGTGTTCACGTATTTGAGCTCGATGCCGTTCTTGGCGGCCTCTTCGGGCGAGTAGAGCGATGCGGCACGGTCCAGACGCGTCTGGTCGATGTCGGTCACGACCATGAGCTTCGGCTTGCGGTCCGTGCGGTGGATGGCGTAGTTGATGGCGGCCAGTCCCATCGGACCCACGCCGGCCAGCACGGCCATGTTGCCGCCCTGTTTGATTTCCATCGCGTGCACGTAGGAGCCCGGCGTCACGTGATAGTTGGCGTGCATGGCGCCGATCACGCAGGAGAGGGGTTCCGACAGCGATGCGGGATAGTAGCCGGCTCCGGTGTAGGGGAGCAGGCAGCCGTGTTCCATCACCTCGTTCGGGATGACCACATACGTGGCGTCGCCTCCGATGAAACGGTAGGAGTAGCCCGGTGCGCTGAGCACGCCGACGGGGCCTTTCTCGTAGTTCAGCGCGGGCTGGATCGAGAATTTGTCGCCCGCCTTGAACTGGCCCTGCCATTTGGCTCCGACTTCGACGAGCTCTCCGGCGAATTCGTGGCCGATGATGACGGGATTCTGGGCGATGTCCCTCGGTACGCGTTTGTGGATGTCGGCTTCGTGGGTGGCCTTGTACGACGACATGCAGATGCTGTCGCAAACCACCTTGGCGAGGATTTCGTTATCTTTTATGGCCGGCAGTTCGAACTCTTCGAGTCGGAGGTCGTTCTTGCCGTACAGTCTCACAGCTTTCGTTTTCATGTGTTGGTTTGGTTTATAGGGTTCGTCGCAACGCGAATGCACATGAAGCCTTCGAAATTCGGGGGCAAAGATATATATTAAATCCGTTCTGTGCGAATTTTTGTTGCGTTATGGTTCGAAAAGGTCTCCGGCCTCTCCGTCGGCCGTATCGTTTCCGTGCGTTCGTCCCCGATACGGCCGGCGGGAGGGGCGGAGTCCCGTTAGCTCAGCATGACCTGTCCGCCCGTCACGGGAAGGGCCTGACCGGTCTCGCAGGTCTGTTCGATCAGGTAGAGCACGGCTTTGGTGACGTCTTCCGGACCCGTGCCCTTGCGCATCGGCACCTGCGCCATGTAGAAGGCGCGCACGTCTTCCACCGTCTTGGCGCCCGGCACCTTGCCTGCGTGCAGGTATTGCAGGAACAATCCGTTTTCGGGGTTGGACCACAGCGGGCCTTCGTAGAAGTTGCCCGGACAGACAGCATTGACTTTGATGCGGAACGGAGCCAGCTCCAGCGCGAACGACTGGGTGAGCCCCACGCCGCCGAATTTGCCGCCGGCATAGGCGAAGTTGGCCTTCGAGCCGCGCAGACCCGATTTGGAGTTGATCTGGATGATGTCGCCGAAGTTGTTTTCCGCGTAGCGGTTCTGGAGCTTCATCACGCGCGAAGCGGCCTGAGCGCAGTAGAAATAGGCGTTGTAGTTGATCTTCGTGACGAACTCGAAGTTTTCGGGCGTCATCTCTTCGAGACCGCCGGCGCGCAGCACGCCCGCGTTGCTGACGAACACGTCCAGCCCGCCGAAGTGGCAGACCGTCTCGTGGATCAGGTTGCGCAGGCTGGCCGTGTCGGCCACGTTCGTCTTGACGAAGATGGCGCGGTTGCTTTTGGCCATGCCGCAGAGCCGCTGGGCCGTGGCCTGTCCGACGGTTTCGTTCAGGTCGGCCACCACGATGTTCGCGCCCTCCTTGATGAGGCATTTGGCGATGCCCTCGCCGAAGCCTTGGGCGGCGCCGGTCACGATGATCGTTTTGTTTTCCACACGGCCCGACGCCCCTCCGGCACTGACCTTGCGGCGGTAGTTTTCCACTTCCCAGTTGTCGATGAAGTCGATCTGGGCCTGCGTCATGGGGTGCTCGCCGCCGAACGAGGCGGCCAGCAGGGCGATCTTCATCATGTCTTCGTACACGTCGAGGATGATGTCGCAGCCGGCGGCGTTGTCGCCCACGGCCACCAGACCGATGCCCCTGATGACGATCACCTTGGGCGTATAGCCGTTCTTCGCCACGTAGGCTTCGATTTCGGCCTGCGCTTTTTCGAGCAGCGCTTCCTTCGAGTCGCAGTTCAGGTAGATGTATTTCGATTTGCAGTAGACGATGGCGTCGGGCGAGAACGGAGCGGCCACCTTGGCGAAGCTCTGTTCCGACTCGGCGATCGAGGCGATGAGCGCGTTGTTGCGCACCTTGAGCGTTTTGAGACCCTCTTTGCTCAGCATCATGCGGATGGCGGGCAGCACTTCCTGCACGCAGTCGCACACGGGCGCCTCGCCTTCGGGCAGCGGAGCGGCGACGGCTTTTTCGATCTTGCCGATCACCTCGTCGTAGATGGCTTCGACCTGTTCGGGCGTGTCGGCGCCCACGAAAATGCCGTGGTTCTGCAACAGCACGATGGCGGGTTCCTTGCCGAATTTCTTACGGTAGGCTTCGATGCGGTTCTCCACTTCCTTGAAGAGCACGTAGCCCGGATCTGTGTAGGGGATGTACACCGCCTCGTCGCCGAACAGCCGCGCGGTTTCCGCTTCGGCATTCTGTCCGCACATCAGGCCGTTGACGAGCGTGGGGTGCAGGTGGACGATGAAGCTGGCTTTCATGGCGTTGTGCATCGAGGTTTCGACCGACGGACGGCGGTCTTTGGTGATGCAGGCCGCGGCCAGATCGTTTTTGACTTCCTCCTCGCGGGCGGCCGTGTCGCTGCTGTACGTCTTTTCGGAAATGACGGCGAGTTTCTTGCGGTCCAGCACGGCGAACCCGTCTTCGGTGATCGTGGCCAGAGCGTGTCCGCTGGCTTTCACCCACAGTTTGTCTTCGTTCTTATAGGAGGTGTTTCCGCCGCCCGCGATCACGTAACGGCTGTCCTTGCCGTATTTCTGCGAGATGGCGATGAGTTGTTCTATCTCTTTCATTTCGGTTCGTTTTTGTTTTGGGTCGTTTCGGTAAACGGGGTCAGAGGATGGCTGCCTTGATGATGCTGTCCCCGTGCTTGATGTATTCGTCGCGCTTGTCGATGTCGGCTTTGCCTCTGGAGTCCACATAACCCTGCATGCCGCTGCGGACGATGTCCTGATGGGCCGCTACGACACAGGCTCCGTAGTATCCGATCTCCTTGAGGCGGTCGGTCAGCGGCGCTCCGCCTCTGGCGAAGAGCTCGACGGGTTCCATGGCCGGCGTGTTGTGTTCGCTGCCGAACGTGACGACGAATCCGTTGTCATGCAGATAGCCCGCATATTTTTCGAGCACCTCCACGCTGTTGCGCGTCGTAATGAATTCCACGGAGAAGATGCCGCGTTCCTTGAGGATTTCGGCCGTCTTCGCCACGTCCTGTTCGAAGTCGGTGAATCCGCCCTTGGCGTCGTCCGCGAGGAACGGATAGGTCGGGATGCCGCCCGCGGCGAGAATGATCTTGCGCACGGTGTCCATCGGCAGGAACGCTTTCGGGTCTTCGGGCACGAAAGCGGCGCCGCCGGCTTTGAGCAGGTTGCCCCGGATTTCGTTTTCCACGGCGGCGTGGTTGTCGACGTCCGATTTGAGCGCTTTCCCGCCGAAGATCTTTTCGAAGAAGGCGGCAATGGCCTGCTTGTCGTCGTTCAGGTGGGCGTAGGCGGCCAGACGGAGCGCCTTGGCCAAGTGGCGTTCGCGGATCGAACCTTTGGTCAGCGTCCGTTCGATTTCGGCGAAGTCGAGCGAGAAGCCCGCATCGTGCGCGGCGAGCACTTCGTTGAGCTTGCCGCACATGGTCCGCACCTGCGCGTTCGATTCGGCGCGCACGGCGGCCAGTTGCGAAGCGTAGGGTTCGGCCAGTTCCACGGGGTAGGCGAGGCCTTTGCCGCTGAGGTACGTCCGGCCCGGATTGTTCGGGTCGTTGACACGGACGCCGGCCGCCTGATCGTCCTGTTGCAGGCTGATGAATTCGATGTTGAACAGGGGGAACAGTTTGCGTTCGGCGCATCCGTCGTTCCATTCCTTGTAACCGTCCATCGAGTAGAAGTCGTTGATTCCAACCACTTTAACGTTCTCGTTCACAGCCCTGTCCAGTGCGTCGGTCAGCTTGTCGAATGCGCTGAACGAATACGGGGTGTGGAGGTGGGCATTGACGTTCACGCATTGTGGCTTATGTGGTTTGCCGTTCATATCGTGGGTCGTTTTTGTTTGTCGTTCGTACTTGAAAAAGGAACAAAAGGTCACATGGATTGAGGCAATCTATGCGACCTTTCGTTCAATCGGATTCTATAACAGGTCTTTAGATGCCTTCTTTGGCACGGCGGATCTGTTCTGCGTCGGTATAGTTCCGGTTAGGGATGTAACCTTCCAGCGGAACGATCTTTTCGTGGATGACGTCGAGGAACGAGTCGGCCTGCGGGAAGAAGGCGTATTCGAGCTCGTAAGCCGGCGTGATCCAGTCGCGCGAGCCGAGGACCACGGGAGGTGCGTCCAGTTCGTCGAACGCCAGCTCGGTGATGTTGCGGGCCAGATCGTTGAGGAACGATCCGCGCGCCGTAGCGTCGCCGGCGATGACGATGCGGCCCGTTTTCTTCACGGAAGCCAGCACCTTGTCGTAGTTGAACGGAACCAGCGAGCGGGCGTCGATCACTTCGGCGCTCATGCCGTATTTCTCTTCGAGGATTTTGGCCGCTTCGAGGGCGCGGTAGAGCGTGGCGCCGATGGTCAGGAACGTGATGTCCTTGCCTTCGCGTTTCACGTCGGGTTCGCCCAGCGCGATTTCGTAATATCCTTCGGGAACGCCGCCTTCGTGGAACTGTTCGCCCACGTCGTAGATCCGCTGGCTTTCGAAGAAGATCACCGGGTCGGTACCCTGAAGGGCTGCATTCATCAGACCCTTGGCATCGTAAGGCGTTACAGGGAACACCACTTTCAGGCCGGGGATGTGAGCCGCCAGCGAGGTCCAGTCCTGCGAGTGCTGCGCACCGTATTTCGAACCGACCGATACGCGGACGACGACCGGCATCTTGAGGATGTTGCCGCTCATGGCCTGCCATTTGGGCAACTGGTTGAACACTTCGTCGCCGCAGCATCCGAGGAAGTCGCAGTACATGATTTCCGGAATCACGCGGCCGCCGCACATCGCATATCCGATGGCCGTACCGATGATGGCGGCTTCGGCGATCGGAGCGTTGAACAGACGGTGGTAGGGCAGGGCTTCGGTCAGACCGCGGTATACGGCGAACGCGCCGCCCCAGTCGCGGTTTTCCTCACCGTAGGCTACCAGCGAGGCGTCTTTGTAGAAACGGTCGATGATGGCTTCGAAGATACCGTCGCGCAACTGGAACTGTTTCATCTTCGAGAACGGCTTGCCGTCCTTGTCGAATGCGAAACGTTCCTTCTTGGCGATCTGCTGCACGCGCGGGTTTTCGCTCATCGGGTGGTTCACGTCGGGTTTGGCGTCCGAGAGCGAGTCGATCGACTGGTTCGAGAACATCATCGTGCCGAGGAGTTCCTGATCCTTGTGCAGGTCCATGCGCGGAGAGAGCTCGTCGTCGATGGAGAGCTTGAACGTGTCGAACATGATCTCCTTGATCTCCTTGGTGATGGCGTCCAGATCGGCCTGCGTAGCCACGCCGGCGGCGATGAGTTCCTTGCCGTAGGCTGCGATGCAGTCTTGGGCTTCCCATGCTTCCACCTCTTCCTTGGTACGGTACGACGAGGCGTCGGAGGGCGAGTGGCCGCTGTAACGGTACGTCAGCACGTCGATGAGCACCGGACCGCCTTTCTGTTCTTCGAGGATGGCTTTCTTACGGCGGTAGCAGTCGATGACAGCCAGCGGGTTGTAGCCGTCCACGCGTTCCGCGTGCATCTGTTCGGGGTTCACGCCTGCGCCGATGCGGGCCGCGAAGTCGAAGCCCATCGTTTCGCCGCGGGTCTGGCCGCCCATGCCGTACTGGTTGTCCATGATGTTGATGATCACGGGCAGACCGCCCTTCATGTCGCCTTCCCAAAGTTTCTTGAACTGGTCCATGGCGGCGAAGGTCATGCCTTCCCAAACCGGACCGCGGGCCATCGACGCGTCGCCGAGGTTGGCCACTACGACGCCCGGTTTGCGGTTCACCTTCTTATAAAGAGCGGCTCCGACGGCGATGCTGCCGCTACCGCCCACGATGGCGTTGTTGGGGTAGATGCCGAACGGCGTGAAGAACGTGTGCATACTTCCGCCCAGACCTTTGTTGAAACCGGTGGTGCGGGCGAAGACTTCGGCCAGCGCTCCGTAAAGCAGAAAGCGGATACCGAGTTCCTTCATCGAGCCGCCTTTGAACGCTTTCTTGGCCACGTTCACCGTAGCGCCGTCCCAGAATTCGTTCATGATCTTTTCGAGGTCCTTGTCGTCGAGCAGTTCGATGGCACGCAGACCCTTGGCGAGGATTTCGCCGTGGCTGCGGTGCGAACCGAAGATGAAGTCGTTGATGTCGAGCGTGTAGGCCATACCCACGGCAGCGGCTTCCTGTCCGGCGGAGAGGTGGGCGGGACCGGGGTTGTTGTATTCCACGCCGTTGTAGCCGCCGGTGGTTTTCACCAGCTGGAGCATGGTTTCGAATTCGCGGATCACGACCATGTCGTGGTAGATGCGCTTGAGGTCTTCTTTGGTGAAGTTCTTGGCTTTGAGCTCGTCCGCGATCGTTTTGTTGTACTGGTTCACGGGAATGGGGGCGAAGGTGATTTCACCCGCTTTCCGCATTTCCTTGGGGTCGATATATTGCGACTTAGGCATAATGTATGAATTTAAGTTTTAAGGTTATTCGTTGAATGCGAAGACGGTTTCCTTGAAAATTTCGGATACGGTCGGGTGGGGGAACACCACTTCTTCCATCTCCTTGAGCGTCATTTCCTGTTCAATGGCCATGCAGGCGCCGTAGATCATTTCGCTGCACGGGTTGCCGAGCATGTGCACGCCGAGCACTTCGCCGTATTTGGCGCCCACGAGCACTTTGCAGAGGCCCGCTCCGCCTTCGTTTTCGGCGACGAAACGTCCGGCATAGGCCATCGGCAGCTTGGCGATCTTGTATTCGACGCCCTGTGCCTTGGCCTGTTCTTCGGTCAGACCGACGCCGGCCACTTCGGGATTGGTGTATACGACACCCGGAATGGCGTTGTAGCGCATCACGTCGGCGCGTCCGGTGAGGTTGTTGACCACCACTTCGCCTTCGCGGCTGGCCGTGTGGGCCAGCATCGAGAAGCCGGTCACGTCGCCCGCGGCGAATACGTTGGGCACGTTCGTGCGCATTTTATTGTCGACTTTCACGGCGCCGCGGTTCAGCTCCAGACCCAGATTTTCGAGGCCCAGACCGGCCGTCACGGCACGACGTCCCACGCTGACGAGGATCTTGTCGCCCTTGGCCGAAGCGGCCGTTCCGTTCTTGTCGACGTACACCACTTCGTTGCCCTTGATTTCGGTCACCTTGCACGAGAGGTTGAACTTGATGCCGCGTTTGGCGTAGATGTCGCGCAGCATGGCGCTGATCTCGCCGTCGAGTCCGCCGAGGATTTCGGGCAGCATCTCCACCACGGTCACTTCCGTGCCGAGGCTGTTGTAGAAGCTGGCGAATTCCATCCCGATCACGCCGCCGCCGATGATGACCAGCGATTTGGGCTGCTGCTTCAGGTCGAGGATCTCGCGGTTGGTCAGGATGATGTCGCCGGCTTCCTTGAGGCCCGGAATGGGCGGTACGAACGCTTCGGAACCCGTGCACAGCAACAGGTTCACGGCGTAGAACGTCTCGCCTCCGCATTCGATCTCGATGCCGTTCTGCGAGCGGCCTTTGACGGTGGCTTCGCCCCGCACGACGCGGACCTTGTTCATTTTCATTTTGGACCCTACGCCGCCGACGAGTTTCTTGACGACCTTGTTCTTGCGGTCCATGATCTTTCCGAAGTCGAAAGAGGCTCCTTCCACGCTCACGCCGTATTTGTCGCCGTGTTTGGCATAGTCGTATACCTTGGCGCTGTAGAGCAGCGTTTTGGTCGGGATACATCCTTCGTTGAGGCACACGCCGCCCAGTTCGCGCTTTTCGAACAGCACGACGTTCAGCCCTTTCGCGCCGGCGCGTTCCGCAGCCACGTAGCCGCCGGGACCGCCTCCGATAATCGCTAAATCTATCATTGTTTTACGGTTTATAGTTTTATGAGTGAGTCCGGCAGCCGTTCGGCTGCCGGACCCGGTATGGTCGTTAGAGTTCGAAGTCGAGCGTTTCGATCTCCGTGGCGATCTGTTTCACGAAGCGGGTGGCTTCCCCTCCGTCGAGGGCGCGGTGGTCGTAGGTAAGGCTCAGACCGATGTGCGGAACGAATCCGTAGACTCCGCCGCCCAGATCCTTGGGTCTCGGTACGATCGTGTTCACGCCCAGAATGGCCACCTGAGGCAGGTTGATGACGGGGGTGAAGATTTCCACGCCGTAGTTGCCCAGATTCGACACGGTGAACGAGGCGGCTTCCGACGAGAGCAGGTCGGGGTCGATTGATCCTTTCTTGCAGGCGTTGGCCACTTCCTTGAGCTGGTTGGCCAGTCCTTGGATCGACAGGTCGTCGGCGTTTTTCACGACGGGAACCATCAGCCCGCGTTCGGTATCGACGGCCAGACCGAGGTGCACTTTCGAGAAGTTGCGCGTGCTGTCGCCGAGGAAGTGGGCGTTGACCTGCGGGAACTTCTGCAGGGCGCGGATCACGGCCAGACATACCATGTCGTTGAGCGTGATGTTGGTCGGATAACCGTTTTCGACGGCTTTCTTAACTTTCTTGCGCAGGGCCATGATGCGGCGGGCGTCGGCGCTGAGGTGGTGGGTGAGCTGGGCCGAGTTCTGCAGCGAGGCGTGCATGGCTTTGGCGATGATCTTACGCATGTTCGACAGCGGTTTGATTTCGCAGTCGGTGGCGTATACCGTATTTTTCAGTGCGCCCACGTCGGCACCTTTGGCCTTGCCGGCCAGACCGCTTCCCGTTTCGGGCAGCGGAGCGCCCGTTCCCTTGATGATGGCTTTGGCCAGCGGAGTGGTTTTGGGAGCGGCTTCGACGGCGGCTTTCACGTCGCGTTCGATCACGCGTCCGTGAGGGCCCGAACCCGTCAGCGAGGCTGCGTCTACGGCTTCCTTGGCGGCCAGCGCTTTGGCGCGGGGCGATACGGGCGAGGTCGTGCCCGATTGGGCGGGAGCGGCTGCCGGTGCGGCTTTCGCGGCCGGTGCGGGTGCCGCTGCTGCGGCCGGAGCCGGGGCTGCCGCTGCGGGCGCTTCTTCGGCTGCGGGAGCGGCATCGCCCGGACGGAACTCGTCGGTCGATTCGCCTTCGTTGCCGATGACCATCACGTTGGTCAGCACGGGGATTTCGTCTCCGTTGTCGAAGAACACGTCCAGTACCGTGCCGGCCACTTGGGCTTCCTCTTCGAAAGAGGCCTTGTCCGTTTCGTAGGCGAAGAGGATGTCTCCCACCGCTACGGTGTCGCCTTTCTTTTTCTTGAATTCGGTCAGGATACAGCTCTCTACGGACTGTCCCTGCTTAGGCATGATGACTACTGTTGCCATAGGTCTTGCGATTAGTATTTTTAAGATTGCGGTTTACACATTCGTTCCGCAAAGTTACGATAATAACCCGGATATACAAGTAAAATCGAATAAATTTTCTAACGGCTGTCTGTAAACGTTTTAGGTCTTTGTTTGAGTGTTTACAAGTTGTCATCTTGTATGTACAAATTTCCGGGTTCCGCATTTGGAATAACCGGATAGTTTGCCTACTTTTGAATGACCGGAGAGGCTTTGCGGAGAACGGGATTCCGGAGGCTTTCCGTGGAACGGAACGTTCCGGGGCGACGTTCGCGGGGGAATGTTCCCGCGTCCGTATCCGCGATCCGGATCTTTCGAAAAGAGGATTTTTTATGGGCAATTTGCCGCAGTATAAACTGGTTTACGAAGCGCTCAGGAGCCAGATCGCTTCGGGCCGATTCGCGCCGGGCGATCTGCTGCCTTCCGAGCATGAGCTTTGCGCGGTCTACAAGGTGGCCCGCCCCACGGTGCGCAAGGCGTTGGACAGGCTCGTGGCCGAAGGGGTCATCTTCAAGCATCAGGGCAAGGGAAGCATCGTCCGCGGAGCGCCCAAGGGGATCGGCATTCTTTCCATTTCGGGGACCACCTCGGCCGTGGGAAGTCCGAATTTCTCCACCCATATCATTCTGCGGCCCGAAATCCGCCCTTGGACCGAGGCCTTCTCGTTTCCCATCGAGGAGTGGGAGCGACGGGCCGGATGCATCTATTTCGAGCGTTTGCGTCTGCTGGACGGGGCGCCCGTGTTTTTCGACATCACGATGCTGCCCAACGTGAACCTACCGCGCTTCCTGAACTACGACCTCGAAAACCGTTCGCTGTTCGACTCGCTGCGCACGCAGTACCAGATCGTCGTCGAGGGCGGGACGCAGCAGTTATTCGCCATCCGCGCCGACAAACGGCTGCAGGAGTACCTGAACGTCCGGGCGGGGCATCCCATTCTGCAACTCGACCGCAAGATCGAGACGAGCCGTCCGGGATTCCATATTTACAGTCAGGTGTTCTGCGCCACGCGGGGATACGGCCTGACGGGCACTTTCTGAAGGGCGGTCCTGCGTTTCGGGGTGCCGACGTTTCTCTCGGCGGCGATCGGGTCCGCCGCCGTCTCTCTCGCCCGCGGGTCTGGTCTTCGGACCGGCCTCGGAAAACGCCTCGGCTGTGGCCCGGAACCGTCGTCCGGAAGGCGCTGCGGACGGGTTTTCCGTCGGCGGGGCGAAATAGGTAGCCGTGTTCTGAATTTTATTTCGTAACTTTCGACGTTTTCCGAGAAAAGCATACAAATTCATTTCAACAGATATGAGTCAGATCAGACAATACGCAATCGACACCTTCAACGCCGAGGCGGACGCCGTGCGCCGTCTTTCCTCGCTCCTGACCGACGATTTCGACGGGGCGGTCTCGGCCATTCTGGCCTGTACGGGCAAGGTCGTCGTGACCGGAATGGGCAAGTCCGGCCTCATCGGCAAGAAGATCGCCGCCACGCTGGCCAGCACCGGCACGCCCGCGTTCTTTCTCCATCCGGGCGAGGCCTACCACGGCGATCTGGGGATGATTTCCCGCAACGACGTCGTGCTGGCCATGGCCAATTCCGGACAGACCGACGAGATTCTCAAATTGATTCCTTTCCTGCAGAATAACGGCAACGTCGTGATCGCCATGACGGGCAATCCCGACTCCACGCTGGCCAAAAATTCGCACTACCACCTCAATATCAACGTCGAGAGAGAGGCCTGCCCGATGAATCTGGCCCCGACCTCCTCGACGACGACGATGCTCGTCATGGGCGACGCGCTGGCCATCGCCCTGATCCGCGAACGCAATTTCCAGCCTGAAGACTATGCCGTGTTCCATCCCGGCGGCAGCCTCGGACGCCGCCTGCTGACCCGTGTGCGCGACGTGATGCGTCGCGATATTCCCCGCCTGTCGCCCGACATGACGCTCGGCGACGTCATCATCGCCATCAGCGACGCCCGGTTGGGCATCGCGGCGATCGTCGAGGACGGCCGGCTTTGCGGCGTGATTACCGACGGCGACGTACGGCGTGCGATGGCCCGCTACAAGGAGAACTTTTTCAATATACGCGCGCGGGAGATCATGTCCCGCGAGCCGAAAACCATCGCTCCGGAAGCCCGCATCACGGCGGCCGAGGAGATGATGCGCCTGAACAAAATCCACTCGATCGTCGTGGCCGACGACGAGGGGCAGGTGATCGGCGTCGTCGAATTTTTCAACGTTTCGGTGCTCGGATAGCCGCAGGTCGCACGGGAAAGGGGGCTGCCGAGGCGCTGCGTTCCGTTCGAAGGGCGGGTGCCTTCGGCTTTACGGTTCCCGGACGCGTCCCGTTTTTTTCGGGTCGTGTTCGTTCCGATAGCCTCCGTCCCCGGCAAGGCGGGACAGGACGGATATGAATTGCGAGCCCGCACTCGCGGAAACTGCGGCGGAATTCGGAAATCGCAATCCGTAAGGTTAGGAAACGTTTCGTCGTTCCGGAAACGGGAAAGAGGAAGAAAAGGGTCGTCGGGCCGGACGGAGGGAAGAACTTCCCGTCGTATCGTTCCCCGGATCGCTGCCGCTTTCCTCGTCTCGTTCTCGGACGGTCGCGGAGGCCGGGATAAAACATCCGTTTGCAAAAACAACGAAGCGGGGGATCGGTATACCGATCCCCCGCTTCGTTCGTTTCCCGCTTAGGGAGTGCCTGCATGGGAGTCTGCCCGGATTCGATGCGGGATTCTGCCGTTTCGGGACGTGGCGGAGAGTCCCTGCCGCGATGCGTCGATGTGCCGGTTGTGGCGGGGCGACGGGATTCCGTCTTTTCATCGGAATCGGGCTTCGACGTTTTCGTCTGCGGCTTCGCGGCGAGTGTCCTGAGCCGCGAAGAGAGACGGACCGCCGGAAAACAGGAACGCCGGCCTCGGTAAAGGCCGGCGTTCTTGGATTCGTTTCCGAACGTATCCGGGATTCGGATTATTCGTTTTCTTTGATGATGACCACACGGTTCAGTACAGCGCCGTTGTAGGGCTGGATTTCGCTACCGTTAGCCACGGTTTCGAGCTGCGAAGCCTTGACACCGAATTTGTTCACCAGTGCGTCGTAAACCGCCTGAGCACGTTTTTCGCTGAGCTGTTTGTTGAAGGCGGGCGTACCGGTTTCCTTGTCGGCGTAACCGAGCACCTTGAACTTCTGGTCCGGAGATTTCTTGATCACGTCGGCGATGTAGCCCAGGTTGATCATTTCCTTTTCGGTCAGGTTGTACTTGCCGATGGTGAAGAAGATGGCCATGGGCGACGTTTCGACTTCGGTCTTAACCACCGTTTCCGGTTTCTTGTTGCGTGCGGCGTTCAGATCGTCCGAGAGTCTCTTGTTGCGTGCGTTGGCAGCGTCGAGTTCGTTGCGCAGAGCGTTGATACGGTTGTCGTATTCGCTGTAGTCAACTACGGCAACAGTCGGTACGCGGTCGAATCCGCGGCGGTTGAGCTTGAAGGTCAGACCGAGCGTCACGCTGGTCATGCCTTCGTAGCGGCTGCCGTGAGCCACGCCGTCGAAACGCTGGTTGACGAACATGTGACGGGCTTCCAGCGTCAGGTCGACGACGTTACCCAGACGGATGTTGTTCAACAGACCTACGCTCGGAGCGAATTCGTTTTTGGCTTCGCCGTTAGCCCACGAACGAGCCACACCGAAACCGAGGTAGGGTACGAAGTTCCACGTGCGGGTTTCCTTGTAACCGCCCAGCGCGTTGGAGATGTTCCACATCACGTCGCCGTGTACGTACATGGTATTGAATTTTTCGCGGTATACGCCTGCTGCGTCCGGACCGCCGTCGGCATACCAGCTGTTCGAGCTGGTCCATCCGAAGGCCTTGAGACCCGAATACTGGGCACGGAGACCTACGCTGGGAGTGATCCATTTACCGATGGAAACATCCAGTGCGGGAGCCAGCCGTTTGCCGAAGGAGCCGTAGCTGTCGCTTTCGCCGTGGTAGATGTTCACACCGCCGGCCACGCCGATAAAGATGTTATCGAAGAAACGGTTGGTCTGGTAGGGACCTCTTACGATGCGTCCTGCCGCGTCGCGGTTGGAGCTTTCGATTTCGATTACTTCGGTCTGGGCATACACGTTTACCGCGGCCAAAGCGACGATTGCTGTTAGTAAACTTCTCATCAGTTTCATAATCATAAAATTTAAATTAAAATTCTATTTGTTTTGCCGGTTTCGGTTTTGTCTTTCGTTTGTACTAACCGTCGTTGTTTCAGTTGGATAAGATCGATTTATCGTAATCTTTCAGCGGGCGAATTTAAAATATTTCTTTTTATCCCGCAAGGACTATGCAAAAAAATATATTTCTTCGATAAAATCTTCCGGTCCGGCACCGGTCATCGCCGAAACAATCCGGGTCGTTTTGTCAGTTTCTTCGATGGAAAACGCATTGTCGTTCTTTTCGTGTTTTCATGCTGCGATTAAATTTAAGGTTTGACGTTGTTGGCTTACGATAAGCAAATTGCGCACCAAATTTTCGGAACAGAGGCACAGAAAAGGAGCTTTGTGTGGGATGTTTTGGGTATTTTGTTGATTTTTAGTTGTTTGTGTGTTTGTTCGTGCCAGCTTTGTCGGGGCATTCGATGTCGTCCGACCCGTGCTGCCAGCCCCGGTCTTTCGAAAGGAAGCTTTCGTATTTCCCCGAAACGTCGTATCTTTGAAGAAGGACCGTCCCCGGAGGGCTGTCGGGTCGATGCCCGGCGGAGCATCCGGACCTTTCGCGGCGGTTCGTTCGCAACGTATCCGGAATCAAACAAAAGGCAAACGATATGGAAAAAGTGAAAATAGGCTTGTTCGGTGTCGGGCTCGACACCTATTGGGGACAGTTCGACGGATTGCTCGCCCGGCTCGACGGGTACCGCCGGCGCATTGCCGAGGGAATGGAGCGGTTCGGAGCGGAAGTGGTCGATGCGGGCATGGTGGACGAACCTGGCAAGGCCGAAGGCGCGGCCCGTCTGTTCGAAGAGCGGGGCGTGGAGTTGATCTTCCTTTATATATCGACTTATGCGCTCTCTTCGACGGTGCTGCCCGTCGTCCGGCGGTCGGGCCGGCCGGTCGTCGTGCTGAATCTGCAACCGGAGGCCGCCATCGACTACGACGCACTCGATGCGCTGGGCGACCGGGGACGCATGACCGGCGAGTGGCTGGCTCACTGTCAGGCCTGCTCGGTGCCCGAAGTGGCCTGCGTGTTCAATCGGCTGGGACTGCGCTACGACATCGTGACGGGCTATATAGAAGAGGCCGAGGCGTGGAGACGCATCGGCGAGTGGATCGAAGCGGCACGGGTGGCGGCCGCTCTGCGCGACAACCGGATGGGCGTGCTGGGACATTACTATTGCGGCATGCTGGACGTCTACACGGATCTCACGCGCATGTCCGGCGTGTTCGGCACCCGTTTCGATCTGCTCGAAATGTGCGAGCTCAAGGAGTTGCGCGACGCGGTGACGCAGCAGCAGACGGAGGCCAAGATCGCCGAATTCCATGCGGCGTTCGACGTGGCCGGCGATTGCGATCGGGCGGAAATCGAACGGGCCGCCCGCACGTCCGTGGCGCTCGACAGACTGGTCGCCTCGCACCGTCTCGGCTCGATGGCTTACTATTACGAAGGTGCGGCGGGTAACGATTACGAAAATATCGTCACTTCGGTCATCGCCGGCAATACGCTGCTTACGGGCCGCAATATACCGGTGGCCGGGGAGTGCGAAGTCAAGAATGCCCACGCCATGAAGATCATGGCCGAGTTCGGTGCGGGCGGTTCTTTCTCCGAACCCTATGCGATGGATTTCGACGACGACGTCGTGCTCTGGGGGCACGACGGACCGGCCCATTTCGCCATCGCCGAGGGCCGCGTGGGGCTCGTGCCGCTGCCCGTCTATCACGGCAAGCCGGGCAAGGGCCTCTCGATCCAGATGAGCGTCAAGCACGGTCCCGTCACGCTGCTCTCCGTCGTCGAGGGGGCCGAGGGCGTGTTCCTGTTGACGGCCGAGGGAGAGTCGGTGCCGGGCCGCACGCTGCCCATCGGCAATACGAACAGCCGCTATCGTTTCCCCGTCGGAGCGCGGGCCTTCATGGATGCGTGGGCCAAGGCCGGCCCCTCGCACCATTGCGCCATCGGTACGGGTCACCTCGCGGCGAAAATCGAGAAGCTGGCCTTTTTGTTGAATATTCCCGTCGTGAAAGTCTGTTGAACGGGCTGGGCTATCGGGCCGGACGGAGATTCCCGTCCGGCCCGATAGCTCTCTCTGGTCCGAAACTTGATTCCGTTACGGGAGGAACTCGCTTCGATGTTCCGTGTTTCGGGATAGAAAAACCGTCGTAAAAACCCGAAAACTTTTCCGGTTTTTCGGTTTTCTTTCCTACATTTGCAAACTCGATCAAACCGACGCAGTTATGAAAAAGTTAGGATGGATCGCACTGGCCCTCGTGACGGCGTGCTGCTCCGCAAAGGGGTACGCGCAGGCCGAAAAGAAAAAAGTGTCGGCCGTCAGGATATACGACGCCGACAACAAGCTGGCCGAGATGCCGCAATTCGGCAAGAAACACCTGTTGATTTTCTATGTCGACCCCGACCATGCCAACCAGAACAAGGAGTTTCGCGAAGACCTCGAAAAGAACCAGATCAACAGCGATGACATTTACGGATTCGGTATCGTGAACCTCAAGGACGCGCCGCTGCTGCCCAACAGCATCGTGCGGGCCATGGTGCGCAAGAAGGTGAAACAGACCGGGGCGGCGATCTACACCGATCCCGACAACCTGCTGAGCAAGGCGTGGGGGCTGGGCGATTGCAACGACAAGTTCGTCTTGTTGTTCGTCACCAAAGAGGGTAACATCGAGTTCATGAGCAAAGGCGAGATGACCCAGCCGCAGATCGACGAGTTTTGGCGCGTGATCGACAAATACCGATGACGACGGTTGCGGAAAGTCGATTTATCGCTACATTTGCCCTGTTCGAACCATAAGGAAACGGGGGAGGGTTTTCCCGTTCGAAAGCGGAAGGTATGAAAAACATAGGGCATGCGGTAAGACTGTTCGCGTGCATCGGCCTGCTCGCGGGACCCGGAGTTTGCTCCGGAACGCTGTCGGGCCGTGCGGCGAGCGAAGCGGCGAGAGCTGCGGTCGGAGCGGATTCCACGATCGGCGTTTCGTCCGACACGATCGTCCGGCCTTCGGGCGACACGACCGTCAAACACCTGTACGTGACACGGGTGAACAAGGCGGGCGACACGGTGGTGCGCCGCAACAATTTCTTCCGGCGCTTTTACCGCTATTTCGAGAGCGCCAACGAGGACAAGACGACCGTCAAGAATTTCGACTTCAGCATCATCGGGGGACCTCATTACTCCAGCGACATCAAGCTGGGGCTCGGCATCGTGGCTGCGGGGCTCTACCGCGTCGACAAGAGCGACCTGAGCATTCCGCCCTCCAACGTTTCGCTTTTCGGCGACGTCACGACGACGGGTTTCTATCTGTTGGGTATCCGCGGCAACACGCTGTTCTCCGGCGGAGAGCACCGTCTCGATTTCAACGCCTATTTCTTTTCGTTCCCCAGCGCCTTCTGGGGCATCGGCTACGACAATGCCACGTATGCGCCGGCGGAAACCTACAAGCGCCTTCAGAATCAGGTCAAGGTCGATTACATGTACCGCGTGGCGAAGGATTTGTATGTAGGTGTCAACGGCAGTTTCAACTACATCGAAGGCAAGGATTTCAGCAACATCGAGTATCTGCAAGGCCAGCGAACCCGTTATTTCAACACCGGCGTGGGGGCGTTCCTGATGTATGATTCGCGCGACGTGATAACCAACGCTTTCGAAGGCTTTTACGTGAAGCTCGAACAGCGTTTCTTCCCCGGTTTTCTGGGCAACAAAGGGGCGTTTTCGAGAACGGAATTCCAAGGCAATGCCTACCACAGGGTGTGGAAGGGCGGCGTGTTGGCCTACGACTTGCACGCGATGTTCAATTACGGCGACACGCCGTGGACGATGCTCGCGCTCATGGGCGGATCGTACCGCATGCGGGGCTATTACGAAGGCCGCTATCGCGACAAGCAGATGATCGAAGCGCAGGTCGAGCTCCGGCAGAAGATCTACGGCCGCAGCGGAGTCGTCCTCTGGGCGGGAGCTGGCAACGTCTTCCCCGATCTGGGCCGGTTCCGGTGGAACCAGACGTTGCCCAACTGGGGATTGGGCTATCGCTGGGAGTTCAAGAAACGGATGAACGTCCGACTCGACTACGGCTTCGGCAAGAAAGGGCAGGGCGGTTTCATGTTCGGAATCAACGAGGCCTTTTAATACATAAGGGACGGGCGTGCGGCCTGAGTCCGGAAAAACGATCGAAGAAGGAGATTTTGCATGGTATCGGACAAATCGAAAAACAAAGCGGGTCGTCAGGAGGTCATCGCGGCGGTATACCTGCTCGTCATGTTGCTGCCCAATATTTTTCTCGCCTGTACGGAGCCGTATTCGTGGAGCACGGTGCTCTGCTCGCTGCTGCTGCCCGGCGGCGTCTATGCGGCTCTCGCCGTGGTGTCCGGCCGTCCGGGCGTGCCGATTCTCTGCTCGCTGCCCTTCATGGTGCTGGGAGCCTTTCAGATCGTTCTGCTGTACCTCTTCGGCGGTTCGATCATCGCGGTGGATATGTTCACCAACCTGTTCACGACCAATGCGTCCGAGGCGGGCGAACTGCTGGGCAGCATTTGGCCCTCCGTCGTTTTCGTCTGTGCGGTCTATCTGCCGCTGATCGCGCTGGGCATCCGTTCGCTGTTCCTTCGCGACCGTTTGCGGCCCGTGTTCCGTCGCCGGGTTCTCGTCGCGGCGGCGGGTGCGTTCGTCTTGGGCTGTTCTTTCGCGGGCGTATCGGCGGCATGCCGTCCCGGATTCGGCATCCGGTACCATGTCTTCCCGGTCGATGTGATCTACAACATCCGTCTGGCACTCCAGCGCTGGGACCGGAGCAACGCCTACCCCGAAACCTCGCGCGATTTCCGGTTCGACGCCGTGCGCAGCGACAGCGCCGGCGGCCGCGAGATCTATGTGCTCGTCGTGGGCGAGGCATCGAGGGCGGCCTCGTGGAGCCTGTTCGGTTACGAGCGTCCCACGACGCCTCTGCTGGAGCAGCGGGACGGGCTGGTGCCTTTCCCGGATGTGCTCACGCAGAGCAATGCCACGCACAAGAGCGTCCCCGTACTGCTCTCGTCGGTGTCGGCCGAGAATTACGGCGACATCTATTCGCAGAAAAGCATCCTCACCGCATTCAAGGAGGCCGGATTCGAGACGCTGTTCATTTCCAATCAGGTGCCCAACCGTTCCCTGATCGACTATTTCTCGTTCGAGGCCGACGCCCGCGAGGACATCAGTCCGAGGGAGGGCGAGCTCTATACCGACAACCGTCCCGACGGCGACATGCTCCCGATTCTGGAACGGGCCATCGCTTCGACCGACAGCAGCCTGTTCGTCATACTGCACACCTACGGTTCGCACATGGATTATACGAAGCGCTATCCCCGCGAGTTCGCCCGCTTCACGCCCGACCTTTCTTCGGCCGTTAGCCGCGAAAACCGCGAAACGGTCCGTAATGCCTACGACAACAGCGTGTATTACACTGACTGGGTGTTGGACCGGATCATCGGGCTGCTCGAAAATACCGATGCCGTCTCGGCGCTGTTCTATTGCGCCGATCACGGCGAGGACCTGATGGACGACGACCGAGGCCGCTTCCTGCACGCTTCGCCGACGCCTACCTATTACCAGTTGCACGTGGCCTGCTTCGCATGGTTTTCCGAGCGCTACCGCGAGCGTTTCCCGCTCAAGTACGAGACGGCCGTAGCCCATCGCCTCGGACCTTCGACCACCGGCGCCGTGTTCCACCACGTGGCCGACATGGCTTCGCTCCGCGGCCGCTGCATCGACTCGACGCAGGCTTTTTCCAGCGCCGCCTTCGCGCCCCGTCTGCGCCGGATGTACCTCAACGACCATGACCGCGCCGTCGAGTTCTATAATTCGGGCCTCGAAGCCGAGGATTTCGACATGCTCGACCGGCATCGCATCGAATACGACCGGTCCCATCGGCGCAAGACGCTCTATTAGCCGCGGCCATTGTCCGCCTGGTCGTTCGTTCGCCTCGCCGGGGACTTTTCTTCGGAGGCAGGCGGATTCGCCCCAAGGACTGGTGCAGGGAAAAGAATGCGTTCGCGGGCCGGTCCGGAGCCCCGTCCGATGACCGGGATTTCCGGTCGCGTATATTCGTTGCCATACGCTCGCGGACGGCTTGTCCGGTTTTGCGTTCCCGTATTTTTTCACCGGAGCGCTCGCCCCGTCTTCGTTTTTGGGAAACGCTCTCCGCTTCGTTTTCGGGCCGGACGAAAAGATGGTCCCGTCTCCGGACCGCCTGCCGCGACAGAGCGGATTCGTCTCTTTCTTGCGGTTTTATCCCCGAAAATGACTATCTTGCCGTTCCCGGTCCACCGACCGGACGACTCGACGAACCTAATTCGACTCGATACAATGAAAAAAATCGCATTGCTTGCATTGGGAGCCGCTCTGTGGGCTCCTGCGGCCTACGGCCTGACGAAAAAGGCCGACAAGCCGAAAACCGAATCTACCGTCCGCATTTCCGACGTCCTCTCTCCGGCTCCCTACGGGAGTACGCATCTGGGCGGCTATCTGGGCGATAAGCTCGATCTGTGCATCGCCAACCGCCTGATGGCGCAGGACATCGAGCGCGTGGTGCAGCCGTTCCGCGACAAGCCCGACGGTAATTGGGGCTTCCGCTCCGAATTCTGGGGCAAATGGTATACGGCTGCCGTCATGGGCTATGCCTATGCGCCCACGCCCGAAAACCGGGCCGTCATCGACCGGGCCGTGCAGGAGCTCGTCGCCACGCAGGACGAGAACGGCTACATCGGCACCTATCTGGATGAAAACCATTTGGGCGAATGGGATATATGGGGGCGCAAATACGTCATGCTGGGCCTGTTGGGATATTACGACCAGACGGGCGACCGCTCTGTCCTCGAAGCGGCCATGAAGGTGGCCGACCATCTGATCGCCGAGGCCGGTCCCGACAGCGGGGTCAATATCGCCGCTACGGGATGGATCGGGTGGAAAGGGCTGGCTTCCAGTTCGGTGCTCGAACCCATCGCGTTGCTCTACGAGAAGACAGGCGAGCAGCGCTACCTCGATTTCGCCCGCCACATCATCCGCAGTTGGGATATGCCCAACCGACTCTCGCCCACGGGTATCCGGTTGGTGCAGGAAGCCCTCGGCGGCACGCCGCTGTGGAAGATGAGCGGCGCCCCCAAGGCCTATGAGATGATGTCGTGTTTCGAAGGCCTGTGCGAGATGTACCGTATCACGGGCGACAGGCTCTATTTCGAGGCCTGCCACAAGTTGATCGAGACGATCATCCGCGACGAGATCATGATCGTCGGTTCGGGCTCGATGGCCGAAATCTGGTGCCACGGCAAGATGCGCCAGACCGAGCCGATGTATCAGGGCATGGAGACCTGCGTGACGGCCACGTGGATGAAATTCCTCTACCAGATGCTTCGCCTGACCGGCGACAGCCGCTATGCCGACCAGCTCGAAACGAGTCTCTACAACGCCCTGCTCGGTTCGATGGCGCCGCAGGGCGAGTGGTGGTCCTATTACGCCAGCCTGATGGGCGAACGCGTGCACAGCCACCAGCAGTTCCCCGACGTGGTGATGAGCTGCTGCGTGGCCAACGGTCCGCGCGGATTGATGATTACGCCCTCTTGGGCCGTCATGACAAGCCGCGACGGAGCGACGGTCAACCTCTACGACCGGGTCAGCAGCACCGTGCAGACGCCTGCGGGCCGTCCGCTCTCCATCGAGATGGAATCCGACTATCCCGTCGAGGGACATGTCTCGGCGAAGGTGGGGCTCGATCGGAGCGAAACGTTCGCGCTGAGTTTCCGTATTCCCCAGTGGAGCAAGGATACGAAGTTGACAATCAACGGCGAACCCTATAAAGGCTATTTGATCCCCGGCACCTATGCCTCCGTCGTCCGGCAGTGGGCCGACGGCGACCGGGTCGAAATCGAGCTGGACATGCGTGCCCGCGCCGTGGACGCTCCCTCCGGTGTGGGCGATATGGCCGTGGTTCGGGGACCGATCGTGCTGGCGTTCGATTCGCGGCTCATCCCGCGTCGCGACGGCGTAACCGAGCCGCCGATGTACCGTTACGAGTTTCAGCGCGATGCGGAGGGCTATGTCGATGTGCGGAAAGTGGACGACGCGGGTGTGCCCGCATTGTGGATGACCTTCGATGTGCCTTGCGTGGACGAGGCGGGCGGACAACACAGGATGCGCATGTGCGATTACGCCTCGGCCGGCAACAGTTGGACCGAAGGCAATATCTTCCGCGTCTGGACGCCGCAGCCGTTCGATTTCCGTCATCTGTACACGAACAACCTCGACTGGCATGTGAACGTCACCGTGGGCGTCGACCGTCCCGAAGTGCCGGAGATTTACAAGAAATAGGCAAGGGCGGACAGGAGCGCATCGCGGAGCTTCCGGTTTTCCGGATCGGGAAGCTGCGATGTACTTCTTTCTTGCTTCCGTCGGCGCGACCCGGTCCGCTTCTTTCTTCCTAAAAGACGGAGCGGAGGTCCGACGATTCATCGACATAAAATTATGACGGTCCGGTCCGGCGAATGTTGTCTTTCTTTTCGGGGGAAGGCCAACATTCGTCGGATGGCCGTGATATGCTTTCGTCCGGAAAATATCGGGTGGAGGGTTGTAGATATGTATCGAATTATTTGTTGTCATGTGTGATTGTTTTGTCGTTCGACCCGAACGAGAACAGGATCGCGAGCGGGTCGAACGATTGATCCGCGGTGCGTTCTGGGATGTCTATCGCCCCGGTTGCAACGAACATTTGATCGTACATCGTATGCGAGGGTCTGCGTGTTTCGTGCCTGAGCTGAATGTCGTGGCCGAATCGGACGGTCGTATAGTGGGCCATGCAATATGTTCGAGGGCGCAGGTCGAGACCGGTTGCGACAAGCGTTTCGAAGTGCTTTGTTTCGGTCCGCTGGCTGTCTCGTCCGAATTCCGGTGCAGGGGAATCGGATCGGCCTTGATCGAGTATCTGATAGGCGAAGCCGGACGAATGGGATTTCGGGCCATGGTGTTGTTCGGAAATCCGGATTATTACGGAAAGTTCGGTTTCAGGGATGCCCGGCATTTCGGAATCACGACGTCTTCGGGCGAGAACTTCGCCGCTTTCATGGCGATGGAGTTGAAAGAGGAGGCTTTGAAAGATGTTTCGGGACGTTTTTTCGAAGATGCCGTTTTTCACGTCACCGACGAAGAAACCGAAAGGTTCGACCGTCGGTTTCCGTTCAGGAAAAAACGTGGGGCTCAAGATAACGAGCGTTTCTAACGCACGGTGCGGTCGTGTCGCCTGTCGTCGAAAATTTGGCCGTCCTGCGGATTTTTCGTATCTTGCGATATATTAACCCAGAACCGTTAAATCCGCTTTACCATGAAACTCGCATTGGCTCTTTGCTGCTGTGCAGCCGGGGCGCTCTGGCTTTCCGGGTGCAGGAGCGCCGAATCGGCCGACGATCCCGACCGGATCACCGTGGCCTGCTACTATTTTCCGAATTACCATACCCACGACGCCCGCAACGACAAGAACAAGGGCGACGGCTGGGCCGAGTGGAAACTGGTCCGGGAGGCGCGTCCCGTCTTCGAGGGGCACGAGCAGCCCAAGGTGCCCGCATGGGGCTATACCGACGAGAAGGACCCTGCCGAGATGGCCCGCAAGATCGACGCGGCGGCCGACAACGGCATCGACGTGTTCATCTTCGACTGGTACTATTACGACGACGGTCCGTTCCTGAACCGGGCCCTCGACGAAGGTTTTCTCGGCGCGCCCAACACCGAGCGGCTGAAATTCGCGCTCATGTGGGCCAACCACGACTGGCTCGACATCCATCCCTATACGCAGGGCGATCCGCAGACGGTGATGTATCCCGGACGGGTCTCCGCGGAGACGTTCGAGCGGATCGGCGACCATATCGTCCGCGATTATTTCACGCGTCCCAATTACTGGAAGGTGGACGGCAAGCCCTACTTCTCCGTCTACGACGTGCAGAAGTTCGTCGAGAACTTCGGCTCCGTCGAGGCCGCCCGTGCGGCGATGGACGGTCTGCGCCGCAAGGCGGTCGACGCGGGGCTCGAAGGCGTGCACTGGAATCTGGTCACATGGGGCAATCCCGTGCTGCCGGGCGAGCAGGCGGCCGAGAATACGCCGGAGCTGCTCCGCCGGCTCGGCTTCGATTCGGGCACGTCCTACGTGTGGATCCACCATACGCCGCTGCCCGATCTGCAAACCGATTATTTCAAGGCGAGGGACGACTATTTCGCTTTCTGGGACAAAGCCAAGGCCGAATACGGCGTGCCCTACTATCCGAACGTGACGATGGGGTGGGACCCCTCGCCCCGCTACGTCGAGAAGACGCCCGACGGTGTGCGTAATTATTTGGTGACCAATACTATTTCCGGCAATACGCCGGAGAATTTCCGGACGGTGCTTCAGCAGACCAAAGAGCGGCTGCTC
>CAJTYA010000009.1 GCA_910583985.1 uncultured Alistipes sp.
GTCCGAACCGTCCCGCTTCCGGGCGCTTAGTATCGGTAATAATCGGCTTTGTAAGGTCCTTCGACGCTGACGCCGATATAGTCCGCCTGTTTGGGGGTCAGCGTCGTCAGACGGACGCCCAGATTGTCCAGATGCAGCCGGGCCACCTCTTCGTCGAGGTGCTTGGGCAGACGATACACATTCACGTCCATCTCCTTCGTCCACAGTTCGAGCTGGGCGAGCGTCTGGTTCGTGAACGAGTTGCTCATGACGAACGACGGATGGCCCGTCGCACAGCCGAGGTTCACCAGCCGGCCTTCGGCCAGCACGAAAATCGAATGCCCGTCGGGGAAGGTGTACTTGTCCACCTGCGGCTTGATCTCGGTGCGGACGATGCCCGGATAGGTTTCGAGACGGTCCATCTGGATTTCGTTGTCGAAGTGGCCGATGTTGCAGACAATGGCCTGATCGCGCATCTTTTCCATGTGTTCGATGCGGATGATGTCGCAGTTGCCCGTCGTCGTCACGTAGATGTTGCCTTCGTCCAGCGCGTCTTCCACCGTCTTGACTTCGAAGCCCTCCATGGCGGCCTGCAAGGCGCAGATCGGGTCGATTTCGGTAACGATCACCCTCGCGCCGTAGGAACGCATGCTGCGGGCGCAGCCTTTGCCCACGTCCCCGTAGCCGCACACGACGACGACCTTGCCGGCGATCATCACGTCCGTCGCGCGCTTGATGCCGTCGGCCAGCGACTCGCGGCAGCCGTAGAGGTTGTCGAACTTGCTCTTGGTCACCGAGTCGTTCACGTTGATGGCCGGGAACAACAGCTCGCCCTTGGCCTGCATCTGGTAGAGCCGGTGGACGCCGGTGGTGGTCTCTTCCGAGACGCCCCGCAGCTCGGCCACCGTGCGGTGCCACTTGCCGGGGTCCTCGGCGAGCAACGCCTTCAGCGTGCCGAGAATGACCGACTCCTCGTGGTTCGAGGGAGCGTAGTCGATGGATGCCGCATCGTCTTCGGCCACATAGCCCTTGTGGACGAGCAACGTGGCGTCTCCGCCGTCGTCGACGATGAGGTTCGGCCCCTTGCCGCCTTCGAACGTGAGCGCCATGGCCGTGCACCACCAGTATTCTTCGAGCGATTCGCCTTTCCATGCGAAGACCGGCACGCCCGCGGCGGCGATGGCGGCGGCGGCATGGTCCTGCGTCGAGAAGATGTTGCAACTGCACCAGCGGACCTCGGCTCCCAGCTCGACGAGCGTTTCGATGAGCACGGCCGTCTGGATGGTCATGTGCAACGATCCCATCACGCGGGCGCCCTTGAGGGGTTTCTGCGCGCTGTATTTCTTGCGGACGGCCATCAGGCCCGGCATTTCCTTTTCGGCGATTTCGATTTCTTTGCGTCCCCATTCCGCCAGCGAAATGTCGGCGACCTTGTAGGGGAGATTCGGGTTCAGAAACATGGTATGCGTTGTTTATTTGGTTTTTGTCGTTTCGTTCGCGTCCGGCACCGGGAAAGCCTCCTGCGGCATCCGTGCCACGTATTGCCGGTCCTGTTCGATGCGGCGGCGCAACGCATCGAGCGACTCGAACTTCCTCTCCTCCCGGATGCGTTCCAGCAGCCGCACGACGATCCGCTGCCCGTACAGATCGCCGGAAAATCCGAGCAGGTGGGCTTCGAGCGTCCGGCTCAGACCCTCACCGACCGTGGGCCGGCGCCCCACGTTGACCACGGCCCGGTAGGTGCGTCCCATCGCGACGACCTCGGCGGCGAATACGCCGTCGGGAATCTCCGGACGGCCGTCCGCGACGATGTTCGCCGTCGGGAAACCGATCCGGCGGCCGATCCGGTCGCCCTCAGAGACGATGCCGCAGAGCGATCGCTCTCCGTCGAAAAGCCTGTTTTTTCCGCTGTCGGTCATTCGGTTGCGTTTCGGGGCGACACTGCGTCGCCCGGCGGCCCCGCACCCGGCGGAAAACGCCATTGCGCAGGTCCGGTTAATTGTGTACTTTTGATGCGCAAAGGTAGTGAAGAATAATCGAAATCCGAACAAATCTTTCGTTCCGGCCGGACGATGACGGAGGGAGGAGCCCTTTCCCGAACGCACCGCATCGCCGTTCCGGTACGTTTTTCGCACCTTGGCGGAAACAGGGACCGTAATTTTGCCGACGTATGGAGCGCAAGAGCCGCAAGATATATTACACGATGGGGGAAGTGTCGGAAATGTTCGACGTCAATCCTTCGCTCATCCGCTTCTGGGAACAGAAGTTCGACATTCTCAAACCGGACAAGAACAAGAAAGGCAACCGCCTGTTCTCTCCGCGCGACGTGGAGAACCTCAAGCTCATCTACCATCTGGTCAAGGAGAACGGCATGACGCTGGCCGGAGCGGCCAAACGGCTGCGCGAAAACAGGGAAGGCATCGAGCGCAACCTCGAAATCATCGAGAAGCTCCAGCGGATGCGGGCGATGCTCGTGGAAGTGCGCGAAGCGCTCAAAGCCGGCGACGGACGCGAGGTGTTCGTCGATACGGACCCGACCGACGAGACGGAGACCGACAACCCCGGAGAATTTTTTCGTCCGGAAGCGGATGCTGCGGCCGGCACGGCCGGCGAGGCTCCCGACGGGGAACCCGCCTCCCGATCCACCCTTCGGATGACGGAAGAAGCCTCCGACGACGAACACGGCGAGCCTTCCGTCGAAGGAGATTTCCGCCCCGCGGAGCAGAACATGCCCCGGCAGGCCGGAAACGCTCGTCCGGTGGCTACCGACGAAGGGCTCGAAGCGGGCCCGCCCGTGCCGCCGTTCATCCAGCGCGAAATTCCGGTGCCGCCGCAGCCGGTTCCCTCAACCCCGGCCGCGCCGCCCGTCGCGCCGCCCGAACCGCCGCAACCCGAACCGAAAGAAGTGTCGCGCCCCTCGATCGTGGAACAAACGCTGTTTTAACCCCATAAACCGGAAAACCATGAAAGTAAAAGATATAGCTGCCCTGATCGAGGCCTTCGCCCCGCTCTCGTTGCAGGAGGAGTACGACAACAGCGGACTGAACGTCGGATCGCCCGAACAGGAGGTGACGGGCATCTTGCTGTGCGTGGACGTGACCGACGAGACGGTGGACGAAGCGCTGGCCGTGGGGGCCGACCTCATCGTGTCGCATCACCCGCTGCTGTTCCATCCGCTGAAGCGGATCGTCGGAGCCGATGCCCCGCAACGCATCGCCGCCCGCTGCATCGTTTCGGGCATTTCGCTCTATGCGGCCCACACCAACCTCGACAGCGCCCCCGGCGGACTGAGCTTCGTGCTCGGCAAAAAACTGGGACTGCGCGACATGCGGACGCTCGCCCCGCGCTCTGCGGACGGAGGAGCGTCCGGCTACGGCGTCGTGGGCTCGCTCGCGGACGGGCCGATGCCGACGCTCGACTTTCTGGAACGGGTGCGCCGGCAGCTCCGCTGCGGAGCGATCCGTTACAGCGCCCCCTGCCGCCGGACGGTGCACCGGGTGGCCCTTTCGACCGGTTCGGGCGCGTCGTTCATCGACGATGCGATCGCCTCCGGGGCCGACCTGTACATGGCGGCCGATTTCAAGTACAACGACTTTTACCGTCCCGACGGCCGGATCGTCATCGCCGACGTGGGGCATTTCGAAAGCGAATATTGCGCAATGGCGCTTTTATATGATATAATTACGAAAAAATTCGCTAATTTTGCCGTTCACAGGAGCGAACGCTCTGTGAATCCGGTCAATTATTCAGTTTAAGAAACTTCATACCCTATGGCGACATCAAGCAGAAAGAGCGGCGAAGCGAACGATTTTTCCACCGAGGAAAAGATCGTCGCGTTGTACGAACTTCAGAAAATCGACTCCAAAATAGACGAGATCGACAAGATCAAGGGCGAGCTTCCGCTGGAGGTTCAGGACCTCGAAGACGAAATAGCCGGTCTCGAAACCCGCATGGCCAACATCTCTGCCGAAGTGGACGGCCTCATGGCCTCGACCAAACAGCGCAAGGAAGAGATCGAACAAGCCAAAGCGCTGATCGCCAAATACGAACAACAGCAGGACAACGTCCGCAACAACCGGGAATACGACTCGCTCTCGAAAGAGATCGAGTACCAGAAGCTCGAAATCGAACTGTGCGAAAAACGCATCAAGGAATACGGCGCCGACGTGAAGGTCAAGAAAAAAATGATCGAAGACGCCCAGAGCATCGTGGCGGACCGCAAGATCGACCTCGCGGCCAAACGGCAGGAGCTCGAAGGCATCGACCAAGAGACCGCCGGCGCGATGGAAGCGCTGACGGCACAGTCGAAGGCCGCCGAAGCCCGCATCGACGCCCGGCTGCTGGCCGCCTACAAGCGCATCCGCGCCAACGTGCGCAACGGGCTGGCCGTCGTGACGGTCAAGCGCGACGCCTGCGGCGGTTGCTACAACCGCATCCCGCCCCAGCGGCAGCTCGACATCCGGATGGGTAAGAAGATCATCGTCTGTGAATACTGCGGACGCATTCTCGTCTCGAACCTGCTCGACGAAGAACCCGCCGCCGAATAGGCAAGGGGACCTGACATATTGTCGGTGCGGATACGAAATTCTGTAAAACGGCCTTTTCGAGGATAACGAGGCTGTTTTACAGAATTTTTTCGTTCGCAGCGGACGGTTTTCGGAGCCCGATCGGACATCGGCATGTTTTTTGACCTGTAACCTTTCGACTCCGCGCCGGCTTTGAAAATTTGCGGAATCGAAAAATATACGTATATTGCGAAACCGAATGTCGAACCAATAAAAAAATTGCCTATCGAGAATATTCTACTCTAAATTTGATAATCGAGTAGTATATGAATCTGAAGAAGTTAAGTGATAACGAATTGCTTAATGCTTATCTGTCGGGCAATGAAAATGCTGTAACCGTGCTTGTGAACCGTCACCGGCGTCGGGTTTTCGATTACATCCACATGATGGTCAAAGACCGCGACGTGGCCGACGACATCTTTCAGGAGACGCTCATCCGTGTGCTGCGTTTCGTGAAGGAGGGCCGCTATACCGAAAACGGAAAGTTTCTGTCGTGGGTACTGCGGATCGCTCACAATCAGGTCATAGATCATTTTCGCCAGAAAAAGCAGCAGAACAACATTTCGGAAGGCGAGGCCGGGTACGACCTGCTCAACAACAAAAAGTTCTCCGACGCCACGGTGGAGGACAAAATGGTATCGGCGCAAATCGAGGCGGATGTCCGCCGGCTGGTGGATCATTTACCACCCGAACAGAAGGAAGTAGTGATGATGCGCTATTACATGGGGTTGAGTTTCAAAGAGATCGCCGAACAAACCGAGGTGAGCATCAATACGGCGTTGGGCCGGATGCGCTATGCGCTGATCAACCTGAGAAAATTGATCGCCGAAAAACAGTTGGTACTGAACTGATCGGGCAATATTTTCGGAAAAGCCTCCGTTATTGGGGTAAACGAACCGATCAAACGTTTGCCTATGGAGGATAATTACGAAGAATGTCCGTTCGGCGCGGAAAGACTGGAAGACGAAGAGCTTTTTTCCAGCGAGGTCGTCGGTGAAGACGTCGACTTGATGTTGGTGGACTGCCTGCTCAGAGAAGCTTTCGGCAAGCAGCGTTGAACGAATCGAACCGAAGGTGTTCCCACAAGGGGACACCTTCTGCCTTGTACAGGCCCCGCCCCGCAGCGGGGCTTTCGTTTGCCCGGCGAAGAGGCAAAAACGGGTGCGGCACTCCCGTAGAAGATCGTATGCGGCGGAGCTGAATACCGGCAATCGAACCGGCCCGCCTGCCCATCGGCCTCGCAGACACCACCGGAATTCCGGTCGCCCACACAGCGCCCGCGACCGCAAACGAAACGAGCCGAAACGAGTCGTGCGCGTCGACGATGCGACTGACAGCCCCGGAACATACGGGCGCGTCACGGCCGCAGAAGATCGCATTCGGCGATGGAGAAGGCGACGGGGATCGAACCGGCCCGCCTGCCCACCGGCCCCACAGACATGGCCGGGATTCCGGTTGCTCGCGCCACACCCGCGGACACAGACAAAACGAGCCGGACCGGGTCGAAATGGGCCATGCGCGCCGACGATGCGACCGACACGCCCCGGAACATACGAGTGCGGCGACGAAAAGCACCGGCAATCGAACCGCTGGCGCTCCCGTGTCCGAAAAAACCGCCGGCACGACGCCCCGGAACGTTCCCGCAGGAAACAGGCGCCGACTCCGGTCTTTACGTCCCGCCTTTCGAGGCAACATGCCGCGCAAGACACCCCTTTTCGGAAGAGCGCCGGAACAGAAAGCGGTTTCTGGCCTCTTTTTTGCACCGCTCCATACAGCCTTCCCATCCGTCCGAGCGACCGCGAAACGCGGCGCTTATCGCCCGTCGGACCGGATCGAGGAATGCCGATAAAATACAGGCCATTCCGGAGCATACGGCGGCCCGGTTCCGAAAATCGGATGTTTCTTCCGCTCACCCATTATTCGGATTCCGGACGCATCTCCGGGGTGGTCTTTTCGCATTCGCTCCGGACCGAAGATCGGAAACGCAGCGTTCGCCGTTCCATCCGAACGGTCCCCCACCGGGAAAATCCGAGCAGAGGCGGACCCGACGGCATCCGTCTCCTCGACACCGGTAGAAGGCATTCGATCCGCCCCCGGCAACAGGGACACGGGAAGTCGGAACGAGCGCATGTTTTCTCCGAACACGGCTGCAAGCGCTGAACCCCGCGCCCGATTCCGGGACCCTCTCCTTTCGTCATGCTCGCAGCGTGTTCCGCAATCCGCTTTCCCCTTCCCTTCCGTCATCCCGCAGTTCCGCCGTCGTTTTCCGCCATCGCGCATCGCACATGCGGCCCTTTCATCTTGCCGGACGACTCCGCCGAGAGAGGACATCTTTCCCGACACCTCCGTTTTCCGACGGATAGGTACGGGAGAGCATCGCCGCCGAAGCGATCCGAAAAGGAGGGAATCGCACGGGAAACCGTCGCGCCGCACGGGTCCCGCACACTCCGGGACGGATGTTTTCCGGGGCGGAGAGGCTTGATTTTCCGGAAAAAATCTTAATTTTGCATAATTATGACTTCGTGTCGTCAAGCCGATTCGTATGTATAACTAAATAAACTCAATGATGAAGAAAACGTTGAAAATCGTCGTGCTGGCCAAGCAGGTTCCCGACACCCGGAACGTGGGCAAAGACGCGATGAAAGCCGACGGTACGGTGAACCGGGCCGCACTGCCCGCCATTTTCAATCCCGAAGACCTCAACGCGCTCGAACAGGCGCTCGTACTGAAGGACATGTTCCCCGGCAGCCGGGTCGAAATCCTCACGATGGGACCGGGCCGCGCCGCCGAAATCATCCGGGAAGGCATGTTCCGGGGAGCCGACGGAGGCGTTTTGCTGAGCGACCGCAAGTTCGCCGGTTCCGACACGCTGGCCACGTCCTACGCCTTGTCGCGAGCCGCAGCGAAAATGAACCCCGACATCATCGTAGCGGGCCGTCAGGCCATCGACGGCGACACGGCTCAGGTGGGTCCTCAGGTCGCCCAGAAGATGAATCTCCCGCAGGTGACTTACGCCGAAGAGATCGTGGGCGTCGAAGGCGACGAGCTCATCGTCCGCCGCCGGCTCGAACACGGGGTCGAAACCGTCGCCTGCCGTCTGCCGATGGTGATGACGGTCAACGCATCGGCTCCCGAATGCCGGCCGCGGCACGCCAAGCTCGTCATGAAATACAAGCATGCGGCCACGCCGAGCGAATGCCAGCTCGACGAGGTGAACTGCTACGCCGGCCTGCGCAGCGAACGTCCCTACCTCAACATCACGGAATGGAACGTGAGCGACGTGGACGCCGACGACAGCCAGCTCGGTCTGAGCGGCTCGCCCACGAAGGTCAAGAAGATCGAAAACGTCGTTTTCGCCGCCAAGGAAGCCAAACGGCTGACGGCTTCGGATCAGGAAATCGACACGCTGATGAAAGAGCTCATCGCCAGCCACACCTTAGGATAATCGCAAACGCTAAAATAACGGAAATTCGATGAACAATATATTTGTATATTGCGAAATAGAAGGCGGCAAGGTGGCCGACGTTTCGCTGGAACTGCTGACCAAAGGCCGCGCGCTGGCCGATACGCTGGGCTGCGAACTCGAAGCGCTCGCGCTGGGACACCGTCTGGACGGCATCGAGAAGCAACTGGCCGAATACGGAGCCGACCGGGTGC
Organism: uncultured Alistipes sp.; assembly: GCA_910583985.1. Classification (GTDB taxonomy): domain Bacteria; phylum Bacteroidota; class Bacteroidia; order Bacteroidales; family Rikenellaceae; genus Alistipes_A. The sequence continues at coordinate 8,202 of CAJTYA010000009.1, forward strand.
ACGTGGCCGACTGCGAATGCCTCGCCCCCTACCGCACGCTGCCGCACGCCGCCGTGGTTTGCGGAATCTTCAAGGAAGAACAACCCCAGATCGCCCTTTTCGGCGCCTCGTCCATCGGACGCGACCTCGGTCCGCGAGTCTCCTCGGCGCTGCACAGCGGGCTGACGGCCGACTGCACGAGCCTCGAAATCGGTCCGCACACCGAGAACAAGACCGGGAAAGTATACGAAAACCTGCTGTACCAGATCCGTCCGGCCTTCGGCGGCAACATCATCGCGACGATCATCAACCCCGACCACCGGCCCCAGATGGCCACCGTGCGGGAAGGCGTGATGAAAAAGGAAAAAGCGGCCCAGCCGGGCAAGGGCATCGTCGTGAAGGTCGATCCGAAAAAATACGTGACGGACGCCGATCTGGTCGTGCGGATCATCGACCGTCAGATCGAAGAACGCAAGATCGACATCAAGGGTTCGCCCGTCATCGTCGCCGGCGGCTACGGCATGGGCTCGAAGGAAAACTTCGCGCTGCTGCACGAACTGGCCGAGGTACTGGGCGGCGAAGTGGGCGCTTCGCGTGCGGCCGTCGATGCGGGCATGGCCGACCACGCCCGTCAGATCGGACAAACCGGCGTGACCGTCCGTCCGAAACTCTACATCGCCTGCGGCATCTCGGGACAGATCCAGCACACGGCCGGCATGGACCAGTCGTCGATGGTCATTTCCATCAACACGGACCCCGACGCGCCGATCAACAAGATCGCCGACTACGCCATCGTGGGCGACGTGATGGAGGTGGTTCCCAAAATGATCAAATACTACAAACAGAACAGCAAGTAATCGGGTCGGGTTCCGGACCCTCGCGCCCGTTCCGTTTTCCGACCGGACCTTCCTCCGCCACGTGCGGCCTCCGAAGGCTCCGGATGCGGGAAAGGGTCGGAGGACGAAAAACAGCGGGCAGGGCAACGGTCGGTACATTCGGATGCTCCCGCCCTTCCGGAACCGGAACGAACGACGATCACGGCAATAAAAAAACGAAAATATGGCAAACTTCTTTTCAGACAATAAGGACCTCCAGTACCACATGAACCATCCGCTCATGAAGCGGATCGTGGAGCTCAAGGAGAAAGGCTACGCCGACAAGGACCTGTACGACTACGCTCCCGTCGATTTCGAGGACGCGCAGGACAGCTACCGGCGCGTGATGGAAATCATCGGCGAAATCTGCGGCGAGGTGATCGCCCCCAACGCCGAGGGCGTGGACCACGACGGCCCGAAAGTCGTGGACGACCACGTGGTCTACGCACCGGGCACGGCACAGAACATCGAAGCGCTGACCAAAGCCGGCCTGTTCGGGCTGACGCTGCCGCGCAAGTACGAAGGGCTCAATTTCCCGCTCGTCTACTTCGTGATGGCCAACGAAATGGTGGCCCGTGCCGACGCCGGATTCGAAAACATCTGGGGTCTGCAAGACTGCGCCGAAACGCTGAACGAATTTGCGTCCGAAGAAATCAAGGCCAAATACCTGCCCCGCGTATCGAGGGGCGAGACCTGCGCGATGGACCTCACCGAACCCGATGCGGGCAGCGACCTGCAAGCCGTCATGCTCAAGGCGCATTGGGACGAAGCCAAGGGAACGTGGCTGCTCAACGGCGTGAAACGCTTCATCACCAACGGCGACGGACACATTTCGCTCGTGTTGGCCCGCTCCGAGGAGGGTACGGCCGACGCACGCGGGCTGTCGATGTTCGTATACGACCGCAACCACATGGCCGTCAAGGTACGCCGCATCGAGAACAAGCTGGGTATCAAGGGATCGCCGACCTGCGAACTGGTATTCACGAACGCCCCGGCCGAACTGGTGGGCGACCGCAAGATGGGGCTTATCAAGTATGTGATGTCGCTCATGAACGCTGCCCGTTTAGGCATCGGCGCCCAATCGACCGGGCTGTCCGAAGCGGCCTATCGCGAAGCGCTGAAATACGCCCACGAACGGATGCAGTTCGGCAAACCGATCATCGAGTTCCCGGCCATCAGCGAACTGCTCTCGAACATGAAGGCCAAGCTGCACGGCTCGCGTGCCATGCTCTACGAAACCACCCGTTTCGTGGAAATCTACAAAGACCTCACCCACATCAGTCACGACCGCAAGCTGACGCCCGAAGAACGCGCCGAAATGAAGGCCTACACCCGCCTGGCCGACGCGTTCACGCCCATGCTGAAACTGATGGCCAGCGAGTATTGCAACGCGCTGGCATACGACGCGATCCAGATTTTCGGCGGATCGGGTTACATGAAGGACTACCCCATCGAACGCATCTACCGCGACGCCCGCATCACGAACATCTACGAGGGCACCTCGCAGTTGCAGGTAGTCGCCGCGATCCGCCACGTCACCACGGGGACCTACCTCAACCAGATCAGGGAATACGAAGGGCAGACCTACGCAGCCGAGCTGAGCCACGTGCACAACAAATTGATCGCCATGCGCGAACAGTTCGAAAAGGCGGTGGAAAAAGTCGTTACGGCCGGCAACAACGACTTCATCGACTTCCACGCACGGCGGATGGTCGAAATGGCCGCACACATCATCATCGGCTACCTGTTGCTGCGTCAGGCCGGCGAAGTGGAAGATTACCGCAACTCCGCCGAAATCTACGTCAAATACGGCGAAGCACAGAACGCTGCGGCCGCACAGTACATCGCGACCTCTTCGGTCGACGATCTGGGACTGATGACGGCCGTACAGCAGGAACACTAAAACCCGCCGTCCGGGCCGAGGTCCGGACCCGATACGACGTCTCGCCCCCGCAGGAAACCTTTCCTGCGGGGGCGATTCTTTTCCGAAGACCGGGTCCGAAATCTTTTCCGTGCCCTTCCCGTCGCGGACGTACCGAGCCGATGCACGAGACCGCCTTGCCGAATCCGCCGGGGAACGGTCTGCGGAACGTCGGACGAGTTCGAGTGCATCCGGCAGGGAACCGGATCGGGCCAGCGGAGCCGTCCCGCACGGGCAGAGGTCGGACACGGGGCGGACACATCGTCGCCGTCTCGTTCGGTTCCCCGACCCACACCGAAACGAAACCGGAAACGTTTGCCGGCAGAAAAATGCCCGACCCCTCGCCCGCATTCCGCACGATGCCCCGACCGGGCCGACCCGCACCGGGCAGCCGTTCCGGAACACCGGATCGCCCGTTTCCGACGCCTACGAACGGCGTCCCGAACGACATCGCCCGATCACCGTGGAAATATCGCACGACAACGCCCCCCGCTCCCCCGGAAAACACGTCCCATTCCGCCGAGGCCGGGAGGAAATCACGATCACAGCCCGTCGGAGTCACAACCGACTTTCGAACGCTCCCTGTCGCAAATGCCGCAGCGGAACGGACCGGAGGGACCGATCACCGGAAACGGGCCCTGTACTTGGACGGAGACATCCCCTTTTCACGCGTGAACACCCGGACGAAATGGGGCAAGTCGTTGAATCCGACCATGAAGCATATCTCCGACACCTGCTTCTGCGAATGTTTCAGCAACTCGCAGGCCGTACCGAGACGGTATCGGGTGACGAACTGCGAAAAGGTCATTCCCTTGCTCCGTCTGAAATAAGCACAGAATGCCGAACGGTTCATTCCGACCTCGGCCGCGATGTCGTCCAGCGAAATCGGATGGACGTAATGCGCCATCACGTATACACAGATCTGCTGCATACGCCGCACGTCGCGCTCGATGCGCATCGGCCGGCCCGCGAACGTTCGATCGGACGAAGCAAAAACGACGGGCAGCAGACGGAGCATTTCGCACAGGCGCCCCAATTCGTCCTCGCCGCTCATCCGGGACAACGACTTACGGACGATGTGAGAGCTTTCGGGACCGAACCGCAGTGCATCGGTCGGAAACGCGACGCCCGAAAGCCGGTTGCGCAATTCGGGAAACGTATCCATGCACCGCTTCACCAGCGAATGGTCGAAAGCCACCATCAGATAGCGCACGCACCCGGCCTCGTCCGCCGAATCGGGCGCATATTCCCAGCGATGGAACATCCCCGGCGGAATCAACGCCACGTCGCCCGCAGCGAAAGGCAGCAGCGTGTCGCCCGCCATGCGGCGACCGTAGCCGTGAACGACACAATACAGCTCCCACGCATCGTGCCGGTGCAGCTTGGCCTCGATGTTCGTCTTCACCCGCTGGTCGATGAAGAAAAACGAGTGGTTGTCCACGTCGGGCAGTTCGTAAGGTATGGCGGTGTCTTCCATAAAGGCGGGTACATATCGAACACATGCGAATATACGACAAATATCCGAAACGATCCGACAAATACACAACAACAAACCCGCGTAACTTCGCCACCGGAAACAATAAAAAAACGCATTGCCATGGATTTCTATCGGGTACTGGAAAAAAGAAGAACCGTCCGCGACTTTTCCGACGAGAAAGTCTCGGACGAAATGTTGGAAAAGATTCTGGCGGCGGCCTTCAAGGCGCCGACCAACGACCACCTGAGGCAGTTCGAATTCGTCGTCGTGCGGGGCAGGGAGCGCATCGCCCGGCTCGTATCGCCCGTGGCGGAAAACACCTGTCGCATTCAGCAGACCGGACTGGAGGCTGCGGCGGGGACGATGGACGAGGACGAACACGCCATGTTCGTCGACGCACTGCCCAAGCAACAGCGGATGCTCGTACAGAGCGATTGTCTCGTGCTGCCGTTTTTCCGGCAGAAAGACTGTCCGCTGTGCCGGCCGGCCAACCAAAGCTCGCTCAACTATTTCGCCTCGGCATGGGCCGCCGTGGAAAACATCCTGCTGGCAGCGACGGCCGAAGGACTGGCCTGCGCGTTCCGCATCCCCGTCGGCAACGAATCGGAGTACGTGAAACGAATCGTCGGCGCACCGGACGATTATGAATTCACCTGTTTTCTCGCCATCGGCCATGCCGCACCGGACGCGCATATATGCAAACAGAAAGAAATTCGGGTAGAAGACAGGATACATCACGACATCTGGTAACCGGCGATCCGCCTCTGCGAGCGGCTCCGCATACCCGCAGGAATTCCGTCGACCGGGCCGACACACGCCGAGCGCCACGGACACAGGAGAAAAGGGAACGTTCCTTTTCTCCTGCGCTTATTTTCTGCGATTCCGTTATCCGGCACCGACCCTCGGAGGGTACGGATTTCCGACGCCCCCCCGGCCGGGGCGGAATACAAACGGGACAATCCCGAATGGAAAGCTGCGGGACCGGCTGCCGAAAACGGGAATAAAACTTCGCGACAGCAGGGACGTCCGCATACACCATAACCCCCTCCTCGGTTCCCGGAAACGTCGTCGCGCATTCCGTTCCGAAGAAAAGACGGAAGCGGACGAAAAGGACACCCCGCCGGAGCCAAAGCGCGAAGAGTCCGCAACGATGGCGACTGGGCGTTCTGCCGTAGGAAAGACATGCGGAAAGACAGTCCGAGATACCGGCACATCCTTGCAGCCGCGTCCCCCCCGAAAGGCCGGAGCGCATTCCGCACCGGAAAAGAGACGGCACGGACACGAAGAACCCACCGAAGCCAAAGGGCGCAGGAAACCGACGCGACGATGGCGGCAGGACACTCTGCCGTCCGGAAACCTCGGTATGCTTTTCCGAAAGTCCCGAAGGGAAACGGTCCAGAGGAAGATCCGGGAAAAAGTCCCCTCCGGAAGGCATCGTTCCGGAACCGACAGACCGCGATCGAAACGAAGAAGCGGACGGCGCCGACGCCCTTCGGGGAAAGCGCACCGACGCTTTCCTGCCGCGCTTCGCCGACGCCCGCTCTCCCGGCTCCTTTCGCGGGAGCACTTACCAATCGATCGGCTCGCGCCCGATACTCTGCAGATAGTTGTTGGCCTGACTGAAATGGCGGCAACCGAAGAAGCCGCGATGGGCCGACAGCGGGGAGGGATGGACCGTCTTGAGCACGCAATTGCGCTGAGGGTCCACCACGGCGGCCTTGCGCTGGGCATACGAGCCCCACAACATATAAACGACGCCCTGCTTGCGGCGGGCGATGGCCTGCACGACGGCGTCGGTGAACTGTTCCCATCCCCGGCCGGCATGCGAGGCCGCCTGATGGGCCCGCACCGTCAGCACGGCGTTGAGCAGCAGCACGCCCTGCTCGGCCCAACGGTCCAGATTGCCGCTCGCGGGCACCGGTACGCCGACATCTTCCTGCACCTCCTTGAAAATATTGATGAGCGAAGGGGGAAACTGCACGCCGTCGTTGACCGAAAAGCAGAGCCCGTTGGCCTGTCCCACCCCGTGATAGGGGTCCTGTCCGATAATCACGACCTTCAGTTCGTCCGGATCGCATTTGTCGAAAGCACGGAAAATGTTGCGGCCGGCGGGGAAAACCGGTCCCCGGCCGTATTCCTGCTTGACGAACGAAACGAGTTCGGCGAAATAGGGTTTGTCGAATTCGTCTCCGACCAGTTCTTTCCATTTGGGTGAAATCTTCACGTCCATAGGTTATCTCGTTTTAAGTTGGGTGGCCCGTTTCAACGGATCGAATTCATCCGGATGCTCGCCTTGACGAATGCCAACGCTCGGATGCGTCTGACCTCGACCTCCTTGTCGGCATGATGCGGATTCTGGCTCACCAGCTTCACGCATCCGGGACGGTCGGACTTCTGAATGTATTTGACCGTCACGTACTCCTCGCCGTCGATGTCGATGGAGAGCAGGTACATGTCGCCCCAGAACACGTCGTCTATGCTGCTCAACTGCTTGTACAGCACGATGTCGCCGCTTTTGAGCAGCGGATACATGCTGTCGCCCACCACATAAATCGCCCCGTCGCACTTGGGAAGGTTCGGAATGTGGATATAGTCGACCGGCTTACGGTTCCTGTCGTCGAAAAACAGCGGGACCAGCCCGGCCGTTCCCTCGATGTTGTACAGCGGAACGCTCTGCGTGGGCAGCGGCCGGTCGGTCTTGCCCATGAATACGGCCGAGGGACACTGCTCGCAGAACATGTTTCCCCGACCGGTCTCCAGAAAGTCGGGATTGACATTCAATTCCTGAACCAGAATATTCTTGTTCCGCTCCGAAAGAGCCGCCTTGCCCGTCTCGATCATCGACAAGGCACTCTTGCCGATCCCCAGCACACGGGCAAGATTTTCCTGTGTCAGGGAGAGTTCTTTACGGATGTCCCGTAAGCGGTTGTTTATCATATCGAATCGAATAAAATTCTAAAAAAATTCCCCGAAAGCGCACCAATATTCAAATTTTGAACTTATATTTGTTCTGCAAAGTTAAACAATTTTACAAAACAGACCGCATTCCGTCCGGAATCTTTTCGATTTCGGAATCCGTAGAAACCCGAAAAACTCCGCTCGCCCTACATTTACGTCAAACAGCAAGGAACCATGACGACCATTACCGATCAAATTTACGAAGAAATCGCGGATTTGCTGCTCCAGCGGATCGAAGAAACGGACTTTTTCAACGGCAGCGTCGAATACGATACCGACGAATTCTATTCGTCGCTCGTCTGTACGCTGATCGTCTGCCGCAGCGCGGACGACGGACGCATCCTCACGCTGCTGCCCGTGTGGTGGGAATTTCACCTAAACGACCGCGAAGGCGAACAGGACACCGATTTCGACTGGAACCTGCTGAACGCCCGGCTCGAAGAGCGATTCTGAGCCGCATACACCGGAGCGGAACCACGTCCGGAAGACGTGACGGGCGGCGCCTCCTGCCGGAAGGACGCTTCCGCCGCCCGGTCCGCGAACCCGCCCTCCCGACGGAGACGTCCGCCGCGGGTTCGCTCAGGATCGCCTCGTTCCCGCCTGCGATCCCCTCTCAGGTTCGACTCCTGCCGCTCCGCCCAATCTTTCGCACATGCATACGAACGAAACCGAAACCGCGCCCCCGCATCGCGAGCCGAAAACGGACGCCCCCGACAGCCCGCTCTACCGGAAAGCGCTCCGAGGGTTGGCCAAACGCGTAGCGGGTTACCTCTGCAAAGAGACGAAGACGACGTTCGAATACGGACCGGACGGCGAAAAACGGATCAAGACCGAAACGGTGACCCGCAAACAGGTGCCGCCCGATTTCGCCGCCATCACCTTCACGCTGAGCTGTCTGGCCCCGCAACGGTGGAACCGATGCCGGACGGACGACCGGACGGAGAATGCCGGACGGCCGGTGGACCTCTCCGGCCTCTCGGAAGAGGCCCTGCGCGAAATCGCGGAGCTGCCGGACGAATGACCGGAACGCCCGGTATTTCCGGTCCGGCCTCGATCGTCCGACAAAGCCGAAAGGCAATCCCGCACGACCGCCGCAGCACGCCCCGCACCCCTCCTCCCTCACTTCCCCGCGCCCATGAAACTCACCAAAGAAATGGCGGCGGCCGAACTGGCCCGCCGCTCGCTGACCGATTTCGTCCGGGTCGTCCGCCCCGACCTGTCGACGACGGCTTTCCACCGCCGGTACTACCGCACGCTCGATGCGTTCGCCGGGGGAAAGATCCGCAGGCTGATCGTGTCGATTCCGCCCCAGCACGGCAAATCGAGCGGATCGTCGGTCCTGCTGCCGGCCTACCTACTGGGCATTCGTCCGGAAACGAAGATCGCACTGGCCTCCTACAACCTGCAATTGGCCTCGCGCTTCAACCGCCAGATCCAGCAGACGATCGACTCGGAGGCCTATGCCGCCGTCTTTCCCGACACGCGGCTCGCCCGCCCCGGCGCACGGGACCGGCACACGATCCGGACCCACGAAGCCTTCGAACTCGTCGGAAAGGCCGGCGGACTGCTCAGCGTGGGACGAGACGGTACGCTGACCGGCAATCCGGTAGACGTCTTCATACTGGACGACCTGTACAAGAACGCGATGGAAGCCCACTCCCCGCTCGTTCGGGACAACGTCTGGGCATGGTACAACTCGGTCGTCCGCACCCGGCTCCACAACCGGTCGCAGGAACTCATTGTCTTCACCCGATGGCACGAGGACGACCTCATCGGCCGGATCGCCCGGCACGAACGCATCGTTCCGCTGGAGGAGGACCCGCCAGAGACGCCGCCGGACGAAGAGACGTGGTACAGCCTGAACTTCGAGGCGATCAAACGGTCGCCGCCGACACGCCTCGACCCCCGCCTACCGGGCGAAGCGCTCTGGCCCGAACGGCACAGCCCGGCGCTGCTCGACCGCAAACGCCGGTTCGACCCGCTGATGTTCGAAGCCATGTACCAAGGGTGCCCCTCCTCGCGGGAAGGCCTGCTCTACGGCGACCGGTTCCAAACCTATGAAACGCTGCCCGACGGCCTCGTCAAACGGGGCAACTACACCGACACGGCCGACTGCGGCGAAGACTGCCTCTGCTCGATCTGCTATGCGACGGACCGCGAAGGGATCGTCTACGTCACCGACGTGCTCTATACGCCGCAGAGCATGGAAGCCACCGAACCGGCCGTCGCGGACATGCTGCTGCGCAACGGCACCCTTCAGGCCCGCATCGAAAGCAACAACGGCGGCCGGGGATTCGCCCGTGCGGTAAAGCGCCTCGCACCGGGCGTCCGCATCGAATGGTTCCACCAGAGCGCCAACAAGGAATCCCGCATCCTGACCTACGCTCCCGCCGTGCTCGAACGCATCCGGATGCCGCCGGCATGGAACCTCCGGTGGCCGGCTTTCCATGATGATTTAGTCACGTTCCGGAGAGTGTTCCGCAGCAACCGCCGGGACGACGCGGCGGATGCCCTGACCGGCATCGCCGAAACCGAAGAGGCGAACACGGACGCGAAGAACATCCGGGCCTACGGTTTCCGCAACTGACCGCCGACGGACTGCCCCCGAAGGATACGCCCCGACCTCCTTGAAGGAGACCGGGGCGTTTTTTATAATAGGTTTCAATCGGTTCCGATCGTATAATTTATAGTATAAAGTATAGTAAATATCTTCTCTTTTATATCTTATGATATGGATTTTTCGATAATCGTTTCGTTTTCGGTCCGGTTATTGACGGAACCGGCGACCGTTGTACATACCAAGGAAGGAACCCGGAGAAAGACAGAGAAGACATTCGCGAACGATCGGGATCGTTATTTCATAGTTAATTCAATAGGGAGAGTCGTCTGCTCTTATCTTCTATAATTGTTCGATAGCTTATTGTTTTCTTTTGTTTATTTTCCTTCTCCGTCTTTCTTTCGGGTTCCGTCCGTCTGCTGGGGACTCGCTTCGGTTCAGGCTATGGGAGCCGCCGAGTTGTCGCGTCCGATAAATATCTGGCCCGGTGCAGCCACCGTTTCCGCTGCGATGCCCTCTTCCTGCTGTTCGCGGACATGCGCGTGACGGTTGCGGTAGCTGGCCGGCGTGAAGCCGTATTCCTTTTTAAAGAGTTTGATGAAGTGCGACGTGTTGGGGAAATTGCATTCGTTGCCGATTTCCGAAATCGACTTGTTCGTCGAGATCAGCAGCAGGCGGGAGTGCATGAGCCGCTGGCGGATGAACCACTTGTGAGGCGGTTCGAAGAAGTGCTTACGGAACTCTTTCTTGAACGAAGTGAGGCTCCGGTTGCAGCGCGAAGCGAGCTCTTCCACCGAAATATCGTCGAAAATATAGCTCTGGACCGTCTGTTCGAAATTTTCTTTCATCAAATCCATGTTGCTCAGGATTTTACCCTTCAGGCAACAATCCTTCTGCGTGAGGATCAGGTAGATCAGTTCGGTGATCTTGAGGTTTCCGGCCGTTTCGTCCTGACTGAACACATCGTCTTTGAGGTACTGGTTGATCGTTCCGAAGAAATTCTTCATCACGCCCCACGCCGGATAGCTCGCATGGGAGAGATATTCGCAATCGGGGCAGCGGTGGTCGTTGGTGATGTTCATCCGGTAGCCGACGCTGAGGTTGTTCAGAATGCGCGAGAGCTGGTCGGAGGTATAGTAGAACACGATCTGTTCGAAATTCTTGCCGGGTTCGGGAATGTCTTCCGTATAGTGGTTCCCCATGCCCATGTAGAAGAGCGTACCTTGGGGGATTTCATGACACACGTCACCGTAATAAACGCATTTCTTTCCGCGCACTACGTACCCGATGCTGTGACGGGTATAATTCTGGGCCTGTATGCCGCTGCGGAACGGCTGAACGTATTTTACGATCATGGGCTGCTGGGCGGGTGTCGTCGGGGTTATACGTGTCATAACTTTACAATTTAATGGTTAGATTCTCGGTCGTAATCGATATTTAATAGCTTTTTCAAACGGATCTCGAAACCTCGTCGTCTCAAGATCACAGTGCAAATATACAATAAAAATTTCATCTTGCAATATTTTATTAGATTTTCTTGCAATATTTTCTCACTTCGCTCGAAAAATTACAATAAACGCCCTCTCGCGTATATAATTAAGGTATGCCTCTCCGCCCTGTTCCCGATACAAAAGAGACGTTTTTCGACCCGACGTCCGCGATATTTTCGTATTTTTACAAGAAACGACAGAAAGAAATGACAGAAAAGCAGACTGAAGAAATCCTGAATTTCGACCGAAACCACCTCTGGCACCCCTATACCTCGATGATCGAACCGCTTCCGACCCACCTCGTCGCCCGTGCCGAAGGCGTCCGCATCGAACTGTCGGACGGACGGCAGCTCATCGACGGCATGTCGTCGTGGTGGTCGGCCATCCACGGATACAACCACCCGAAGCTGAACGAAGCCATTGAAAACCAAATAAAAGCCATGTCGCACGTCATGTTCGGCGGCCTCACGCACGTGCCGGCCGTGGAGTTGGGCCGCAGGCTGGCGGCCATGACGCCCGAAGGGCTCGATAAAATATTTTATTGTGATTCGGGATCGGTGGCTGTCGAGGTGGCCGTCAAAATGGCCCTGCAATACATGCACGCACGTAAGAAGCCGCACAAGAACAAGTTGGCCACGATTCTGAGGGGGTATCACGGCGACACGTGGCACGCTATGTCGGTGTGCGACCCGGTCACGGGCATGCACTCGATCTTCGCGGGACGGCTGCCGATACAATATTTTGTACCGAGACCTGCAATCCGTTTCGGCGACACATGGGACGACAGCGATTTCGCCCCGATGGAAGAGACGCTCGAACGCCATGCCGACTCTCTGGCCGCCGTCGTCCTCGAACCCGTCGTGCAGGGCGCGGGCGGCATGTGGTTCTACCATCCCGAATACCTGCGCCGGCTGCGCGAAGCCTGCGACCGGCACGACGTGCTGCTCATCGCCGACGAAATAGCGACGGGATTCGGACGCACCGGCAGGATGTTCGCCTGCGAATGGGCGGGCATAACGCCCGACATCATGTGCGTCGGCAAGGCGCTCACGGGCGGTTACATGAGTTTCGCGGCCACGTTGGCCACCGGACACGTAGCCGAAACGATCTCGTCGGGCAATCCGCCCGAATTCATGCACGGCCCCACGTTCATGGGCAATCCGCTGGCTTGCGCCTTGGCCTGCGCCTCGCTCGACCTGCTCGCGAACGCTTCGCCGCTGAAGCGCATCGGCGAAATCGAACGCAAACTCGAAAAGCTGCTCGCCCCCGCCGCCTCGATGCCGCAGGTGGCCGACGTGCGCACGTTAGGCGCCATCGGCGTCGTCGAACTGCACAAGCCCGTCGACATGGCCTTTATGCAGAGAAGGTTCGTCGAGGAGGGCGTGTGGATCCGTCCGTTCGGCAGATTAGTCTACGTCATGCCCCCTTACATCATCGGCGACGACGAGCTCGAAACGCTCGCGGGCGCCATGCTCCGGGTCATTTCCGAAACCGAATGACACGCCCCCGACACACGGGAGCCCGCAACCCCGCACCGGCCGCCGCAGCGTACCGGCACGCCGTGTTCGGGAGGTCCCGGCCGGACGCGGCGGAACGAACGCTGTTTTCGGAAACCTTCCGACCTTGCGCATTGCGTCCTAATTCGTATCTTTGACTCCGTCTTAGATACTCCCGCTCGGCAAAAAACAAGCGGACTTGCTTTTTGCATCCCGACTATCCGTATCTTTGACTTCGTCTTAGATACTCCCGCTCGGCAAAAAGCAAGCGGACTTGCTTTTTGCCCTCGCTTATTCGTATCTTTGAGGCCTGATCGACTGTTTCCATGAGTACCGCATTATTCGACAAAGTGATTTTCGGTCCGATCCGCAGCCGGCGGCTCGGACTGTCGTTGGGCGTAAACCTGCTGCCGCTGAACGACAAGCTGTGCAGCTTCGACTGCATCTACTGCGAATGCGGATGGGCCCGCAAAAGCGGCGGCCTCCGTTTCCATCCGAGGGAGGCGGTCCGCGACGGCCTGCGACGCAAGCTCGAAGAAATGGCGGCCGAAGGCACACTGCCGGACGTCATCACCTTCGCCGGCAACGGCGAGCCGACGATGCACCCCGACTTCGGAGCGATCGTCGACGACACGCTTGTCCTGCGCGACGAGCTCTGTCCCGACACGAAAATATCGGTGCTGAGCAACGCCACGATGATCGACAGGGACGAAGTATTCGAAGCGCTGCTGAAGGTGGACAACAACATTCTCAAGCTCGATTCAGCCTTCGACGAAACGGTCCGCCTGATCGACCGCCCGAAAGGCGGCTATTCGGTGCAGCGCGTCGTGGAGGGCATGAAGCGATTCGAAGGCCGGTTGATCGTCCAGACGATGTTCCTGCGAGGCACATTCGAGGGCCGCATGGTGGACAACACGACGCCGCGGGAGACGGAAGCGTGGCTGCGCCTCATCGGTGAAATCGCGCCCCGGCAGGTGATGATCTACACGATCGACCGCGACACGCCGGCTCCGGACCTGCACAAGGTCCCCGTCGAAGAACTCCGGACGATAGCCGGCCGCGTCGAAGCGCTCGGCATCCCCTGCTCGGTGGCCGGATGATCCGGCCGCCCCGACGAACGAAAAACGACCATTCGAACGACATGCAAAAGACCCCGAACGCCATCGGCCGCGCCGCAGCGGATTTCTTTCTGAACCGGAGGAACATTTTCGTCCTCGGCTTCATCCTGACTTTCGTCCTGACCCTGCTGGAAGTGAGCCGGGGCAAACAGTTCAACTTTTTCACGTTCCAGCTCTCGACGTTCGACTTCTGGCAGGGCGCGGACCCTTACGGCGTCGAGAAATACGACTTCCTCTACGGTCCGCTCTTCTCGATGCTGTTCACGCCGTTTGCCTATTTAGGCGCGACGGTCGGTCCGTTCGTCTGGAACCTGATGAATTTCACGCTCTTCTTCTGTGCGATCTTCGCCATGCCGCACCTGAGCGAGGCGCAGAAGTGCAAGACATACCTCTACACGGCGCTGATTCTGGCCACGACGCAGATGTCGATGCAGTTCAACCCGGTGGTGGCCTACCTGTTCCTGTTCGCCTTCGTGCTGCTGGAGCGGGGGAAACCCGTCTGGGCCATTCTGTTGATCCTCGTTTCCGGCCTGACCAAAATATACGGCATTTTCGAATTGGGGCTGCTGCTTTGCTATCCGAAATTCCGGCGCAACCTGCTCGTAACGGTCGCGATGGCCGCGGGCCTGCTGCTGTTGCCGGCCGTGAGCCTCGGCTTCGACGGACTCGTGCCGCACTACCTGCGCTGGGCCGAAGTGCTGTCGCTGCATGTCGACCAGTTTCAATTCTACTCCCTCTTTAACCTCTATCCCCTCCACGACCTGCTGACACCCGTCATGACCTACGTACAGATGGGGTCGATCGCCGCGCTGTGCCTGTTGTTCGTGGCGAATCGGCGTAAATTCGGCCGGTACGATTTCCGGGTCGGATCGCTTGCCGTATTGATGGGCTGGGTGATTCTGTTCAGCCTCTCGACCGAGAAACATACCTACGTCATCGCGCTGACCGGCTACCTGATGTGGTACTGGGCGCAGGCGCATCGCGGATGGCTGGACAAGACGCTGTTCTGGGCCAACTTCGTGCTGCTGGTCGTCGTGCCGGTCGATCTGATCTGCCCGCCGCCGGTCATGCGTTTCCTGTGCGACACCGTACAGCTCAACATCTACTGCTTCGCCCTGACGTGGTTCCGGATGATCTACGTCACGTTTCTCCGTCCGGCGGACAGGGAGCCCGCTGCGCAGACCGCCTGACCTTCGGGGCACGAAAACGACTCACCAACCGTTTCAATATTAAAAAAATGATTACGACAGAACAAATTAAAGAGCTTGTAAGACGACTGGATTCGTTGAGGAGGCATCTTTGACGTCGACAACCGACGTATCGAATTGGAAGAAGAAGAGGGCAAGACACAAGACCCCGATTTCTGGAACGACTCCGAAGCGGCCGAAAAGCAGCTCAAGAAAGTAGCCGGGATCAAATACTGGATCACGGCCTGCGACGAGATCGCTTCGGCGGTGGACGACCTGCAGTTGATGCCCGATTTCGTCAGGGAGGGTCTCGCCTCGGCCGACGAGCTGGATGCGCTCTACGCCTCGACGCTCGAAAAGATCGAAGCGCTCGAAATGCGCAACATGCTGGGCGGCGAGGAGGACCATCTGGGCGCGATCATGGAAATCAACTCCGGTGCGGGCGGCACCGAAAGCCTCGACTGGGCTTCGATGCTACTGAGGATGTACACGCGATGGGGCGAAACCAACGGCTACCAGGTCCGGATGATCGACTATCAGGAGGGCGACGAGGTGGGCGTCAAGTCGGCCACGCTGGAATTTGCCGGCGAATTTGCTTACGGCTACCTCAAGAGCGAAAACGGCGTGCACCGGCTCGTGCGGCTTTCGCCGTTCAATGCCAACAACAAGCGGCAGACGACCTTCGCCTCGGTCTTCGTCTCGCCGGCCGTCGACGACACGATCGAGATCGTCGTCAACCCGGCCGACATCGAGTGGGACACCTACCGCAGCGGCGGCAAGGGAGGGCAGAACGTCAACAAGGTCGAGACCGGCGTCCGGCTCCGCCACCTGCCGTCGGGCATCGTCGTGGAGAACACCGAGACGCGCTCCCAGCTCATGAACAAGGAGAACGCCATGCGCATCCTCAAATCGAAGCTCTACCAACGGGAACTCGAAAAGAGAATGGAACTGCAAAACGAGCTCGAAGGCCAGAAAAAGAAAATCGAGTGGGGCTCGCAGATCCGCAGCTACACGCTCCATCCCTACAAGTTAGTCAAAGACCACCGGACGGGCTACGAGACTTCCGACACGCAGGCCGTGCTGGACGGGGAACTCAACGAGTTCATCAAAGCCTACCTGATGGGCGGAGAACGGTAAACCTGCACCGGCGCCGGCCGGCTTTCGCGCCGATGCGGTACTTCGGCCTGTTCGGCGCTTCAGTTTGCTCGGACCGGGTTCCTACACAAAGCGTCTCCATGCGCCGCCATCCGAACGGGGACACGCTGTCCGAGACGTCGAAAAGAAACCGACGGCGCATCGGGCAACGGCTCGCATCGGCGTACAAGGCCCCGTGACCGTGCCGGTCTGCGACCCACCGCCACACTACGAAAGAGGCTGTCCGTCTTTGGCGGACAGCCTCTTTCGTATCGCCGGATGCGTCGGACGGACAGCGCGCCGGCCGCCTCTCTCGTATGCCGCCGGAAACCTCGACACACCCCGCACCGGCACACGTCAAAAGAAATCCGAAACCGGTCGGCGGCAGGACAAGGCACCGCCATACGACGACATCCGGACATCGGACCGACATCGGAACGGCCGAACCGTCGAGCGTCTGCCGGTGTGCTTTGCCGGTGTGCCGTTCCGGCACACCGGCAAGGCGACGAGAATGGAGCGATCCGGCCGTTCCCGTCCTCGCAAAGGACTCTGCCGAAGCATGCCGCACGGCGCGACGGACCGGCTGCACAGCTTTTTCGTACCGTAAACGATCGGTTACATGTGCAACGTCATGGAGGGACAATCCACCGGATCGACTCGCCCGACACGACCGGCCGCGAGCCGGTCGACGAAAATTCGTCGATCCGCAAGCAACCGACCTTTTACCGTCTGCGGGCCGAAACGGCCGGGGAGAAGACGCAGGAGCTCTCGACCGGGGAATGCAGCAGGACACCGTCATCCGGCCCCGCAGCCATCCGGCTGCCGACCCTCAGCCAATCCTACCGCGAAGTGTCGCGCGCCAACCGGTCCTCCGGCAAGCGGACGACATGCGAATATCCGGGAATGCGACGATGTATCCGAAGTCCCTACGAACAGACGGCGACTCGCCGGACGGCCGACTGCGGCGGGAAAGGCCGGCGACGGCGATCCGACAAGAAATCACGACAACAGAATACCGGAACGGCGGCACGCACCATCACCGTCGGGAAAACCGGCGACGCACGGCACCCCGTCTCAACCTCGTTTCGGGACCTTCCGTTCCGGGGAACCACCGTCCCGGTACCGAATACCTCGGAAAACGGAGGGACATAACAAAAATTCGAATCACGAATAACTGATAACCTTACCCACACCGCACCGATGGCCGTCGACGCTCGTTCCGCATGAAAAGACCTCGTTCGGAACGAGCCGCGTTCCCCGCACGGAACCTTCCGGCAAAAAACGCCGAGGGCGACGACGGAACCCGGACTTTCGTCCGCCCGTCGCCGCCCCCGGCATTCGTTTCGGCCTCCGTCCGCCGGACGCCCCGCAACGACCGGGGCATCGTCCGCGCCGGAACGTCTATCGGAGACTGATTTCGTTCGACCCGATCAAATGGCCGTCGGCATAGATCGTCACGCGGTATTTGCCGCTGGTGATGCCCGATCCGTTATAGAACAGGCTCACGCTCAGGTCTTCGTTCTGGTAATCGACCGAACGGGTGGCCGAATAGGGAATGCGGTCGCCCTCGTAGTCGAACAGCGCATTGGACGCATTGGCCAGCACATAGCCGTCGGGACCGATGATCTGCACGTACACGTTGCGTTCGCCCGGCGTGGCCAGCTCGTTGCCCACCAGCACCAGATCGACGCGGAGACGTTCGGCCCGGTTGGCGCGCGACACCTCGCGGTCGGATTTACTGAGGGCCAGCAGCCGGATGTCGCGAGCCCGGATGACGGCGCCCTGCCGCACCCGCGTCGAGAGCTCCTGCGACTTCTCCTCGGCCGTTTCGGCCCGCAGACGGTAAGAGGTCAACTGTTTGCGGATCGACGAGTTTTCGTTGACCAGCTTGCGGTTGATCGTGTTGAGCGAGTCGATCTGGCGGATATAGCCCTCCATGACGTTGCGCATGTAACCGATCTTCTTTTCGTATTCCTTGATCTTGCGATAGCTGATGCGGCGTTCCTGCTGGAGGCTCTGCAACAGCGAATCGGCTTTCTGGCGTTCGATTTCGTAGTTGACCGACAGCGTGTCGTTCATCGTCTTGAGCGTGTCGTAGTCGTTCATCAGCGTGGTGAGCTGGCTGGTCAGCGTGTCGCGCTCGTAGGCGAAATCCTCCTTGAGCTGCTTGACCTGAAGGAAGTAGATCACCGACAGGGCCGCCAGAATCGCCGCCATGACGATGATGACGATCTTGAGCCCCTTGACCGATTTGTCGGGACCCGGATCGCCGTAATATCCCGGATCGTAATTGCCGTAATCGTAATTCCGATTGTAGGTCGGCGGGTAATTGCCGCCGAGGTTCGGATTGTAGTCGGGTTCGGAACCGTTCGTGCCCCGCTCGTTGAAATTGGGGGCCGGATTCTGATTGCGGTTGTAATCTTCCATGAATCGAAAAATTTCTCGTTCTGCAAATATATATAATATTCGACGAAAAGAAGAGCGATCGGCAGGCGAAAGCCTCGGTCGCGGCGGCAGAGCCGAT
The DNA here is from genome assembly GCA_910583985.1 of uncultured Alistipes sp. Classification (GTDB taxonomy): domain Bacteria; phylum Bacteroidota; class Bacteroidia; order Bacteroidales; family Rikenellaceae; genus Alistipes_A. The sequence continues at coordinate 26,918 of CAJTYA010000009.1, forward strand.
TCTTCGAGTCAAATATACGAAGTATATTCGACGAAAAAGAACAGCGAACGGCGGGCGAAAGCCCTCTTCGCGGCGACAAAGCCGTTTCTTCGAGTCAAATATACGGAGTATATTCGACGAAAAAGAACAGCGAACGGCGGCAAAAGCCCCCTTCGCGGCGACAAAGCCGTTTCTTGGAATCAAATATACGAAGTATTATTCAAAAAACAGCGGGCGGATGCCCCGTTCGCAGCGGCACGGCCGGCTCTTTCCGACGAACGGATCAATTCATTTTGCTGTCCAACGGATACTTCAGATTTTTCCACTCGATGAGCCGCCCCCGGATCGAGCCTACGCGGATAGGCGACTCGATGTAGAGCGGGATGCGGTTGCGGTCGTCCGAAATCCAGATCGTGAACTCGCTGCCGTCCTCGAACGACTCGCCCGACGAGGTGGCCAGCTGACAACGGAACTTGAGCGTCCGGAACTTGCCCGTGCCGCGGATATTCTTGTTCTCGCGCCCCATGAGGCGGTAACGGATAGTCCGGATCGTGTCTTCGAGCACGAGGTCCATCGTCCCCGACCCGTTGCGTTCGAGTTCCGACAGGTCGGCACACCGCAAGTTGAAAAACAGCGCCAGCGCATCGAAGCTGCCCTCGCGGAGCGGCATCTGCCGACGGCTGCTGTCGGGGTTCTTGTGGTTGCGGAATGTCGTGCGCACCACGCCTTCGTCCCAATCGTACTCGTAGCGACTCGAATAGCGGTACTTGCCTTCGCGAAGCTCGGCCTTCAATTCGAGCGGCCGCAGCGTCCCGGCGTCCAGCGTACTGACATACGAGTCGTTCAGGTCGAAAAACCAGCGGTAAAACGGGTAAACCTTTCCCAGCGCATCCACCGTATAGACATCGCGCTCGCCCCGGCGTCCCTGCGCCGTGCGGAACGTGACGCCCGCCACGTCGGTATTGACCAGACTGACCTTGTAGCTGATCGCGTATTCGAGGTATTCGCCGTCGGCGAACACCGCCTCCGAAGCGGATTGCTCGGCTGCCGGCTGCGCAAAGCCCCTCAGGGCAGGCAGCCACAGAAGAAGGAGTATGAGTTTTTTCATCGTCGTATCGTTTCCGGGGTTCCTCCTCCGGCGAGGCTCCGCCCCGCACGGGCACCCCGCCCTATCCGTATAACGAAATAATCGCGCCAAAGTTATGAAATCATACTGAAGTCCGTCTCTTTGGAGGACGCATACTTGTCCGCCAATTCCCTCAACGGCCGGTTGCGGGGTTCGGCGAGGCCGGGATCGCGCTCCAAAATCCGTTCGGCCGCGCTCCGGGCGGCAGAGAGCACCTGCGCGTCCTTGCTCAGGTTGGCGATTTTCAGATCGAAGGCCGAACCGCTCTGCAACGTTCCCTTCATGTCGCCCGGACCGCGCAGGCGGAGGTCCATCTCGGCCAGTTCGAAACCGTCGGAGGTGGCCACCATCGCGCCCAGCCTCTTGCGGGAATCGGCCGAGAGCTTGTCGCCGCTCATCAGGATGCAGTAGGACTGCGCGCCCCCGCGCCCGACGCGTCCGCGAAGCTGATGCAACTGCGAGAGCCCGAACCGCTCGGCGCTCTCAATGACCATGACCGTCGCATTGGGCACGTCCACGCCCACCTCGATGACCGACGTGGCGACCATGATCTGCGCCGTGCCTTTTTTGAAAAGGTCCATGCCGTATTCCTTGTCGGCGGGCTTCATCTTGCCGTGCACGACCACTGTGACGTAACGGGGCGGCGGGAAAGCCTGCACGATGCCCGCATAGCCGTCTTCGAGGTCCTTGTAGTCCGCCTTCTCGGACTCCTTGATGAGCGGATAGACCACATAGACCTGACGCCCCTTCTCGATCTCGTCGCGGATGAACCCGAAGACCCGCAGCCGGTGGGCGTCGCGGTAATGCACCGTCCGCACGGGCTTGCGTCCCGGCGGGAGCTCGTCGATCACCGAGACGTCCAAATCGCCGTAGAGCGTCATGGCCAGCGTCCGGGGAATGGGCGTGGCCGTCATGACGAGCACGTGGGGCGGATGCTCGTTCTTCGCCCAGAGCCGGGCCCGCTGCACGACGCCGAAGCGATGCTGCTCGTCGATGACGACGAAACCCAGATTGCGGAACCGGACGCTGTCCTCGATGAGCGCGTGCGTGCCGATGAGGATGTGGATTTCGCCCGAAAGCAGCCCCTCGGCGATGGCCGTGCGTTCCTTCTTTTTCGTCGACCCGGTGAGCAGCGCCACGCGCACGCCCGTTCCCTCGACCATGCGCGAGACCGACGCGAAATGCTGCCCGGCGAGAATCTCGGTCGGCACCATCATGCAGGCCTGAAACCCGTTGTCGCAGGCCAGCAGCATGGCCAGCAGGGCGACGAGCGTCTTTCCGCTGCCCACGTCGCCCTGCAACAGCCGGTTCATCTGATGGCCGCTCACGGTGTCCTGCCGGATTTCGCGCACGACGCGCTTCTGGGCGCCCGTCAGCGGGAAAGGCAGCTTCTCGTGGTAGAACGTATTGAAAAACCGCCCCACCGAGGGAAACAGAAAGCCGTCGTTGCGGGTCGTCCGGCTGTGCCGCTCGGAGAGGATGTTGAGCTGTATGCCCAGCAATTCGTCGAACTTCAACCGGAACTCGGCCTCGCGCAGGGCCTGCTGCGAAGTCGGGAAATGGATGTTGTACAGCGCATCGCGCAGCGGCATGAGCCCCCGTTCGCGGATCAGCTCTTCGGGCAGCGTCTCGCGCAGCAGCCCCTCGACCTTGGGCCAAAGGTTGCACATCAGACCGTAGATCGCCTTGCTGCCCAACTGGGCGTTGGCGAGCTTCTCGGTCGTCGCGTATACGCCCTGCACGGACGAGTGGAAACGGTTCTTGTACTCTAACACCGACTCCATTTCGGGATGGACGACGTTCAGCACGCCGTTGAAATAAGCCGGGCGCCCGAAAACGATGTACTCGCGACCCTGTTCGAGCCGCTTCTCGACCCACGAAATCCCCTTGAACCACACCAGCTCGGCCGTGCCGCTGCCGTCCGTCACGACGGCCACGAAACGCTTCTTGGCCCCGGCGCCCGCATGGCGGAAGCCCGTGACGCGCACTTTCATCTGCACGTAGGTCATCGAATCGTCGGCGATCTCGCCGATGCGCCATATCCGGCTGCGGTCGATGTAGCGGAACGGGAAATGATAGAGCAGATCGCCCAGCGTGCGGATACCCAGCTCGCCGGCGAGCAACTGCGCCCGTTTCTCGCCCACCCCGGTGAGGAACTTGATGTCGTTGTCGAGAATGTATCCCATGAACCGTGCGATACCTGTTTTCGGACAAAGATACCGTTTCTTCCCGGAGAGTTTCGTAACTTTGTCGGAAATTGCACGCGTCATGGAAAAATTCTGCGATTCGCTGACCCGATACGCCCGACGCCCGACGCTCGAAGTCCGCGTGGGAGAAACAGGCATCGGCGGGGACCGTCCCGTCCGCCTCCAGTCGATGACCAACACCGACACGAACGACACGGAGGCCTCGGCCGAACAGGTCCTCCGCATCGTCCGGGCCGGGGGCGAAATCGTCCGGCTCACGGCGCAGGGCCGCCGCGAAGCGGCCAATTTAGAGCACATCCGCCGCCGGCTCGACGAACGGGGCTGCCGCGTGCCGCTGGTGGCAGACATCCATTTTCTGCCCTCGGCGGCGCTCGAAGCGGCCGAACACGTGGAGAAAGTGAGGATCAATCCGGGCAACTTCAACGAAAAGGGAGGCGAGTTCGAACGGCTGCTGGAAGTGTGCCGCCGGCGCGGCACGGCCCTGCGCATCGGCGTGAACCACGGTTCGCTGTCGCCCTCGATCGTCGACCGCTACGGCGACACGACCGAAGGCATGACGGCCTCGGCGATGGAGTTCCTGCGCCGCTGCCGCGAAGCGGACTTCGAGAGGGTCGTGCTGTCGGTCAAGTCGAGCAACGTCCGGGTCATGGTCCATGCCTACCGCATGCTCACTGCTGCGATGCGCGCCGAAGGCATGCGCTATCCGCTGCATCTGGGCGTCACCGAAGCCGGCGACGACCGCGAGGGACGCATCAAGTCGGCCGTCGGCATCGGCGCGCTGCTGGCCGACGGACTCGGCGACACGATCCGCGTGTCGCTCACCGAAGCGCCCGAACGGGAAATCCCCGTCGCCCGCAAGCTGGCCTCCTATTTCGAGGGACGCGAAGGACACGCCCCAATTCCCGACGCGGACGAATCGCTCTACTCCCCCTACGAATACCGCCGGCGCGTGTCGCAGCCCGTGGACGGCATCGGCGGCAACCGGCCGCCGGTCGTCTGGAGCGAAATTCCGGCGACCCTCCGCGAAACGTTCGTCGAGGCCGACATCCGCACCGTCGGCTCCGTGCCCGACGGGAAAGTCATCGTGCTGACGACCGACAACCTCAACGGCGTGGCCGAACAGCGCGCGGCCTTTCTGAAAATGGCGGCACTGGGCAAGAACAACCCGGTCGTCATCGCCCGCCGTTACGACGAGACCGACCTCGAAACGCTGCAAATCAAGGCTGCCGCCGATCTGGGCATGCTGTTTTTAGACGGTTTCGGCGACGGCATCCGGATCGAGAACACCGACGCGTCGATCCCGCAGCAGGAAATCGACGCGCTGAGTCTCGACATCCTGCAAGCGGCCCGCGTGCGCATCTCCAAAGCCGAATACATCGCCTGTCCGAGCTGTGGACGGACACTCTACGACATCGAGCGGACGCTGGCCGCGATCAAGGCGCGGACCTCGCACCTCAAAGGCATCAAGATCGGCGTGATGGGTTGCATCGTAAACGGACCGGGCGAAATGGCCGACGCCGACTACGGCTATGTGGGCTCCGGCCCCGGACGCATCACGCTGTACCGGGGACGCGACGTCGTGCAGCGGAACCTCCCGCAGGCGGAAGCCCTCGACGCACTCGTCGCGCTCATCCGGCAGGACGGCCTGTGGCACGATCCCGAATAACGCATCTTCTTTCCGAGAAACGGGATGTCGGCGAAAGGTCGCGGCCGGACAGGACGCCCGCTCTCGCTCCCCGGAGCGACGCACGGTTCCGGCCCCGGAACTCGGAACTGCTTTAACCTTTTATTCGGACGGCCGGGACTTTCCCGGCTCCGCTACCGGCATCGCTGCGGCCGGCAACAGGCAACGGGTCATATCGAACGAACAGAAAAAACAAGGACGGAAAAACAGACCCGTTCGCATCGGCAGATATATTTATTTATAAAAATGCCGCTCCCTGTACGCAAGAGGCAATAACCCACACCATTATCACCGATCCGGACCGCGCCCGATGATTCGACTTATCCGTCATCCATGTATCGGGTTTCAGAAACACGGTAGAAAAAGAAATCTCCAATCGGGCCGTCGGTCATATCATGAACAAAACCGATTAGAAATCGGTCGGACGCATGGGACCGAAAACGAGAAAGAAAAACGAAAGCGAGATTTCGAAGTCTTTTTCCATGCTCGCAAAAAACTATTGTTCAGCGACCTGAAAGCGACCGGACGACTCATGGAATGAATCCATTCCGACAATCCCGTCCGGCGATCCATTCTGTCCGAACATCCATCGACAAACGATCCGCGCAGACCGACAGAGAGAACCGTCGGCAGAAACCGCCAGCGACCGAAACTCCGCATCCGTTTCCATAACCGGAAATCCTTCGTCCCCGGAACCTGCCGGCACTGCCGCGGGTCGTCCTCGGAGCATTCGTCCTTTTCTCCCTCGCGCTCCGAGGCCGGAAAGTCCGCACGCCTCCTTTTCCGAAACCTCCCTCCCGCGAGCATTTCCTCGTCTCCGCAGAGACCCGTCGCAGAAAAACCGGCGGAACGAACCGTCCGGAAACGACAAAGAGCCACCGCTCCCCCAACGAAACGACAAAACAAGGGAGGCACGACGATACATCGTGCCTCCCTTTCCGTAATAACGCAGCTTCCGCATCGAAACCGGACTCCTGCCGGCCGTTCCAAAAACGGAAACGGTCTTCGCGGGAAACGGCTCCTCGGCCCCCGCTTCCGAAGCGGACGTCCGGACGTCGCGGAAAGCGTTCCGGAAACCGCCGTCTGCCTCCGCCGGACCGGAACGACCGGCTTCCGGGCGATGCGTTCCCCTTTATCCCAGCCGCGCGATGCGTTCGCGGATCGCCTTGATCTTGGCCTCCGCGTCGTTGCGCTTGGCGTGTTCGGTCTCGACCACCTTGGCCGGCGCGTTCTGTACGAAGCGCTCGTTCGAGAGCTTTTTGAGCACCGAAGCGAGGAAGCCTTCGAGGTATTCGAGCTCGGTCTTCAGCTTGGCGAGCTCCTCGGCCGGGTCGATCTTGTCGCCCAGCGGAACGAAATACTCGGTCGTCTTGACGATGAACGAAGCCGCGTCGGGCAGCTTGTCCGCCACGGTTTCGACTCCGCTCAGCCCGGCCATCTTTACCAGCATGGGATCGAATTCGGCATGATAGTGCTCGTCGGCGACGACCTTCAGCGACAGCGCCTCCTTGTTCGGGAGGTTATGCTGTTTGCGGATGTTGCGGACGGCGGACACGGCCTCCTTGACCTGTTCGATCCGGTCGAGCAGGACGGCGTCGAACGGTTCGACTTCGGGCATCGGGCTGACCATGATGCTCTCGCCGTCCCGGCGGGGAGTCATGTGCTGCCAGATTTCCTCGGTAATGAACGGCATGAACGGATGCAGAATCCGCAGCAGCTTGTCGAAGAACTCCCGCGTCGCGTCGAGCGTGGCCCGGTCGACGGGCTGTCCGTAAGCCGGCTTGACCATTTCGAGGTACCAGCCGGAAAACTCGTCCCAGAAAAGCCGGTAGACGAGCATCAGCGCCTCGGAAATGCGGTAATTGGCGAAGTTTTCCTCGATCTGTCCGAGCGTGCGGTTCAGCAGGGCGCGGAACCACTCCACGGCGATGCGGTTGTTGTCGCTCTGGGCGAGCGAGTCGTCCGCCGGCCAGCCGTTCACGAGCCGGTAGGCGTTCCAAATCTTGTTGCCGAAATTGCGGCCCTGTTCGCAGAGCGAGTCGTCGAACAGCAGGTCGTTGCCGGCCGCCGAGCAGAGCAGCATAGCCAACCGTACGCCGTCGGCGCCGTACTGTTCCATCAAATCGAGCGGGTCGGGCGAATTGCCGAGCGACTTGCTCATCTTGCGGCGTTGCTTGTCGCGGACGATACCGGTCAGATAGACGTTGCGGAACGGTTTTTCGCCCATGTATTCGTAACCGGCCACGATCATGCGGGCCACCCAGAAGAACAGGATATCGGGTCCGGTGACCAGATCGTTGGTCGGATAGTAGTATTCGATTTCGGGGTTGCCGGGACGGTCGATGCCGTCGAACACCGAGATCGGCCACAGCCACGACGAGAACCACGTATCGAGCACGTCGGGGTCCTGCCGCAGGTCCTGCATGCCGAGCGACGGATCGCCGCTTTTGCTGCGGGCCAGTGCAAGGGCCTCTTCGGGCGTCTCGGCCACGACATACCCGCCCTTGGGCAGGTAGTAGGCCGGAATCTGCTGGCCCCACCACAACTGGCGCGAGATGCACCAGTCCTTGACGTTCTCCATCCAGTAGCGGTACGTGTTCTTGAACTTGGCGGGCACCAGCCGCACGACGTCGTCCATCACGGCCCGGAGCGCCGGCTGCGCCAGATCGGTCATGCGCAGGAACCACTGCATCGACAGCTTGGGTTCGATGGCGACGTGCGTCCGTTCGGAATAGCCCACCTTGTTGGTATAGGCCTCGACCTTTTCGAGCAGACCCGCCTCGGCGAGGTCCTTCTCGATGCGGTCGCGCACCTCGAAGCGGTCCATGCCCGCATAGGCGCCGCCCGCCTCGTTCAGCGTGCCGTCGTCGTTGAAGATGTCGATCGTTTCGAGGTTGTATTTCTCGCCCAGCATGTAGTCGTTCACGTCGTGGGCCGGGGTCACCTTGAGCGCACCGGTTCCGAACTCGATGTCGACGTACTCGTCGCGGATGACCGGCACCGAACGGCCGGCCAGCGGCACGACGACGCGGGCATCCTGCGGCAGATCGGCATAGCGCGGGTCGTTCGGATTGACACACAGGGCCGTATCGCCGAGAATGGTTTCGGGCCGCGTCGTGGCCACCACGACAAAACGGTCCGTGCCCTCGATCCGGTAGCGCAGGTAGTAGAGCTTGCCCTGCGACTCGCGGTAGATCACCTCCTCGTCCGAGAGGGCGGTCTGCGCGGCGGGGTCCCAGTTGACCATGCGGACGCCCCGGTAAATCTTGCCTTTGTTGTACAGATCGACGAACACCTTGATGACGCTGCGGCTCATTTCGGGGTCCATCGTGAACTTGGTCCGTTTCCAGTCGCACGAAGCGCCCAACTTGCGCAACTGACTGAGGATGATGCCGCCGTGTTTTTCCTTCCATTCCCACGCATGGCGGAGGAACTCCTCGCGGGTCAGCGAATTTTTGTCGATGCCCTCGGCCTTGAGCTTCTGGACCACCTTGGCCTCCGTGGCGATCGAAGCGTGGTCGGTACCCGGCACCCAGCAGGCGTTCTTGCCCTGCATGCGGGCCCGGCGGACGAGCACGTCCTGTATCGTTTCGTTGAGCATGTGCCCCATGTGCAGCATGCCGGTGACGTTGGGCGGCGGAATGACGATCGTATAGGGTTCCCGCTCGTCGGGCGTCGAATGAAAAAAGTCGTGACGCAGCCAGTAGTCGTACCATTTCGATTCGATCTCTCCGGGCGTGTATTTGGCTCCGATTTCCATAGATTCTCCGAATTTTAGCGTTTATCCCGCAAAAGTAATAATTTCCGCCGACATTCTGCGGAACATCCGTTCCGCGACGCATTTCCCGTCCCGCCGGGAAACGGAGAAAAGCGCACGAGAAGCCGCCCCGAAGCATCGGAAAAGAACGGTTGCGGCAGGAATTTTGCCGAAGAACGGAATGCCTTCCGGCCGGTTCGGCCCCACCCGCCGGCGCATCGCCCGCCGGAACGGCCGCATCGCGGCAATATCGTGACACGAAAAGACGTTTTCATAGGACGGAAGAGGGGAAATGCCCCCTCAGGGCCCGGAGCGGGCGGCCTTGATTTCCATATTCATAAGGATTGTATTATATTTGCGGATTGAACGCTTGTAGAGAATGAGTAAAAAATATAATAAGAAAGAAGAAGAGTTTTCGGGCATATCAGATATGCTCGAAGGCAAACACCACGTCATCCCGATCATGTCCGGAGACGACGAGGATGCGGCCGAAAAGGTGGAGATTCCGCCCATCCTGCCCATCCTCACGCTGCGCAGCTCGGTGCTGTTCCCCGGTTCGATCACCCCGATCACCGTGGGTCGCGAAAAGTCGATGAAGCTCGTGCGCGAAGTCGAGAACGCGGGAAGCATGCTGGGCGCCGTGTTGCAGAAGGAACCCGAAGTGGAACAGCCCGGTCCGGGCGACCTGTACCGCATCGGCACGGCGGCACGGATTCTCAAAGTGCTCGAAATGCCCAACGGCAACCTGACGGTCATCCTGCACGGGCTCGAAAAGATCGAGGTCACCGACTTCGTCGTTTCGGAACCCTATTTCAAGGCATCGGTCTCGGCGCTCAAGGATTCGACGCCCGATCAGGGCAACATCGAGTTCGAGGCACTGGTCGAATCGATCAAGGACGTGGCGCTGAACATCATCAACATATCGCCGCAGATGCCCAAGGAGGCTTCGTTCGCCATCAAGAACATCGACAACAAACGGGGCATCATCAACTTCATCTGCTCGAACCTCGACCTGCCCGACAGCGACCGGCAGCGGTTGCTCGAAGCGCCGGGCCTGCTGGCCCGCGCCCGCCGGCTGCTCGAAATCCTCGTGCGCGAGCAACAGCTGGCCGAGCTCAAGAACGACATCCAGAGCAAGGTCAAGCAGGACATCGACCAGCAGCAGCGGGAATATTTCCTCCAGCAGCAGATCCGCACGATTCAGGACGAGTTGGGGGGCGATCCGGCCGACCGCGACATCGACGAGCTGCACGCACGGGCCGAGAAGAAGAAATGGAAGCCCGAAATCCGCGAACTGTTCTTCAAGGAGCTCTCGAAGCTCGAACGGATGAACCCGGCCGTGGCCGAATATTCGGTGCAGCTCAACTACCTGCAACTGATGCTCGACCTGCCGTGGGAAACCTGCACGAAGGACAACCTCGACCTCAAACACGCCAAGAAGCGGCTCGACAACGACCACTTCGGGTTGGACGAGGTCAAGGACCGCATACTGGAACATCTGGCCGTGCTGAAGCTCAAAGGCGATCTCAAGTCGCCCATCCTGTGCCTGTACGGCCCTCCGGGCGTCGGCAAGACCTCGTTGGGCAAGTCGGTGGCCGGAGCGCTCAAACGCAAGTTCGGCCGCATCGCACTGGGCGGACTGCACGACGAGGCCGAAATCCGCGGCCACCGCAAAACCTACATCGGCGCCATGCCGGGCCGGATCATCCAGACCGTCAAGCGGGCCGGATCGTCCAACCCGGTCATCATCCTCGACGAGATCGACAAGGTGACGGTCAGCAACCACGGCGACCCCTCCTCGGCCCTGCTCGAAGTGCTCGACCCGGAACAGAACACGACGTTCCACGACAACTACCTCGACGCCGAATACGACCTCTCGAAGGTGCTGTTCATCGCCACGGCCAACAACATCGCCAACATCAATCCCGCGCTCAGGGACCGCATGGAGATGATCAACATCCCCGGCTACATCCTCGAAGACAAGGTGCAGATCGCCCGCAAGCATCTGCTTCCCAAGCAGCTCGAAGCGCACGGCGTCTCGGCCAAACAGCTGAAGATCGCCCCGAAGACGATCGAAAAGATCATCGCCGAATACACCCGCGAATCGGGCGTGCGCTCGCTCGACAAGCACATCGCCAAGATCGTCCGCACACGCGCCAAGAACATCGGGTTCGAAGAGGAGTTCCAGCCCGAAATCACGGCCGAAGACGTCGAAAAGATCCTCGGCGTGCCGCGCTTCCTGAACGAAGCCTACGAGGTGGCCGGCATGGTGGGCGTCGTGACGGGACTGGCATGGACCGAAGTGGGCGGCGACATCCTCTACATCGAGTCGATCCTCACGCCGGGCAAAGGCGCCCTGACGATGACGGGCAACCTGGGCGACGTGATGAAAGAGTCGGCCACCATCGCGCTCGAATGGGTCAAGGCCCACAGCGAAGAGCTGGGCATCGCACGCGAAAAGTTCGAGAAGTACGACATCAACATCCACGTGCCTGAAGGCGCCATCCCCAAGGACGGACCCAGCGCGGGCATCACGATGGTCACGTCGCTCGTCTCGACGTTCACGGGACGTCCCGTCCGCGAACGGATCGCCATGACGGGCGAGACCACGCTCCGGGGCCGCGTCATGCCCGTGGGTGGCATCAAGGAAAAGATTCTGGCCGCCAAACGCGCCGGCATCCGCGAGATCATCCTCAGCGAAGACAACCGCAAGGACATCGCCGAGATCAAGCCCGAATACCTCGAAGGCCTTTCGTTCAGCTACGTCCGCACGAACGACGACGTACTGAGGCTGGCCATGGACCGATAGGCCGGAGAATCCGGCAGCGAACGAAAAAAGGCATGGCACGCGACGGCGCGCGCCGTGCCTTTTCATAAAAACACCGTAAAACCATAACCCGAACGAAAATGAAAGTTGTCGTAGGCCTCTCCGGAGGCGTCGATTCGAGCGTGGCGGCCTACCTGCTCAAGCAGCAGGGACACGAAGTGATCGGCCTGTTCATGCGCAACTGGAAAGATACGACCGGCACGCTGGAGGGCGACTGTCCGTGGTACGACGACCACATGTTCGCCGAACTGGTGGCCAAACGGCTCGACATCCCTTTCCACATGGTCGACCTGAGCGAACAGTACCGCGAAAGAGTCGTGGACTACATGTTCGCCGAGTACGGCCGCGGCCGCACGCCCAACCCGGACGTGCTGTGCAACCGGGAGATCAAATTCGACGCCTTCCTGAAAACGGCGCTCGATCTGGGTGCCGACTGCGTGGCCACGGGCCACTACTGCCGCCGCGACGACCTCGTCACGGACGGCGGGACCGTCCACCGGCTGCTCGCCGGCAGCGATCCCAACAAGGACCAGAGCTATTTCCTCTGCCAGCTTACGCAGCAGCAGCTCTCGCGGGCGCTGTTCCCCATCGGACACCTGCTCAAACCCGAAGTCCGGCGCATCGCCGCCGAGCAGCATTTAGCCACGGCCGAGCGCAAGGATTCGCAGGGCATCTGCTTCGTCGGCAAGGTCGATCTGCCCGTCTTCCTGCAACAACAACTGGCGGCCCGCGACGGCGACATCGTCGAGATTCCCGCCGCATGGCCTGGCTACCGCGAACGAGCGACGGACGACACGCCCGAAGCGCTCTCGGCCCCTTACCTCTACGCCGAATCGGACGGCACGAAAGCCGGACGACACCGCGGCGCGCACTTCTTCACCATCGGCCAGCGCAAGGGCCTCAACGTAGGCGGACGGCCGGAACCGCTGTTCGTCATCGCCTCCGACGTGGAACGCAACATCCTCTACGTCGGACAGGGGCAGCATCACCCCGGTCTTTACCGCAAGGCGCTGCACATCCGTCCCGAAGAGATGCACTGGATCCGGCCCGACCGCCGGTTGCCCGTCGGAACGAGCGCCCGGTTCAGCATGCGCATCCGCTACCGCCAGCCGTTGCAGGGCGGCATGCTGCACGTGACACCGCAGGGCGGCTACATCGTTTTCGACGAGCCCCAGCGCGGCGTGACGGCCGGACAGTTCGCCGCATGGTACGACGGCGAGGAACTGATCGGTTCGGGCGTCATCGACCGCTGACATCCGGAAAAGGATCGTACCTGTGCGGAAACAGGACATTCGAAAGTGCTGCTCGTCACGACTCCGAACCTTTTAAAACGAATACGTCGATCAGAGCTATTCGTTACCGGGGAACAAGATGCAGGAAACAGGGAACCGAACCGCAAAAAGCAACGTTCGAAAAAAGGCACGGCAACGCAACTCTTTCCGAACGATGCCTTTTTCACGCGGCATAACCGCTGCCCCACCTCCGGCACAATACTTATAAGCGCTGTTCCTTTGTGATTTATACATCATTGCAACCTTTTTTTAAGAACACTCCGGGACCGTCCGCCATCCCATCGCCGACCGCCGAAACGGTCGGCGTTTCTTTTGCCGTTACCCGTTCCCGCGAAACCCTCCGGACGACAATACCGGCCCTGTACCTTGCTCGCTCGGCACGAACCATGAATCCGCCCCGTAAAACACCCCCCTTCCCTTTTCACGACTTTCCGAGCGGGCGGTTTTCCGCCCGCCGATCCCCGCACCCGTCACCGGACACTCCGACACGCGCCCGTCTCCGGGAGCGAATCGCCCGCCAGCCCTTTTCCGCAACGGGAACCGTCCCGTGCACGGGAGGACCGCCGCCCGATGCCGCCCGGCGTCTCCGCAGACAGACCCGGACCGTCGCCCTCCCGAAACGTAAAGCTCCGGGACCGGGCGGGTCCGGAGACTCCATTACGGACACCGGCAGCCAAGGAAAAACCTGAAAAACAACTGTTCATATCGGCGCATCGCGGCGAAAGTCCCCGCCGCAACGCATTCCGGCTTTGCAGATGGCGAAATTAAACTGTATTTTAGCGATCCGAAACCAAATTCAAATTCGCATCATGGAAAATTTCAGACCCAAAGTCTTTAAGGAACAGGCCCTCGCGGCCCTGCAAGGCAATTGGAAACAGGCAGCCATCGCCGGACTGGTGTTTCTTCTGATTTACGGCGCAACGGCCGGACTGAGCCAGCTCATCCCCGTCGTTCCCGTCCTGTTCGTCGGAGTATTCTTCGCGGCAGGTATTCTCTTCGTGTTCTGGGACCTGCTCAAGGAGGGCAAGGTGGACCTCGACAAACTGTTCGAGCCTTTCCGCGACTACCTCCGCTATCTGGTCGGCTTCCTGCTCCAGAACGTCTACACCGTTCTGTGGACACTGTTGCTCGTCGTGCCGGGCATCATCAAAAGCATCTCTTACGCCATGATGTCCTTCATCATGCGCGAGAATCCGGACATGACCGGCGAACAGGCCATCTGCCGGAGCATGAAGATGATGGAAGGCCACAAAATGGATTACTTCCTGCTGAACCTGAGCTTCATCGGATGGGCTCTTCTGGCCATCCTCACGCTGGGTATCGGTCTCATCTGGCTGTACCCCTACATGTATACGTCCTACGCCGCTTTCTACGAAGAAGTCAAGAAGGACTACGAAACCAAAAACGCCGCTGCGGCCTAACCGGCTCACCCGACGAAAATTTCCGAAGGACCGCCCTCCGGTCCGCATTGAACGCTTCCGCCCCGTCGCCATCCATCGCGACGGGGCGGAATTTCGTTTCGGGCGACCGCCCGTCGCGTCGCGACGACACGACACCCATGTCCCCCGAACGCAGAGCGCGCGGCGGCACGTTCCGAAAAGCCCGTCTGTCATCCGATGCGTCGAAACCGGCGGATGTTCACCGATCTACGGAACGAAATGCTCCTTGCGGCGCGACCGTCGAAAAGCGTATGCCGCCCGGCCCTCTCGTCCGACGCCCGCCGGTCGGGGATAGCGTCCGCCGACATCTTTCCCGACCGGAACGGACTTCCGTCCCCGGCGCACGCAGCAGAATCCGGACCGCCCGAATGCCCCTTCGAACGGGGCTTCGGGAATATCGAAAATAAACTGTATATTTGCGTTTTCGATCCGTTTATCGCGATCGACTTCCGGCCGTGCGATGCACGGAAACGATTGGCCGGCCGGAAGCGGGGCTCTTGCGCGTGCCCCCTGTAACACCCATATTTTTCGCTGGAAATGAAACGCTTGAAAGTCGCCACGGGCCCGTCGAGGGAACTGACCCGTGCGGAATTGGAGATCATGCAAATCCTGTGGCGCAAAGAAACCGCGCTCGTCGCCGAAATCATTTCGGAGATGGCCGAACCCAAACCCGCCTACAATACGGTTTCCACCGTCTTCCGCGTATTAGAGAAAAAAGGAGTCGTCGCCCACAAAACCTGCGGCAAAAGCCATCGCTACTACCCGCTGTTCGACAAACGGACCTACACCCGGCACGTGATGCACGGCGTCCTCTCCAACTTTTTCGACGGATCTTTCCCCTGCATGGTCTCGTTCCTCTGCGAACAGGACAACCTCGCCCTGCAGGAAATGGAAGCGGCCGGCCAGATCATCCGGCAAAGGGTCCGCACGAAGAAAAAGCCGCTCTGACGAGCGGCCTGCCTGCCGTCTTACCGCCCCCGCTGTCCGTCGCCGGACGGCAGGGGCGGACTTTTTCCCGTACACGACAACGCCCCCTTCGCATATCGTTGTATTCCCCGGCGTCGGGGACCGGCCGGCATATTCTGCCCCGCAGGCCCGTCGTCCGGCGGCGCCTCCTGCCCAAAGGCGGAACGGTCCCCGCGAACATGCTCCGGACAGACCGAAGCCGATCTTTCCCCTGTTTCGGGCACGGAGCGGGTCGGAAGGCTCCGGGGATGCGGACATATTCCGCCTCGTCGGTTCCGTGCGCACAGGGAGAGCCTTCTATACAAGGAAGTTCGACTGCGGGACCGTGAGCCCGGTCTGCCCGGCCACATCGGCCGCCGCCTGCCCGCCGCACCGTTCCCGACGGCCCCGAAAAGAAAGCACACCGAAAGAAACGCCGCGGCTTTTCCGCTCCTTCCGAAGCGGACCGCACGCCTTTCGCGCTACTCTTCGCTGATGGCCATCAGTTGTTCGCGGTAGGCGGCCAGAATGCGGGATTTGGAGATGAATCCGAGGTATCTGTTATCGCCCGACACGACGGGCAGCATCCATGCCTTCGAACCCTCGAAGGCATCGAGCACGCTGCCGATCTGTTCGTTGGGATAGATCAGATCGGGCGGAGGGATCATGTAGTTGTCGATCGTCGTGCCGTATTTCGACGCATCGAACATATCGGCCCGCAGGTCGTCGAGCTGCACGACGCCCAGCAGCGTCCCGTCGCGACTGACCACCGGAAAGATGTTGCGGCGCACCGACGCAATCAGCTTGACCACGTCGCCCAGCGTCGTATCCATCGTGATGCGGTGGAAGTCGGTCTCGATCAACGAAGAAAGATTCAGGAAAACGAGCACCGAACGGTCCTTGTTGTGCGTAAGCAGCTCGCCGCTCTGGGAGAGTTTTTTCGTGTAGATCGAATAGGGTTCGAGGTAGTAGCCCAGCGTGAACGACAGCGCGGCCACGAGCATCAGCGGCACGAAGAGCGAATAGCCGTTGGTCAGCTCGGCGATCAGGAAGATCGACGTCAGCGGCGCGTTCATCACGCCCGACATCACGCCGGCCATGCCGACGAGCGCGAAGGGTACGATGGGCAGTTCGAACCCGAAGGCGAGGTTGAGGATATAGACCATCGTGGCCCCGGTGAAAGCCCCGACGAAGAGCGAGGGGGCGAACGATCCGCCGACCCCGCCGGCCCCGTTGGTGGCCGACATGGCCACGACCTTGAAAAAAAGCGTCGCCAGAAGATACAACGCCACGATCCACCCCGTGTGACGATAGCGGAAGAACAGCGAATTGTTGAACAGGGCGTCCGTATTGGCGTACATCAGATCGGTCAGCGACTCGTAGCCTTCGCCGTAGAGCGGCGGAAAGAGAAAGATCAGCACGCCGATGACCAGCCCGCCGACGATCCACCGGCGGTACATGCTCTTGATCTTGGCGAACTGTGCCGAAATGGCCGAATTGATCCGCGTGAAATAATAGGACATCAACCCGCAGATCAACCCTAACGCGACGTAGAAAGGCAGATGCCGCAGCTCGAAGACGTGTTTGAGGTCGATGTTGAACACCGGATCGAACCCGTTGAGAAAAAACATCAGCGTCGTGGCCGTCACGGCGGAGATCAACAGCGGAATGATGGACGCGACGGTAATGTCGAGCATCAGGATTTCGAGCACGAACACGACGCCCGTGATGGGCGCCTTGAAGACGGCCGACAGCGCGGCCGCCGCGCCGCAGCTCAGCAGCAGCGTGACATTCTTGTAGTTGAGCCGCATGAAACGGCCTACGTTCGAACCGATGGCCGACCCCGTCAGCACGATGGGCGCTTCGGGACCGACCGATCCGCCGAAGCCGATGGTCGCCGAACTGGCGAGGATGGACGAATAGCAGTTGTGCGGCTTGATGCGCGAGCCCTTTTTGCTCATGGCATAGAGCACGCGGGTGACGCCCTCGCTGATGTTGTCGCGAACGAGGTACTTGACTATCAACGTGGCGATGACGATCCCCACGACCGGATAGAACAGGTAGAACACGCTCGCCCGATCGACATCGAACCAACTGGTCAGCATATAGCGGAACAAGCCCAGCGTCCGTTCGAACACATAGGCCGCCAGACCCGCCGCCAAGCCGACGACAATGGCCAGCAGAATCATCAACTGCTTGTCCGTAAGCCGCTTGGTCGCGATGATAAGATAGCGGTACAGGATCGCTATCCGGTTCTTGATCCGTGCCATATCGTCTTCCGTCGATCTTTTTCAGCCAAAGAGAATCGTCCCGGCCCTTCGCGCGCACCGTCCCGTCCGCGCCGTCTTCCGGCCGCCGGGACGGCCGTGCGTTCTACCGCCGGCCGAAAGGCTTGATGCCCATGATTTCCCGCACGTCGGCGAGCGTCTTGCCCGCGCTCTCGCGCGCTTTCTCGGCACCCTGTCGGACGACGCGCGAGAGATAGTCCTCGTCGGCGGCGATGTCCCGAATCCGTGCGCGGATGGGGGCCACGACCTTGACGATGTCCTCGGCCAACTGCTTCTTCAGGTCGCCGTAACGGATTTCGCACCGGTTCCACTTGTCGGTGAAATGCTGCACCGTGTCTTCGGTCGAAACGACGCGCAACAGCGTGAACAGGTTGGCGATTACCTCCGGCATCGGACTGTCGGGCGCCGTGGGACCCGAATCGGTCACGGCCTTCATCACCTTCTTGCGGATGGCCTCGTCGCTGTCGGACAGGTAGATGCCGTTCCCTTCCGACTTACCCATCTTGCCCGAACCGTCGAGCCCCGGAATCTTCACGAGCCCCTCGCCGCTGAAGACGTAGGGCTGGCATTCGGGAAAATATTCCACGCCGTAGATCTGGTTGAAACGGCGGGCGAAGCGGCGGGTCAGTTCGAGGTGCTGCTCCTGATCCTTGCCCACCGGCACGCGCGTGGCGCGGTGTTGCAGGATGTCGGCGGCCATCAGCACCGGATAGCTCAGCAGGCCGATATTGACGTTTTCGGGCTGCTTGCGGATCTTGTCCTTGAAAGAGGCCGTGCGTTCGAGCTCCCCGACGAAGGCGTGCATGCTGAGCAGCAGCGACAGTTCGGTCACTTCGGGCACGTCGCTCTGGACATAGATCGTCGCCACGTCGGGATCGAGCCCTGCGGCGAGGTATTCGGACAGCACGTTGGTGACGTTCCCGTGCAGGATGGCAGGGTCGGGATGGGTCGTGAGCGAGTGGTAGTCGGCTATGAAGAAGAAGCAGCGGTCGGTATGCTGCATTTTGACGAAGTTTTTCAGTGCACCGAAATAATTACCCAGATGCAGGTTTCCGGTAGATCGTATTCCGCTCAGTACAGTTTCCATATTGCGATATTGAAATTCGAAAGGCAAACTTACGAAATTTACCGGACAAAAGGCCTCCGGGCCCCGAAATATAATTGCCGTTAAATCGAAAAAATGGATTACTTTTGTCTCTTCCATCAACCCATCACAGCATGAATACCTACTGGCGCCTGCTCGGATTCGCGAAACCCATCGAAAAATACGCTGTCCCCTACTTTTTCTACACGCTGTTCTACGCGGTGTTCAACACGTTCAACTTCGTGCTCATCATCCCCATCCTCGACACGCTCTTCGACCAGAGCGGCGCCGTGGAACGGGTGCGGGAAATGCCGGCGTTCGAACCGAACATGGACTACCTGCGGGAGCTTATCAACTTTCTGCTGTACAGACTATTCGGGGAGAACTATTCGGGCATGGAGGTATTGATCTTTCTGGGGCTGTTCATCATCACCTCGTCGCTGTTGAGCAACCTGTTCCGCTATCTGGGCCAGCGCACCATCGAGACGATGCGCATCCGGACGCTCGAACGCCTGCGCAACAAGGTCTACGACAACGTGACGGGCATGCACACCGGCTATTTCAGCAACGAACGCAAGGGCGACATCATTTCGAAGATCTCGTCCGACGTGCAGGTCGTGCAGTTCTGCATCACCAACACGCTTCAGGTGGCGTTCCGCGACCCGTTCCTCATCATCGGCTACATGGTGGCGCTGGTGCTCATCTCGTGGAAGCTGACGATTTTCTCTGCCCTTTTCCTGCCGCTGGTGGCGCTGGTCATCGGCTCGATCGTCAAAAGGCTGCGCCGCTCGGCCACCGAAGCGCAGGAACGTTTCGCCGACCTCGTGAGCCTGATGGACGAATCGCTTTCGGGCATCAAGATTCTCAAAAGCTATAACGCCGTGGGCTACGTCACCGACAAGTTCCACCGGCTCAACGGACAGTTCTCCCGCCTGTCGCTCGGCATGGCCCGCCGGCAGCAATTAGCCTCGCCGGCCAGCGAGTTCATGGGCATCACTACGGCGGCCATCCTGCTCGTCTACGGCGGCAGCCTCGTGCTGGGCGGCGATCTGGCTGCCAGCGGATTCATCGCCTATCTGGGCATTTTCACGCAGATCACCCGCCCGCTGCGCTCGTTCACCGACGCCTTCGCCAACATCAACCAAGGCATCGCCGCCGGAGAGCGTGTCCTCGCCCTGCTCGACGAAAAGAGCCGGATCGCAGACGCTCCCGACGCCGTGCCGATGGATGGCCTGCACGAGGGCATCGAGTTCCGCGACGTGCGCTTCTCCTACGAAAACAGGGAGGTGATCCGGGGCGTGAGCTTCACGATCCGCAAAGGCGAAACCGTCGCGCTCGTAGGTCCGTCGGGCGGCGGCAAATCGACGCTGTCGGACCTCATCCCGCGGTTCTACGACGTGCAGAGCGGCGAGATCCTCATCGACGGAATCGACATCCGCCGCTACCGGCTCGGCAGCCTGCGCGAACACATCGGCGTCGTATCGCAAGACACCGTGCTGTTCAACGACACGATAGAGAGCAACCTGCGGCTCGGCAAACGGGACGCCACCGACGACGAAGTGCGCCGCGCGGCCCGCATCGCCAATGCCGACGCCTTCATCATGGAGACCGAAAACGGCTACCGGACCAACATCGGCGACCGAGGCATGAAACTCTCCGGAGGGCAGCGCCAGCGGCTGAGCATCGCGCGGGCCGTGCTGAAAAATCCCGAAATCCTGATCCTCGACGAAGCCACTTCGGCGCTCGACACCGAATCGGAAATGCTCGTGCAGAGCGCGCTCGACTCGTTGCTCGAAGGGCGCACCTCGCTGGTAATCGCCCACCGGCTCAGCACGATCCACAACGCCGACCGCATCATCGTCATCGACCAAGGCCGCATCGCCGAACAGGGCACGCATCAGGAACTGATGAACCTGCACGGCATCTATGCCAAGCTGATCGAAATGCAGCAGATCGAGGAGTAGTTCCGCGGCATCTCGTTTCCATATACCGCCGGGTACGAACCATGAAAACGGTCCGTACCCGGCGGTTTTCTTCCGTTCTCTTTCTCTTTTCCGCCATGCAGCGGCCGGAGAAAAAAGGAAGCCCCCCTCCGCTTTCCGAATGCCTCCGGACGGATGTTCGTCCATGCCGCATTCGCCGCAGAGACGCGGACGAAAGAACGACACGCTCGAAAAACGAAACGAAGGCATCCCACCGCCTGCGGAGGAACGTTCTCTCCGGAAAGAAGCCGGCATACGCTCCCTATCCCGCGTTTTTCGCAGAAAACGAGCCACTCCTCCCGGAATCCGAGCCAACGACATCGACGCATTTTGCCCGACGAAGCGGGCCGTCACCACCCGCAACCGACCCGCAGCATGTCGCGTCTCCTTTCGGACATGCGCCGTTCTCCGCCGCCCGCATGCCCTTCCCCCCTCCGTCACGACACGTTCCGGACCGGACGAACCGTTCCGGCGAACCGCTCATACTCTGCTCCCGATCGTTCCGACATCCGTCGCACAAGCCGCTACGTTCCCGGCGGCAGGTAGCATCACGACCGTCCCTTACGTCCGCACAGCTTCGCACCGCATCCGTTCCCCGGCGAACGACGGGAAAATCCCTAAAATGCCAAAAGTCAGTCGTTTTCGGAAACACCTCCCCTGCAAAACGGGCGCAAAGACATCGACGGGCAGCTCCCGACTCTCCGCCACCGGATCGCCCTTGTCCTCCCGTCCTTCGACGTACAGCCCCCCCTGACTGCCGTCCTCTTACCGGCGTCCCCTTTTTCCGGGACACTCCTGCGGCAGATAGCAACGCTTACGCCCCGGCAGCTCGAACATCTCCGAAACCGTCCGGGTCACGACATAGTCCCTGAATTCGCTCCGCGTGGAACGGCGGCAATAACGATACCGGTCCGGCAGACGATGCCATGTCTCGAAATGCCGAAAATCTTTCGTGCTCGACTCCAAATAGACAGACGAACCGACACGCTTGTCGAACAGGCCCCACAGCGAACTCTCGGCAGGGCAATACGGATTCCGTCTATGAAAAAGATAAACATCGCCGATTTCGAACCGAACCTTTCCCGAAAACGGAGACGCGCCGCAGAACGGAACATCGGCGAACGAAGACTCAGCACGGATTCCATGTTTACGTTTTCTCATACAGGCACACTTTTTGATTCTTGTTCAAAAATATGCGCGGAACCCGGCTCGTCATCCATTTTGCCCAACAGAAGTGATAAAACTTGCCGAGGACCGCGCATAATAGGTCCAAGGCTGTTCATCTTATCACTTCTTCATTTGGGCAATTCGGAATGAATAAACAGCTTCGATATTTTAATATTTCACATCAAATATAGCAATCTCTTCATTACAAACAACTGTTCATTGCATTTTTTTATAAACATTAAAAGTTTCCTGTTCCGCCATCTTCCCCTATCGAACGATAAACTAAGACGATAGCGGCATGCAGCCGTTTCCTTGCACGCAGGCAGACCGGACGAAAATATACCCGTCTGGCCATCCGTTTCGAACGAAATACGGAACAGGCAACGGACGAATCCGTCCCGGCCCTCGGCCCTCTCCTCCCGGAACCGGACGGGCGAACGGTTCCTTTCATTATCCCGCCCTACCCTCGCACAAACGCACACAAAGTCTCACTCCGGTCGTCTTCGGGCGCTCCTCTCACACGAGAGCCGAACAGAAAATATCGCCCGGACAGACACATACCGGACATAGACAACCGTTCCCCGATCCACCCCACCGAACGAGAAGACCAAACCGACAGGCGGCAGAAATATCCATTTTCCATAACCGCCCGAAAACCCAAGAGTCTCCCTCCTCGAAACGAAAAGAGGGCAGCGGCAGGATGCCCGTATCCGGCCGGCAGACGGTTATTTACAGAAAGAAGCGAAGAACCGCGGCAAAAGCACCGTCCGACAGAAAACCGGTTACCGGTTCGCTTCCCCGGTTCTTTTCGGACCTTGTCGGCAAGGTTCGATTTTTTCGTTTTCCGCACCGGTTGTACTGCCACGGAAATACGCATGAAAAAATTCGGTTTGATGACCAAAGTCCGTTCGAAATCCGAGAAAAAAGCTGATCGGACCGAAAAAGTCCCGACGAGAAGGACATTCCTTCTGAGGACATGATCACGTCGTCCGAGGGCAAAAGATCCGTCTCTTCCGGGCCGCAAGACATCCGGATCGACGAAGCCCCGGCCGAAAGGCGCCCCCGGCTATCGACGAGGAGCCGGAAGGCATCGGGTCCCGCACAGGACGCCCCCACCAAAGCCGCGCCTCTCTCGCAGCGAAGGTTCCCTTTCGGGCCCCTCGGACACAACGTTCGCCGCCTCCGCGGATCGCCGGACGGGCTGTTGGTCGCTCCGTTCGCCGGAGGCGACACTTTCGGCGAACGGCCGGCGTCGGTCGAGTACGTCGACCGACGCTTCCCCGCCCGAACGAAAAGGGGGACCCGAAAGATTTCGGGTCCCCCTATCGGTTCCTCGTCGGCCGGACATCGGTCCGAGACGACGGATGCGACTATTTCTTGTAGATCTTCGTGTATCCGTAGATCGCTTCGTCGCCCAGTTCTTCTTCGATGCGGAGCAACTGGTTGTATTTGGCCATACGGTCGGAACGGCTCATCGAACCGGTCTTGATCTGGCCCGAATTGGTCGCTACGGCGATGTCGGCGATCGTAGCGTCTTCCGTTTCGCCCGAACGGTGCGAAGTGACCGAAGTGTAACCGGCACGGTGAGCCATTTCGATGGCATCCAGCGTTTCGGTCAGCGAACCGATCTGGTTCACTTTGATCAGGATCGAGTTACCGCAACCCATTTCGATACCCTTCTTGAGGAATTCCACGTTGGTCACGAACAGGTCGTCGCCCACGAGCTGGCATTTGTCGCCTACCTTTTCGGTCAGCGCTTTCCAACCTTCCCAGTCGTTTTCGCTCATACCGTCTTCGATCGAGTCGATCGGATATTTGGCGATCAGTTCTTCGAGGTAAGCCACCTGTTCGGCCGAAGTGCGTTTGGCACCCTTCGCGCCTTCGAACTTGGTGTAGTCGTAAACGCCGTCTTTGTAGAATTCGGACGAAGCGCAGTCCATTCCGATGGCTACGTCGCCGCCTTCGCATTTACGGCCGGGTTTGTAACCCGCCTTTTTGATGGCTTCGATGATCGATTCCAACGCGTCTTCGGTACCGTTGAGGGCCGGAGCGAAACCGCCTTCGTCGCCGACAGCCGTGCTCAGGCCGCGGTCGTGCAGCACCTTCTTCAGCGCGTGGAACACTTCGGCACCCATGCGCAGACCTTCCTTGAAGGAAGCGGCGCCCACGGGACGGATCATGAATTCCTGAAACGCGATCGGAGCGTCGGAGTGCGAACCACCGTTGATGATGTTCATCATCGGAACAGGCAGCGTCTTGGCATTCGTTCCGCCGATATAGCGGTAGAGGGGCATGCCGAGCAGGTCGGCCGCAGCACGTGCGCAGGCCAGCGAAACGCCGAGGATGGCATTGGCGCCGAGGTTGCTTTTCGTAGCGGTTCCGTCGAGGGCGATCATCGTTTTGTCGATGCCCACCTGATCGGTCACCTGCATGCCGATGATCTCTTTGGCGATCACTTCGTTTACGTTCTGTACGGCTTTCTGTACGCCTTTTCCGCAGTAACGGCCCTTATCGCCGTCGCGCAGTTCGAGCGCTTCGTTTTCGCCGGTGGATGCTCCCGAAGGAACGGCTGCACGGCCGAATGCGCCGCTGGCGGTCGTTACTTCCACTTCCACGGTGGGATTGCCTCTCGAATCGAGAATCTCTCTGGCATGAACACTGATAATCTGTCCCATGATAATTTCTCTTAATTTTGGTTTATAATCGGTTCTGTCTGTCGTTCGTTCCGTAGCCGGGGCCTGCGCGGCCCTCTCCGGCCCTCGTTTTCCGCCCGTCGGCTCCGAAGCCGGAGGGATTCGTCCGCAAGCGAAGCGGAGAAAAATTCCGCAGGCCGAAAAACGTCCCAAAGATAGTGTTTTGCATCGGATTAAACAAATTCCGGTGCCCGTCGCCCCAGCGAAATCGGACGAAATTTCCGGGCCGAAGCGACCGGGCGGTCCCGCTTTCCCCGGACGATACGCACAGATCGAAAACCGCCGCTTCCCGAAGGCCGGAAAAAGCGGGCATACACTCCTCCCCGGCAGACCATGCGCCCCCGAAACCCAACCGTGCGTTTCGCCCTTTTCGGCCGCGGCACAGATGCCCCGACCGTCCATGCGCAGACGAAGCCTGCCGGCCACCGAGTCCGGTCCGGTTCGACCTTTCGCCGATGCGCCGGACCTCGGCATTCGCCCCCCCACGGCTTTGCCGGTCCGGCCGCCCGCAACCGGGAAAAGACGGGCAGCCTGCCGCCGAACGACCGGATCGTGCCGTCGACGGGAATGCGCCCTTCCACCTGCACCTCGTCGTTCCGCCCGTCTCTGCGGACAGGGCTCGATTTCGGAAAGGCTTCTCGCCATAACATCGAATCTTTTCCCTACGAACCCGACGGCAAAAGCATCCGTTGCCCCGAAAACCGATGCGCACCCCCCATGCCCCCCCCAAAAACCGAAAGGGGAACGGACCGGCCATTCGTCTCCCGTCGAACGACGTTCTTCGTTGCGGCTTCCTCTCCTGTGCAACCATCCTCCGGAATAAATATTTACCGAACAGCTTTCGCACAAGCAGGAACGAAGAGCCTCCGAAGGAGGGCAAAACCGACACAGGAACACGCCCTCTACCCTCCTACGAACGGGACTCCGGTTTCCCGAAACAGTGTTCAGAGAAGCCGAAACATACAGCTACAAAGAGCAAAAAAGATAGCAGAACAAAAAAGCCTGCGAATCCCAACATACAGAACCTCGCTTTCCCAAACGGATATTCGCATCCTGTCGCAGCCGTTCTTTTCGCGTTAAAAGGATATTTCGTATACGTCCGCCCTCTTGTCCGCAATGTTGCGACCGCACACAGAACGGGAAGGGGAAGCCGGCTCTCCGCCGCGCCGTTGTCAGCATCTCTCCGCCACCCTTCTCCGCCCATTTTCACCCACGCTCGCCCGCATTCGCCTGTTCTCCGGCGCTACCTCCTGAAAAACGAAACGACGCAAGGAGCGAGGTCGGGAACGACGCCCCGCACGGCCGTAAAACATCCGTGACACTCCTTCCTGCTCCGCACTCTCCTTTCACTTCTTTTCCCGCTCCGTCCCGGCTTTCCCGTCGTCCTTACCGCAGCTCTCGCCCGAATACAGACACAACAGGTACAGACCCCGATGGAACGAGGTCTCTGCCTGCCGTCTTCAAGTCCGACCGCAAGTTCTCCCGGCTCAAAACCACGCAAGTATCCCGATCGCCGACCAGTCCCACCCCGACGGGGCATCGGGACTGCAATCCCCGAAAGCGCGGCGCGACGAGTCTTCCGACGACACGTTCGGACATGCCGTCGCAACCGACCGCGCCCCGGTCCGAAACCCTCGTCCGGAAACGGACCGCCACGCAAAATGCGGAAATAAAAAAAGAGCGCCCGACGATCGGGCACTCTTTTCTGGGTATGAAATACCGGAATCCCTACGCTTCCTTTTCGGCAGGGGCTTCGGCGGCATCCGCCTTTTTGGCGGCGGGTTTCTTGGCAGCCGCCTTCTTGGCCGGAGCGGCCGTTTCGCCCGCAACTTCGACAGCGGCGCCTTCGGCAGCAGGAGCTTCCGCCTTCTTGGCGCGGCTACGACGCGTTTTGGGTTTTTCGGCGGCTTTTACCTCTTTCGTGTAGGTTTCGTTGAAATCCACCAGTTCGATGAAGCACATTTCGGCCCCGTCGCCCTGACGGAAACCGGTCTTCAGGATACGGCAATATCCGCCCGGACGGTCGGCGATCTTCGGAGCCACTTCCCGGAACAGTTCGGCCACGGCTTTCTTGTCCTTGAGGTAGCTGAAAACCACACGACGCGAGTGCGTGGTATCCTGTTTCGATTTGGTCATCAACGGCTCGACATACATTCTCAGAGCCTTCGCTTTGGCAACCGTCGTGTTGATCCGCTTGTGGAGCACCAGCGAACTTGCCATGTTGGCCAACAGCGCCTTGCGGTGAGAGGCCTGTCTGCCGAGGTGGTTAATTTTTTTATTGTGTCTCATAATTTACTTGAATTTTAGCGTCCTTGTTTACGACGGGAACGTCGTGACCGACAAACCCTTAATCCTTATCGAGTTTGTAAATCGAAACGTCCATTCCGAAATGCAGGTTCAGCGTAGAGAGCAGATCGTCCAGCTCGGAGAGCGACTTCTTGCCGAAGTTGCGGAACTTGAGCAGGTCGTTGCGGTTGAAGCGAACCAGATCGCCCACCGTTTCCACTTCGGCCGCCTTGAGGCAGTTGAGGGCACGGACGGAAAGATCCTGATCGGAAAGTTTGGTTTTCAACAACTGACGCATGTGAAGCACATCTTCGTCGAATTCCTCGGTCGTGCTGCTCTCTTCGAGGTTCAGCGTGATTTTCTCGTCGGAGAAGAGCATGAAATGATGAATCAATATCTTGGCGGCCTCCTTGAGGGCGTCCTTCGGATGGATGGAGCCGTCCGTCGTCACCTCGATATTGAGTTTCTCATAGTCGGTCTTCTGCTCGACACGGTAGTTTTCGACCGAATACTTGACGTTCTTGATCGGCGTATGGATCGAATCGATCGGGAGCAATCCGAACTCCGCATCGGCAGGACGGTTTTCGTCGGCAGGGACGTATCCGCGTCCTTTCCCGATGGTCAGTTCCATCTGGAACTTCACGTCGGCATCGAGATGGCAAATGACCAGATCGGGATTCAACACCTTGAAGTTGGTAAGGAAATTCGAAATGTAGCCGGCCGTGAGTTCGGTCTGCCCGGCCACATTGACCGTCACCTTCTCGTCGTCTACGTTCTCGACGGTCCTGATGAAACGTACTTGCTTGAGATTGAGAATGATCTCAAGCATTCCTTCCATAACACCGGGGATAGCAGCAAACTCATGGTCTACGCCCGACACCTTCACGGTCGTGATGGCATATCCTTCGAGCGAACTCAGCAGAATGCGACGCAGCGCGTTGCCGACGGTCATACCGAATCCGGGCTCCAACGGACGGAATTCGAACCGTCCGAAAGAGGAGGTGGATTCGAGCATGATTACCTTTTCGGGTTTTTGGAATGCTAATATTGCCATAATTTTTGCTCCTCGATTAATTACTACTTAGAGTACAATTCAACGATCAGTTGTTCATGGATATTCTCCGGAATGTCGGCCCGGTCGGGTTTCGACAGGAACTTGCCGGTCATCTGGCTTCCTTCCCATTCCAGCCATGCGAAACGGCTGCGACGGCCGCTGCCCAGAGAATCCTGAATCACTTCCAGCGCCTTCGATTTTTCGCGCACGCCTACCGTATCGCCTTCGCGCAACGTGTACGAAGGGATGTTCACGACGTTTCCGTTCACGACGATATGACGGTGCGAAACCAACTGACGTGCAGCGGCACGCGTCGGAGCGATGCCCAGACGGTACACCACGTTGTCCAGACGGCATTCGAGCAACTTGAGCAGGTTTTCGCCGGTGATACCGCCCAGTCGTGCGGCGGCTTCGTAGGTTCTGTAGAACTGTTTTTCCTGTACTCCGTAGATCGCTTTGGCTTTCTGTTTTTCGAGCAACTGAGTACCGTATTCGGAAACTTTCTTACGTTTACGGGCAAGTCCGTGCTGTCCCGGAGGATAATTCTTCTTTTCCAGAGATTTATCCGTCCCGAAAATGGCTTCGCCGAATTTTCTGGCGATTTTTGATTTTGGTCCTATGTATCTTCCCATTTTTAGAAATTTTTCTTGAGTTGTAAAATTTTCATCGGGATGCCTGTGCATCCGTTTCCGGAAGGACGCGGTTTCCCGCCCCGCATTTCCCCGGCTGCAACGGCGGGTTCAGGCGGGAGCCGCATGCCCGATCCTTAGACGCGACGACGGTTGGGGGGACGGCATCCGTTATGAGGAAGTGGCGTCACATCGATGATTTCGATCACTTCGATGCCGGCGCCGTGAATGGTGCGGATCGCAGACTCGCGGCCTGCACCGGGACCTTTTACATACACTTTGACTTTGCGCAGACCCATGTCGTAGGCCACCTTGGCGCAATCCGTAGCGGCCGTCTGGGCAGCGTAGGGCGTGTTCTTCTTCGAACCCCGGAAGCCCATCTTGCCGGCCGAGCTCCAACTGATCACCTGTCCCTGAGCATTGGTAAGCGTAATTATCACGTTGTTGAAAGTCGAGTGGACGTGAGCCATACCCTGCGCTTCCACCTTGACAACTTTCTTCTTAACTGATCCAGTCTTTTTTGCCATAACTCTCTACGATTACTTAGTTGCTTTTTTCTTGTTAGCCACGGTTTTCTTCCGGCCTTTGCGGGTGCGGGCATTGTTCTTGGTGCTCTGTCCCCTCACGGGAAGTCCCAGACGGTGACGGATACCCCGGTAGCAACCGATATCCATCAGACGCTTGATGTTGAGCTGTACGGTAGAACGGAGCTCGCCCTCCACCTTGTAACCTTCGCTGGCAATGACATTACGGATGGCCGCAACATTTTCGTCGCTCCAGTCTTTCACTTTGAGATCGTAGCTGATCTGAGCTTTTTCGAGAATCGCGCGCGCGGTACTTCTTCCGATACCGTAGATATAGGTCAAGCCTATCTCGCCTCTCTTATTTTTGGGTAAATCTACACCGACTATACGTGCCATAAAATTCTAATCACTTTTAAAATTCGAAACTATCCTTGGCGCATTTTCAACTTAGGATTCTTTTTGCAGATCACATAAAGGCGGCCTTTACGTTTGACGATCTTGCAATCCTCGCTTCTTTTCTTGATGGATGTTCTAACTTTCATTTTTCAGACATCTTAAAATGTGTGTGTGTAAACGAATCGCGGCATATTCCTCCCGCCCCCTACGGGGTCCGGAAGGCTCTCTGCCGGCCAGCAGCGCGGCTACATCATTTGTAGCGGAACGAGATGCGTCCCTTACTCAGGTCGTAAGGCGACATCTCCACTTTCACTTTATCGCCCGGGAGAATCTTGATGTAGTGCATCCTCATCTTTCCCGAGATATGGGCGGTAATTACGTGGCCGTTATCCAGCTCGACTCTGAACATCGCGTTGGACAACGCTTCGATAATGGTTCCGTCCTTTTCAATAGCAGCTTGTTTTGCCATAATACTCAATTGTTGTCAAGTGCTTTTTCGATTACGCTGAAGTCGGTCAGCACGTCCGGGCCGTTTTTGGTGATGGCCACCGCGAACTCGAAATGAGCCGAGGGCCTGCGGTCTCTGGTCCGTACCGTCCAACCGTCCCTTTCGAAAACGATTTCACGGGTGCCCATGTTGATCATGGGTTCGATGCAGATGACCATGCCCGGCTTGAGCAGCGGGCCGCGGCCTCTGGCACCGTAGTTGGGAACCTGCGGGTCTTCGTGCATCTTGCGGCCCAAGCCGTGCCCGACCATTTCCCTTACTACGGAATATCCGTGTTTTTCGGCGTGTTCCTGTACGGCATATCCTACATCGCCTATGCGCTTGCCCGGACATGCTTGTGCGACGCCTTTATAAAGAGCTTCTTTGGTGACACGGAGCAGATCGGACACCTCCTGAGCGATCTCCCCTACTGCGAAAGTATACGCAGAGTCGCCATAAAACCCCTTCATAAACGTACCGCAATCCACCGAAACGACGTCGCCTTCCTTAAGAACGACTTTGGAAGAGGGGATTCCGTGTACAACCTGTTCGTTGACCGATACGCAAAGCGAATTCGGGAACCCGTTGTAGCCGAGGAATCCGGGAACGGCCCCGTGACTCCGGATAAAATCTTCGGCGATTCCATCCAGTTCGAGCGTCGTCACTCCGGGGCGGATGTGCCGGGCCAGTTCGGCCAGCGTCGCGCTGACCAGAAGATTGTTCTCCCGGAGCCATTCGATCTCTTCCTCTGTTTTCAGGTATATCATCGTCTTATCGAACGATTAAGCGGTTCTGCCTTTGATCCGACCGGTCTTCATCAGACCGTCGTAGTGACGCAGAAGCAGGTAGCTTTCAATCTGCTGCAGGGTGTCAAGAACGACGCCGACCAGAATCAGCAGCGAAGTTCCTCCGTAGAACAGCGCGAACTGATTGTTGATTCCGAGCAACATGGCGAAAGCGGGCAGAATGGCCACGATCGCCAGAAAGATCGAACCGGGCAGAGTGATTCTTGTCATGATGGTGTCGAGATACTCGACGGTCTTCTTACCGGGTTTGACACCGGGGATAAAACCGCCGTTGCGTTTCATATCTTCGGCCATCATGTTGGGATTCACGGTAATTGCTGTATAGAAATAGGTGAATGCCACGACCAGCAACCCGAAAACGAGATTGTACCAGAGTCCGGTGTAGTCGGCGAACGCGGTACCGATGGCGCTCGTCGCTTCGAACCGGCTGAAGAACATGGGGATGAACATCAACGCTTGGGCGAAGATGATCGGCATGACTCCTGCGGCATTGATCTTGAGGGGGATATACTGGCGGACACCGCCGTACTGTTTGTTACCTACGATCCGCTTGGCATACTGTACCGGGATTTTGCGCGTAGCCTGCACCAGAGCGATGGTGGCTGCGAAAACCAAGAACAGCAGCGCGAGTTCGACGACCAGCATCACGAAACCGCCGGTAGCCTCCGTGAAACGGGTATTGAACTCGGCCAGCAGGGCGTGCGGCAAACGGGCGATGATACCGACCATGATGATGAGCGATACGCCGTTGCCGATCCCCTTGTCGGTGATCTTTTCGCCGAGCCACATCACGAACATCGTTCCGGCGATCAGCACGATCGTCGCGCTGACGGTGAACAGGATGCTCGACTGGCCCAGAACGAAAGCGTAGGGCGGCAACGTGCCGTGCAGGTTGGCCAGATAGGCGGGAGCCTGCAACAGCAGCACGATAATGGTCAGATAACGTGTCCACTGGTTGATCTTGCGGCGGCCGCTCTCCCCTTCTTTCTGCAGTTTCTGGAAGTAAGGCACTACGATGCCCAACAACTGGATCACGATCGAAGCGGAGATGTACGGCATGATTCCGAGCGCGAAGATCGAGGCGTTGCTGAACGCACCTCCGGAGAAGATGTTCAGCAGGCCCAGCAGGCCGTTTCCGTCCACCTGGCTCTGAAGATCGTTCAGGGCCTGAGGATTGATCCCCGGAATCACCACGAAACTACCCAATCTATAGACAAGAAGCAAAGAGAGCGTAAAGAGGATACGCTTACGCAACTCTTCGATCTTGAATATATTCTTTATGGTTTCGATGAGCTTTTTCATTGCTGAAAAATTAAAGTTTTACGACCTTGCCCTGCTGCGCTTCGATGGCGGCGGCAGCGGATTTCGAGAATGCGTGGGCGGTCACTTCGAGAGCCGCCGACAGCGTTCCGTTGCCGAGGATCTTCACCCGGTCGTTCTTCGAGACGAAACCGGCTTCGATCAGCGTGTCGACCGTGATCGTCTTGAGCGATTTCTTCGCAGCCAGTTCTTCGAGAACGCTGAGGTTGATACCCTTGTATTCCACTCGCTTGAGGTTCGTGAAGCCGTATTTGGGCAGGCGTCTCTGCAAAGGCATCTGACCGCCTTCGAATCCTAACTTGGACGAGTAGCCGGAACGCGATTTGGCCCCTTTGTGACCGCGGGTCGAAGTTCCGCCGTACCCGGACCCTTGGCCCCGGCCGATTCTCTTCTCTTTTTTGGTAGACCCTTTGGCGGGTTTCAAATTACTGAGATTCATCCGTTTTTCTGTTATGCACCGACGGGATTCCGGTCCGCCTGCGAGCGGCACCGGCCCCCTCCGGTATGGATTGATAAAACTACTTTACTTCTTCGATTTTGACCAGATGCTTCACTTTCGCAATCATACCCAGTATAATAGCCGAATCATCGTGCTCAACGGTCTGATTGATTTTACGAAGTCCCAACGCATCGAGGTTCCGCTTCTGAATGGCGGAAGAACCGATGCGGCTTTTTATCTGCGTGATTTTCAATTTAGCCATTTTCCTACGAATTATCCGTTAAATACTGTGTCGAGTGATACGCCGCGTACCTGAGCCACGCTATAGGCGTCGCGCAGTTCGAGCAGAGCGGCGACGGTAGCCTTGACGAGGTTGTGCGGGTTGGAAGAACCTTTGCTCTTGGCCAGCACGTTGCGGATGCCGACGCTTTCGAGCACGGCACGCATGGCACCTCCGGCGATAACACCGGTACCGGGAGCGGCCGGACGGATCATCACCAGCGAACCGCTGTAACGCGCTTCCTGCTTGTGGGGAATCGTACCTTTGAGCACCGGGATCTTCACCAGATTTTTCTTCGCGTCTTCCACGCCTTTGGCGATGGCGGCGGTCACTTCGCTGGCTTTGCCCAGACCGTAGCCGACCACGCCGTTCTCGTTGCCCACCACGACGATGGCCGAGAAGGTGAAGGTGCGTCCGCCTTTGGTCACTTTGGTGACACGCTGAATGCTTACGAGCCGGTCTTTCAGCTCAAGGTCGCTCGTTCTTACCTTTTTTATGTTCGTATTTGACATAATCGCTTAGAATTTAAGACCACCCTCTCTGGCGGCGTCCGCTAACATTTTTACTCTACCGTGATACAGGTATCCGTTACGGTCGAAAGCCACTTCGGCGATACCTTTCTGCGCACTGCGTTCCGCAGCCAGTTTGCCGACCAGCGCGGCGATCTGCGACTTGTTGAGTCCCGCAGCCTTTTCCGCCACTTCCTTGTCCAGAGACGAAGCTGCCGCCAAAGTAACACCGTTGACGTCGTCGATAAGCTGTACCGAAATCTGTTTGTTGCTTCTGAACACAGACATACGAGGCTTCTGAGCGGTTCCGCTCACGATCTTGCGGATACGCATCTTGATTCTCGTCCTTCTTTCTATCTTACTCAATGACATAACTTTACGATTTTACTATTTAGCATTAGCAGATTTACCAGCTTTTCTACGAAGCTGTTCGCCCACGAACTTGATACCTTTGCCCTTGTAGGGTTCGGGCTTGCGCAGAGAACGTACCTTGGCGGCGACCTGACCGATCAACTGTTTGTCGATGCTCTTGAACGTGACGATCGGGTTTCCTTTTTTCTCGGTAACGGCCTCCACTTTGATTTCGGGGGGAAGCTGGACGAAAATATCGTGAGAGTATCCCAGACTGAGTTCGAGAATCTGGCCTTTGGCTTCGGCCTTGAAACCGACACCCACGAGTTCCTGTTTGATTTCGTATCCGGTGGATACGCCCACGACCATGTTGTGGATCAGGGCACGGTACAGACCGTGCAGCGAACGGTGGCGGGGCTGGTTCGTAGGACGGGTTACGATGACTTCATTTCCCTCTACGGCTACGTGGATGTCCGCATCAACCTTCTGGCTGAGCTGCCCCAGAGGTCCTTTCACGCTGACCACGTTATCGGAGCCGACGGTAACCGTCACTCCGGCGGGCAGGTTTACAGGTAATTTTCCAATTCTTGACATTGCTTGAACTTAAATTTAGTAATCAAATTGTCTTTCCTTCGCCTTTCGTCTCCGAAAGACGACCTACAGACGATAACGGGCTCGGCCTTTACCGTTCTGTTAATAAACGTAGCAGAGCACTTCGCCGCCTACGTTCTCCTGACGGGCTTTCTTGTCGGTCATGATGCCCTTGGAGGTCGATACGATGGCGATGCCCAGCCCGTTGAGCACGCGAGGCATGTCCGCAGCGCTGGCATAGCGGCGCAGACCGGGACGGCTCACGCGTTTGAGGCCCTTGATTGCATTGGTCTTCGTCTCGGCGTGGTACTTGAGAGCGATTTTGATGACAGGATGACCCTTTTCGTCCGATTCGAACTTGTAGGCCAGAATGTAGCCCTGTTCGAAGAGGATCTTCGTGATCGCCTGTTTCATCTTGGAGCCGGGAGCTTCAACCACCTTGTGGTTGGCTTTCACCGCGTTTCTGACTCTCGTCAGAAAATCCGCAATAGGATCTGTCATGTGGAATGAATTGAAATGATTAGATTGAAAATGCAATATACAAATTAAAAATCAGGGCTTAAAGATACGAATAAATATCCGGATTTTAAATCCCGATTTTTAATTTGCAATCGCGAAAATGTTACCAGCTCGCCTTTTTCACGCCCGGAATGAGGCCCGCAGAGGCCATTTCGCGGAACTGAATGCGGCTGATACCGAACAATCTCATGTATCCTTTCGGACGTCCGGTCAGCTTGCAACGGTTGTGCAGACGGATCGGGTTCGAGTTTCTCGGCAATTTAGCCAGCCCTTCCTGATCGCCGGCTTCCTTGAGTGCAGCACGTTTGGCGGCATATCTTTCCACCAGTTTGAGGCGTTTCACCTCGCGGGCTTTCATCGATTCTTTTGCCATATCGCCTTAGTTCTTTTTAATGTTCTTGAATGGGAGGCCGAACTGTTTGAGCAGCGCGTAAGCCTCTTCGTCGGTCTTGGCGGAAGTCACGAACGTGATTTCCATACCCAGAATCTTCGTGATCTTGTCGATGTCGATTTCGGGGAAGATGATCTGTTCGGTCACGCCGAGGGTGTAATTGCCCTGACCGTCGAACTTGTCGTTGATTCCCTTGAAGTCGCGGATACGCGGCAGAGCCACGGCCACCAGACGTTCGAGGAATTCGTACATCTTGTTGTGACGGAGCGTCACGCGAGCGCCGATGGGCATGCCCTTACGGAGCTTGAAGTTCGAAATATCCTTTTTGGACTTGGTCTGTACGGCTTTCTGTCCGGTGATCTTCGTCAGTTCCTCGATGGCCGTCTCGATGATCTTCTTGTCGCCCACGGCCTGTCCGAGTCCCTGATTGATGACGATCTTCTCCAGTACGGGAACCTGCATCACGCTGCTGTAACCGAATTCCTTCACAAGGGCGGGCACCACCTGCTCCTTGTACATTTTCTTGAGCGTAGGAACGTAATTCATTATTTGATTTCCTCCCCTGACTTTTTAGAGTAACGCACTAATTTTCCGTCTGCGCCGGCCTTGCGTCCGATACGGGTAGCCTTACCGCTTTTCGGATCGACGGGCTGCAGGTTCGAGATGTGAATCGGAGCTTCCTGCTTCACGATACCACCTTGGGGATGCTTGGCATTGGGTTTGGTATGCTTGCTGATTATGTTCACGCCTTCGACGATCGCTCTCTGCTTTTCGACCAGAATTTCGAGCACCTTGCCCTGCTGGCCTTTGCTTTCGCCGGCGTTTACGATAACCGTATCCCCTTTCTTGATATGTAATTTCACTGACATCTTAAAATCTTTTAAAGATTACAATACTTCGGGAGCGAGCGAGATAATCTTCATGTAAGAGTCACGCAATTCCCTTGCGACGGGGCCGAAAATACGCGTCCCTCTCATCTCGCCTTGGTTGTTCAGAAGCACGACGGCGTTGTCGTCGAAACGGATATAGGATCCGTTGGCACGTCTGATCTCCTTCTTGGTTCGCACTACGACCGCTTTGGAAACGGTACCTTTCTTCATGTCGCCGGAAGGGGTGGCGCTCTTGACGGTCACCACAATTTTATCGCCAATCGTCGCATAGCGTTTGCCCGTCCCGCCCAGCACGCGGATACACAGGACTTCTTTCGCGCCGCTGTTATCAGCTACCGTTAGTCTGCTTTCTTGTTGTATCATGACTATTTAGCTCTTTCAATTATTTCTACTAATCTCCAACGCTTGGTTTTGCTGAGAGGCCTCGTCTCGGCGATCTTCACGGTATCGCCGGGGTTGCAGGTGTTGGTTTCGTCGTGAGCCACGAACTTGGTCGTTTTATTGACGAACTTACCGTAGATCGGATGTTTTTCCTTTCTATTGATGGCAACCGTAATGGATTTTTCCATCTTATTGCTGACAACCACCCCGATTCTTTCCTTTCTGAGATTTCTTTCCATGGGTAATTAACTTTTTACGTTTTGCTTTTCAGCAAGGATCGTCAACATCCGGGCAATATCCCTGCGTGCTTTTTTCAATGTGGTCGGATTCTCTACCGGAGAAACTGCGTGATTGAGCTTCTGGCGGAGCAGTTCGGTCTTTTCCGCTTCGATTCTTTCGGCAATTTCGGCGACGGTAAGTTCTCTTATTTCAGAAGTTTTCATCTCTTAGATCGAATTTTCGGTGTAATCTCTTCTCACAATAAACTTAGTCGTAATGGGAAGCTTCTGAGCACCCAGACGAAGCGCTTCCTGAGCCACTTCCAAGGGCACCCCTTCGGCTTCGATAAGGATACGGCCCGGAGTGACCGGAGCGACGAACCCTTCGGGAGAACCTTTACCTTTACCCATTCGCACTTCGGCGGGTTTCTTCGTAATGGGTTTGTCGGGGAATATTCTGATCCAGATCTGACCTTCACGTTTCATGTAGCGCACGATAGCCTGACGTGCGGCTTCTATCTGGCGACCGGTTATCCAAGTAGATTCCATAGCCTTGATGCCGAACGAGCCGAAAGCGAGCTGGGCTCCGCGCTGTGCGTTGCCCTTCATGCGGCCCTTCTGCATTCTTCTAAATTTGGTTCTTTTTGGCTGTAACATGATATTATCGCTTTAAGAAGTCCTTACTTGTTGTTTTTTCTTTTTTTGCCGTCACGGCCGCCGCGCGATCTGTCGCCGCGGAAACCGCCCTGATTGCCGGCCGACGCCTGCGCGTTGCTGCCCGAAATCTGGAACAGATCGCGCTTGCTGTACACCTCGCCGTTGCAGATCCAGACCTTGATACCCAGCAGACCGACTTTCGTCAGCGCTTCGCACAAGGCGTAATCCACGTCCGCGCGGAAAGTGTGCAACGGAATACGTCCTTCCTTGTAGGTTTCGCTGCGGGCCATTTCGGCTCCGCCCACACGGCCGGAGATCTGGATCTTGATCCCTTCGGCGCCCATGCGCATCGTCGATGCGATGGCCGTCTTCACGGCGCGGCGGTACGAAATGCGGCCTTCGAGCTGACGGGCGATGTTGTTGCCTACGATGACAGCGTCGATTTCCGGACGTTTCACTTCGAAGATATTGATCTGCACCTCTTTACCGGTCAGCTTGCGCAACTCTTCCTTGAGCTTGTCGACTTCCTGGCCGCCCTTGCCGATGATGATACCGGGACGGGCCGTAGAGATCGTGACGGTCACGAGCTTGAGCGTGCGTTCGATGATGATTTTCGAGATGCTTGCCTTGGCCAGACGGGCATTGAGATACTTGCGGATCTTGGCATCCTCTACGAGCTTGCTGGAAAAGTCCTTTCCTCCGTACCAGTTGGAATCCCAACCGCGAATGATTCCCAGCCTGTTTGCTATTGGATTAACTTTCTGTCCCATCTGTCTTACTTTTTATCTTCTTTAACATCCATTTTATCAACTACGATCGTCACGTGGTTCGAACGTTTGCGAATGCGGTGAGCGCGTCCTTGCGGCGCGGGCTGTATGCGTTTGAGCATTTTACCGCCGTCCACGAAGATTTCCTTCACACACAACTGGTTGTCTTCGAGGCGCTGGCCTTCGTTTTTCTTTTCCCAGTTGGCGATAGCGGAACGCAGCAGCTTTTCCAGTCTGATCGAAGCTTCCTTCTTGCTGTAACGAAGGATACCCAGCGCTTTATTGATTTCGACACCGCGGATGATATCGGCGACGATACGCATTTTCAGCGGAGACGTCGGGCAGTCGTGAAGCACGGCGATGGCTTTCTGCTTCTTTTCGGCCTTAAGTTTTTCGGCTCTTATGCTTTTTCTTGCACCCATTTTTACCTACTATTTTTTCTTATTACCTGAGTGACCACGGAAGTTACGAGTCGGGGCGAACTCGCCCAGCTTATGACCTACCATGTTCTCTGTTACATATACAGGGATGAATTTATTCCCGTTGTGTACGGCGATCGTCTGTCCGACGAAATCGGGAGAGATCATGCTCGCACGCGACCAAGTCTTGATAACCGACTTTTTGCCGCCTTCGTTCTGGGCGATCACTCTCGCTTCCAGTTTGGGCTCGATGTATGGTCCTTTTTTTAATGATCGGCTCATTATGATGCTATTTTAAAATTATTTTTTCCTTCTGGATACGATGAACTTCGAAGTGGTCTTCTTCGGATTGCGGGTCTTGTAACCCTTGGCGAGCAAGCCTTTGCGCGAACGCGGGTGACCTCCCGAAGAACGTCCTTCACCACCACCCATCGGGTGATCGACAGGGTTCATGGAAACACCGCGGTTGTGCGGACGGCGTCCGAGCCATCTCTTGCGACCGGCCTTGCCGTGCGATTCGAGGCTGTGGTCGGGGTTCGACACGACGCCGATCGTGGCGCGGCAGGTGACGAGCACCATACGGGTTTCTCCCGAAGGAAGTTTGATAATAGCGAATTTGCCTTCACGAGCCAGAAGCTGTGCGTAGGTACCGGCGCTACGAGCCATCACGGCTCCCTGACCGGGATAGAGTTCGATGTTGTGGATCACGGTACCCAGCGGAATGTCCGACAGGAACAGCGTGTTGCCCACTTCAGGCGCTACGCCGGCGCCGGTCGACACCGTCTGACCTACCTTGAGTCCGTTCGGCGCGAGCATATAGCGTTTTTCGCCGTCGGCATACGTCAGCAGGGCGATGCGTGCGGAACGGTTGGGGTCGTATTCGATGGTTTTGACCACTCCGCTCATGTTGTCTTTATCGCGTTTGAAGTCGACGATACGGTACATGCGCTTGTGACCGCCGCCGATATAGCGGACCGTCATCTTACCGCTGTTGTTGCGGCCGCCCGTGCTTTTGAGCGGAGTAAGCAGCGACTTTTCAGGTGTAGACGAAGTAATATCGTCGAAGGTGCCGATCACTTTGTGTCGGGTACCCGGGGTCATGGGTTTAAACTTTCTTACTGCCATCTCTTTTAGATATTACTGTAAAAATCGATCTTGTCACCGTCCTTCAGCGTAACGACGGCTTTCTTGAAGTTGTTGGCACGTCCCACCAACAGTCCCTGCTTGGTATAGCGGCTTTTGAGCTTACCCATGTAGTTGACGGTGTTGACATCCATCACCACCACATTGTACATCGCTTCGACAGCGCTTTTGATTTGCAGTTTGTTAGCT
Source organism: uncultured Alistipes sp. (assembly GCA_910583985.1). GTDB lineage: Bacteria > Bacteroidota > Bacteroidia > Bacteroidales > Rikenellaceae > Alistipes_A. Next base: position 66,634 of record CAJTYA010000009.1, read on the forward strand.
CTTGGATCAACGATAAAACCGTAACGGTTCAGCTTATCGCCCTGAGCCGTCATTTTCTCGGTTAAAATTGGCTTAATTAATATGTCCATTGCTATAATGCTAATTTTAAGTCCGCATATGCCTCGTTCTCCATCGCCTCCCGGCCCGGAGAACGACCGGCACGACCCGAAGGTCGACTACATGCCGAACATTTGGTTAATTACTTCCACCGAACCTTCGGCGATGACGAGGTTGCCCGCGTTCATCACATCGTAGGTATTGAGGTTCGAAGCCAGCACGATCTTCACGTTCTGGAGGTTGCGAGCCGAAAGCGCCACACCGGCGTTGGTTTCGGGGAGAACCAGCAGGATCTTCTTGCCTTCGAGATTCAGGTTCTTGGTGATACCGATGAACTCTTTGGTCTTGGGCGTTTCGATCGTGAAATCTTCGACGACCGTCAGCGCTTCGTTCTTCGCCTTGTATGCGAGCGCGCTCTTGCGGGCGAGCTGTTTGAGCTTCTTGTTCAACTTGAAGCTATAGTCGCGGGGAACGGGACCGAATACGCGACCGCCGCCGGGGAACAGCGGAGAGAGAATGCTGCCGCAACGTGCACCGCCGGTACCTTTCTGTTTCTTCAGTTTACGGGTGGAACCGGCCACTTCGTTGCGCTGTTTCGATTTGTGCGTACCCTGACGTTGGTTGGCCAAATACTGTTTTACATCGAGGTAAATGGCGTGGTCATTGGGTTCGATACCGAAAATCTCATCCTTCAGGACGGCCTTCTTACCGGTCTCTTTTCCTGAAATATTGTAAATAGCTATTTCCATCTTAGTTTTCGATTATTAAGTATGAACCTTTAGCGCCCGGAATCGAACCCTTTACCAGAAGCAGGTTGTTTTCGGGGAGCTTCTTGAGGATGCGAAGGTTGAGCACCTTGACCTGTTCGCCACCCGTGCGGCCCGGCAGGCGTTTGCCCTTGAACACGCGCGAAGGATAGGACGATGCACCCAGCGAACCGGGTTTACGCTGACGGTTGTGCTGACCGTGCGTCTGACCGCCCACACCGGCGAAACCATGACGTTTCACAACGCCTTGGAAACCTTTACCTTTCGAAATTCCGGTCACGTCGACCCAGTCGTCCTCTTCGAAAATGTCGACCGTGATCGTGTCGCCCAGAGCGAGCTCCTGCGTAAAACTGGTAAATTCGGCCAGTTTGCGCTTGGGCGTGGTGTTGGCCTTTTTGAAATGGCCCATCAAACTACTGCTGGTGTGTTTTTCGGTGGTTTCGTCATAGGCAATCTGTACGGCCGAGTAACCATCTTTCTCGGCGGTTTTCAACTGCGTAACAACACAGGGACCAGCTTCAATAACAGTGCATGGTATGTTTTTACCCTCGGCACTGAAAACGGAAGTCATTCCGATTTTTTTTCCAATTAGTCCTGACATTTTTGTCTTTTCGTTTGATATTGAAGGCGAGTCCACTTGGGAAGGCTCCGACCGCAGGTCTCGGCGACCGGCGGTCGTCCTCCCAAGCCTCTGCCTTTTGTAAAAATATTGCGTTAAAAGTTTCGTCCGTCCGACCGCTCCGGCGCCCTATATATTATAAGGTGTACCGGACCGGCACCGTCATCAAACCTTGATTTCGACTTCGACGCCGCTGGGCAGTTCGAGTTTCATCAGAGCGTCGATCGTTTTCGGAGTCGAGCTGTAAATATCGAGAATCCGTTTGAAAGTGCTCAGTTGGAACTGTTCGCGGGCTTTCTTGTTGACGAAAGTCGAGCGGTTTACGGTAAAAATCTTTTTCTGCGTCGGCAGCGGAATCGGGCCGCTGACTACTGCGCCTGTGCCTTTCACAGTTTTGACGATCTTTTCGGCCGACTTATCGACGAGGTTGTGATCGTACGATTTCAGTTTAATTCTTATTTTTTGGCTCATAATGCTGGATATTCTACTGTTCCTTTTTACCATTTGACTTTTCTACGATCTCTTTGGCAAGGCCGGCAGGAACTTCTTCGAAGTGAGAGAATTCCATCGAAGAGGTAGCGCGACCCGACGAAATCGTACGCAGTACCGTAACGTAACCGAACATTTCCGACAGAGGCACCTTGGCATCCACCACGCGGGCGTTGCCGCGCGATTCCATGCCGGCGATCTGTCCGCGGCGTTTGTTCAGGTCGCCGATGATGTCGCCCATGTTTTCTTCGGGCGTCACCACTTCGACCTTCATGATCGGTTCCAGAATAACGGGAGAGGCTTTTCTCGCCGCTTCGCGGAAACCGTTACGGGCACAGATTTCAAACGAGAGCGCATCCGAGTCCACCGGGTGGAACGATCCGTCGAGCACCGTAACCTTCATGCTGTCGAGCGGGAAGCCGGCCAGCGGACCGTTGGTCATCGAAGATTCGAAACCTTTCTGGATAGCGGGCATGTATTCCTTGGGGATGTTACCGCCCTTGACCACGTCGACGAATTCCAGACCGATCTTGCCGTCTTCGGCAGGACCGATTTCGAACACGATGTCGGCGAACTTACCGCGACCGCCGGTCTGTTTCTTGAATACTTCGCGATGCTGAACCGTCGATTTGAGCGATTCCTTGTAGTTGACCTGAGGAGCGCCCTGATTGATTTCGACGCCGAATTCGCGTTTGAGGCGGTCGACGATGATTTCGAGGTGCAGCTCGCCCATACCGCTGATGACGGTCTGACCGCTGTCTTCGTCGGTCTTGACCGTAAAGGTCGGGTCTTCTTCGGAGAGCTTGCCGAGCGCGATACCCAGTTTGTCGAGGTCCTTCTGCGTTTTGGGTTCGATGGCCAAACCGATCACCGGTTCGGGGAACGTCATGGATTCGAGCACGATCGGGTGCTGTTCGTCGCAGAGCGTGTCGCCGGTACGGATGTCCTTGAAACCGACGGCGGCGCAAATATCGCCGGCACCGATCACTTCCATCGGGTTCTGCTTGTTGGCGTGCATCTGGTAGATACGGCTGATGCGTTCCTTCTTGCCCGAACGGCTGTTGTGCACATACGATCCGGCTTCGAGTTTTCCGGAATAAACGCGCACGAACGCCAGACGACCTACGAACGGGTCGGTAGCGATCTTGAACGCGAGTCCGCAGAACGGATCGGCTTCGGTCGGCTTGCGGGAAGTTTCCTCGCCCGTGCGGGGGTCGGTTCCCACGACGGCATCAATGTCGACCGGCGAAGGCAGGAAAGCCATCACGTAGTCGAGCAGCAACTGAACGCCCTTGTTCTTGAACGAAGAACCGCAGAGCATCGGCACGACCGTCATCGAGATCGTAGCCTTGCGAATGGCGGCGATGAGTTCGTCGGGAGTGATGGAATCGGGATCCTCGAAGAATTTCTCCATCAGCGCGTCGTCCACCGTAGCCACTTCCTCGATCAGCTTGGCGCGCCATTCGGCCGCTTCGGCCTTCATGTTTTCGGGGATTTCCTCGTAGGTATAGTTGACGAGTTCGGCCTTTTTGGCTTCGTCGTAGATGATAGCCCTATTATATATAAGGTCTATCAGACCGGCGAACTTGTCTTCCGCACCGATGGGCAGCACCACGGGGAGCGCATTGGCTCCGAGACGGTCCTTCACCTGAGCGCACACGTTCAGGAAGTCGGCACCGATACGGTCCATTTTATTGACGTATCCGATACGGGGAACGCGGTACTTGTCGGCCTGACGCCATACCGTTTCGGACTGGGGTTCGACACCGCCCACGGCGCAGAACGTAGCCACGGCGCCGTCGAGCACGCGCAGCGAGCGTTCCACCTCGGCCGTGAAGTCCACGTGACCCGGAGTGTCGATGATGTTGATCTGGTAGGTCTGGTCCTTGTAGTGCCAGAAAGCGGTCGTCGCGGCCGACGTGATCGTGATACCGCGTTCCTGTTCCTGCACCATCCAGTCCATCGTAGCGGCGCCTTCGTGCACTTCGCCGATCTTGTGGGTTTTACCCGTGTAGAAAAGAATACGCTCCGAGGTGGTCGTCTTACCGGCATCGATGTGGGCCATGATACCGATATTTCTGGTGTATCTTAAATCTCTTGCCATACTTGATTGATTCTCTTCTGCGCTAATTAAAACCTGAAATGTGCAAACGCCTTGTTGGCTTCGGCCATACGGTGCATTTCTTCCTTGCGTTTGAAGGCGGCACCTTCTTCGTTGTATGCGGCCTGAATTTCGGCAGCCATCTTTTCAGCCATGGAACGACCTGCGCGTTTTTTCGAGTAAAGGATAAGGTTTCGCATTGCCAATGAAACTTTACGCTCCGGTCTCACTTCCGTCGGTACCTGAAAAGTAGCACCGCCCACGCGACGCGATTTCACTTCCACTTGGGGAGTGATGTTTTCGAGGGCTTTTTTCCAGATATCCAGAGGAGCCTTGTCCGCATCCTTCATCTTCTCGCCGACGATCTCTATGGCGTCATAGAAAATCGTGTAGGCAATACTCTTCTTACCATCCAGCATAAGGTTGTTGACGAACCTGGTCACAAGCACGTCTCCGAACTTGGGATCTGGAAGTAGAATTCGCTTTTTAGGCTTCGCTTTTCTCATTGTTTAAATCTCCTTGATGATTTGTTTCGATTTTAAATCTCTAAAGTTTTACTTCTTCTTGGCGGGAGCCGCACCGGCTTTGGGCCGTTTGGCGCCGTATTTGGAGCGGCGCTGTTTGCGTCCGTCCACGCCCGCTGCGTCCATCGCGCCGCGAACCAAATGATAACGCACACCGGGGAGGTCTTTGACACGACCGCCGCGAACCAGCACGATCGAGTGTTCCTGCAGGTTGTGTCCTTCGCCGGGGATGTAGGCATTGACTTCTTTTCCGTTGGTCAGCCGCACACGGGCCACTTTCCGCATAGCCGAGTTCGGCTTTTTGGGCGTAGTCGTGTACACACGGACACACACGCCGCGACGCTGCGGACATGCGTCCAAAGCAGGAGCTTTGCTCTTGAAGCCCGGCTTCAATCGTCCTTTACGGACTAACTGTTGAATCGTTGGCATTTTACTTACTTTTCCTTTACTTTTTGGTTAAAAACTCTGTTCCGTCCATACAAAACGGAGTGCAAAGATACCAATTATTTTCGAAAGCACAATAATCGCGTATGTTTTTTCACTGATTATCCGCCTTTTTCGCGCTTTTCCGGACGTTTCGAAACACCCCCGAAACACATTTTTTCTTATCATTTTTCAAACAAGATAAATAAAACAAATATCAAATAATACAACGAACTGACTACAAACGCAATAAACCCAAAAGACTTTTCACCTTCCCGCCCGACGCCGCCGGGTTTCACGAACCGGAAATTTGCCCTATTTTTGCAAGGGAAAAACAAAACGTTCCGCCGTGAAAGACACAGCCGTATTCCGGGCCGAAGCCACCTGCGGGCATCCGGCCTGCGAGCAAATGAACCTCCATCTGAACATCATCGCCTTCGACGACCGGGGCGAACGATCTTCGTCCGACTATGCCGACGCCGAACCGATGCGCCGCGACCGGACCTACGCCGTGAAAACGAACGACGGGGCGACCGAAGCGGCCGTATCGCTGTACGTGGTTCCGACCGACGATCCCGTCTCGGACCGGGTGGCCGACACGCCGGATTTCGACCTGACCCTCCGCATTTTCAAAGGCGACGAAACGATAGAGACCAAAACGATCAAGATCAACGGCTGGGGCGGCAACCAACTCATCGGGCTGCGTTACCGCTGACACACCCGCCAGAAAACAGCCCCAACAACCCGACGTCCGCCGGCACGGCGATGGCACGACCTCCCTGTCACGCTCCCCCACCGTCGGAGACCGGCCAACCGAACGCCGAAGACCGCCCGCATCCCGCACCGGCCCGACCGGAAGCCGCACACGAAAAGAGGGCATCCGACGCTCTCGGACACCCTCCCGCATTTTCTCCCGCTCGCTCCGTCCCGGCGATTGCTTCCGAACGGTATCGGAGCCGGCAGCCCGACACCGCCGCCGTCAGAACGACGCGACGACCTCGATCGTGAACCGATCGTGGAACGCGCGTTCGCTCGCGAAGTCGGACGGCTTTTTCCCGAACAGATATTTCTCGTAATTGAAACGCACCTCCGAGCGAATCAGTTTTTCGCCGAAGCCGAGGTTCGCCCCGACCGTCAAACGGTTCGCATCGAACGCTTCCCGTTGTCGCGTGGTGACATTCAAATGATCGACGTTATTGCCGAGGTCCCAGCGGACGATGGGCGCGACGTACCGCGGAAGGGCTTTCTCCGGCAACCCGAACCGATAGTAGGCATGCACCAGCGCCGCCGTCATCACCTCGCGCGCGGCTCCCATGTCGAGGATGCGCCGGGCATACTCGCCCTCGACGAAAAGCCCGCCCCGCACATAGCGCAGTTCGAGACCGGCCATCCGCAGCCGGGTCTGCACCCGTTCCTCCGTCTTTCCGCCGTCGGATTCCTTGACTTTCAACTGCAAGGGCGTATATCCGTCGTAGTAGGCCAACGCTCCGCGCAACCCTTCGCTGCCGCCGATCTCGATGCGGCCGACCGCGTTCACCTTCTTGCCCCACTGCGGGTTGTTGATGCCCGATCCGTTGAAAATGCCGACATACGCCTTCATCGGCACCCCGGCCCGGAACGCATAGGTGAACATGACGCCCAGATCGCGGGAACCCAGCGTCCGGACATAACCGACCACCTCGCCGCCCGAAAGTTCGCTGCCGTAGTAACCGGTCAGATACTTGGCCAGAAACGACCGGTTCGCGAACATGTTCGTCGTAGGCCCCCGGTCCAGATCGGTACTGAAATGATACTGCTGCTGCCCCAACTGCACGCCGAACCCGCCGGCGGTATAGCCCACATAGGAATCCAGCACGGACACCTTGCCTTCGTTATTGAAATCGACCTGAATCCGGTAGGTCATGTTCCGGCTCACGTTTCCCCGGACGCCGAAACGCGAGTTCCGCACGTTGAAGCGATATTCCCCGCCGTAAAGGTCCGTTTCGAGTTTCACCTTGACCGCCCCGTCCACTTGCGGAACATACGACACGCTCTGCCGCCGGGCCGTATCGCCTCCGGCCGCCTGACCGGCCGCCGAAGCGACGCAACCCCACGCCAGCAACGGTAAAATCCATCGTTTAGCTTTCATTCTCCTGCGATTTGACACACGCGGCGCCCTCCGAGGCGTCGCGCCGCAAAGGTACCACTTAATCCCCGTTTCCGAACGACGGGAGAGAGGAATAGAGAATGAATTTTATAAAAATCGAATTTTATTTGTTTTAAAAATATATTTGTTTAATTTTGTGTCCGGTACTCATTCCTACGGAAATGATCCACAGGACAGCCCTCGAAAACATAGCAGCCAAGCAGCGCAAAATGCTCGCCGATCGTTCGGCAGGACACCCCCGCGAAATCATGAGTTCGATGCCTTACCTCACCGACCGAGTCCTGCTCATCGGCGGCATGCGCGGCTGTGGCCGCACGACGCTGCTCACGCGAATGCTGCTGAACGAATACCCGGAGGCATGGTACACCGACTTCGGCGACCCGCGGCTGGCGGGCTTCGACGCGGGCGACTTCGTGAAATTCGACCGTCTGCTCGACGATTCGGGCAAAGGCATCCTGCTGCTGAACCGCATCGACTGCGCGGCCGGATGGACGGACTACTGCCTGCGGAAAATCGAACAGGGCGTCAAGATCGTCGCGACGGTCTCACTCGGCACGCTGCTCGGCATCGAACGGCAGAGGCGCACGAGGGACGGCGACCGGACGGCGGAGCGGTTCACCACGCGCCGGCTGGAACCGTTCTCCTACACCGAATTTCTCGATTTCACCCATAAGAAAGGCAGCCTCGCGGCCGTGAACGACTACATGCTCCGGGGAGCCTTTCCCGGCATTCTGAAAAAAGGCACGCTCGCGGCGCTGCACGACCTCTACGACGACATCATCGCCCGCGACGTCATCATCGCCGGCGGCGTGCGCGACCGCTGTACGCTGCAACGCGTCGCGCTGAAGCTCATGGCGGCGAGCGGAACGTTCGTAACGGCCAACAAAATCCGGGAAACGCTCAAAATAAAAGCCGTCAGCACGGCGGCCGAGCACATGGCGCTGCTCGAACAGGCCGGGCTCGTGAGTTTCGTTTCCGTATACAGCGACAACCCGGCCCGTCAGGCCATCAACCCGCGCAAAACATACGCCTGCGACACGGCGCTCATGAGCGCGCTTTCGCCCGAAGAGACGCCCGACCGCGAACGGCTTTTCGAAACGATGATCTTCAACCACCTGCGCAGGAACAACCGCTCGATCCATTACACGAGCGGAGCGGACGGATGCGATTTCGTCGCTACCGACGCCGACGGCACCGTCCGCTGCATACAGGCCTGTTACGAAGACGACCCCGACCGGATGGAAGCCCAAAAGGAGGGTCTGGTCCACGCGCTCCGCGAAACGGGAGCCAAGAGCGGGACGATCGTCACGGCCGACCTCTCGGACCGCCTCACGCTCGACGGCTGCGAAATCGAAATCACCGACGCCGACGCTTTTCTGAGCGAAGGGTTTTAACCGACCTATCTTTTCCGGCCCCGTCTGCCTTTCGCACGGAACGGGAGTCCGGGCAAGAGGCTTGCCCCGACCCCGAATCTTTTCTCGGCGATCCACCGAACGGCGCGAGCAGCCGCCGGGAAAACGAGGCGCAAAAACCGGAAAATCGAATCCCGAAACGTAAAGTTCGAAAAGATTCACGGGAACGAACAAGCGACGCCACGCTTTCCGAACGATGTCTTTTCATGCGGGACGGCCGCTCTCCCATTCCCCTCGGAGCCAAGACTATATAGCGCCATTCCCGTGCGTTTTCACTCCTCGGCATTCTTCCGTTCTAAGGCACCCTGTCAGCGGGACGACCGGCGCTTCCGTCCCGCCGACCGGATACCGAATCGACACCGAAACCGCATCCGTCCGGAAAAACGCCGCACCGGTCGCAAAACGATCTTCGAGGGAAACGACACGGGCGAACCGGAAAGACAGACGTTTTTCCCCGGAGCCCCATCCGAACGAAGCCGAAACGATCGACACACGAGAAAACCCTCCGGCATCTTTCGGATCGAACCCGCCCGACGCGCATACCGTTCGGCAAAACGCCACGGAGTCGGTCTTCGATCCGCTCCGCACGACTTCCCTGCACTCGGACACCTTGCGCACACCCCGGCACCGGTCTTGCATCGGACAGACCGATGGGAAGCACCTCGCGGCCGCAGCCCGATCCCGGAGCAAGCGAAATACGGCACACGGCCGCTTCCCCGACCGGGAACGTTTCGGCATGCACCGGAGGCTTCTGCGTCGTGCTTTTCTCCGGGACGAAGAACACCGTGCGCCCGACCCGTCTCCGCAGCGAATCCGGAAATGGGGAAAAATCCGTCGCGCACCTTCCCTGCCGGTCGCCGCCGCCCCGATCCGGCCGGCACGGCACACAGGCGTCCTTGTCCAAAGCGACCGGAGAAAAGCGGGAGGCGGCAGGACCGAAATCCGTGCGACACCGGAAGACTCCGGAGCCGGACCGGAACCCGCGGAAAGCCACGGTCCCGGCCCAAGAAGCCCGCGGGAGCCGGAGGAAAAGTTTCTTTTCCGTTTCCGGCGCGAGCCGACCGTTTTTTTTGATATTTTAGTCTCCCGAAACAGCGCATGAACGAAATGAACGCATCCGAACGCATCGCCCGCCTCAAGGAAAAAGTGGCCCTGCTGCCCGAATCGCCGGGCGTCTACCAGTTTCTCGGCTCGGACGGACGGGTCATCTACGTGGGCAAGGCGAAGAACCTCCGCCGAAGGGTCTATTCCTATTTCACGTCGAAAGCCAACGAGAGCCCCAAGGTGAGGGTGATGGTCACGAAAATAGCCGACCTGCGGCATACGGTCGTCGCCACCGAAAACGAAGCGTTCCTGCTGGAGAACAACATGATCAAAAACCTCCAGCCCCGCTACAACATCCTGCTCAAGGACGACAAGACCTATCCGTGGATCGCCATCCGAAACGAAGCGTTTCCGCGCGTGCTCTCGACCCGGAAGCGCGAGCGCGACGGCTCGCAGTATTTCGGCCCCTATGCCTCCGTCTATGTCCAGAAGACGGTACTGGAGCTGGTGCACAGCATCCACAGCCTGAGGACCTGCTCGCTGAACCTTTCGCCCGAAGCCATCGCCAGAGGCCGGTACAGCGTTTGTCTGCAATACCACATCGGCAACTGCAAGGGCCCCTGCGTCGGCCTGCAATCCGAGGAAAGCTACCGCGAGGACATCGCCATGGTCGCGGCCCTGCTCAAGGGCGACACGCGGAGCACGATGAGCTACCTGAAGGAAAAAATGACCGAAGCCGCCGCGGCCCTGCGGTTCGAGGAGGCCGCCGCATGGAAAAAGAAAATGGACATCCTCTCCGGCTACCAGAGCAAGTCGGTCGTCGTGAGCAACACGCTCTCCGACCTCGACGTCTTCTCGCTGGTCGCCGACGAGGAGGCTGCCTTCTGCAACTTCATGCGCATCGCCGACGGCGCCGTCGTCAACTCGTTCACCGTCGAGCTCAAGCCCGGTCTCGAAGATTCGCCGCGGGACATCCTGACCTATGCGATAGGGACGATCTCCGAAAGGCTGTCGGGCCGTCTTTCGCGCGAGGCCGTCGTTCCGCTGCTGCCCACGCCGGGCATGTTCGACGGGACCGTGTTCACCGTGCCCCAACGCGGCGACAAGCTGCGGCTGCTGGAGCTCTCCGAACGCAACGGCCGCGTCTATCGGCTCGAAAAGCTCAAACAGATCGAAATCAAAGACCCGGCCCGGCACACCGACCGGGTGATGGCCGCGTTGCGGAAAGAGCTGCACCTGAACGTCGAGCCGCGCCACATCGAATGTTTCGACAACTCGAACCTTCAGGGCACCCACCCCGTGGCCTCGTGCGTCGTCTTCCGCGACGGCAAACCCTCGCGCAAGGAATACCGCCATTTCAACATCAAAACCGTCGTCGGCGCCAACGACTTCGCCTCGATGCGGGAGGTCGTCGGAAGACGCTACGCCCGGCTGCTGGCCGAAAACGCGGAACTGCCCCAGTTGATCGTCGTGGACGGCGGCAAGGGACAGCTCAGCTTCGCCTACGGCATTCTCCAAGAGCTGGGACTGGAGCACAGGATCGCCATCGTGGGGTTGGCCAAGCGCATCGAGGAGGTCTACTTTCCGCACGACCCGATGCCCTACTACCTCGACCGCAACAGCGAGGCGCTGAAAGTGCTGATGCACATCCGCGACGAAGCGCACCGTTTCGGCATCACGTTCCACCGCAGGAAGCGCTCGCTGGCCTTCATCAAAAGCGAGCTTGAAAACATCCCCTCACTCGGCGACCGGTCGATCGACAAACTCCTCAAACGCTACCGCACGATCGCCAACATCCGCAAAGCCTCCGAAGATGAACTCGCGGAACTCATCGGCCGGCAGCGCGCCCGCGAAACGATCCGCTATTTCGCATCCGGACCGGCAAACACCCCCGTCGCCGCTACGACCGATGCCGACCCTTCTACGACAAATACCGCCCCGACGGAGAATCCGCCGGACGAAACGAACGGCAGTCGGCCCCGTCGCCGAAAACCGACGACTCCGGACGCGGCGGCACAGCCCGTTGCGGACGCCTCCGACGGGAAGCCCGTCCCGGCAGAAAGTCGGCCGGACGAAACGAATGTCGACGAAACCGACTCGCGCACATAACGGTCCCGGCAGTCCCGCAAAAAACGACGCGGCAGAAGGTCGGGCCCGAACCTTCCGCCGGGACGAACCGAGGCGCCCCGACCGATTCTCCGGAAGACGCACCGTCCGGTACCGCCCGACATCCTGCCGATTTGGGATTCCCGCGAAAAAAGATCATCTTTGTACGGTTCGGACACCCCTCCCCGCCACCTCGTCCGCGACCGGAACGGCAACCGTTTCCCTGCGGTGCCGAAGCCTTTTCCGCGCCGGCCGGTCACGACCGGCCGCATCGGGCAGGAGGAAGGGTACGTCCGCCCCAAACGGCTAACTCTCGACGCTATGAAAAACGTTATCGGAATGGGCAATGCCCTGACGGACATCCTTATCCGACTGGAAACCGACGACCTGCTCGACGCCTTCGACCTCAAACGGGGCGGCATGCACTTGGTCGACACCGATCTGCAACACCGCATCGCCGAACGGGCCGCCGCCCTGCCCCGCACCCTCTCGCTCGGAGGCTCGGCCTCGAACACGATCCGCGCCGCCGCCCGGCTCGGTACGCCGACGGGCTACATCGGCAAGGTGGGCCGTGACGAAACCGGCGACTTCTTCGAACGGGCGCTGCGGGAACAGGGCATCGACCCGCACATTTTCCGCAGCGACCGGCCGTCGGGCCGCTGCATTTCGCTCGTGTCGGCCGACGGCGAACGCACGATGTGCACCGCGCTGGGCGCCGCGCTCGAAATGACGCGGGACGAACTCGACGCCCGCATCTTCGACGGATACGACTGCCTCTACATCGAAGGCTACTTAGTGCAGGACCACGAGCTCATCGCCCATGCCGTCCGCACGGCCCGGTCCCTCGGCATGAAGGTGGCACTCGATCTGGCCAGCTTCAACGTGGTCGAGGAAAACCTCGGCTTCCTGCAGGAACTGACCGACGAATGCGTCGATATTCTTTTCGCCAACGAACAGGAGGCCGAAGCCTTTACCGGCCTGTCGGACCCGCTCGAAGCCCTCGACGAGATCGCCCGCCGCTGCTCTTTGGCCGTAGTCAAGGTCGGTACACGGGGCGCTTATATCCGCCGCGAAGGCCGGACCGAGCACGTCGGCATTCTGGCCGAAGCGCGCAGGGTCGACACGACCGGAGCCGGCGACTTCTATGCCGCCGGATTCCTTTCGGGCCTCTGCAAGGGACTCTCGATGAAACAGTGCGGCACGATAGGCGCCATCGCGGCCGGCAAGGTGATCGAAGTGACGGGCACGACATTCCCCGAAACGGTCTGGCAGCAGATCGACCGGATGGTCGCCGAGGTGGAGCGGGGCGAACTGCTGTTCTGATTTCCGCCGTACCATTCGGTGCAAACCGTATCGCAGGGCTGCGCTCTTCGGAGCATGCAGCCCTGCGCCTGTTCCGGTCTCCGGTCATTCGTCCCCCGTCCGGACAAAATACCGGCCGAGCACTCTCCGTTCCCCCCCCCGCCGGACGGCACGACGTCGCTGCCGCCGAAGAAGTTTCAGGGGAAAAGACGATCTTCCGGCACCCCGCCGACCGAAGGCACGTTCGCCGGAGAAGCACCCCGATGCGGTCTACCGGATAAACGATACCCGCCCCGCACAAACTCCACCGCACGCTTGCCGCGCACACTCCTCCCGCATTCCCGCCGTTTCGCGCCGTACATCCCGAACGAACATCCGGCGCGACATGCCCCCGGCGCACCTCCGCCCCGCCCCCCGCAGGAACGCCGTAAAACCGGACAGGGCCCCCGTGACATCCCTCCTTTGCTTTCGATGTACACACTTCGTAAGAAAGAGAAGCGAAATCACCGAAATGCGATCCCGACATCGGGCAGCCGCAAATTCGTTCACCTCCCGGCCCCGGCATATCGTGTCCCGCACCGGGCTTCTGCCGGCCCCGGCTTCGGGCAACCGATCCTCTCGCAACGGATTCTCAAACCCCGGTCGGGCGAACCTTATCCGAACCTCCCTCCGAAACATTCCGAACGCCTTTCCTCCGGCAAAAACCACGAAGCGCCTGCTGCGGAGCATCACACGCCCCGAAACTCCCGACGCCCCGCAGCGCCCCGCCCCGAACAACGCACCTCATACCTTCCCCGGCAAAAGCATCCTGTCGCCGCACAGCGACGAATCCGGATCGGCGAGGGAGAACGAGATCCGCAAAACGACACGTTTCCCGACGCTCCGACCGCACGTATGCGCCCCCGGCCGACAAGCGAATAAACACGTCCCAGACAATCGCATGCCCGTTCGCGAAAATCACCGGAGAAAGCCACCCTGTTTCCGACAAAGTCGGCCCGACGCGCTCCCGCCGAAAGATCCGTCCGACAGGTTCGGATGAGTCGCGCAGGAGACGAACCGCCAACAGGCGATCCTGACCTCGCATCGCCCCCGTCGAAGACTCCGAGCCGAGCCGGCCGGACCGGCCGACAAGAACAATCGCATACTTTGCCCGACCGACGCTTCCGACCGTACCAACCGAATCCGACCGCAGTCTTTCGTTTTCACGAGTCCCGTATTCAGGACCCGCCCTTTCAGGAATACCCTTAAACGAAAGGATGCCATAAAGTATGAATCGCACCGGAACCAGCGCTTTATCCGTATGGCACCGGAGGTAGAATAGCGGTTATATCGCATGAAAAGGCAGCGTCAGGAAAAATACGTTCCTAAATCGTTACCGTGATTTTTCCGAACTTTACTTTAATCGTTCGGGGTTCTGTCTTTTGCGTTTTTCCCGGCAACGAATAACGCCGATCGACGTATGTATTTCAAAAGGTTCGGAGTTATGACAAAAAGCGCTTTCAGCGTCCTGTTCTATCTAAAACGACAGGCCGAGCGGAACGGAAAAGTTCCCGTCACGGGGCGTATCGCCGTCGACAGAACGATTTCGCAGTTCTGTGGCCAACGACCGGTTTCCCCGGAGCTATGCCCCCGAAGCCAACAAAGCGTCCGATAAAAGTATCGCGGCCCGGCATATCAACGAGACATCGAGACCGACATCGGCAAGCAGCACCAGCGCATTGGCGACCGGGATACGTATGTGACCGCCGAAAAGGTTAAAAATGCGTGGATGGGGTTCGGGGACGGTTACCGACTTTTATTGCAGACTTTCGACGAGTATCTCGAAGAATTCGTCCAAAAACGGGGAGTTGCATCTTTCATCCCCAAAGCGCGGAAATGCGAACTTTCCCACCGGGGGAACATAGACATACCGTCAAGCCGACGAAACCGACGCCCCGAAACACGAAATGCAAAGAGGGAGCTGCCGGAGCCCCCCGACGCGCATACGACCGCAGCGCAGAACGATTCGTTCGCCCGCAACGAGGCCGAAACCGAAAAGATCGTTATTTTTACACCCTGGACGGAACGTTCCGTCGGCTCATACGATTCCAATTTTCCCCGGACATGGAAGGACTGCTCGACCTCGGTTATATCGGATTGTTCATCGGCTCGTTCGTCGCAGCCACGGTGGTCCCGTTCAGCTCCGACGTGCTGCTGATCGGCATGTTGGCGGCGGGCGGCGACATCGCATGGTCCGTATCGGTCGCCACGCTGGGCAACTGGGCGGGCGGCCTGACCTCCTACTGGCTGGGGTGGATAGGCAAATGGGAGTGGATCGAGAAATACATGCGCGTGAAACACGAAACCCTCGTTCGGCACAAGGACAAAGTGGATCGTTTCGGCGCCCTGCTCGCCCTGCTGACATGGTTGCCCTTTATCGGCGACGTGTTCGCCATCGCACTGGGTTTCTACAGGGTCGATTTCAAAAAATCCGCCGTTCTGATGCTCGTCGGCAAGGGCGCCCGGTTCGTCGCTTGGGCGCTGCTTTTCGTCTGGGGGAAACAATACATCCAGTAACACCTTTCGAATTCCTTTCTGTGCGAAAGGCCGGCGACCGAATGCAGGCATTCGAAGGCCGTCCATCCCTTTCCGCAGAAAGGCCGCGAAACGAAAAACCGCGACGAAAGTCCGGTTCGAGCCCCCCGGAGCAACCCGGTCGCTCCTCCGATTTTTCCGAAGATCGCATACGGTTTTCGGCCCTTCCCGTTTGTTGCATTCCATTTCCCGACCGAACCGTTTCGAGCCTATTCCACACCGAAAGCTCGATGAGGTACGCCCTCAGACATGTCCAAACCGCCATCCTCCCCGAAAAGGCAGCCCGGACGTTCCGGGAACCGTTGAAAAACAGCGGGAAAACGATGACCGAATACGACAGCCCGGCACTATCCTCCGAACGACGAGAACATCGGTTCCCGTTTTACCTTCATCCCCTTTCCGGTTTCTCCGAACACCGTTCGGCAACTCTCTCCGGCAAGATTGCGAGCCGGGCAACATACGACAAAGAACTCCGGAGGAAATTCTGCTATCGGACCGACGGCTCCGCCGCCATCGTCCTCTTTCCCCACAACCTCCTTTCCCCGGATCGTCCGTTTGCATTTTGCCGGTCGTCCCGGACATTCTCCCGACCGCCTCGGCCTGCGAAACAGGAGCGATATGTTTCCTGAGAATAATATATGTTATTAAACTATAATAATATATATTTGCAAAATATATTATTTCGCACTACCGAATAAGAGCTGAAAATCAAGCACTCGCCTCTCATTCTCTATTCGCTCTCCTCGTTTTTCCGAAACAAAGAGCGGACCGCGGGGACAAGATACAAAACAACGAAGGCACGGAAAAGTCCGTGCCTTCGGTTGTTTATGAATATTCCGCAAGAGGTCTATTTCCCGCCTCCGATCACGATGCTGTTATAATCGCTCATCGAGCCGACGCGGATATGATCGTAATCGCGCGAACCGGTTCCGGCAGGAATCAGATGTCCGCAGATCACATTCTCCTTCAGGTTTTCCAGCGGATCGACTTTTCCGAGAATGGCGGCTTCGTTCAGCACCTTGGTCGTCTCTTGGAAGGATGCGGCCGACATGAAGCTGCTCGTCTGCAAAGCGGCGCGGGTAATACCCTGAAGCACCTGATTCGACGTGGCGGGAACGACATCGCGCACCTGAACGAGCTTGAGGTCCTTGCGCTTGAGGATCGAATTTTCGTCGCGCAGCTTGCGCAGCGAAATGATCATGCCCGGTCGCATCGTTTCGGAATCGCCGGCGTCGGTCACGACCACCTTGTCGTACAATTCGTCGTTGACGGCCATGAACTCCCACTTGTCGACCACCTGCTCCTGCAGGAAGCGCGTATCGCCCGGATCTTCGATCTGCACCTTGTTCATCATCTGACGGACGATCACCTCGAAGTGCTTGTCGTTGATCTTCACACCCTGCATGCGGTACACTTCCTGCACCTCGTTGACGATATATTCCTGTACCTTCGTCGGTCCCTGGATCGCCAGAATGTCGGAAGGCGTCACGGCTCCGTCCGAGAGCGGCATACCGGCACGGACATAGTCGTTTTCCTGTACCAAAATCTGACGCGACAGCGGCACGAGGTAACGTTTCACATCGCCCATCTTGGAGGTGATGACGATCTCGCGGTTACCGCGCTTGATCTTGCCGAAGGAAACCTCGCCGTCGATTTCGGACACGACGGCTGGATTCGACGGGTTGCGGGCTTCGAACAGTTCGGTCACACGCGGCAGACCGCCCGTGATGTCGCCCGCCTTGCCGACGGCACGCGGAATCTTGATGAGGATTTCCCCGGCCTTGACGGCGGCATCCTCCTTCACGACGATGTGGGCGCCGACCGGCAGGTTGTACTGTTTCTGTTCCTCGCCCTGCTTGTTGAGGATCTTGATGACGGGGTTCTTGGTCTTGTCCCTCGATTCGGTAATGACCTTTTCGCGGAAACCGGTCTGTTCGTCGAACTCGTCGCGGTAGGTCACCCCTTCGATCACGTTGTCGAAAGCGACCTTACCGTCGTATTCCGAAACGATGACGGCATTGTAGGGGTCCCATTCGCAGACCAAATCGCCCTTCTTGACCATGTCTCCGTCGTTGAGGTAGAGCGTGGCACCGTAAGGCAGGTTGTGCGTATAGAGCACGATGTCGGTATTCACGTCGACGATGCGCAGTTCGGCCAAACGGCTGATGACCATATTGATCTCCTGTCCCGCCTCGTTCTTGCTCTTGACGACGCGCAGTTCGTCGATTTCCAAACGGCCTTCGTAGCGCGACACGACGCTGTTGTCTGTAGCCACGCCCCCGGCCACACCGCCGACGTGGAACGTCCGCAGCGTAAGCTGGGTACCCGGCTCGCCGATGGACTGGGCGGCGATCACGCCGACCACTTCGCCCTTCTGAACCATGCGTCCCGTCGCCAGATTGCGTCCGTAACATTTGGCGCAGACCCCGCTGTGCGATTCGCAGGTCAGCACCGAACGGATGTCGACCGATTCCACGCCCGCAGCCTCGATGGCTTCGGCGATCTCTTCGGTGATTTCTTCGCCAGCGGCCACGATCATTTCGCCCGTATGCGGATCGAATACGTCGTGTACGGTCGTCCGGCCGAGAATGCGTTCCTTGAGCGTCTGCACGACGTCTTCGTTCCGTTTGATGGCCGTAGCCGTCAGACCGCGCAGCGTGCCGCAGTCCTCTTCGGAAATGATGACATCCTGCGCCACGTCCACCAGACGACGCGTCAGATAACCGGCGTCGGCCGTTTTCAATGCCGTATCGGCCAGACCCTTACGGGCACCGTGCGTCGAGATGAAGTATTCGAGCACCGAAAGGCCCTCCTTGAAGTTCGACAGGATCGGGTTTTCGATGACCTGACCGCCTTCGGCACCCGATTTCTGCGGTTTGGCCATCAGACCGCGCATACCGGAAAGCTGACGGATCTGTTCCTTCGAACCGCGGGCCCCCGAATCGAGCATCATGTACACCGGGTTGAAACCCTGCATGTCGCTGGTCAGGTGATCGAGCACCGTCTTGGTCAGCTTCATGTTGATATTGGTCCAGATGTCGATGATCTGGTTGTATCGTTCGTTGTTGGTGATAAGCCCCATGTTGTAGCTTTCCATCACCTCCTCGACGCGTTCGTAGCCTTCGTTCACCAGCGATTCCTTCTCTTCGGGAATGATCACCGCGTCGAGGTTGAACGACAGACCGCCTTGGAAGGCCATGCGATAACCCAATGCCTTGATGTCGTCGAGGAAGGCGGCCGTCCGGGCGGCACCCGATTTCTTCATCACCAATCCGATGATGTCACGGAGCGAACGCTTCGTCAGCACTTCGTTCAGATAACCCACCTCTTTGGGAACCACCTGATTGAACAGCACGCGGCCCACCGTCGTATCGACGACCTTGCGGATCGGCTGGTCGTTTTCGTCGACCGTGTCGACCATCACCTGCACCTTGGCGTGCAGATCGGCCCGCTTCTCGTTGTAGGCGATGATCGCCTCTTCCGGACCGTAGAATTTCAGCCCTTCGCCCAGCGAACCCGCGCGTTCCTTGGTAATATAATACAGTCCGAGCACCATGTCCTGCGAGGGGACGGTGATCGGCGCGCCGTTGGCCGGGTTGAGGATGTTGTGCGAGCCGAGCATCAGAATCTGCGCTTCGAGAATGGCGGCATTGCCCAGCGGAAGGTGCACGGCCATCTGGTCGCCGTCGAAGTCGGCGTTGAATGCCGTACAGGCCAGCGGGTGCAACTGCAAGGCCTTTCCCTCGATCAGCTTGGGCTGGAACGCCTGAATACCCAGACGGTGCAGCGTCGGAGCACGGTTCATCAACACGGGATGGCCCTTGATGACGTTTTCCAGAATATCCCAGATGACGGGGTCCTTGCGGTCGATGATCTTCTTGGCCGACTTGACCGTCTTGACGATGCCGCGTTCGATGAGCTTGCGGATCACGAACGGCTTGTACAGTTCGGCGGCCATGTCCTTGGGAATCCCCATCTCGTGCATTTTGAGTTCGGGGCCTACGACGATCACCGAACGGGCCGAATAGTCGACACGTTTACCGAGCAGGTTCTGACGGAAACGTCCCTGCTTTCCTTTCAGGCTGTCCGACAGCGATTTGAGCGGACGGTTCGATTCGGTCTTCACGGCATTGCTCTTGCGCGAGTTGTCGAACAGCGAATCGACGGCTTCCTGCAACATACGTTTTTCGTTGCGCAGAATCACCTCCGGCGCCTTGATTTCGATGAGGCGTTTGAGACGGTTGTTGCGGATGATGACCCGACGGTACAGGTCGTTCAGGTCCGACGTGGCGAACCGGCCGCCGTCCAGCGGCACGAGCGGACGCAATTCGGGCGGAATGACCGGAATGACCTTCAGGATCATCCATTCGGGCTTGTTGATCTCGCGCGATTCGCGGAACGCCTCGACGACATGCAGCCGCTTGAGCGCTTCGGCCTTACGCTGCTGCGAGGTCTCGGTGCCCGCCTTGTGGCGCAGCGAATACGACAACTCGTCGAGGTCCACGCGCTGCAACAGCGTATAGATCGCCTCGGCGCCCATCTGCGCGATGAACTTATTGGGATCGCTGTCGTCGAGCTGCTGGTTGCCTTTGGGCAGCGCGTTGAGGATGTCGAGGTACTCCTTCTCGGCCAGCAGGTCCAGTTCGTTGACGCCGCTGGCGGCGGCGGCACCGGCCTGAATCACGACATAGCGTTCGTAGTAAATGATCGTTTCGAGCTTCTTGGACGGAATACCCAGCAGGTAACCGATTTTGGAAGGCAGCGAACGGAAATACCAGATATGCGCCACCGGAACGACCAGCGAAATATGGCCCATGCGTTCGCGGCGCACCTTTTTCTCGGTGACTTCCACGCCGCATCGGTCGCAGACGATCCCCTTGTAACGGATGCGTTTGTATTTGCCGCAATGGCATTCGTAATCCTTTACCGGACCGAAGATGCGTTCGCAGAACAGACCGTCGCGTTCGGGCTTGTACGTGCGATAGTTTATCGTTTCGGGCTTGAGGACTTCCCCGCTCGAATTTTCGAGAATCTCCTCCGGAGAGGCCAGACCGATCGAAATTTTGGAAAAGCCGCTGTACGCCTTATTGTCTTTCTTCAATGACATATGTTTAAACTTTTATTCATTCATCAACTCCGTAAACCGCCGGGACCGGCGCCCGCGGATTCCGTTCCCGGTCCGCGCCTCCGTCCGCTGCGGGACGCCCCGACGGCGGCAACGCCCTTAGTTCAGCTTGACGCTGATGGCCAGACCGCGCAGCTCGTGCAACAGCACGTTCAGCGATTCCGGAATGCCGGCGGGCGGCATGTTGTCGCCCTTGACGATTGCCTCGTAGGCCTTGGCGCGTCCCATCACGTCGTCGGACGTGATGGTAAGGATTTCCTGAAGGATGTTGGCCGCACCGAACGCTTCGAGCGCCCAAACCTCCATTTCCCCGAAACGCTGGCCACCGAACTGAGCCTTACCGCCCAACGGCTGCTGGGTAATGAGCGAGTACGGACCGATCGAACGGGCATGCATCTTGTCGTCGACCATGTGGCCGAGCTTGAGCATGTAGATCACGCCCACCGTAGCCGGCTGGTCGAACATCTCGCCCGTGCCGCCGTCGTGCAGGTACGTCCGTCCGCTGCGCGGCACGCCGGCCTTGGCCGTGTACTCGTTGATCTCGTCGAGCGACGCGCCGTCGAAGATCGGCGTGGCGAACTTCAGACCGAGCTCGCGACCGGCCCATCCGAGCACCGTCTCGTAGATCTGTCCGAGGTTCATACGCGAAGGCACGCCCAGCGGGTTGAGCACGATGTCGACGATCGAACCGTCTTCGAGGAACGGCATGTCCTCGTCGCGCACGACCTTGGCCACGATACCCTTGTTTCCGTGACGACCGGCCATCTTGTCGCCCACCCTCAGCTTGCGCTTCTTGGCAATGTAGACCTTGGCCAGTTGGATAATGCCCGTGGGCAGCTCGTCGCCGTTGGTGAGGTTGTACTTTTCGCGTTTGAGCTTCGCGTCCAACTCCTTGTATTTGATCGTATAGTTGTTGATCGTCTGTTCGACCAGATTGTCCCGATGCGGATCGCCCGTCCATTTGTCGGCTCCGAGGTTGAGATAATCCAGTTCGCCGAGCATCTTCTGCGTGAAACGGGTCCCCTTGGTCACCACTTCCACGCCGAAATAGTCGTGAATGCCGGCCGTCGTCCGGTCCTTGAGCAACACCCACAGCTTGTCGACGAGCTTCTGACGCAGCGCATCGGCCTGTTCGGCGAAAACGGCGTCCATCTTGTCGAGCTGCGCCTTTTCGGCGGCCTTGCTCTTCTTGCCGTCCTTGTTGGCGCGGCTGAACAGCTTCTTGTCGATCACCACGCCGTGCAGCGAAGGCTGGGCCTTGAGCGAAGCGTCCTTCACGTCGCCCGCCTTGTCGCCGAAGATGGCCCGCAGCAGTTTTTCTTCGGGCGAAGGATCGCTCTCCCCTTTCGGCGTGATCTTGCCGATGAGGATATCGCCGGGATGCACGTTGGCCCCGATGCGGATGATACCGTTCTCGTCGAGGTCTTTGGTGGCGTCCTCGCTGACATTCGGAATGTCGGAGGTGAGTTCCTCGACGCCGCGCTTGGTGTCGCGCACCTCCATGATGTATTCGTCCACATGCACCGACGTGAAAATGTCGTCGCGCATCATGCGTTCCGAAATCACGATGGCATCCTCGAAGTTATACCCTTTCCACGGCATGAAGGCCACTTTCAGGTTGCGTCCCAACGCCAGTTCTCCGTTCTGCGTCGAATAGCCTTCGGTCAGAATTTGTCCTTCGACGACCTTGTCGCCCTTGCGGACGATCGGTTTGAGCGTCATGGAAGTGCTCTGGTTCGTCTTTCGGTAGCGAGGCAGCATGTACGTGGTCACTTCGGGTTCGAAGCTGACGATCTTTTCCTCTTCGGTGCGTTCGTACAGCACCTGTATCTGCGTAGCGTCCGAGAAGACGACCTCGCCGTTCTTTTCGGCCACGATCTGAATCCGGCTGTCGGCGATCATGTCCTTTTCGAGGCCGGTTCCGACGATGGGCGCTTCGGGCATCACCAGCGGAACGGCCTGCCGCATCATGTTCGATCCCATCAGGGCACGGTTGGCGTCGTCGTGTTCGAGGAACGGGATGAGGCTGGCCGCGATCGACGAAATCTGGTTCGGCGCCACGTCCATCAGATCGACCTCCTTGGCCGTCACCACGGGGAAGTCGCCGTCGAACCGAGCCTTGATCTTGTCGGCCACGAGGAACTCGCCCTTGTCGTTGAGCGGAGCGTTGGCCTGCGCAATGGTGAGTCCTTCCTCCTCCTCGGCGCTGAAATAGCGGATTCCCTCGTCATTCAGTTCCACGACCCCGTCCGTCACTTTGCGGTAGGGCGTTTCGATGAAGCCCATGTCGCTGATCTTGGCGTACACGCACAGCGACGAAATCAGCCCGATGTTCGGACCTTCCGGCGTCTCGATGGGACACAGGCGGCCGTAGTGCGTATAGTGCACGTCTCGCACCTCGAAGCCGGCTCTCTCGCGCGAAAGACCGCCGGGACCGAGGGCCGAGAGACGACGCTTGTGCGTCATTTCGGCCAGCGGGTTCGTCTGGTCCATGAACTGCGAGAGCTGGTTGGTCCCGAAGAACGAGTTGATGACGGACGAAAGCGTCTTGGCGTTGATGAGGTCCACCGGCGTGAACACTTCGTTGTCACGCACGTTCATCCGCTCGCGAATGGTCCGCGCCATGCGGACAAATCCCACGCTGAACTGGTTGGCCAACTGCTCTCCCACCGTGCGCACGCGACGGTTCGACAGGTGGTCGATGTCGTCCACATCCGTCTTGGAGTTGATCAGCGAGATCAGGTAGCGGATGATGGCGATCATGTCTTCCTTGGTGAGGATTCTCACCTCCGGCGAGATGTCCAGATCGAGCTTTTTGTTGATCCGGAAACGGCCCACGTCGCCCAGATCGTAACGTTTGTCCGAGAAGAACAGCTTCTCGATCACGTCCCGCGCCGTCGCCTCGTCGGGCGGTTCCGAGTTGCGGAGCTGTCGGTAGATGTACACGACGGCCTCCTTCTCGGAGTTGCACGGGTCTTTCTGCAACGTGTTGTATACTATAGAGAAATCGGTTCCGTTGGGCACCTCTTTATGGATGAGGATGCTCTTGGCGCCCGATTCGATGATGTCGTCGATGTGCCGCTCTTCGAGAACGGTCTCGCGGTCGATGATGATTTCGTTCCGTTCGATGGAGACCACCTCGCCGGTGTCCTCGTCCACGAAATCCTCGACCCATGTCTTGAGCACGCGGGCAGCCAGTTTCTGTCCCACGGCTTTCTTGAGGTTGGTCTTGGTGACCTTGACGTCTTCGGCAAGGTCGAATATCTCTAAGATCTGCCGGTCGCTCTCGAAGCCGATGGCCCGCAAAAGCGTCGTGACAGGCAATTTTTTCTTACGGTCGATGTAGGCGTACATCACGTTGTTGATGTCCGTCGCGAACTCGATCCACGATCCCTTGAAGGGAATGATACGGGCCGAATAGAGCTTCGTGCCGTTTGTATGGATGCTCTGTCCGAAAAAAACGCCCGGAGAACGGTGCAACTGCGACACGATCACGCGTTCGGCTCCGTTGATGATGAACGTACCGCGCGGCGTCATGTAGGGGATCGTACCGAAATACACGTCCTGAATGACGGTATCGAAATCTTCGTGTTCGGGGTCCGTACAATAGAGTTTGAGCTTCGCTTTCAACGGTACGCTGTACGTCAGTCCGCGTTCCAGACACTCGTCCATGCTGTAACGCGGCGGGTCCACGTAATAGTCGATGAACTCCAACACGAAGTTGTTGCGCGTATCGGTAATCGGGAAGTTCTCCATGAACACCTTGTACAGCCCTTCGTTCTTGCGGTTCTCGGCTGTGGTATCTAATTGGAAAAAGTCTTGAAATGATTTGAGCTGCACCTCCAGAAAATCGGGATAATGCATCCTGTTTTTTACCGAAGAGAAGCTAATACGTTGATTATCTGTTTTTAAAGACATTGTATCCAATAATTTATGTTGAAGATGAGAAACTGGTTCGAATGCCCAACCGCATTCATTTTCAATCGCAGTATCCGGTCTTTCGCAGGATGTCCCATCGGTCCGAAAAACCGTTGCGCCAAGGAGTCTCTTCCACCGTCGCGATACTACCCAACACGGATTCTTCCGCAGAACCCTCGCGGATTCCTCCTATGTTAAACGAGAAAAGGTATAGAGTCTAATAATATAGACTCTACACCTGATATGTTCTGAAAACTAAGCAGTTCTACTTAACTTCAACTTCAGCGCCAGCTTCTTCGAGCTGAGATTTGATCTGTTCAGCTTCTTCTTTGGAAACACCTTCCTTGATCGCTTTGGGAGCTCCGTCTACGAGATCCTTAGCTTCCTTGAGGCCCAGACCGGTGATGTCTTTAACGGCTTTCACTACCTGCAGTTTAGCCTGACCTGCATTGGCGAGAATCACATCGAAAGACGTTTTCTCAGCAGCGGCGGCACCGCCTTCGGCAGCAGGAGCAGCGGCAACAGCAACAGCAGCAGCAGCGGGCTCAATTCCGTATTCTTCTTTCAGAACATTGGCAAGTTCGTTTACTTCTTTAACTGTCAAGTTTACCAACTCCTCAGCTAATTTTTTGATATCGGCCATCGTATAAAATTTTAAAAATGTTTAACCTTAAAAAAGTGAATGAAATGAAATTTTTTCGAGCGTTTCCGCAATCCTCTCTCCCGCGCTCAGGCCGCCCGCCGAGGGCGCTCCCTGCGGGAACGGGTCCGGAAACTAACCTCTTTCTTCGAGCGCTTTGACAAGCCCTGCGACTTTGTGTCCGGCAGAACCCTGCAGTGCGGAAATAACGTTCTTCGCAGGCGACTGCAACAGTCCGACGATCTCTCCGATCAGCTCTTCGCGAGACTTGATATTCACCAGATCCTCCAGCGAGGCTTCGCCCAGATAAACGCAGTCTTCCACGACAGCCGCCTTCAGCACGGGCTTGGGGTTGGCTTTCCGGAATTCCTTGATCAGCTTGGCGGGACCTTTGCCGACGTTGGCGAACATGATGGCCGTTTCCCCTTTCAGGGCGGGCATCAGCTCCTCTTTGGCTTTTTCTACCTGTTCGAGCGCCTTGATGAAAAGCGTATTCTTGACGACGATCAGTTTGACCTCTTGTTCGAAGCAGAGTTTTCTCAGCGCAGCGGTCTGCTCGGCATTCAGCTCCGAAGTGTCGGTGATGTAGAAGTGAGAATATTCGGTGAGTTTCTCGGCCAGACTGTTGATAATGACTTTTTTCTCTTCCCTGTTCATCTGTTTCGAAATTATTTGGTTTCAACCGATTTGGGATCTATCTGCAAGCCGGGGCTCATCGTCGTAGACAGGAACACACTCTGCACGTAGGTACCTTTGGCGGTCGTCGGTTTGAGTTTGATGATCGTGTTCATAAACTCGTTGGCGTTATCGACGATCTGCTCAGGGGTGAAAGTCACTTTTCCGATCGAAGAGTGAACGATACCGAATTTGTCGACCTTGAAGTCGATCTTACCGGCCTTCACTTCCTTGACGGCCTTTCCGACTTCCATCGTCACGGTACCGGTCTTGGGGTTCGGCATCAGGCCGCGCGGTCCCAGAACACGTCCGAGCGCGCCCACCTTGGCCATCACATTGGGAGTCGTGATGATGACGTCCACATCGGTCCAACCGCCTTTGATCTTTTCGATGTATTCGTCCAGACCCACGTAATCGGCACCCGCTTCCTTGGCCTCCGTTTCCTTTTCGGGCGTACAGAGCACCAATACGCGAACCGTTTTGCCCGTACCGTGGGGGAGCGTCACGACGCCGCGCACCATCTGGTTGGACTTGCGGGGATCGACTCCGAGCCGCACGTCCAAATCGACGGAAGCATCAAATTTCGTAAAGGTAATCTCCTTTAGAAGAGCCGCCGCCTCTCCGAGCTTGTAGACTTTATTGGGCTCGATCTTAGCGAGAACTGCTTTTCTATTTTTGGTCAGCTTACTCATCTCTGGTAATTTTTATCAATTAGGAAATTCACCAACGACATCGATACCCATGCTACGTGCGGTACCGGCCACCATACGCATTGCGGCTTCAACGGTAAAGCAGTTCATATCGGTCATTTTGTCCTGAGCGATCTCTTTGATCTGGTCCCAAGTCACCTTACCCACCTTCTTGCGGTTGGGCTCGGCCGATCCGGACTGCAATTTCGCTGCTTCCTTGAGCTGTACGGCTACCGGCGGCTGCTTGATGATAAAGTCGAACGACTTATCGCTATACACGGTGATGATGACAGGAAGAACTTTGCCTGCCTTGTCCTGAGTCCTCGCATTGAACTGCTTACAGAAATCCATAATGTTCACGCCTTTGGAACCCAGAGCGGGACCCACCGGGGGCGAAGGATTCGCGGCACCGCCTTTGATCTGCAGTTTGATAAACGCAGCAACCTCTTTTGCCATAATTTTCCTTGGTTAATTATTCTTTTTCAACTTGCATGAAGCTCAACTCCATAGGAGTCTTGCGCCCGAATATCTTCACGGAAACCGTGAGTTTCTTCCGCTCGTTGTCCACCGCCTCGATCGTTCCCGAAAAACTGGAGAACGGACCATCGGTCACCTTGACGGTTTCGCCTTCGAAGAAAGGAACTTCGTTTTCCTCCTCGCTAACGCTCAATTCATCGACACGTCCTAAAATGCGGCTCACTTCTTGGGGGCGCAGAGGGGTTGCCTCCATAGTAGAAGCCTTGGTGTCTCCGAGGAAGCCTAAGACGTTAGGCGTATTGCGAAGCATAAACGGGATTTCGCCTACCAGAGCCGCTTCGACCAGCACATAGCCCGGATAAGACACACGTTCCCTACTGATCTTCTTACCGTTTTTGATTTGGTAAACTTTCTCGGTGGGAATCAGAACTTGGGAGATGTAGTCTTCGAGGTGCGAGTTGTGAACTTCGGTTTCGATGTACTCCTTCACCTTTTTTTCCTTACCTCCGATGGCACGGATGACGTACCACTGTTTCTGGTCTTTGTCGCTCATCTTTATTCCTCCTTACCTTTGCAATAAAGAATCAATAAAGAATGCTATATATGGCCTTCATGATGTTTTCGAAAGCCAAGTCCATCACGAGCACAACCGCAGCGAATAACAGGGAAGCAACCATGACAATTACCGCTGAATTGGACAACTGACTCCATGACGGCCAAGAGACTTTCTCGACAAGCTCGGCATAGGCGTTTTTAACGTAATTTATGAATCTCATCGTTGTAACGTTTTGGCACGAGTGGAGAGATTCGAACTCCCATCAACGGTTTTGGAGACCGCTATTCTACCCTTGAACTACACTCGTTTGTAAGGACGGCGCCGGCAAGCGCCGTCCTCGGAACATATCGAATACTATTCGATGATCTTGGTGATCTGACCGGCACCCACGGTACGACCGCCTTCGCGGATAGCGAAACGCAGACCGAGGTTGAGGGCAACGGGATAGATCAGCGTTACGGTGATCGTCACGTTGTCGCCCGGCATAACCATTTCCACGCCTTCCGGAAGTTCCACTTCTCCCGTTACGTCGAGGGTACGGAGGTAGAACTGCGGACGGTATTTGTGGTGGAACGGCGTGTGACGGCCGCCTTCTTCTTTCTTCAGGATGTAGACTTCGGCTTCGAACTTGGTGTGCGGAGTGATCGAACCCGGTTTGGCGACTACCATACCGCGTTTCACGTCTTTCTTGTCGATACCGCGCATCAGCAGACCTACGTTATCGCCGGCTTCACCGGAGTCGAGCAGCTTGCGGAACATTTCCACACCCGTACAGGTCGAAGTCATGGATTTTTCGGCCAGACCGATGATTTCCACGGGGTCGCCCACCTTGATCACACCGGTTTCCACACGACCCGTCAGTACGGTACCGCGACCGGTGATCGAGAAGACGTCTTCCACCGGCATCAGGAACGGTTTTTCGTTTTCACGCGGAGGAATCGGAATGTAGGTATCTACGGCTTCCATCAGTTCCATGATCTTGTCTTCCCACTGGGGTTCGCCGTTCAGGCCGCCCAGTGCGGAACCGCGGATGATAGGAGCGTTGTCGCCGTCGAATTCGTATTTGCTCAGCAGGTCGCGGACTTCGAGTTCCACGAGGTCGAGCATTTCGGGGTCGTCCACCATGTCGCACTTGTTCAGGAACACGACAATTCTCGGCACGTTCACCTGACGGGCGAGCAGCACGTGCTCGTTGGTCTGGGGCATCGGACCGTCGGTAGCGGCGACCACGAGGATGGCACCGTCCATCTGAGCAGCACCCGTTACCATGTTCTTCACATAGTCGGCGTGGCCCGGACAGTCCACGTGAGCGTAGTGACGGTTGGCCGTCTGGTATTCCACGTGAGCGGTGTTGATGGTGATACCGCGTTCCTTTTCTTCGGGAGCGTTGTCGATCGAGTCGAAAGAACGAAGTTCAGAGAGACCTTTTTTCGCGAGAACGGTGGTAATCGCTGCGGTAAGGGTCGTTTTACCGTGGTCTACGTGTCCGATCGTACCGATGTTCACATGCGGTTTGGACCTGTCGAATTTTTCTTTTGCCATATCTGTAATCTATTTTTAGGAATAATTGTTCCCGTAAAAACATTTTCCTTTTCAAAACCTTGTCGGGGCATACCCCGCGAAACGCCGTTCCGCCCGAGCGGACCCGACTCCGCGACCCTTCGTCCGGAAGACCGACGCCCTACCGCCGAGCCGCTTCCGCGATTCCCGGCGCTGCGCTCCGATCGCTCGCCGCGCATACCGGCATTTTCGTGGGCGGAGATGGATTCGAACCACCGAAGTCGAAAGACAGCAGATTTACAGTCTGCCCCATTTGGCCACTCTGGTATCCGCCCCAGTCACACACGGCCCGCTCCGCAACGGCAGCGGAACCGCAGAGCCGATGGAGGGATTCGAACCCCCGACCAGCTGATTACAAATCAGCTGCTCTGGCCAACTGAGCTACATCGGCAGTTTACAGCACTTTAGGGTTGGCAAAAATACGAATAATTTCTTAATGCACAAATAATATGCACCGAAAATTTAATCGTTTCCGCCGTTTTGTATCGAATTCCCGCCGTTTCGTACACGACGGACGAATACAAAATCGGCGTCAAAGATACGATGTATTTTTGTAATAATGAAATTTTTTATTCCAAATACGTCGCTCCGGCCGGAATTTGTAACATTTTATCCACAATTGCCTTCTTTTCGGAACCAAAGCGGCAGGCAAAAAAAGATCGGCCTGAGGATCGGCGGCAGGAATTTCGCCCCGAAAAATCTATATTTGCAGGAGGATCGTTCCCCGGTACGGCCCGTTTCCGACACGACCGCGCGACCGAGCACAAGGGAAAGCGGTCCGAAGCGTCCGTCCGCCGACCGACCGGAAACGGCGGCAGCGCCGTCCGTCCACACGCCTGCATCATGATCGCACAAAAAGAATTCACGCTCGCGCCCCGTCCCCAAGGGTTCCACCTCATCACCGAAGAGGTGTTGCGCCACCTGCCGCCGCTGCCCCGCACGGGACTGCTGCACCTGTTCATCCGACACACCTCGGCCGCACTGAGCCTCAACGAGAACGCCGATCCGGACGTCCGCACCGATCTGGAATCCGTATTCGACCGCCTCGTCCCCGAACGCGAGCCCTATTACATCCACACGCTCGAAGGGGACGACGACATGCCGGCCCACGCCAAATCGACGCTCGCGGGAGCCTCCCTTACAATCCCCGTCACACGGGGCCGCCTCGGTCTGGGTACGTGGCAGGGCATCTACCTCTGCGAATTCCGCCGTCACGGCGGCCCGCGACGGATCGTCGCCACGGTCATGGGAGAGTGATTCGTCCGGAGAGGTACGCCGGCCGTTCCGTCGTCCGTCCTTCGCGGCCCGGACAAACGGGCGAAACGGAACCGGACGACCGATGTTTTCGCCGGCAGACGAAACGGCAGCGAACGATTCGCCCTCCACGGACGGACATACAACCCGGCCCGCCCGGCTCCCGACCGAACGGACTCCGGCAGGCGGCTCCGGCCGAATAAACAAAAGGCCCGACGATTCGGACCTTTCGTTTATTCCTCATTCGGTTGTCTGCCGTGAAAACGACGGGCCGCGACGGGCACGCCCCGATGCAAAGGCTACTCCACCGCCACCGCCTCCTTCGTATCGAAGTCGTAGGTGGCCACCAGATCGAAGTCGAGCTGCTTGCGCTGCAAGTCGGCGCGTACCACGCGGATGCGTACCTCGTCGCCGAGCGTGAACGTCCGGCCGTGTTCGCGTCCGCGGACGGCGTAGTTGTCCTCGTCGAAGAGATAGAAGTCGTCCGTCATGTCGCGCAACGCGACCATGCCTTCGATCTTCGTATCCTCCAGCTCAACGTAAATGCCCCACTCGGTGATGCCCGAAATGTGGCCGTCGAACTCCTTGTCCAACTTGTCGAGCATGAATTCGACCATCTTGTACTTGATGGACGCCCGTTCGGCTTCGGCCGCCCGCACCTCCATGGCCGAGGAGTGTTCGCACATCTTTTCGTAATACTCCTTCTCCTCGGAGCTCCCGCCCGCCAGATAATGCGCCAGCAGACGATGCACCATCATGTCGGGATAGCGCCGGATGGGCGACGTGAAATGCGTATAATAGTCGAACGCCAGACCGTAGTGTCCGATGTTGTCGGTCGTATAGGTCGCCTTGGCCATCGAACGGATTGCCAGCGTCGAAATGATATTCTCCTCCTTGCGGCCGCGGATTTTCTTCATCAGCCGGTTGATCTCCTTGGCCACGGCCCGGTCGGCCTGCGCCCGCATCGAATACCCGAACCGAAGCACGAAACTACGGAACTGCGCCAGCTTGTCGGCATTGGGCCTGTCGTGGACCCGATAGACGAACGTCCGCTCGGCATTGCGGCCGCCTTCGCGCTTGCGGCCCACGAACTCGGCCACCTTGCGGTTGGCCAGCAGCATGAACTCTTCGACGAGCTGGTTCGACTCTTTCATTTCCTTGAAATAGACGCGCAACGGCTTGCCGTTCTCGTCCAACTCGAACTTGGCCTCCTCCCTTTCGAAACCGATCGACCCGTTGCGGAAACGCTCCTTGCGCAACGTCTGAGCCAAACGGTTGAGCGTCAGCATCTCGTCGGCATAGTCGCCCGCCCCCGTTTCGATCACCTCCTGTGCCTCCTGATAGGTGAAGCGACGGTCGGAATAGATAATCGTCCGACCGAACCATTGCCCGTGCACCTGCGCCTGCTCGTCGAGCTCGAACACGGCCGAGAAACACAGTTTCTCCTCGTTGGGTCGCAGCGAGCACAAACCGTTCGAGAGCCGTTCGGGCAACATCGGGATCGTCCGGTCCACCAGATAGACCGACGTGGCCCGCTGCTGGCCCTCCGTGTCGATCACGTCGCCCGGATGCACGTAATAGGTCACGTCGGCGATATGCACGCCGACTTCGTAATTTCCGTTGTCGAGCCTGCGCACCGACAGCGCATCGTCGAAGTCCTTCGCGTCGGCCGGGTCGATCGTAAACGTCGTTACGCCCCGCATGTCGCGCCGTGCGGCGATCTCCTCGGCGGGAATCGCTTCGGGAATCCTTTCGGCCGCACGCTCCACCTCTTCGGGATAGCTGTACGGCAAATCGAACTCGGCCAGAATGGCGTGCATTTCGGTATCGTTGTCGCCCGGCGTGCCGAACACATCGACGATCCGACCTTCGGGACTCTTCATCGTATCGGGCCAACCGGTGATCTCCACCAGCACCTTGCGTCCGCTGACGGCGCCTTTCAACCCCCGTGCGGGGATAAAGATATCGACCGGCATCTTGCGGTTGTCCACCCGCACGAAAGCATAGCTCTCCTTCTCGTCCGTCTCCACGACACCGACGTATTTCCTCGCCGAACGTTCGACGATCTCGACGACCTCGCCTTCGGGATTGCCGTGACGGCCCCGGCGCGTGACGGCCACCTTCACCCGGTCGCCGTGCAGCGCATGGCCCGCATGCGAAGCGTTGACGTAAATATCCTTGTCGCAGCCCTCCACGATCACGTAGAGCGCCCCGGAAGAGGTCATGTCCACCACGCCTTCGACGACATCCCGACGGGAACGGTTCAAGCGGTACTTCCCGTCCGCGACCGCCTCGATCGCGCCCTCTTCGAAAAGCGTACGCACGATTCCCCGCACCCGCTCCTTCTCATCGCGTGTCACGGCCCCGGTGGCCGCAATGAGGTTCTTCACCGAATAGCGCTTGTCCGGCAACGAACGGAACAGTTCCACGATCAACGCCGTGGCATCCTTTCGCCGCATGTCCTCCCGCGAGGACTTTTTCTTCTTCTTTACCATACTTTGTTTCTTGATCGGGACAAAGTTACGCAAATATATCGGATTCCCCCTCTTTCGCCTCCGGTCTATCGCGGAATCGCCCCGAAGGTCCTGCCGTTTCGCGACCGCACGCACTCCGCGAGCGGGACGGCCCGCGGCGAACATCCCGACCGCAGCGTTCCGGACGACAAGGGATCCGATCCGCCCGACGGCACCAGCATACGGATTCCGCCACCGGAGCCCGCGGCCCCCCCCGACGGTGCCGGAGTCGAGAACATACCCTCGGTCGAACCGGAAAAGAAATCGGATATTCCGTCCGTCCACTGTCTTATGCAACCGACATACCGCAAATCCCGTTCCGCCCCCTGCGACCGAAGCCGCCATGACGCAGACCCTGTCGCGGAAACGGAAACGCCGTTGCGTTCGGGCATCCGAACCGCATGTCGGTCCGGATACCCGAACTCTCCAGCGTCTCCCGCAACGATTCCGCACCCGGCAGGGCGACGCACAGCGACCGTCCGAACCCGGCCCCGAAAGTTTTCGCCCCCCTCGTCCACACCGGTCCGCAGCATCTCGTCTTTTCCTACTCCGGACGATTCCAAGGGTCACCTCCGCGACGTCAGGACGTCTTGGCTTCAGGTACCGTCTCCACCGGGAAGGCCCGTCCTGCACGATCGGCACGCGGTAACGCCGACGTTTTCCCGGCTGTCGAACACCATCCCATCCCCCCCTTCGCGCACGATCTCCCGTCCGGGAACGATCCGGGATGCACCAGCGCGAAACCGTGCCGGCACACCGCAATAAGCCGCCTGCCCGCTTCGCGATCATCCGGTTCGGGAAGAAAAAATTCTCCACCCCCAAGGAAAACCTCCCTCCGCAACGTCCGTTCTCCGCCCGCCGACGCTCTGAAGTCGCACGGACGATCTCCCTGTCCCGAACGAAGCAGCCACTATTCGTCCCTCGCCGGCCCCCTCTTCCGACCTGCCGTCCGGACAAAAACGTCGTCGGACAACCGACGACCGGACGGGAAAAATCGCACCGGGACACCGACCCCGCACGCGACGGCGCACATCCGGCCGTTATGGCCCGACGGAACACGAAACGACCGAGCGCAACCCGGCAACAGTCCCGGCAACGGACGGCATCACCCCACGGCAAGCGGTGTCCCCGCCCCGTCGCCCGGCAAAAGAAGCCCGATGCCCCGAACGAAAAAGGTGCCCGGAGCGACTCCGGACACCTCGGTAAAAAATTCCATGCGGCGATCAGCGCCGTTTTTCCTTATACTTGTCGATCTGTTTCTTGATCGCATCCAGACACAGGTCCACGGCCTCTTCGAAAGTCTTGCACCGGCGTTCGGCGAGCAGCTCGCCACCGGCCACCTCGATCTTCACTCCGGCCACCTTGTTGCCCTGCTCGTCGTCCTTGTCGATGCGCAACGTCACCACGGCGTTCAACGCATTTTCGACGAAACGGTCCATCTTGTCCATCTTCCCCTGAATGAAATCGACGAGTTTCTTGTCGGCATCGAATTTCACGGATTGAATCTTTACGTTCATAACTAATCCTCCTTATCTCTTTTCGCCCTCGGATGGGCATGGTTGTACACTTCCCGAAGTCGTTCTATGCTGTTGTGGGCATAGATCTGCGTGGCCTCCAGACTCGCATGCCCCATCAACTCCTGAATGACGCGGATATCGACGCCATGATTGAGCAGATGGGTGGCGAACGTGTGTCTGAGCACGTGCGGGCTGCTTTTGCCCTGTACGCCGGCCCCTTTCAAAACGGCATGAACGATACGGTACACCTCGCTGCGGCTGACAGGTCGGCCGCGTTGAGATAAAATTAAGCAATTATTCCCGGATTCGCAAATATTCTGCCGATCCCTGAGCTCCAGATAATGCCGGATGCGGGCGGCGACCGGTTCCACCACGGGCACGATGCGCTCCTTGTCCCCTTTGCCCCGGATTTTCACGCATCGGAAACCGTCCGAAAAATCGTCCGTCCGCACCCCGGTCAGCTCGGCGAGGCGCATGCCGGTCGAATAGAACAGCAGGATCACCAATGCGTCGCGCTCGGTCCGGAAGTCGTCCGAAGGTTCCCTGAAAGACTCCGCGATGCGCTGCATGCGGCTCTCCTCGACGAAAGAGGGCAGTCTGCGCGGCGCCCGCATCGACGGCAGACGTGCAAAGAGATCTTTATCCACGACCCGATGGCTGCGCAGATAACGGAAATAGGACTTGACAGACGAAATCTTGCGGTTGACGCTCCGCGCGGCGAGCTTTCCCTCGTCGCCGAGGGATACGACCCATGCCCGCAGATCGTCCAGCCGGACGGCCGCAGGGTCGAAGTCCGCCGGCATGCCGTCCGGCGCGGGGTTCCCTTCGTCCGTACCCCGCACCCGTTGCGTGCAGAAACGGGCGAACTGCCGGATGTCGTCGCCGTAGGCCCGGATCGTCCGTTCCGAGTAACGCTTTTCGGTACGCAGGTATGTCAGGTATCGCTGGAACATCTTGTATAAGAGAATACGGATAAGTCGAGCGCAAATCGAATGACTCCGGCAAATTGCCGGAGCGGTATCTTCGGCACAGCCAAAGATACGAATAAGCGAGGGCAAAAAGCACGCAAACCCGCTTTTTGCCGAGCAGGAATATCTAAAAAACGAAGCCGAAGACACGAATAAGCCGACTGCAAACGCCCCCTTCGTTCCGCCGGGGCGAACCGCAGACGAGAAACCGAAGACACGAAAAAACCGTCGGGAACGATCGTTCCCGACGGTTTTATGAATAAAGCCCGACCCCTCTGGGGATCGACGCTTGCGGACGATCTATTCGTCGTCGCGGTCCATGTGTTCCACGTAAATCGCGTGCAGCTTGTTTTCGCGGGCTACGACCGACGGTTTGGTGAAATACTGGCGGCGGCGGAGTTCTTTGAGGACGCCCGTTCTTTCGTATTTTCTTTTGAATTTTTTCAGAGCGCGTTCGATGTTTTCGCCCTCTTTGATCGGCATGACAATCATGTTGTAAAATGTTTTTTTAATGAATAATCGAAATTCGGTCGGTTTTCGGCGCCCGACAAGCGCTTTTATTTCGTTTCGAAACATAGATACGGACCGAGCCTATCGGCCTCGTCCGTCGTCAGAATATGTCGTTCTGTCAAATCCTCTATGCTGCGCCAACCTCCTTTCAATTGCCGGTACTTCAAAATCCTGTTCAACATCCTGTCCGTCAGGTAAGGATGCCCCTTCATTGCCGAAGGGTGCGCAAAGTTAATATCAATTTTTCGAATTTTACCACTCTCTACGCGAATTTGTTGCGAAATAAGACCGAAATTCCGGTCCGTCATCCCTTCGATCTCCCGCAACTGCTCCACGGCGACATATCCGCCGAGCCGTTCCCGGTAGCGGACGATGCGGCCGGCCGTGAGCGGACCGATCCCCCGGAGCGTCGTCAGCACAGCCGAGTCCGCTCCGTTGAGCTCGACCGGGAGGGATGTCTTTTCGGAAGGTTTCGCGAACGACTCCTCCCGGTCCGAAGCACCGGAGGACGCCCCGGCCGCTCCCTCTTCGGCGACTTTTGCGGACGCGTTTTCAGGGATAGTCCCGTTCTCCGAATCCGCCGCGTCCTTCCGGATATAACCGGGCGCGATGCGGATATAGGGCTCCAGACGACGGTAGTTCCGCTCCGAAACCGTATAACAACGGGCGAAATCCTCCGCACGGCGGAACACGGCCCCTGCGGCACGGTAGCGCAGTATGGCGGCGGCTTGCTTCGGCGTGAAGCCCAACCGTTCCAACTCCTCGCCCGTCACCGTGTTCGGATCGAAGAAAAACGGTTCGGCATCTTCGGGCCGGGCCGAGCGGGCCGGGGCAGAGGAAGTTTCCGCCGCAGTGCCCTCCCGAAAAGCCGGAGCAGTGATTTTCCCCGAACCGTCTCCGGCCTTCGGCCGAACCTCCTGCGCCCGTTCCGCTCCGTCCTTGCGGACATAGCCGGGGGCGATGCGGATATAGGGTTCCAAACGCCGGTAGTTTCGCTCCGAAACCGTATAACAACGGGCGAAATCCTCCGCGCGGCGGAACACGGCACCCGCGGAACGGTAGCGCAGTATGGCGGCGGCCTGCTTCGGCGTGAAGCCCAAGCGTTCCAGCTCCTCACCCGTCACCGTGTTCGGATCGAAGAAGAACGGTTCGGCATCTTCGGGCCGCGCCGAACGGGCCGGGGCAGAGGAAGTTTCCGCCGCAGCACCCTTCCGGAGAGCCGGACCGGACGTTTTGTCCGAACGGAACGCCCCGTCCCGAACAACGGCCCCCCCTTTCTCCCCGACGGACCGGGCCGAATCGGACGACCGCCCGGCATACTGCGTGAACCCTCTCCCGAACCGGGGTTCGTCCAACCACAGAAACAACAGCGAAAGCGCCGCCAGCAATGGGACGAGCAGCAGCACGCGCCGGCCTTCCCGATCCGAAAAGGTCGAAAAGGCATGCCAGAGCGCTCGGAGCCGTTCTTTCATCGTTTGGAGAAAATCAATATTCGGCGCCGGGACGCTTCTGCAACGCGCCGTATTTCACCGAGGGAGATTCGACGAACCCGCCCAGACCGTATTCGTTCCACCGGGCATCCACCCGCGCGATCGTCTCGGCCGACGAAGCCACGACATTGGGCCAACGACGGTCGAATCCGTTCACGCCGCCGGCCTTGGTCCTCGCGTCCAGCACGACGACGTCGCCTGCTATCGTCACGTCGCGCGACGGATCGCAGTTCGACGAGGCAAGCCACAGCCTGTCGTCGCACGACAAGCCTTCCGCCTCCCGGTCCAGCACGACGACCCACCGGAGGCCCACCGCACCGTTCCGCCGCAGGAACGCCCCGACGTCCATGCCGTCCCGTCCGGCGAACAGCCACAGCCCGCCCCACGTCTCGGCCGGCGCAGCATCGACCGCTTCGACGCCTTCGCAGCAGGTCCAGACGGCAGGCAACGCAACGGGATCGACGGGTCCGTCCGGCACGACCGTCGTCAGATCGACGGCCAGCTTCCCGCCCAAACCCATCTGCGGAGCGGCATGGTCGAGCACATCGAGCGGTCCGCGGGACAGCAGGATGTCGTCCGGAACGCGCATCCGGCGAAGCGAACGCCCCAGACGCTCCGCATCCCGGACCCCGTCGGCGAAAGCCGTCACGACCATGAACTTGTTGAACATCATCTGCCCGGCGCCCCAGAGCGACGAAGCCGCCCGCAGTCCCTGACCGGGATAGCTCGCGCGGATGTTCACGAGCGCTATGTTGTGCGCCACGCCCTGCCAAGGCATGTGCAGGTCGCCGACTTCGGGCAGCATCGCGCGACGGATCGGCGCCAGAAAAATCTTCTCGGTCGCTTTGGCGATATAGGCGTCCTCCTGCGGCGGCACGCCCACAATCGTCGCCGGATATACCGCCCCCCGGCGATGGGTGATCGCCGTGACATGGAACACCGGATAACGGTCTTCGAGCGAATAGAACCCGGTATGGTCGCCGAAAGGCCCTTCGACGACCTTCTCCTCCGCAGGATCGACGTACCCCTCGATGACGAAATCGCAGTCGGCGGGCACCCGCAGCCCGCAGCTCACGCACCGGACCAACTCCACGGGACGCCGACGCAGAAATCCGGCCAGCAGGTATTCGTCCATGTTGTCGGGTATCGGCGCGGTGGCGGCATAGGTATAGGCCGGATCGCCGCCCAAACAGACGGCCACAGGCATCCGGCGTCCCGCTGCACGATAGGCTTCGTAGTGGCGGGCACCGGTCTTGTGCATATGCCAGTGCATGCCGGTCGTGCGGTCCGAAAATACCTGCATGCGGTACATGCCCACGTTGCGGATGCCCGTGCAGGGGTCTTCGGTATGGACCAGCGGCAACGTGACGAAGCGTCCGCCGTCATAGGGCCAGCAACGCAGCACGGGCAGCAAAGACAGCCGGGCCCGCTCCCCCTCCAGCACGACCTGCTGGCATTCGCCCCGGCCGCTTCGGTTGCGGGGCAGCCAGCGCGACATCTTCTCCAGCAGCGGCAGCATCCGCAGTTTGTCGGCCAGCGAAGGCTTCGGCGCAGTCAGTTCGGCAAACAGTCCGTCGATGCGCTCCGTCAGTTCGTCGAGCCGATCCACGCCTAACGCGAGCGCGATGCGACGGTCGGACCCCATCATGTTGGTCAGCACGGGAAACGGCGTACCCGTATGTTCGAACAACAGCGCCCGGCCGCCGCCCGGCCGCTTCGACTCCCGGTCGGTCAGTTCGGCGATTTCGAGTTCGGGATCGACTTCGGCCGCGACACGCACCAGTTCGCCGGCCCGTTCGAGCGCACGGATATATTCGGAAAGATTCTTATACACGGTTTTTCGTATGGATCGATTGCAAATTTGCAAAATTCGACACGGATAACCAACAGCATCCGCCACAAATCCGCACACCCTCCCCCGTCGCCGAAAAGAGCCCGACCCGAAACATCCCGCGCGACGGACCTCCGGACGACATCCGATGTCCGGAAACGACATCCGACACCCCGCGCTACCGCGCACGAACGGCAAAACACCTCGCCGATTCCCGCGGCTTTCGAGAACGCCCCATCCGGACAGCGCCGTTCGAAACCGGGCACGGACATCCGGCCGTTCCCACCGGACAATGGACGTCCGCACTCCCTTTCCATAAAACAAGGGACACCCGTCCTTCCCGAATTCCGTTTGCGCGCGCCCCGTCTCCGCGAACCGGATTCCCCGAATGCGCCGGAACCGTACAGCAAGCCCCGCATCGGCCGCTACCACGTCCGTCGCTCATGCTCTTCCGAGTCCCTATCGTCTTCCGTCGAGAAATTCTGATCCGACGACAAAACGTCCGTTCCCCGGATCCGTCGCCCTTACGTTTCCTCATTCCTCCGAGCTTCGCCCCCGTCCGCAACCCGGTTTCGTCGGGAAACGTTCGTCTGCCGGCGGGAAAACGCCGGCCGCTCGCCCTTCTTCCCCCGCCGCCCCGTTCCGCCGGCTGCGGGCACTGTCTTCGAGCAACGCCCCGAAGAAAAGAACCTCCTTCCGGAGCGGTCGAACGTCCCCCTTCGTTTCCGGCGGGAAAGGGAGGACCGACTCCGTTCGACCGGTCCCGACAACGAAAAGAACCGATCCGAACGAGCCCCCCCCGAAACGCCGCACCTGAACGATATGCCCCGAACGCATCCCCGCCGGCAGGCGAACCGACCGGCGGCAAACCGCTTTCGCGAGAATCCGTCGCACTTTCGACACCGGCACGTCACCGCAAAACGAAGACCCGGCCGGGAAAACACGAAAGGACAAAATACAAAAAAAGCCGTTCGCAAAGCGAACGGCCTTATGTCTTTTGCGGATAGACCCTACAACGAGTTCACGTGAAGCTGAATGCTGCTTTTCAGGTTACCGGCTTTGTTCTTGTGGATGATGTTCACTTTGGCAAGTTTATCGAGCATAGCGGTCACTTTCGGAAGCAGAACCAGAGCGGCTTCTTTATCCGTCGTGTTACGCAGCGCTTTCATTGCGTTACGCGCCGTTTTGTGGTAATATTTGTTGCGCGTATTTTTGACAGCGGTCTGGCGTATTCTCTTTTTCGATGACTTATGGTTTGCCATTATCGTAAATTTAAAATCTTTCGTCTTTAGTAGCCCATAGGAGAATCGAACTCCTCTTTCAAGAATGAAAATCTTGCGT
>CAJTYA010000010.1 GCA_910583985.1 uncultured Alistipes sp.
TTGGTGATGAACCCGCTCACGTTGGGACGGATCTCCACGTCCTGACGACCGCGGATCTGGGCCGGATAGACATTGCTCAACTCGACCGTGGAGGGCTCCACGCTCACCACGGCGTATTCCGGCACGCCGCCGCGCATCATTCCCGGATGCTGCTGGTTCTGCCCGCAGGCACAAAGGGTCGCGCCCAGCACGATCAACGCATAGCGCTGAGGCTTAACGAACATTGATTTTCGCATTTTCATTTTCTTTATCTGTTTGTCTGTATCGTTTGTTTTCTTCGTCTGCCGCCCCCGTCCGGCGCATTTTCCGCCCTGCCGATTGCCGGGCAAAACAGTGCGAAAGTACGAAAATTTCGCGAACCGTCCACCGGCGAAATGCGTCGGAAAAAGATTATTTTCAGCGCCCTATCCTTTGCAACGCAGTCGCTTTCAAAATATTGTCCGCTTCGAAAAAAATCGCGACGAAGCGCTTTCCCGTTCGCCGAAGCGAACGAAACACGATGGCAAATGTAGCGAAGAAAACCCAAAAAACAAAAATAGTTTTCTGGTTTCTGCCTAAAAAAACGCCTTACAAACCAGAACCCTCCCTTCGCAACCAACCGAACCGACGAACGGGACAAAAAGCCGGCGGACCGAAGACCTCCCGCCGCCGCGAAACGACGCCTACCGCACCGAAGGCCGCCGCACCGCGCACCGGAAAGCCCGAACGCACCGAAGGCCGTCCGGCCCACGGCGGACGACCTTCGGGAAAAAGGCTTGCGGAAAAGGCTGCGGAACTACCACGTCCGGATCGCCTCGTCGAACCATTCGGTCCGGCGGGTCAGGAAGTCTTTGGCGTACTGCACCTCGTTCTCCCACGTGCCCAGCGTGATGACTTCGACGGCTACCGGCGTGTTGATGATGTTCCACTTCTTGAAATTTTCCTTCTGCGACAGCGAAATCCTCTGCGCCGTTTCGTTGATGTAGTCGTAGAGTTCGGGCAATCTGCCTTTCAACGTGTTCCAGTGCTTGCGCAACAGATCGGCGAAATAGGGGTCCTGAATCAACCGGTCGAAATACATGGCCCGCTGCACGAGCTCGTCGTGACGAGCGGGAGCCGTGTAGTGCCAGCCGATGCCCAGCGACCATTCGAAATCCCACACGGGCGACATGCCCATCCGCGTGCCGCTCTGCGTGTTCTTGAGGAAGAAGTACGGATTGGTGTCCTTGTTGCAGAGCACCTCGTTGATGAGGTACCATTTGGCGAACGTTTCGGGGTCGATGTACCGGCGATACCCCTTGACGGG
Source organism: uncultured Alistipes sp. (assembly GCA_910583985.1). GTDB lineage: Bacteria > Bacteroidota > Bacteroidia > Bacteroidales > Rikenellaceae > Alistipes_A. The sequence goes on from CAJTYA010000010.1 coordinate 1,286, forward strand.
GTCCCTGAAATCTTCGGAATAGAGCGCCCTTTCGAAACCGTTCATGTACTCGTGGATAAACGCCAGCCGTTCGGGCGTCAGGTCGTCCGTGTCCGGATGCTTGAACGTGAAATGCTGCCCGGTCACCTCGGTCGTGAAATAGACCGGTTCGAGGTTGTAGTAATTGTCCCGTTCGATCATGTACCCGTCGTCGTCCACGTCCAGCCGGTGACCGGCCACCTTCACATGTTCGCCGAGCTGGTAACTGCCCTGATAGCGTCCGTTGAGAAACAGTTCGACGAAGTGCATCTTGGGCGTCCACGGCATTTCCAGCATCTCGCTCACCTTGAAAGCGATGGCCACGCGCAGCAGCGTCTTGTCGGTGTAATTGGCCAGTAGCACCCAATCCTTGTCGGCGTGCATACCCAGAATCTCGGCCTTCGAATCGAGCTTGACCTTGTAGGGCTTTTTGGGATAGCTCAGGAACGTGGCGTTACCCCGTCCCCGGACCCGTATGGGCCCCTCGAAACCTTCGTCGTAGTCGGCCGTCTTGCTGATCGTCATCGTGCCCCGCACGTAATCCTCTTTCGAGGTGATTTCGGCCCGGCCCTCCGTTTCGATCGTCACGACGGGCAGACCCGTGAAGCTGTACACCTTGACTTTGTAGTCCTTCCATTTCCCTTTGGAGTTGGTTACGCGGTAGACCACCTCGCGGGTGAAATCGTGGGGTGTCACGCCGGACTGCTGGAGGGTCGCCCCCACCTTTATGTCGTAGAACTCGCCCTCGAAGGTCGGGACCAGTCCGCTCAGGTCGGTCATGTAGGTGACGAATCCGGTGATTTCGTTCCCCGAAATCGTACATTCCACATTGTCGATCAGTTGCTTGGCATTTTTCGAGGCTTCGAAAACGAAGCGGGTCAGCACGGGTTCCGCTACGGGAACTTCCGGTTCGGGCGGCGTCGGCTCCGCGACGGCGGCGTCGTTGTCGTCCTTGCAACCGGCCAGCAACAGCGACGCGAAAAGGACGAGAGGGAATAAACGTTTGAACATAGATAAAGAAGTTTAGGTTAGCGCCCCCGACGAAACACGCGCACGACAGGGAGCATCGGTAAATATAAGAAAAATAATCCGTTTCCGAAAAGTCTCCGCCTCCGATCCCTCCTCTCCGGTTCCCTGCACCCGCTCCACACCATCCCGTCCCGCCGAAGCGGCGACTTTCCCGACGACCGGCTCTCGCCCGTCTGTCGTCCGTTTCCTTACGGCCCGGTCCGCACCCGGCCCCCATTCGACTTTCCCCGTTCCTCCCCCGCTCCTTTTCGTTCGCACGGATTGCCCGCAACCGCTCCGGGTCGGGATTCGTTTTCGTCCTCCTCCCGGAAAAGCGGCGCACAGTCCCGCTTTCTCCCTATTTTTATATTTCGAAGGAAATTCCTCGGCGATACATCCGTACCGGAACCGGGCCTCCGATGCGCCCGTCCCGCCGAAACGACAACTTTTCCGACAATCTCCGGCCTCGCCTGCCTGTCGTCCGTTCTCTTCCGAACCGGAAACACCCGGAACAGGCACGATCCGCCTCTCCCGTCCAGAAGAAACGCACCCCGATAGGTCCGGACGACATCGCACCGACCGCCGAATCCGCACACGGACATCCCGCCGAAGCATCCGGTTCATGACGACGACCGCCGCACCGGTCTTTTCGCACGGCATCCGTGCCCCCGAATCCCCGTCTGTTTTCGCTCTCGCGCACTCAGAACCGCACGGCGAGCTCGACCGGCGAATCCCCGGCCGTCCACAGCGGCCCTTCGCGCAACAGGCGGACGGCTTCGGCATCGGCCGCAGGATTCAGCCCGCGGACGACCTCGATCTGCCGGGGCCGTCCGTCGGCACCCACTTCGAAACGCAGCACGACCTGTCCTCGGGGCGACTCCGCATCGGCCCCATACCGCCGGTTCGCCGCCACGTAACGCACGAAATCCGCCTCTCCGCCGCGCGGACGAGGCACCCCGTCGCCGGACGACAGAATCTCCGCCGCCACTCCGTCCGCCTCCGCTTTCCGCACGGGGGCGGCACCCACGACGGACGCAGCTTGTCGTCCCGAAACCGTTTTCCGACTGCTGTTCGTCCCGGAAACGCCCGCCGCCCGGACCGTATCGTTCCGTCGTCCGACGGACGACGACACCCGTCCGGTCGACCCGGCCGTTTCCGCTTCCCGGACGGCAGCATCCTCCGCACGGTCCGCCTCTCCCGCCGGATCGTCTTTCCCCACCGACGCACCGCGCACGGACGCCATCTTTTTCGCATTCGCCGCGACGGCACCCGAAGCAGCGTACCGTCTGCTCTCGACATGCTCCTCCCGCATCTCCTCTCGTTCGGCGGCTTCCGCCGAGACAGGCTCGGCCGCGGCCGCTTCCTTGTCAACTTCCTCACCAAGGACGGGTTCTCCTTTGCTTTCCACCCGCTCCGCGACATCGGCGGCAACCGGCGACTCCGCCACGATTTCCTCGAACGAATCGGCCGCCGCTTCGGTCTCTCGCCGCTCCGCAGAGTGCCCGGAGGCTACTCGCCCGCTTTTTTCAGCGGCCGTTCCCGCTTTCTTCCTGTTCCCGTCCGTCTCCGGCTCGTGTTCTGGACCCATCGCCAAACGCAGCGAATCGCCCGACGAAAGCACCGTCGCCGGCACAGGTTCGTTCACCGCAAACCGCTTTTCGGTCCACGCCTCGCCGCTCCGACGCACGAGCCAATACCCGCCCAACGCCGCGCACAGCAGGAACGCAGCCGCAGCGGCCCGGTACAACCCGCTCCGCAACCGCCACGGGGCGCCCGCCACCCGGCGCCGCATGCGCCCGATGCGGACGGCATGGTCGTCCTCCACGGCATCGTACCCGTCGAGGGCGTCCCGCAGAAACGCATCCTCCATCGCCTCCCGCTCGATGCGGCGGGCCTCCCGCCCCCGGCGGCGGCCGGCTATGTAATCGGTCAGTCTCATCGCTCCGTTCTTTTTTCGATGCAGATTTTCAGGTTCCGCTTTCCGTTCTGGATATAACTCTTCACGCTCTTGAGGTTCCATCCCGTCGCCTCGGCGATGTCGGCATACGAAAGCTCGTCGCGGAAAAAACGCTCCAAGGCGACCCGCTGCACCTCCGGCAAACGCTCCATGCACCGCCTCAACGCCTCGATCCGGGGCGAAGCCTCGCCCTCCTCCAATAGATGCACGACCGGGAGCGATTCCATAAACCGCTGCGAATCGTCGAGCGGCACTTCCTGCCCGGCACGACGCAACTCCTCTAAACAGAGATTCTTCGCCGCACTGTATATCCACGTGCGGAACTCCCCGATCGCGTAGCGTTCCATGCGGGGCTGCAACCGTTCGAACAGCGCCATCACGGCGTCTTCGGCCCGGTCGACATCGCGCAGATACTTCAGGCTGACGCCGTAGAGCAGCGGGATGTAACGCCCGTACAGCACGCCGAAACAATCCCGCTCCCCGGCCCGGATGCGACCGAGCAGCTCCGCATCGGAAGCGCTCTCCGCCCTGCCGGCGCTATGTCCCCCAAAAAGCCGCAACGTCGTTCGATTTGACGATAAAGGTAGCGGAATTTATCGCCTCCCGAAAAAATTTTCATCCGCCTTATGGAATTTCGCCTCCCCGCCCCCTCTATGCAGCAAAACCGAACACAAAAAACCTACGACGATGAAAACACTTTTCTGCTGCATGCTCACGGCGCTGCTCTCCGTGCTGCTGCCCCTCTCCGCCCGATGCGACGCCCGTCCGACGAACGTTTCCGGCACCGTCACCGACCCCGACGGCCGACCGCTGCAAAACGTGTCGGTCCGCACCCCGTCGTTCGGCACCGTCACCGACCGCAAAGGCTTCTACTCGCTGAGCGGCATCCCCGCCGGCACGACACTCACCTTCAGCCGCGCCGGCTATGCGACCCGACGCCTCGAAGTCGTCTCGTCCGTGCTGAATGTCAAGCTGGAACCGCAGATCGAATGCAAGGCGGAAGAAACGGCCGAAGAAGAGCTGCTCTGCGCCGAACCCGCCGCAGGGAACATGAAACTGGCCCGTAAAACGGAAGTCTTCCGCGCCGCGGCCGACTGTGCGGGCCCGGTCGGCTGCCTTCCCTGTCCGGAGGGCATCGTCTCCGGCCGAAGCGATGCGGAAACCTACGGCACGATCGTCGAGAACCGGTTTCTCGCCACCGAAACCCATCCGCTCTCGACATTCTCCATCGACGTGGACGGCGCTTCGTACAGCAACCTCCGACGCATGATCAACACCGGCACGCTGCCGCCCGCCGACGCCGTCCGCACCGAAGAGTTAGTCAACTATTTCCAGTACCGCTACGACGCCCCGAAAAACGGCGAACCCGTGTCGCTGAACGTCGAAGCCGGGACCTGCCCGTGGAACAGAGCGCACAGGCTCGTGCGCATCGGACTCAAAGCCAAAGAAATCGACACGAAGGAACTGCCGGCTTCGAACCTCGTCTTCCTGCTCGACGTTTCGGGCTCGATGGCCGGTCCCGGACGGCTGGGACTCGTCGTCTCGTCGATGAAACTGCTGGTCGACAACCTCCGGGCCGAAGACCGCGTGGCCATCGTCACATACAGCAACACGGCACGCACCGTGCTCCCCTCCACGCCGGGCGACCGCAAGCAAACGATCCGGGAAGCCCTCGACGGCCTCGAAGCCTCCGGCGCCACGGCCGGCGGCGCCGGGCTGCGGACCGCCTACGCCATCGCCCGCGAAAACTTCATTGCCGGCGGCAACAACCGGATCGTCCTCTGCTCCGACGGCGATTTCAACGTGGGTCCGTCCGACCCGCAGGAGCTGGAACGGCTGATCGTGCGAGAGCGCCAGAGCGGCGTCTTTCTGACCGTACTGGGCTACGGCATGGGCAACTACAAGGACCTCACGATGCAGACGCTCGCCGAAAAAGGCAACGGCAACCACGCCTACATCGACAACCTTCAGGAAGCCAACCGGGTGCTGGTCGGCGAATTCGGCTCGACGATGCACACCGTCGCCAAAGACGTAAAACTCCAGATCGAATTCAACCCGGCCGAGGTACGCAGCTACCGGCTCATCGGCTACGAAAGCCGCCTGCTGCGCGACGAGGATTTCAACGACGACACCCGCGACGCCGGAGAGATCGGCGCCGGACACTGCGTCACGGCCCTCTACGAGATCGTTCCCGCAGACGTGCAGGGCCCCGTTCCGGGCAGCGTCGATCCGCTCAAATACCGTCCGGCTCCGCTGCCGGCAGGTCCCGTAGGCCCCGCCGCAACCGAAACGCTGACGGTCAAAATCCGCTACAAGGCTCCCGACGGCGAGGTCAGCCGCAAAATCGAACGGGCATTCACCGACCGCGGAGGCGACGACGTCTCGTCCGATTTCCGTTTCGCCTCGGCCGTAGCCATGTTCGGCCAACTGCTGCGCGACTCCGACTTCAAGGGCACGGCCACCTACGGCGACGTGATCGCGACGGCCCGCCTCGGCCTCGGCGACGATCCGCAAGGCTACCGCCGCGAATTCATCCGTCTGGTCGAAACGGCCGAAGGCCTGCAACGATAAACAGTCCCCCGTACCCTCCTGCCCCGCCGACTCTCGACGGAGAAACGACATACGCAGGAAAGGGCCCGACGACCCTCCCGAAACGAAAATCGCTGCGACGGGAAATGTTCCCGCCGCAGCGATTCGTCAAACCGGTCCCGCCAATCTTCCATTTTTACACACAGGACTGTCAGGACCATCCGCATCGCCCCGCACCGACCGCTTTCCCCACCTCCGCGACATCCGACCGCCGGCATCGCACCGGTTTCCGGCGTACCTCCAATGTTTCACTACACACGCTCATCAGCACAGACAGTCACCCCTACAACACCCCTCCTGCATCGAACCGCTCCACTTCCGAACGTTCGATAAAAGCTACACTAAGACCCACCATATCGGGCAGTCCTTCGGCCTCGGCATAGAGACGATCTCTAAACTGCCGGATATGTTCGACTTTTACAGACGATCCATCGTAAACGACGAGCAACACAGGCACGGCCTTGCGTCCCGCCTGCTCGTTATAATAGGTCATCACGACATTCAGCCGCCAGACCACATCTCTTATTATCTTCAAAAACAAATGTTCCCTGAAATATTTGATCTCGACGATCCTGTCTGCAACCCCCTCATGCCGTGCCCTCAACAATAGATCGAGACGAAACCGGTTACCGAGTTTCCGTTGCGGCAACACATCGTAATTCCGGCCGGCCGATCGGGCAAATACATCCGTAAGAGAGCGTTCCACTTCCATATAACGCTCGATGTAAACGGCTCTTTCCGCAGCAGGTTCTGCGCCCCGTTTCGGTCTTTTCTGTTCCGCCTCGACGATTTCCCGCACCTCCCGCTCCGCCTTCTCCTTCTTCTCCTCCGGTGTCAGCGCAACGATTTCCAGATCGAGCTTATGCAACTCCTTATCGAACCGTTCATAGATTTTGTCCTGCCTCTTTCTCCAATAAACCAAACCGACGGCGAGAGCGACCGTTCCCAAAACGAAAAAAGAGGCCGAAACCCACAAAACGATCCGCTGGAAAACGATCACCGCATGTTCCTTGGAAACGACGATCTCCTTCACAGGCTCCCGCAAACCATCGAACGTTTCGGCTTCGATATACAGTCCGAAATCTTCCTTCAGATAAAAATAAGGAATCATCGCCGCCAGACCGATCAATATAATCCCAACGGAAACGAAAAACTTGTTGATGTCGCTGTAATCTATCTTTTCCATAGCAAAGGCCGGCATCGACGAGAAGCAAAAACGAAAACAGGTCGATAACCCAATGATTATCAACCTGTTTTTCGTGATCCAGCTGGGGCTCGAACCCAGGACCCCAACATTAAAAGTGTTGTGCTCTACCAGCTGAGCTACTGAATCTCCGTTTTTGGTGGTGCAAATATAGGCAGATTTTTCGTTCTACCAAAATTATACGAAGGTTTTCCGCACGTTTCGTCGCTTTTTTCGCTTTTTCATTTTTTCCCGCGACCGGATCGCAGGTCGGATTCCGCACGACGGTCTTTTGCCCCGTTGCGACGACGGAGCGGAAAATCCGGCAGCCGAGCCGCTAAACGGAGCATTTCCGACGGCACGCGAACGAAACGGCTTCGCGCCGCCGCAGAAAAACGCAGTAAAAAAATCCGGACGACTTTCCGACAGCGACCTTCTTCTGCAAAAAGGGACGCCTTAATGCGACAAAACACAAACCGTACAGAAACAGCGCCCTGTAAACCTCGCTACGGAGACAGGACAACGGTCATACGCATGAAAAGACACCGTTCGGCAGGGAATCCTTACCGAATCATTGCCACGCTTTTTTCGAACTTCGTTTTCAAGGATTCGACGTTCTATTCTCTTGAGCGTCGTTTCTCGACAACAAACCATTCCGAACGACGCATTCGGTTTAAAGATTCGGAGCGATGAGCAGAAGCAATCACGAAGTCGTGTCCTATCCGAAAAGTCAGGCCGACCAGAACGGTCGGGCTTCCCCCACGAAACCGACCGCTTTCCGCCGACCGCCGCCGCGAACGGTCGACGAACGGCATTCGTGCCGCCCTTTTCTTTTCGCAGCAGCATCTTCATGCCATCGCGATCCTTCGATCCGACGGTCCCTCTCACGAAAAACCGTTTGTCGGTCGACGACCGGAACCGACATCGATCCGCCGGTTCCCTCCGCTCTCCCTGCACAGGCAGGCATCGAGCTCTCGTCGTGTTGCCGGGACGCACGCACGAAGCCGGGTACGGGATTGCCGCACGGCGAGAAAAATTATTTCCCGATCCGAAACGCCCGATGACCGAGCCGCAAAGGCTCACGCCTTTTCCGGAAGATCGTACAGAGCAGAGAGCACCCTCCATGCGACAGAAGCATTCCCGATCCGGAGGGCGGCGGCGATACGCGACCGCATTACGGCGGAACGATGCAGCATAACGATGGGGAAGGTCCGTGCGGAATTTTCGAGCGGCAAGCGGCGAACCGCAGGGTTCCGAACGACCGAGAACCGGCACAATCCGCTGCACGGGTCCAGAATCTACCGGCCCGTCAAGTCACGAGAACGAACGCTCCGGATTCGAACGGGAATTTCGGAACACCCTCTTGCCCCGTCGTCCGAAGCGTCACACGCCCCGCCCTACTCCGCACGGAAACCGGCATCGCAGGGAAGACCGGGGCGAGAGGCCGCCGCGACGGCCAGACGGTCGCAGCGCTCGTTTTCGGGAATTTCGGCATGTCCCTTGACCCACACGAAACGAACGCTGTGGCGGCGGTACACCCGCAGGAAACGTTGCCAGAGGTCCGGGTTCTTCTTGTCCCGGAACCCCTTGCGCTCCCAACCGAACACCCATCCCTTCTCGACGGCGTCGACCACGTAGCGCGAATCGCTGTAGACGGTCACTTCGCAACCGTCGTTCTTCAGCGCTTCGAGGCCCGCGATCACGGCCAGCAGCTCCATCCGGTTATTCGTCGTCACGGCATATCCCGCACTGAGTTCCTTGCGGTACGGTCCGCTGAGCAGCACGGCCCCATATCCGCCCGGTCCGGGATTGCCTCTCGACGACCCGTCCGTGTAAATCGTCACTTTCACCGCCATATTCGCGTCCTTGTTATTCGGTCGCCGCTCCGCATAAAAAAGAGGGTCTCTCCACCCTCTTTTTCCCGTCGCCGAAGCCGGAGCGGCCATTTCGTTTATTTGTGAACATCCTTGGCCTCGATGCACAACGTAGCGTGCGGAACGATCCGCAGCCGTTCCTTCGGAATCAGCTTCCCGGTTTCGCGGCAGATTCCGTAGGTTTTGTTTTCCACGCGGACCAGCGCCGCTTCGAGGTGCTGGATGAATTTCAACTGTCGCTGGGCGAGTCGTCCCGACTCCTCTTTGGAAAGCGTAGCGGCCCCCTCTTCGAGCACCTTGAACGTCGGGGACGTATCCTCGATGTCGTTGCTCGCCGTATGGGTGATCGTGGACCGGAGCAAATCGTAATCAGCCTTTGCCTTCTCCAATTTTTCCAGTATGATCTGCTTGAACTCCTTGAGTTCTTCGTCAGAATACCGTGTTTTTTCTATTTCAGACATGGCTCAAATGTTTAACGGTTCAATAAATATAATACTTTATTTCCAATCCGCCAACCGTCCGCTACGATTTCGCCCCCCGTGTGCGGCCGATCAGACTTTCTCCACGACCAGCGAAACGTTCAGTTCGTCCATTTCGATGCGGCGGGCATCCTGCGGCAGATTTTCGGTCAGCGTCACCGACACGGCGAGCGTCTGCGCGGCGATATAATCGCCGAACGATTCGACCGCCCCGTCCAGCGCCCCGTCGCGCAGGATCGTCACGCGAATCCGGTCGGTCACGTCGAAACCGCTCTCCTTGCGGATATTCTGAATGCGGTTTACCAATTCCCGTGCCATACCCTCTCTGCGGAGCTCCTCTGTCACAGTAATATCCATCGCCACGGTCAGTTTTCCTTCCGAGGCGACGAGCCATCCGGGCATATCTTCCGACACGATGTCGAAGTCGGCGGCCGTAGCCTCGACCCGCACGCCGTCGATGTCGGCCGTCCACGCGTCGGTGCGCTCCAGTTCGGCGATGTCGGTCTGCGTGAAGGCGGCCACGAGGGCCGAAATCCGTTTCATCTGTTTGCCGTAGCGGGGTCCGAGGGTCTTGAAATTGGGTTTGATACGCTTGGTTATCACGCCGGTCGTATCTTCGATGAATTCCATCGTCTTGATGTTCACCTCGCCCAGAATCAAATCCTTCACCGCTTCGAGCCGTTCCTTGATCGACGGATCGAGCACCGGCACGACGATGCGCGACAACGGCTGCCGCACCTTGATATTGACCTTCCGGCGCAGCGCGAGCACCATCGACGACACCTTCTGGGCGAGCGCCATCCGCTCTTCCAGATCGGCGTCGATCGATCCGGGATCGCTCGCCGGGAAGCGGCTCAGGTGGACGGACGCCTCGACATGCCGACCGCTCACGGCATTGAGGTCCGAGAAGATCCTATCGGTAATGAACGGCGCGAACGGCGCAGCGAGCCGGACGACCGTTTCCAGACAGGTGTAGAGCGTCTGGTAGGCCGCGAGCTTGTCGCGCGTCATGCCGCCGCCCCAGAAACGTTTGCGGTTCAGGCGCACGTACCAGTTCGACAGGTTTTCGTTCACGAAGTCCTGTATGGCGCGGGCCGCCGGCGTCGGATCGTAATCGTCCAGCAGAGCCGTCACGTCGGCCACCAGCGTATGGAGCAGCGAAACGATCCAGCGGTCGATTTCGGGACGTTCGGCCACCGGCACCTCTTCCTCCCGTCCGGTGAAACCGTCCACGTTGGCATACAACGCGAAAAAGCTGTAGGTATTGTAAAGCGTGCCGAAGAACTTGCGCCGCACTTCGTCCACGCCCTCGACGTCGAACTTCAGGTTGTCCCACGGTTGCGAGTTGGAAATCATGTACCAGCGCACGGCGTCGGCCCCGTAGGTTTCGAGCACCTCGAACGGATCGACGGCGTTGCCCAGCCGCTTGCTCATCTTGTTGCCGTTCTTGTCGAGCACCAGCCCGTTGGAGACGATATGGCGGAAAGCCACGCTGTCGAACAGCATCGTAGCCAGCGCATGCAGCGTGAAGAACCAGCCGCGCGTCTGGTCGACGCCCTCGGCGATGAAATCGGCCGGATAGACCTTCAGGAACTCCTCGCGCCCGATCTCGAACGGATAGTGCGACTGCGCATAAGGCATCGCGCCCGAATCGAACCATACGTCGATCAGGTCGCTTTCGCGCACCATCCGCTCGCCCTTGTCCGATACGAGCACGATCTGGTCCACATAAGGACGGTGCAGGTCGAACCGGGCGTAGTTTTCCTTGCTGAAGTCGCCCTCGACGAAGTCGCGGAACGGATTTTCGGTCATGAACCCGGCCTCGACCGACTTGTCGATCTCGGCCTTAAGTTCGGCCACCGAACCGATGCACTTCATTTCGCCGTGGTCCTCCGTGGCCCAGATGGGCAGCGGCGTTCCCCAGTAGCGCGAGCGGGACAGGTTCCAGTCCACCAGATTTTCGAGCCACTTGCCGAAACGGCCCGAACCCGTGCTGGCGGGTTTCCAGTCGATCGTTTCGTTCAGCGCGATGAGACGGTCCTTGACGGCCGTCGTCCGGATGAACCACGAGTCGAGCGGATAGTAGAGCACGGGCTTGTCGGTCCGCCAGCAGTGCGGATAGTTGTGCGTATGTTTCTCTATGCGGAACGCCTTGCCCTCGAACTTGAGCTTCATGCACAGGTCGACGTCCAGCGTCGGATCGTTTTCGCTCAGCGCGGGATCGTAGGCGTTCTTCACGAAACGCCCCGCAAACTCCCCGTAAACCTCCCGATCGACGTACTCGGCGACGAAGGCGGGGTCCATGTCTTCGAGCCGGAAGAATTTGCCCGTGCGGTCGACCATCGGCATCCGCTTGCCGGCACGATCCACCACCACGAGCGGAGCGATGCCGCTCTGCCGAGCGACGCGGTCGTCGTCGGCACCGAACGTCGGGGCGATGTGCACGATGCCCGTACCGTCCTCGGTCGTCACGTAGTCGCCGACGATCACCCGGAAGGCCTTTCCTTCGGGACGGATCCACGGAATCAGCGGTTCGTAGGCTATCCCCGCGAGACCCCGGCCTTCGTACTCGCCCGTCACGCGGAACGGGATGTTCTTGCCGTCGCCCGAATAGGCGTCCATGGCCAGTTCGGCGTTCTTTTTCGGGAAATAGTTCGGGAAAAGGTCTGCGGCCAGCACGACGGTGATCGGATCGCCGGTATAGGGATTGAACGACTCGACGCGCACGTAACGGATGGAGGGTCCTACGGCCAGCGCCGTATTCGAAGGCAGCGTCCACGGCGTCGTCGTCCACGCCATGAAGTACAGATCGCCCCGCACCCCGTCGAACAGGAATTCGCTCTCGGCGTTGCGGACGATCCGGAAGAGCGCCGTGCAGGTCGTGTCCTTCACGTCGCGATAGCATCCCGGCTGGTTGAGCTCGTGGTTGCTGAGTCCCGTGCCCGCGGCGGGCGAATAGGGCTGGATCGTATAGCCCTTGTAGAGCAGTCCCTTCTTGTAGAGCTCCGAGAGCAGATACCACAGCGTCTCGATGTATTTGTTGTCGTAGGTGATGTACGGATCGTCGGTGTCGATCCAGTATCCCATCTCGCGGGTCAGCTTCTCCCACACGTCGGTATAGGTCATCACCTCCTTGCGGCAGGTGGCGTTGTATTCCTCGATCGAAATCTTGCTCCCGATGTCCTCCTTGGTGATGCCGAGCTTTTTCTCGACGCCCAGTTCGACCGGCAGGCCGTGCGTGTCCCATCCGGCCTTGCGATGCACCGAAAAACCCTGTTGCGTCTTGTAACGGCAGACGATGTCCTTGATCGTTCGGGCCATCACGTGATGGATGCCGGGCATCCCGTTCGCCGACGGCGGACCTTCGTAGAAAACGAAAGCGGGATGGCCCTCGCGGGTGGAAACGCTTTGATGAAAAGCGTCCGCCGCATCCCATTGTCCGAGAATTTCCTTATTGATACGAGAAAGGTCAAGCCCCTTGTACTCCTTGAATTTAGAGTCGCCCATAACTGTAATCTGCTATCGTTTGCAATGAATTTGCAAACATAGTGATTTTTCGGCAGATTAACAACATCGGCGCCCCGACGCGAACCGTCCTCCCGGCACGCGGAAGACGCCCGAACCGGCTCCGCAGGGACGGGCCGGAAAAACGGCCTTTGCCGCTCCGGCAAAGAGAAAAACTACGGGCGGGCGGCCTGCCGGACGAGAGTCTTCCGCGACAGGCTCCCCGCCCGCACCACGATCCGGGCCTCGTAGTCCGAAGCGCCGGAAGCGGGCGCTACGGTCACGACGAGCTTGTCGTTCCGGCGCTCGACCGTACAACGGCCCTCCTCTCCTTCGGGTTCGTCGACGAGAAAGTCCCAGCGCGTCAGGTTGCACGTCACGGCGAGCTCGTGCGAGCCTCCTTCCGGACCGAACTCCAACCGGTCGGCCTCCACCTCCAGCGTCACGCCTTCCTGCTTCACCGTCACCGAGCGCATCTGCTGCCGGGCTTTCACCACGACACGCGCATACCGCTCTTCGGCTCCTGTGGCCGCCGGCATCGTCACGTTCAATCCGCAGTCCGTTTTCTCGCACCGGCAAACGCCCCGGCTGCCGTCCGGCTCGATAATGCCGTAACTCCACTCCCCGTCGGTCTCGACGGAGACGAAACGCGTCTGTCCGTCGGCCCGGAACTTCATGTCCGTCGGGGCGATTTCGAACGTGCGGTCAGCGGAACAGGTGCACTCGTCGGAGCATCCTCCGAGCCATAAGCCGGAAAGTAAACCTCCGGCAATCAGAGAGATAAGGGTACTTTTTTTCATACGTCCGTTTCTATACGATATTTTGGGAATAATTCGCAGAAGGTATGCAGCGCATCGATTTTTATTTTTTCATCGCATTCCGCACACGACACATTCGTATTTCAGGAACTTTTCGTTAATTTAAAAAATAAAAACACAAAACACACACGAACTACAAAAATAATGTCTCAAATATAGAAATATAAATTTATAATAATCGTTTCCCATGCCGTTTCCACGCATTTTAAGAACGATCAAATACAGTTTATTCACCGGTCACCGTCCCGGCCCGTCAGACACACTGCGAAAACGAAGGGACGCGAATCGTTCAGCGAGCCGTCGCGTCCCCGATTTTCGGATCGCCCGCCGCCCTTTCCGCACGAGCCCGCATCCGGGCCGCACGGACCGCGCTGTCGGGATGGGTCGAGAACAGTTGCGCCACCTCGCGCGAGGCCTCGTCGTCCCGCCGCGAAAGGTCGTCGATCTTTTCGAGGGCGGTGGCCATCGCAAGAGGATCGTACCCGTTGCGCTGCAAAAAGCCGAAGCCGAAATCGTCCGCCGCGAACTCCTGCTGCTGCGAGAAGCGGGCCGAAGCCAGTTTTTCGGCCAGTGCGCCCCATTGCGAAGCGCTCAGCGAACCGAGGGCGCCGCCCGCCGCACCGAGCGCGTTTCTCGCGGCCGAGGTCATATAGGCCTTGCGCATGGCCCCCAGCGTATCGCTGTTGCGGACGTGTCCCATTTCGTGCCCGACGATGGCCATCAACTCGTCGTCGGAGAGCCGGTCCATCAGGGCCGAGAACACCCGGACGCTGCCGTCGGCCGCGGCGAAGGCGTTGATCTGGGAAGTCCGGTAAACCTTGAAATTCAGGGGAACGCCGTTGACCGACACATAGCGCGAAGTGAGCCGTTCCAACCGCCGGGCGTAGGGATCGTCCGCCGGAAGAGACGCATGCTGCGCATCGAGCCTATGGATGTACTGCCGGGCCATTTCCAGCACGTGCGCGTCCGTCAGCGTGGCGGCCTGCAACACGTCGACGGTCGCCTGCAGGGCCGGATGGGGCAGGCGGACCCGCGAGCGGGTCACGACGATCACGTAGACGATCAAAGCGATAAGAACGATTTTCAGCACCATCCGTTTTCCGATTCAAAATCCTCGATTCGGATATAAAAATAGAATAAATTAATGTATTTTCGCAAAAAATCGAACAACGACATGAAAACAACCGCATTTACGAAGTATCATATCGAAAACGGAGCCCGCATGGCCGAATTTGCCGGCTACGACATGCCCATCGAATTCAGTGGCATCAACAACGAACACGCCGCCGTCCGCGAAAAGGCGGGCGTGTTCGACGTGAGCCACATGGGCGAAATATGGGTCAAGGGGCCCCGTGCGCTCGGCTTTCTGCAACGCGTCACCTCGAACGACGTATCGGCGCTGTGGGACGGCAAAATCCAGTATTCCTGCCTGCCCAACGGCCGGGGCGGCATCGTGGACGACATTCTGGTCTACCGCATCGACGCCGAAACCTACCTGCTCGTGGTCAATGCCGCCAACATCGACAAGGACTGGAACCACCTGAAAGCCGAAGCCGAAAAGTGCGGCCTCGCCGTCGGCAAGGAGCTCTACAACGCCTCGGACGAAATCGCCCAGTTGGCCGTACAGGGTCCGCTGGCCATGAAGATCGTACAGAAGCTCTGTCCGGAGACCGACGTGGAAAACATGCCCTACTACACGTTCGTCAAAACGAAAGTCGCCGGCATCGCCGACGCGATCGTCTCGGCCACCGGTTACACGGGCGCGGGCGGATGCGAAATCTATGTCGCCAACGAGGACGCCGACAAGCTCTGGAGCGCGCTCTGGGAAGCCGGCGCCGAATACGGCTTGCAGAACATCGGGCTCGGTGCCAGAGACACGTTGCGGCTCGAAATGGGCTTCTGCCTCTACGGCAACGACATCGACGACACCACGTCGCCGCTCGAAGCCGGGCTGGGGTGGATCACCAAGTTCGTCGAAGGGAAGGACTTCATCGACCGCGCCGCGCTCGAAGCCCAGAAGGCGCAGGGTGTCGGACGGCGTCTGGTCGGTTTCGAACTCATCGAGCGCGGCGTTCCCCGTCACGGCTACGCCTTGGTCGCCGCGGACGGCACGCCGATCGGGACGGTCACGTCGGGCACGATGTCGCCCACGCTGAAAAAAGGGATCGGCATGGGGTACGTCGATGCGGCCCACGCCGCGGCGGGCACCGAAATCGCCGTCGTGATCCGCGAGAAACCCATCCGGGCCCAAGTGGTCAAAACGCCTTTCGTGAAAAAATAGCGAAACGGCACACGCCTTTCGAAAAGCCCGGCACGAAGGGACACGATACCGAACGGCATCGTACGACATCCGTCTCCGACAAGCTCCGGTGAAACGTCCCGATCGTCGATGTGGCCCGTGAAAGACCTATTCGGGCGCAGGCGGAGGAATGTTTCGCATGAAAAAGGGAAGAAACGACGCTCGTTTTCCGAAAAGCTCGACACGGGAAAAGGGGCCCTATACCGACGGAGAGGTATCCGTTTTCGGAAAACATACCGCAACCGTCGGTGTGACTCGCGAGAACCCCCATTCGGCACAGGCGGTCGAAACGCTTTTTGTGAAAAAACGCCGAAAGACAAGAAAGCGAGCACGACACGCCGAAACGTCGGAAAGGGGGTACCCCGACACCGAAGAAATCGTCGCGGCATCCGGTTTCGACAGACTGAATACAAAGCGTGGGAATCGCGCTATCCGGATTCAGTAAGCGTGGGAGGATCGGTGTACGATCCTCCCACGCTTCTTTTTTTAAGAAATTCGGTCTGCTTCTCATACCGGGTTTTCCGGCAACAGCTCGTCCCGGTTTCCGGGAAGGTCCCCGCGAACGCGCATCGGTGCAGGTTCCGCGAAACATCCGGCACCGCAACAGATGAACCTCCGGTTTCGAAACGAAACAAAGTCGTTCGTAAAAACAGTCGTGCACGGCGCTTACAGCCACGACAACGATCCGTCCGGGACTCGGGCGTCTATCGCCATCGCCTCGCAAGGTTATCGCAGCGACGAATGAAGCATGACGGTAACCCGCTGCGGCGATATGCACGACCAAAACGCTCCCTTTCCCCGCCTCCGAACGTTTTGCAGGCGGTTCCGGATCGTTTCGGCTCATGTTTGCGCAGACCGTTCGAGAGCCCCAGCACATACCGCGATGCCGCATCTGTGGCTCACGCGGGCCCCGCCGCTACACAAGTATCTCTGCCGAGACGACACGGGTACGGCACCGGGACAACGCCGCAACCGGTCTCTCTGCGATTCGGACCGTTCCGACGAATTTTCCATAAATCGTCCGTACTCCGCCTGAAAATGCAATAAGGACAACAGACATTCCTCGTCCGTGCCGATTCGGCCGTCGGCATGCCGCATTCTGCGTCCTCGGCCGAAAACACGGGACGACCCGCTTTCTTCGAAGAAAGCGGGCCGTCCCGTCATTCCGTTTCATCGTCCGGACGATCCGTCTCGCCCCCCGATCCGGCGAAATTTCACCGTTCGCAGTGCCGGCGAACCGGTCTCCGTCCGGGAAAGCCTTCCGTCGCGGCACGGGAAAGCGGCATCGGAAAACCATGTCCGAAAGGCCGTCCGTCGCCCCGCCCTCCGAGCCGTCGCCCCGGACACCCGCCGCCCGGACGAAAAGGTCCGTGCGTCAGAACTGCAACTTCACGCCGGCCAAGAAATTGATGCCCAGCGCCGGGTATTGGTTATAATAGAAGAGTTTCTGGTTGGCCAGATTGCGTCCTTCGACGAAGATACCGATCTTCTTCGAAAAGTTGTATTCGGCTCCGAGATGCACGTCGAACTGCATGTCGACACGGTTCTCCGTCAAATTCGATCCGAACGGAGAGCTCATGTCCAGCGTCATGAAATCGCGGGGACCGCATACGTCCACGCCCGCTTTGAGCAGGAATTTGTCCCGGTAATTGTATTTGATACCGAGATTCGCCGTCAGGTCGGGCAAACCGGTGCGCACGACGATGTCGCCCCCTTCCTCCGGTTCCCGCTCGACCTCGACCTTGTCGTACCCGCGGTACTGCACGCCGAGTTCCAGCCCGAACGAACTCGATACGCGGGCTTCGATCTCGCCGCCCAGCGTCCACATCGACACGTCGGAGGCCCCGACGGCAAAGACATTGCCCCAGTACACGCTCTCCGGGGTCGCCCCGTCATAGACGCAGTTCATGAAAAAATTCATGTTCCGGTAACGCGAATACCCCCCGAAGACATTGTAGGAGAACGTAGAGGCCGCGCTGCCCTTGAACCCGACCCGTGCATTGTATTCGGCCGTGTTCCGTCCGACGGTACCCTGCCAGACATAGGGATTGACGGAGGCCAGATGCCGGTATCCGTTGTCGACGTACCGTCCGTCCAGATTCAGGTAAGGCACGAAACCGCCCCGCCCGGTGTTCCACTGAAAGCCGAACAGCGGGAAGAACGCGCTCTCGTTGCGGTCGCCGTCGTTGTCCAGCACATACTCGGCCCCCAGCGAAAATTCAGCTTTCCCGGCCTTGAGGCGGTAGAGCGGACGCACGGACAGCATGCCGTCCTTGTAACCGGACAACTCGCCGCTCCCTTTATGATAGTCGTACCCGACGTGCAGCGTCACTTCGTGCCGGCCGCCGAACAGCTTGCCCATGTCGAGATAGCCCTTCACATCGGCCTGCTTCATGTCGAAACGGTCCTGAAAATAGGCGCCCTCGAACCCGAAACGAACGTTGAAATAGGACAGGTCTTCGAACGAATGTCCGAACCCGATTTTTCCGTGCACGGTCGAGAAATTCTGCCTCAACGCGCCCGAAGAGAGGTCGGGCAGCACTACAGCGGCCGTCGGACGGCTCCACGCGGCATCGTACCCGTACCGGCTCACCTTGTCATAATCGTAACCGAGCTCGCCCCGGACGCCGAAACGGCCGTTGCGACCGAAACGGTGTTCGCCGTACAGGCCCACCTTATTGAATGTCTGTGCGGCGGGCGTCTTGATCCCGTTCACATTCTTGATGTCGTTCCAGCTTCCGTAATGGTTCAGGAAGACGCCCCATTTGCCGTCGGTTTTCTGCGTGGAGGAGAAATAGGCGTCCAACACGCTCTGGAACGGAGCGCCGGCCCCCGCTTTCAGGTAGAAAGGTTGCAACCTGCGGTACTCGTCCAGACTCACCTGCACGGGCTTGATGGGCGTCACGTCGAACCCGTAGTTGATCGGGGACGGATGCACTTCGTAATGTACTTCGGGACGCAGCACCACCGTATCGACCATATTGGGAGCGATGCCCAACTTGTCGGCCTTGCGGACTCTGGGTTCGTAGTCGCGCGTCACGTCCATCTGACGGTTCAGATCGCTTTCGGGCTGCTGGGCCCGCGCGGGCAGCACGGCGACGAGGGCCGCGGCGATCGGTATAATCGTTTTTTTCATCTCTTTTCGTTGGTTACATAAAACGGGAACGGATTATTTCAGCGCTTCGATCTTCTGCCGGGCTTCGTCCACGACGCCGTCGGTCTTGTCCGAATAACCGTCCACGATGCTCTGGTAAGTGGCTTTGGCTTGGAACGCATCGTTCTTGGCGACGTAGATGTCCCCCAGAATCAGGAACGCCTTGCCCATCCAGTATTGATAGGGCAGATTGGCTTCGGAGAAAGCGAACACTTCTTTTTCGGCCGCATCGAGCTTGTTCTGGGCGAACAGGATGGCCACGATCTGGTAACGGGCTTCAGCCGCATCGCGGCTCCGGGCCTCGGCGGCCTTGCGGTAGTGGGCCAGCGCACCGTCGGCATCCCCGGAGGCCTGCAACGATTTTCCCTTGAAGAAATGGGCCGTGCGCATCGCATCGTCCGACGCATGGGTCGAGGCGAGCACCTCGTCGGCCGCGGCATCCATCGCGGCGACATCGCCGCTCTCGCCCACCGCCTTGAGGTATCCGTCCAGCGCCGCAGCGATCACGTTCTTTTGCAGCGCGGTATGGATCAACGTCTTGTACAGTTCGGCAGCCGCGGCATAGTCCTTATCCTCCATACGCATCGAAGCGGCCTTTTGCAGCGCCAACGACTGGTAGCGGTTGCTCGGCATCGCCCCGACCTCCTCGAAAGCAGCCAGCGCCGCAGCGCGGTTGCCCTCGTGCAGCGAACAGTCGCCCAGCGCATAGAGCGCATCGGCACGGTATACACCTTTGGGATATTGTCTCAGGTAATTGTCCATGAGCGGCAGCGCACGGGCGTAGTCACCGTTCTGATACACCTTGTCGGCGGCGACGAAGTTGAGCGAATCGCGTTCGACGACCGTCACGTTGGTTTCGATGCCGCTCTTCTGGGCGTAGGCGAAATAGGAATCCACCTCGTTGCGGTCGACATAGATGTTCTTGATGCCCAGCATCGCGTCTTTGGCCTGCGGCGACGAGGGGTAGCGGTCGACCACTTCCTTGTAGTATTTGAGCGCCTGCTGGTCGTCGCCGAGGTTCTGGTAGATCAAACCCAGTTCGGAAAGGGCACTCAGGCAGTAGGGCGACTGCGGATAGCCGGCCACGAGCCGCTTGAGCGCCGCGGCGGCCTCGTTGAAACGTTCGTGCTGCTTGTAGGTGCGGCCCAGTTCGAACATCGCGTCGTCGACGTATTCGCTCTTGCCGTCGCCGATGATGGCCACCAGCGACTCGACCTTGCGGTCGTACTTGTCGGCGAGCCCCAGCATGACGGCCCGCTGGAACCGGGCGTAGTCGGCTCCGGAGCTGCCCAGCGCGATGGCCTTATCGTAATAGCCGATGGCCTTGTAATACTCCCGCTGCGCGAAAGCCACGTCGCCCAAACGGTTGAACGCATCGGCCCGGACGGCGTCCTTGAGCGTATAGGCCGAGACGAACCGGTCGAACCACGTGCCGGCCTCGCCCCACTTCTGGGCGTTGAAAAGACAGTAGGCCAAATTGTACTGCGTCATCGTATTCTCCCGCTCGCCGCGCGGGGAGAGCGAGATATAGGAGCGGTAGAGCGGTTCGGCGCGGGCATAGTCGCCTTTCTTGACAAAGGTCTCGGCCCGCCAGTATTTGGTCAGGGCCGTGTACTTGGCCGTATACCTGTTGGCGTCCGAAACGTCGAACAGCTCCAGCGCACGGTCGTAGTCGCCGGCCTCAAAATACTCCAGCGCACGGAAATAGGCGATTTTCTGGAGCGCCATCTTCACGTTGTTGTCCGGATCGGGCACGAGCTTGATGGCCTCGTAAGCCGCATCGTAGTTGCGCGAATTGAAATAGGCGGCCAGCAGAATCTCGCGCGCCTCGCCCACGCGGGGCGAATCGGGATAGGTCCGGATGTAATCGTCGAGCACGGTGATGGCCTCGTTGAAGACGCCGCCGCCCTGTTCGTAGAGCAGCTTGCCGTAGTTGAACAGCGCCTCCTCGCGGATGGCCGGATCGAAATCAGCCGAGGAGGCCAGATGGAACGCGCTCATGGCCTTTTTCCGGTCGCCCGTCTGCAAATAGGCGTCGGCCAGATGGAAGCTGGCGTTCTGGGCCAGTTCGTCTCCGCCCGAAGCCACCTGCGAGAGACGGTCGATCGCATCGTCGTACAGATGCTCGGCATATTCGCAATAGCCGGCCAGATAGGTCTCTTCGCGCCCCATCGCGCCGCCCAATTTGGCGTAATTGTCCATGAAAGCCAGCGCTTCGGGGTATTCGCCCCGATGGAAATAGGCCTCGCTGACGATGCGCGAAATCTCCTTCTGCCGTTCTTCCGTGGAGCGGGCCAGCAACGGCACGCCGTTGTCGATCACATAGTCGTAATTTCCCTCCTTGAACTCGATCTGAAGCAGGTAGAACGGGATGACGGGTTCGTAGGCCGGCTCCGAGGCGATCGCCCGGAAGCCCCGCTTGGCATCGCCGAGCTGCCCGCGCGAATAATCGATGTAGGCCACGTAATAGGTCGCATGCGGCTTATAGAGCGGATCGGACGAGACGTTCTTGAAATAGCCGTAGGCCGCGTCCGTGTCGCCGCACATATAGGCGGCATAGCCCGTGCGGAAATTGTATTCGTCGAACTGCGCGAAATCGAGCTCGTAGGGATCGACGCTCCGGTAGCGGTCGTAGGCGGCCCGGAAGTCGCCGGCCTCGTGCGAGAGCACGCCCGACGCGAAGCGGATGTCGTTGGCGTAGATCGAGAACGGGTATTCGAACAGGAAACGTTCGAGCAACTCCTGCGCATTGTCCTGCCCCATGCGGGCGGCGCACAGAGCCGTATAATAAGACGTGCGTTCGGCGAGCGCCTTTTCTTCCGCCCGGCCGTCCAACCGGCGGGCGGCCTTTTCGAACTCGGCCTGAGCCGCGCCGTATTTCTGCTTTTCAAAAAGAGCGACCCCTTTGTCGTAATGGTAGCGGACGTCCCCCGGCCCCGCCTCGGCCCGCACGGCGGACATCGACAGCGCGAGCAGCAGGGCCGCCAGCGGCAATGATCTCTTTCTCATGGTTCGGTAGGTTATTCGATGGAGCAAAGTTAGTAAAATTTCATGTTCCCTATGCGGAAAAACGGTTCCCGTCATTCTTCCGTCTTTTCGGCCGCCCGGAGCTTGGCACTCCGCGCTCTGGGGTTGCGCCCGATCTCTTCAGCCGAAGGCACGACGGCCTTGCGCGTCACGACGTTCCACGGCGAGACGAGACGGCCGAAAAAGTCCTTTTCGGGCTTTCCCTCGAAATTGCCGCTGCGCAGGAAATTCTTCACCATGCGGTCTTCGAGCGAATGGTAGGTGATCACGCAGAGCCGGCCGCCGGGCCGGAGCACGCGCAGCGACTGTTCGAGCATCATCTCCAGCGCGTCCATCTCGCCGTTGACCTCGATGCGGACGGCTTGGAACAGCTTGGCCAGAAACTTGCTTTCCCCGCCCCGCGGCGTGACGGGCGCCACGGCCTCGATCAGCGCGTCGATCGTCTCCAACGGAGCCCGCTCGCGGGCCTGAACGATGCACTGCGCGACGCGGTGCGGCGCATCCAGCTCGCCGTAGTCGCGCAGGATGCGCGTCAAACGCTGCCGGTCGTAGGTCCCGATCACGTCGGCCGCCGAGAATCCGGCCCGCTGGTTCATCCGCATGTCCAGCGGCGCATCGAAACGGAACGAGAAGCCCCGCCGCTGCGTGTCGAAATGGTGGGACGAAACGCCCAGATCGGCCAGAATGCCGTCGACCTTCCCGACACCGAGCGCACGGAGCCATCCCCGCATGAAGCGGAAGTTGGACTCGACGAAACGGAACCGGTCGTCACGGGGCACGTTCGCCCGCGCATCGCGGTCCTGATCGAACCCGAAAAGCCGCCCCTTGGCGGAGAGCCGTTGCAGGATGCCGCGGGAATGACCGCCGCCGCCGAAAGTCAGGTCGACATAGGTTCCGTCGGGACGGATGGCGAGAGCGTCCATGCTCTCCTCGAAAAGCGCCGGTACGTGATAGGCTTGCATACGGAAAGATTGCGTAAGGAAGATCCGGCCGTAAAAATACAAAATCTTCCCCGAAAGTCGCAGAATCCGGCATCCGATTCGTATCTTTGCGCCAAAAGCATCCGAATCATGTCCGACGACCGCTGTCTGCGCGTAGACCTCGGCGAGGTCATCCGCAGCAAAAATCCGACGCTGGCACGCCTGCTGCCCCGCTTCGTGCTCCGCTATCTCGAACGCACGATCCATCAGGACGAAATCAACCGCATACTCCGGGCCTACTCCGGCCTCGAACCCGTCCCCTTCATCCGGGCCGCGCTCGCCGACATGGGCATCTCCTACCGGGCCGTGGGCCTCGACGCCCTGCCGGAAGAGGGACGCTATCTCTTCGCGTCAAACCATCCGTTCGGCGGCATGGACGGCATGATGCTGTGCGCCGAGATCAGCCGCCGTTTCAGCGACGTGAAGATCATCGTGAACGACCTGCTAATGAACCTCCGCCCGCTCGCACCGCTGTTCGTCCCCGTCAACAAGCACGGCCGGCAGAACGCCGCCTACGCCCGGACGTTCCGCGAGGCCATGAACGGAAACGGGCAGATCGCCACGTTCCCGGCCGGCCTCTGCTCGCGCCGGCAGCACGGCACGGTGGCCGACACGAGGTGGAGACCGAGCTTCGTGAAAAACGCCGTCGAGAGCCGCCGGGACGTCGTTCCGGTCTTTTTCGAAGGCGAGCTCTCGTCATTCTTCTACCGCCTGTCGAACTTCCGCAAGGCCATGGGCCTGCGCGCCAACATCGAAATGCTCTACCTGCCGGACGAAATGTTCCGCCAAAAGGGCAAACATTTCGACATCGTCTTCGGACAGCCCGTTCCGTGGCAGCAGCTCGCCGACGGCACGCCCGCAGCCGTATGGGCCGCCCGGCTGCGCGACTACGCATATATGCTTAAAAACGGCCGATAACACGCCGCCGAAGCCTCATTGTCGAATTGTTTTTATACATTTGCCCCGAACAAAAACCTTTCGGATGAAAGCAGTCATCGCACCGGTACCCACGGAGTCGCTCGAAAAGGAACTGACACCGGAACGCTTCCTGCGCCCCACCAACAACGGGGGCAACGAAATTTACATCGTAACGGCCGCCGACAGCCCGAACCTCATGCGGGAGATCGGACGCCTGCGCGAAGTTTCGTTCCGCGAAGGCGGCGGCGGCACGGGAGCCGACGTCGACATCGACGAACTGGACCTCGATCCGGAAGGCTACAGGCAGTTGATCGTCTGGGACCCCAAAGCCAAGGAGATCGTCGGAGGCTACCGGTTCATCGTCTCGCGGACGTCGCATCCCAAATGTTTCTCGACGGAACATTATTTCCGGTTCACGGATAAATTCCGCGAGGAATACCTGCCCTACACCATCGAACTGGGCCGGTCCTTCGTACAACCGCACTACCAGGGCTCGCGGGCTAATCCCAAGGGGCTTTACTCGTTGGACAACCTTTGGGACGGGCTGGGTGCGCTGGTGCTCGCCAATCCCGACATCCGATATTTTTTCGGCAAGGTCACCATGTACGGCACCTACGACCGCGAAGCCCGCAACATGCTGCTCTATTTCCTGCGCAAATATTTTCCGGACCGCGACAATCTCGTCGAGTCGATCCACCCCATCGAACTGGACATCGACCGCGAGAAGATGGAAGCGCTGTTCGACGGCGGCAGCTATCAGGAGGACTACAAGATCCTGACGCGCGAAATCCGCAAATACCGCGAAAACATCCCGCCGCTCATCAATTCCTACATGAGCCTTTCGCCTTCGATGAAGGTGTTCGGCACGGTCGTCAACCCCGACTTCGGCGACGTGGAGGAAACGGGCATCCTGATTACCATCCGCGACATTTACCCCAAGAAATCGGAACGGCATTTCAAGATCAAGCCGACCGCCGGACGGGAGTAGCCTCCGGACGGGGAATCCGGCTTCGCACGGCGACATGACATTCCGAAAAGAAAGGGACGGAGCGCTGCTCCGTCCCTTTCTTTCGTCCTCCGGTCCGTCCCGCCGGCGTCCAATCATTCCGGACATATTCCGCTGCCCGGCGCGTTTCCAGCCCCGGCCGTACTCTGCGACCGGCAACGGGCTCAGGCTGGGCGGCCACCCTCAAAAAATACGTCTCCGGCCATCGCGCCGCTCGGAGGACGAGGCCGACGAGCAAACCGATGCAACGCCCCGCTCCGAACACATAGCCAGAAATACGATGTCCGGACCGTACCGGATTTTTTCAGGATTCCGTCTTTCGACGAAAAGACAGGACTCCGCCCAAAGGATTACGCACCCTCTCCGGACGCACCGGCATCGGGAAGAGCCTCCTCGCGGGCTTTGGCCCGCTCGACGCGTGCGGCCAGCACGATACTCAACTCGTAGAGCATATAAAGCGGCAGCACGACCAGCACGAGACTGAACAGGTCGGGCGGCGTGATGACGGCCGAAACGACCGTCAGCAGCACGATCGCATGGCGGCGGTACTTGCGCAGGAAAGCCGAGGTGACGATGCCCATCCGCGCGAGGAAATAGATGAGCAACGGCAACTGAAACACGGCGGCACAGGCCACCGATACGCTCAGGACCGTCGTCAGATAGGACTTGATGTCGATGAGGTTCGTGATGTCGGGACTGGCCTGATAATTCGACAGGAAGTTGATCGACAGCGGGACGATGAGGAAATAGCCGAACAGCAGACCGGTAAAGAAGCAGAGCGAAACGGCGAAAACGAACATGCGGCTCTTGTGCCGCTCGTAGTCGGTCAGGGCCGGAGCCACGAACCGCCATATCTCCCACAGCAGATAAGGTACGGCCAGCACGACGCCCGTCACCATCGAAATCTGCATGTGCAAGTTGAACTGACCGCCCAACGCCGTATTGACCATGTTGAGACTGATCTTGTTGATGCAGAGCGAATCGTTGCCCAGAAGCCAATGCGACACGCGGCACAGGAAGTCGTTGGTCGGAAAATCGGGCGACTGGGGGCCCATGAGCACCGTGTCGATCACGAAACGCTTGCTGAGAAAAGCGGCGATCATAATGACGAACAAAGCGAGCGCCGAGCGCACCAGATGGGGACGCAGCGCTTCGATATGCTCAAAAAAAGTCATCTCGTTGGCAGATGACTTTTCGGGTTTATCGGTCATAGAATATCGGACGGTTAAACGTTCGCCGCGAAAAAAACGCGGCGTCTCGCGCGGACCGGGCCTTCTTTTCCGGACGCCGTACTATTTCGTGACTTCGTCGGTCGGCTTGGCGGTTTCGTTGGTTTTCGCCGGGGTTTCCTCGGCCGAATAATCCTTATTGACGGCATCCTTGAATTCCTTGAGACCGCGCCCCATGCCGCGCATCAGTTCGGGAATTTTTTTGCCCCCGAAAAGCAGAAGCACCAAAGCGACGATGAGAACCCACTGCCACGGACCCACGAAGCCCATAATCAGCAAAGGCAAGCTATTCATAATGAAAGTCGTTTTAAGTTAAGTATCCGTTTTCACGTTCCGGAGCACGCCCGGCCTCGGCACGCCGACGTCCGAGAGAGAAAGCCCCGTTGCGCAAATATAACATAAAAAACCGGTTTTTTATTATTTCGTTCCAAAAATTCGGAACCGCGGCGACCGTTCCGTCCCGTCCCTTTCGATGCCCCGTCCCCCCGGCATATCTGCGGCAGGACCTTCTGCAGAACCGCCGCACCGGATCGAAAGAAGAGTGCGAGACGACAGGAGTCCGGACGGTCCCCCGCACGATGGCCGCAAGACGCCGAACGGACGTCGGAGCGACCGGGACCACCGCATCGCGGCCTCCGCCCGTCGCTGCCGAGTCGCCAGCAGCCGATCCTCGTTCCGGACCGGTCCGTCCGTCATTCCGGCCCGCAGCCGTCCGGATCGGGCGAGGCGAGGGACAAGCCGACGGCCCCATATCGCCCCGAAAAGAAAATCCCGTCGCCCGGTTCCTCCGCACGCCGCCGCATATGCGACAGACAACACGCGAAGGGGCTCTGAACGACGGCATAACGTACACCGCCTCCCGAACGATCCGGCTTCACCCCCGCACCGAGATATGTTCGCCGTCGGCCATCCGCTTCGAAAAAAGGTTTCCGACGACACGTCCTCCGTCGCACGATAAAACGGCTCGATCGCAGACGGCCGTGTGCCTGCAAAAGAATCGCGAATCCGTCCGACGGAGCTTCCGCACGCCAAACCGCCGGCGGCAGCGTCCCGAAGGGAAAACGAGCGCAGGCCCGCCCTCCTGAAGACCTTCTTCGGCTGAAACGCCGGCGCAACCGAATCCCGTGGAGCCCTCCTACAACAGAGTCGACAGCCCGCCCCCTGCATCTATGAATCCGGAAGGCGGCAAACGACGGGACCGCCATCGGGGATGCCCCCCCGATGCTCCGAACGAAATCGCCGCCGGTCCCAGCCCCCTTTTCGAACGGCATTTCGCCGTAAAAGCTGCATTTCCGTCACCCCTGTTCCCCAAGGCACCCTGCGGTGCGAAGGGCGGTCATCCGAGCTTTGTCCCGTCTGTCGTTTTCGCCCGCGACTGGCCAGCCGGCCGGAACCGGGCCTCCGTATAAAACGATTCGGCCGGGCACTCGGCGATCCGTCGTGAGAGCGATACGCCTACGTCCTTGCGGAACCTATGCGGCAGCTGGCATTTCGCATTCGAGCGGTTTTCGCCGGGCACAGCCAAGCAGAGCCGCGGCAGCTCCGAGCACGAATATAAACCGGCTTGCCTCGTATTTATTTTTTAAACGGTACCCCGCCTTCACTTTCCACAAACCGCATCGAGCGCCGGGACGACCGTCGTACACGCCGCCTCCGTCCGCTCTCTCTACCGGCAAAGAGGAGAAACCGATGCGCCCGGACGCCGGCAGCCAATCCCGCACGACACCCGCAACGAACGACAGCCGGGAAAAAGTTCGAAAAGAGAGCAAAAAAACCGCAAGCTACGCCCCCGGCGGTCGGCACACGACGATCGGACGGCAAACGAACCGGAGCGGGACAGCATCCGGAAGGGCCGCCTGCGCAGGATTCTTTTCCGCTGTCGAAGCACTTTCCCTGTCCGCATCCCATTCAGAACCGGCCGGAGCACGGTACAAAAACGGAACGGGAGGCTGTTTCCTTGATCGGAAACAGCCTCCCGCCGTTATGGAGCGGGACGGAAACCCCGGTCTCCGTCCCGCTATGTCTCGGTTTTAGCGGGCAGCGAGAAAATCGAACTTGCCCGAACCGACCTCCAGCACCACGAACCCGTCGGCAGCCACGGCAGACCGGACGGCCGGGTTTTGCAACACGGGGGCTCCGCCCTCGGTCACCCGTTCCACCTCGGCGGCGGGAATACGGACCGAAGCCGTCGTATTGGCCGGAATCTCGATCTTCCACACCAGCCCCTTGTCGGTCTTGGTCCACTCGCTGACGATCCTGCCGTACATCGACTCGGTGGAGGCTTTCACCCAATCGAGTCCTTCGGGGAAGTAGGGGTCCATGACGATCTTCTTGAATCCGGCTTGCTCGGCATCGCTGCGGATACCGGCCAGATTTTCATAATACCAGACCACCAAGTCGCCCAACAGCATCACATGGTTGCCGGAGTTCATCGCCGGATCGGCCGTATCGCCGTTCCAGAGTTCCCAAATCGTCGTGGCGCCCTTGTCGGCCATGTAGCCCCAGCTCGGATAGGTACGGTTCGTCGCGATCGTGTAGGCCAGATCGCCGGCACCGTACTGCGTGAGGCCCCGCATGAGGAACTGGATGCCGATCAGTCCGGTGCTCACATGGCTGCCGAACTCGCCTTTCGTTTTTTCCACCACGTTGGCGAACACCCGTCCTGCGAGCGAATCGGGCACGAGACCCTGCATGAGCGAAATGATGTTGGCCGTCACGGTATTGTTGGCATACGATCCCTCCTCGGCATGGAGGAACATGTCGTTATAGGCTTTTTTGACGCGGGCCGCCTGAGCGAGAAAATCCGCAGCGTCGGCCCCGTTGCCGGTCAACTCGGCGAACCGGGCCATCGTATGGAGCAGACGATAGTAGAAGCTGGTTCCGAGCAGGCGTCCGTCCGTCACGCGGGCGGGGTCCTTCGACCAGATCAGTTCGGGCGATTCGGGCGGCATGCACCAGTCGCCGTAGACGTCGCAGACGACGATGTCGTCCTTCATTCGCGTGTCGCGGATGAACTCGATCCACTTCTTCATCGAGGCGTAATGCCTTTCGACGGGACGCAGGTCGCCGTACTGCCGGTAGAGCATGTCGGCCACGCAGATATAGGCCGCCGGCCACGTCACGTTGCCCGAATGCTGATCGAACGACCAGAAGGCGGGAGCCACGTCCGGCACATTGCCGTCCTCGGACTGCATGGCCTCGATGTCGCGCAGCCATTTTTCATAGAGCAGCGCATGGTCGAACAGGTAGCTTTCGCCGATGCACCCCATCGCCCGGTCGCCCAGCCATCCCATGCGCTCGTCGCGCTGCGGACAGTCGGTCGGCATGCTGCGGTAGTTGCCCCGTATGCCCCAGTAGGCATTGCGGAAGACGGTGTTGATCGTTTCGTCGGAGGTTTCGAACCATCCTTTGGTCTTCATTTCGTCGTAGTTCACTTTGCCCCGGAAACTTTTCAGGTCGGGCGTGTAGTTGAGTCCCGTGATTTCGACGAAACGGAAACCGTGGTAAGTGAAACGCGGCTCCCACGAGAAGACGCCGTCCGAGGCGGGCGTATAGATGTCGGTCACGTGCGCTCCGCGCAGGTTATCCATATAGAGGCTGCCGTCGTCCTTGAGCGTTTCGGCGAAACGCATCCGGATGGGCTTGTCCTTTTCGCCCTTGAGCGTCACGGCGAGCCATCCCACGAGGTTCTGTCCCATGTCGACGATATGGACGCTGTCGTTGAGTTTCGTGACGGAGACCGGATCGACCGTATCCATCGTGCGGATATTGGGGTTGCGCTGGGCGTGCAGTTTTCCGTCGGGCGCCGCCACGAGCTGCGCCGCGTGCCAACCGCTGTCGTCGAATCCGTTGGCGGCCCAGCCTTTCATTTCGAGACGGGCGTCGTATTCCTCGCCGTCGAATTCGTTGTTGGCCACGATCGGTCCGTCGGTCGAGAGCTTCCAGCTCTCGTCGCTGGCGACGACTTGCGACGTGCCGTCCTGATAGGTCAGCTCCAACTGCGCCAGCAGCTTGGGAAAGCCGAACTGCCGGATCGTCCCTTCGCCGTGGCCGATGCCCTCGGCCGGCAACCGCATCGAGAAATAGCGGCCGTTGCCGAGAATCACGCCGATGGTATTGTTCCGGTCCTTGAGGAAACGCGTCACGTCGAAGACGTTATAGGCGACATTGGTGCTGTAGTCGGTAGCCGTGGGCGCAAAAACGTCTTCGTTGATCTTCACGCCGTTGATATAGCATTCGTAAAGGCCCAAACCCGATATGTAGAGCACGGCGCGGTCGACCTTGTTGCCGACTTCGAACTCCTTGCGCAGATAACGGGCCGCCAGACGGCTGTCGCCGGCCAAACGGTCGGAAGCGTTCAGCGAACTGTCCATCCCGATCCAGCGCCCCTGCCAGTCGCTCCCGTCGAGCAAGGCCATCGACCACTGGGCCGGAGCGCTCCAGAGCGTATCGCCCTTGTCGGTCGCCACGCGCACTTTCCAGAAATAGCGGCCGCGCGATTCGAGTTCGGGACCTTCGTAAACGACGAAAGCGGAGCGGTCGGACGACACGTCTCCGGAATC
Organism: uncultured Alistipes sp.; assembly: GCA_910583985.1. GTDB lineage: Bacteria > Bacteroidota > Bacteroidia > Bacteroidales > Rikenellaceae > Alistipes_A. Next base: position 31,891 of record CAJTYA010000010.1, read on the forward strand.
CCAGAGCAGGTTCTCGCCTTTCTGCAACGCCTCCTTGTCGGCGGCCACCCAGATGCGGTAGCCGGTCTGCATCACGTCGGCCTCTCCGGAACGGAGCTTCCACGACAGACGCGGACGCAACTCGTCGAGACCGACCGGATTTTCCCGCATTTCGGTCGTCAGACCGGTCACAGCGGTGTTTTTCTCTTCGCACGACAACAGCAGGATCGCCAGCGCGAACGCACAAAAGTTCAACTTTTTCATCATATTCGGCTTCGGTTAGCGGTTAAGGTATGCGAATATAACCTTTTATTTCCTGTTTTTCAAAATATTCGGTTTTTCTTCCTTTTTTTCGGTTCCCCGCAGAAAACGTTCGGCCACGACGACGCGCACCGCACGGTCGATGATGCCGAACTCGAAAGGCGAATAACCCAGCGCCTCGCCGTCCACCTCGACGGCGATTTCGGGAGACGACTCGATGCGAATGCGACGGCCCCGGTTCAGGCTCGTCTTGCGCAACTTGTATATCTTCCCGTTGAAGAGCACCTTGAAGCGGAGCAGCACCGCCAGACGGCTCATCCGCCGGATGACCGTCAGGTCGAACAGCCCGTCGTCGGCCACGGCGTCCGGCGTCTGGAGCATTCCCCCGCCGTTGTACCGGCCGATACCGATCGTAGCGCTGTAGACCAGATCGTTCACGACCAGATCGTCGTCCACGTACACCTTCACGCCGGTCGAGGAGTAGCGCAACACGGCCTTCAGCGTGCTCCACAGGTAAAGCCACTTGCCGCGGCGCCCCTCCTCCTTGAGGTGGTTGTACTTGCGGTTGACGAACGCGTCGAATCCCACGCCGGCCACGTTGGCCATGTAGCGCGTCTGCTTGTAGTTGGCCTGATAATACGACAGCACGCCCACGTCCTGCAGGAAGGAATGCCCCTCGACGATGGCGCGGATAGCCTCGGAATACTTGCGCGGGATGCCGAACATGCGGATCCAGTCGTTGCCCGTCCCCACGGCGATCACGCTCAGCAGCACGTCGGTCGTCGGCACGGTCTTCTGGATGAACAGCCCGTTGACCACCTCGTGGATCGTGCCGTCGCCGCCCACGACGACGATCTTGCGGAATCCCCGGTTCACCGCCTCGACGGCCAGCTCGATGGCGTGGTACTTCCGTTCGGTAAAAGCGTATTCGGGCACGATGCCGTGGTCGCGCAGCAGCTTGCTGATCTGAGGCCAATCGGTGAGTCCCCGGCCGCTGCCGGCCACGGGATTGACGATGGCGAACCACTTTCCGGATTCGTCCATCCCCTCCGCGCTACCGGGCCGGTGCATGACGCAACGTGGCGAGCAGATACTTCCAGAAACGTTCGACCGAAGGAACGGACACCTTCTCGTCGGGCGAATGCGGGTAGCGGATCGTCGGGCCGAAGGAGATCATGTCGAGCCCCGGATAGTTCGTGCCGATGATGCCGCACTCCAAGCCGGCATGGATGGCCGTGACGGCCGGCTCGACGCCGAACAGCTCCTCGTAGGAGGCCCGCATGGCGGCCAGAATGGGAGAATCCATGTCGGGATTCCAGCCGTCGTACCCGCCCGAAAGCGTCACTTGGGCCCCGGCCAGTTCGAAGACCGAGGCGATCGACTCGCCCAGATCGTTCTTTTCGCTGGTGACCGAACTGCGGAGCAGGCATTGCACGGCGATCTTGCCGTCGCCGGAGACCACGCGCGCCAGATTCGAAGAGGTCTGCACGAGTCCCTTCATCGAAGGACTCATCCGCATCACGCCGTTGGGACACCCCTGAACGGCGCGGACGAGCCGCCACTGCGTCGAGGCGTCGATCAGCGAGGCAGGCAGCGACGTCTCGGTCGCCGATACGGCGATGCCGTCGTCCACGCCTTTGTATTCCGCCTTCACGACGGATTCGAAAGCCCGCACGGATTCGACGAACGCGGCGGCGGAAGCCTCCGGCACGACGACCGTGGCGACCGCCTCGCGCGGGATGGCGTTGCGCAGGCCGCCGCCGTCCACCGACGCGAGCCTCAGGCCGAACGACAGGCTCGCCTGCCTCAGCAGGCGGAACAGCAGCAGGTTGGCATTGGCCCGTTCGAGGACGATCTCGATGCCGGAATGTCCGCCCCGGAGGCCTTTCACCTCGATGCGGAAAGCCTTCATGTCGTCCGCAACGGGTTCCTCCGTATAGTCGAACGTCATCGAGGCGTCCAGTCCGCCGGCGCAGCCCACGTAGAGTTCACCCTCGGTCTCGGAGTCGAGGTTGACGAGAATCTCGCCGCGGAGCAGTCCGCCCTTGAGGCCGTTGGCTCCGTCCATGCCGGTCTCCTCGGTGGCCGTAATCAGCGCTTCGAGCGGTCCGTGGACCAGATCGTCCGACTCCATAACGGCCAGAATCGCCGCCATGCCCAGTCCGTTGTCGGCGCCGAGCGTCGTGCCGTCGGCCGTCACCCAGTCGCCGTCGATGTAGGCTTCGATGGCATCGCGCGTGAAATCGAACGTCTTGTCGCCGTTCTTCTGCGGCACCATGTCCATGTGGGCTTGCAGGATGATTCCCTTGCGGGACTCCATGCCCGGCGTGGCCGGCTTGCGCATGATGACGTTGCCGGCCTCGTCGCCGAAAGCCTCGATGCCGTGCGCACGCGCCTCGGCGAGCAGGTATTCGCGGATGGCGTCTTCGTGGCGGGAAGGCCGCGGAATGCGGGTGATCTCCTCGAACTTCGCCCAGACCTTGCCGGGCGAAAGTCTTTTCAAGTCTCTATCCATAATCGGGCAGGGTCAACGCACGCGGGCGAGCATGTTCTTCACGTTGTTTTCGATGCGGGAGAGCACGTCCTCGGTTTCGTCGCGGACGAATTTCTCGCCGGTGATCTTTTCGTACAGCTCGATGTAGCGGTCGCTGACGCTGGCGACGAACTCGTCGGTCATTTCCGGCACGCTCTGTCCCGGTTTCCCTTGGAATCCGTTCTCCATCAACCATTCGCGGACGAATTCTTTGGAGAGCTGGCGCTGCTGCTCGCCCTTGGCGAAACGTTCCTCGTACCCGTCGGCATAGAAATAGCGCGAACTGTCGGGCGTGTGGATTTCGTCGATCAGGTAGATTTCGCCGTCCTTCTTCCCGAACTCGTACTTCGTGTCCACGAGAATCAGGCCGCGTTCGGCCGCCATCTTCGTGCCCCGCTCGAACAGGGCGAGCGCATATTTTTCGAGCATGTCGTAATCCTCCTTCGAAACCAGTCCGCTCGAAACGATCTCCTCGCGCGAAATGTTCTGGTCGTGGGCGCCGATCTCGGCCTTGGTCGTGGGCGTGACGATCGGATGCGGGAAACGCTGGTGCTCCCTCATGCCGTCGGGCAGCGGCACGCCGCAGATTTCGCGGGCGCCGGCCTTGTAGTCCCTCCACGAACTGCCGGTCAGGTAGGCCCGCACGATCATTTCCACCGGGAACGACTCGCAGCGGTGCCCTACCGTGACCATCGGGTCGGGCGAGGCGATCTTCCAGTTGGGGCAGATGTCGGCCGTCGCATCAAGGAACTTGGAGGCGATCTGGTTCAGCACCTGACCCTTGTAGGGAATGCCCTTGGGCAGCACCACGTCGAAGGCCGAGATGCGGTCGCTCACGACCATCACCAGATAGCGGTCGTCGATATTGTACACGTCGCGGACCTTGCCTTCGTAAAGGCTTTTCTGTCCGTCGAACCGGAAATTGGTTTTTACGATTGCTTTTGCCATTGTCTTTATTCTGTTTCGTTTGGATTATTCGTTGCCGTGTTTTTCGAAGGCCTCGACGATTTGCTTGACGAGGCGGTGGCGGATGATGTCGCGGTTGTCGAACTCGACGATCCCGATGCCGTCGATCCCGCGGAGCATGCCCATCACGGGCACCAGCCCCGAATCGTCGCGGCGGGGCAGGTCGATCTGCGTCACGTCGCCCGTGACGATGAAGCGGGCGTTGCGGCCCATGCGCGTGAGAAACATCTTGATCTGGGCGCGGGTCGTGTTCTGCGCCTCGTCGAGAATGACGAAGGCGTTGTCGAGCGTGCGGCCGCGCATGAAGGCCAGCGGAGCGATCTGCACCGTGCCGTCCTCGATGTATTTGCCGAGCTTGGCCGCGGGGATCATGTCGTTGAGCGCGTCATAGAGCGGCTGGAGGTAAGGATCGAGCTTCTCCTTCATGTCGCCGGGCAGGAAACCCAGCTTCTCGCCCGCCTCGACGGCCGGACGCGTGAGGATGATCCGGCGCACTTCCTTGTTCTTCAGCGCCCGGACGGCCAGCGCAATGGCCGTATAGGTCTTGCCCGATCCGGCCGGGCCCACGGCGAACAGCAGGTCGTTCTTGTCGGAACACTCCAGAAGCCGCTGCTGGTTGATCGTGCGGGCCCGCACGACGAGCCCGTTGTTGCCGTACACGATGGCGTCCCTGTCGGCCGGCTCTTCTTCGGCCGCACGCAGTCCCCCGTCGTAGATCTGGTCGATGACCCGGTCCGACAGGTGGCCGTACCGGTCGTAATATCCGAGCAGTTCGGCGAGTTTTCTGTCGAAACGTTCGATCTCGTCCGACTCGCCGATGGCCTTGATCGACGAGCCTCTGGCCACGACCTTGAGTTTCGGGAATTTGCTTTTGATCCTTTCGATATGGGCATCGGCGCTGCCGTACAGCTCGGCGAGGTCGATTCCCTCCACACGTATGGTTTTTTCCGTCATGGACTATCGTATGTTTCGACCTCGGCGGACCGCAGCGGACCGCCGGGCGGTCTTTAGAAGAAATAGCCGAGGTTGAACTGCCACTGGTTCATTCTCAACTTATAGTTGCGAGCCTGACTCTCGCCGACGATGACCGTCTGTTCGGCCTTCTTGAACTGTCCTCCGTAACGCACATCGAAAATGATCTTGCCCAACTCGACGCCCACGCCCAACTGGTAGGCCAGCAGCGAGCGGGTGATGTCGGAATTGACGGCCATCGAGGTGCGCCCCATCTTGTTCTTGGTATCGTTCATCAGGTTGAACACCGGGCCCGCCATCACGCGCAGGAAAGCCACCTTGGCCCCCACCATGACCGGCAGTTCGACGTTCTTGAGCGACACCTTGCCCGACACGCCGTCCTCCATGTTCATCGAGAAACGGTGCGACGAGTACATCAGTTCGGGCTGAATGAACATGATCGGCAAATCGAACCGGGCCATGAAGCCCAGTTGGTATCCGAAATCCTTGTCGGCGCCGAACAGGCCCAGCACCTCGTCCTTCGAGGCGTGGATGCTTTGCGTCTGCAACCCGCCCCGCACGCCGAAGCGGATGGGCCCCTTGGCCGCGGCTGTCGAGCTCATGCCCCACAGGAGCAGAACGATCGCCGCGAGCAGCGGCGTATGGCTCTTTTTTCGTATCATTTTCTATCGGTTTACATTCGACTTTCAAAGGTAATAAAAAATTCCGTCGGCCGCGTCCCCTCCCGTCTCCGGGTCCGCCCTGCCGGCCTATCTTGCGGCAAAAACGACCGAACGGAACGCTCCCGCTCAAAGCAGCGGACTGAACAGGCGCGAAAACGCTTCGTAGACATTGTGCAGCAACGGCCGGGTCTCCCAGTATTCGCGCGTCACCAGACGGCTCTGTTCCAGATCGCGCATGAAATCGGCTTCCAGACGCTCGGCGATCCCCTTGTCGTACAACAGCGCCGACACCTCGAAATTGTCCTCGAAGCTGCGGATGTCCATGTTGGCCGTACCGACCGAACTGAACTGCCCGTCGATCATGATGAGCTTCGAGTGGTTGAACCCCCGGCGGTAGAGGTACACCTTCACGTCGGCGTCGATCAGCTCGCCGATGTAGGAGCGCGACGCCCAGTAGACGATCTTCGAGTCGGACCGGCTCGGAATCATGATCCGCACGTCGATGCCGCTCAGCGCCGCCACCTTGATGGCGGTGAGAATCGCCTCGTTGGGCAGGAAATAGGGCGACGAAATATAGATATGGTGCTTGGCATGGGTGATGGCCGAGAAAAAGGCCTGCATGATCGAGGCCCAGTCCGAGTCGGGTCCCGAAGCGGCGATCTGGATCATCGTCTGCTGCTCCACGTCGGTTTCGGGCAGGTAGCGGTCGTAATCGTTGAGCGTGCGGCCGCTGACGAAATACCAGTCGGCGATGAAGACGATCTGCAACATGCCCGCCGCCTCGCCCTCGATGCGCAGGTGCGTATCGCGCCACGCCCCCATCTTCGTGCCCGTGACATAACGCTGCGCGATATTGATGCCGCCCGTGAAGCCGATCTTCCCGTCCACGACCAGAATCTTGCGGTGGTTGCGGTAATTGACGCGGCTGGTGAGCCACGGGAAGGCCACCGGCATGAAGCACTCCACTTCGACGCCCGCCTCGCGAAGCCGGCCCACGAACTTGCGGCCGAGGCCCCAACTGCCCACGTCGTCGTAGATGAGGCGCACCTCGACGCCCTCGGACGCCTTTTCGACGAGGATGTCGGCGATTTCGCGTCCGAGCTCGTCGTCCTCGATGATGTAATATTCGAGGTGGATCGACGAGCGGGCCCCGCGCAGGGCCTCCCGGATCTCGTCGAACGTCTCGGCGCCGTCGTTGAGCACCTTCACCCGGTTGCGGACGGTCAGCAGCGCCTTGTCGTTATTGAGCAGCAGCGTGATGATGTCGCGGTTGTCGATGATTTCGGGACGGTGCAGCAGGGCGGGGCTGTTGATTTCGAAGAGCTGCTGCCGGCTCAGCGCGTCGAGGCGTTCGAGGTCTTGGAGCCCCTTGCGGCTGAAAAGTTTCTCCTTGCGGTGGTTGCGGCCGAACACGATGTAGAAGACGAACCCCACGCCCGGAAGCAACGCGATGACGATGATCCACGAGAGGGCCTTGACCGGGTCGCGCTTGTCGTGGATGATGACGGCGATGGTCAGCACGACGAAGAGAATGTACCCGAAACTCAAAAACGACTTCAGGTCCGCCAGTCCGACGGACAGCAAAACAGCCTGCATATCCCGAAACATTACGGATAGATACGCAAAGATAACAAACAGGCCCGAAATCGCAAGATACCCCATAGCCGAATCATTCCCTTGGCGTTACGCCCGGTCGAGGAGGGCCCCGCTCCGCCGCGCTTCTCGCGGGAGGGAGCGGGCCGCCGCCGGATGCGAAACATACAAAACACTGACGAAAAGAGAGTTAAACTTCCCTCCTCCGTCCTTTTCTCTTTCTTCAAAACGGATGCCGAAATAATTTGCACGAATTGTGCGGTAAAGTTGGAAAATCGGAAATGTTTGTTTACATTTGCTCTGTCGAAAGAGTTCTGGCCCGGCACGGGTCGGGATTTTTTCTTTTTTTATATACTTTTAATCACGAAAAGTTATGAAGCCCAGAACCCGTTTCTACGTTTACGTGACGTTCCTGCTGGTTTCGGTTTTCTGTCTGGGAGCGAGCGCCGTGATGTGCCTCATCGACGCTTCGCCCAAGAGCTTTCTGACGCTGGCGATCCTGCTGGTGTGCTCGGCGGTCTTTTTCCGGGCGGCCCGGCAGATGATCGACCGCAACGACTGACGAAAGAACGCCCCGGAAACGGAGGGGAAAGGGACATAACGCTTAACTGTTATTCAATTATGGCATCGAACATTGTTTATTTGACCGAAGCGGGTCTGCAAAAACTCAAGGCCGAACTCGAACAACTGCGGTCGGTGGAGCGGCCCGCGATTTCGGCGGCCATCGCCGAGGCCCGCGACAAGGGCGACCTGTCCGAGAACGCGGAATACGACGCGGCCAAAGAGGCTCAGGGCATGCTCGAAATGCGCATCGCCAAGCTGGAAGATACGGTGGCCAATGCCCGTGTGATCGACGAATCGCGCATCGACACGAGCGCCGTACAGATCCTCAACCGCGTCAAGATGAAAAACATAACCACCGGAAAAATCGTAGAATACACGCTCGTTTCGGAAAACGAAGCCAACCTCAAGGAAGGCAAGCTGTCGATCGGCACCCCCATCGCCAAGGCCCTTTTGGGCAAGAAAAAGGGCGAGGAAGTGGACGTGACGGTTCCGTCGGGCGTGCTGCGGTTCGAGATTCTGGATATTTCGATCTGACCCTCCGCTTCGGGAGAGTCCTCCGGGGAAATCCGCGCTCCGCAGCGCACCGGTTTCCGGAGGACGGCTCACCGAACCGAACGATAGAAAACCGGAGACCGGATGCCGACATGCAAGAGTCGGCATCCGGTCTCCGGCTTTTATTCACCGCCTCACGAGCCTGCGGGATTTTCCGCTGTGCTCCGAACGGCAGGCCGCGGACCCGAAGCGCGGACGTGCACTCGGATGGCCGGTCCGCGGGTCTTTGCTTCACCGGATAGCACCCTTGTTTACATTTTCCTGTGTGCTCTTTTTCTAAGGAGGCCTCCTCCCTCCCGATCTCCAGCTTTTATTCACCTTCGCCACGAGCCTGCGGGATTTTCCGCCGTACCCCGAACGGCAGGCACGCCCCCAAGGCGCGGACGGGCACTCGGCCGGCTGACGGAACGACGTATTCACGATGCAGACGGCGTTTCCGTTTTTGCTCTCGACTTCGATTCGCCCCCCGACAGGCTACGCTCTTTGTGGATTCATGCTTTGTTTTTCCTTCCGCCAATCATAAAAACATGACCGCTCCACCGTTTTCCGCCTTTCTTCCGTCTCGTTCTTACCGGATGGCCCTCACCCCCTCAATCCACGCCGGGTCCGCATGGAGATTGTAAGGCCGTGCGCTCCGGTTGCAGCACAGGTCGATGACGGTCATGCCCCGGTCGAGGGCGCGCGAGACCGTGTAACGGGTCCCGCCGGGGCGGCCGTCGTAGTAGCAGACGAGCACCGAGCTATGGTCGAGCATCGCTACGTTTCGGTCGAGGCAACAGTTTCGGGTATAGCGTTCGTTCAGGCAGTGCACGTAGTCGACCTGAGCCAGCACTTCGGTATATAACCGTTCGGAGACAGGATCGTAATATTTAGCCTGTTCGCGGTAAGGAACGAAAGCGAGCAGCCGGATGTCGGGGCGGTCCCGCCGCACCGAGAGCACCGCCTCGGCCGCCCAGAGGTCGAACCCCGTGGCCATGCCGCTGACGAACGTGTCGTACCCCCGTTCGCACAGGCGTTCGACGATCCATGCGCACCGTGCCTGCACGACCCTTTGCACCTCGGCGGGATTGCACCCTTTGGCTGCCCCCGGCATCTTGCCGATTCGGTAGCCGCTGAAACAGGCCGTCCGACGCGGATCGACCGGGAACGGCAAAGAGGAAGGGGACCGAGTCATGGACGTAGAATTCATAGTTCAGCAAGCGGCGAAGAAAGGAGTGCGGCAGAAATGAGTTTCATAACCGGCCGGCATCGCCGCCGCACTCCGGATAAATGGATTGTCGGGATTCGGATAAGTAAAGGAACGACCCTCTCGCGGGGTTCGGAGCCGCATTCCCCGATGTTTGCCTTCCCGTATTTCGGAAATCGCATCGGCCCCGACTTTTTCCGGACCACGGTCGGGAGAGACGCACGGCCGTCGGACCCGGAGGCTCCTTTCCTGTGAAAGGAAAAACATCCGGGTTGCGTAGTGGGTAGAAGCTCGTCGCAAACGTTCACTCATTCGCTTGCAGCAACGCATCGTTCCAGAACCTTCCCGATTCGGCCGTAAATGGTCCGGCCTTAGAAAAAAGAGGGCCGTTCCTCGTTCCGTCAAGGCGCGAGTTTTCCTGCCTTCGCCCGAACGGACGAGGGAAAGAGACAATATGTGTTTGGAAATATAGGACGCGCCGGACTTCATAACCTTTCGAATGGAGATTCGATGAATGCGCCCGTCAGAAGAAATAAAAAAGGGGCGCGGTGTCAGCCCCTTATAGCAGGTCTTGGGAACCTTGATTCAGAAGCCGTCCTACGCCCTTGTCGGTCCTGCTCGTAAAAACGAGCAGGACATAACAAGGACTGACAACTGTTATACCTGAATCAAACAACCTCCGAAGAGGGTCCCAAGTTTGCTATAAGGTATAAAGAGTTGCTTACCCTTTATAAGATGTTATGTCCGTCGGTTTATGCCGAACTATTCAAGTGCGAAGGTAGCATAATTTCTGTGTATTCAAATTGTATAGAACAAAGATAGTAAAAATATGCAATCATCACCATATAGTGATGCTAAGATTGTTGCGCGGACTTTTGTTTTGTCAAAAATTTCAGATTGCAGCCAACCGATCCCATATTAGTAGCCTTGATTGCCGAACGGATGCAAGAAATCCGGGAACAGCATAACGATACGAAAGAGTATATCATGCACAAGACAGGATTGGGTATATCGGATTATGAACGCAAGGCAAAATTCCCGACATTAGCGTCCATATCGAAGTTCTGTAAATTATATGATATGGCGCTTGAAGATTTTTTTAGCGGAATAAAATATCCGAAAGGTGAAAAATAAAAATCGGCGGCGCATTGATGGCAGATGAAATCGGCGGTTGGAAAATAAAAAGAGGTAAACTGACCGGCCGATCATTATAAAATGCGTTTCTGCTCCATTTTCTTTGTTATGTGAAAGAACAGGATCGTGATAATGCTTTTTTGGAATATATTGCTCGCAAGTGTAAACAATTGCGAGCTGAAAAAGGTGTATCACAAGAAGCCGTTTACGAAGATACCCATCTCCATATCGGAAAGATAGAAACAGCCAAGAAAAATTTGACAGTCAGTTCCTTATCTAAGTTGTGCAATTACTTTAATGTTTCTTTAATCGATTTTCTTAAGGATTTCTGAGAAAATTGCGAAGGTAAAACTTTCCACGATTCATATAGCTTGCACGAGTAGTGGGTAAATAGTTTGATAATCCATATCGGTATGTGAATTTTGTTGAGAGACCGCACTTATTTGCAACGATATGAGTTCGCCTCGGACAGACATACGGTTCAACAATGCCCTCGCACAAAAGCTGAAAAATTTGCGCAAAGTCCGAGGGTTGTCGCAAATGCGCGTAACGATGGACACCGGAGTGAACATCAGTCGTGCAGAAAGCGGAAAACGCTCTTTGTCCGTCTATTCGATAGCCATCCTTTGTAAATACTACGACGTCTCGTTGGCCGATTTTTTTCGAGATTTGGAGTTGACAATAACGCCGTGGGAATAGAATAAGTTTCGGAAGCAGGGTTAAATCCCGAAAGACGCAAGTTCCCCCGCCGTTGCCCGAACGGACGACGGAAAACAGACGTATATTCTTGGAGATAGGGGGCGCGCCGGACTTCATAACCTTTCGAATGGAGATTCGATGAATGCGCCCGTCAAAAATAAAAAAGGGGCGCGGTGTCAGCCCCTATTCGTAGGTCTTGGAGTACCTTCAGATGGAAGCCGTCCTGCGCCCTTGTCGGCCCTGCCCTTAACGGGGCAGGACATAACAAGGACTGACAACCGTTATACCATCTGACTAAACATCCTCCAAAGAGGTCTCCAAGTTTACGAATAGGTATAAAGAGCTGTTTACCCTTTATGATGTTATGTCCGTCGGTCTATGCCGAGTCGTCGATATTCCGCTTCATAGGCTACTCGATTTCTTTTAAACGGCACTTGCCGTCTCCGTCGGAAACCGTTGCCGACTATCTGCGGAACGATAAGCAAATGTAGTGGTTTTTATGAATTTTGCAAGGCGCACTATCGGAATTTTTGGTAATTTTGTTCATTATGAAACGAAGCATCCGATTCCTACCTCCCAACAAACGACAGGACCTGCAACAGCTCGTCGCACTGATCCGCGAGCATATCAAGCAGGTCGAGATGGTCATTCTCTTCGGCAGTTACGCGAAGGACAAATACGTCGATTACGACCAGCGCATCGAATTCGGCACGCCGACCTACTACATGAGCGATTACGATCTGTTGATTCTGACCCGCAAGGACATCGGAGCCGTCAAATTCTCGCTTTATTCGAAAATCAAGAATCGTTTTTTCGAGGACAAGAACCGCCCGTTCCACACGCATCCGCAGTTCATCAATTACGGCATCGACGATTTCAACTACGCCCTTTCGAAAGCCCACTACTTCGAGACGGAAATCAAACGCGACGGAATCGTTCTCTACGATTCGGGAGAATATAAGTTAGCGCGTCGCAGAAAACTCGATTTTACGGAGATTAAGGAACGGGCGCAGAATTATTTTGAGGATAAATTTACAACAGCTATCGACTTTTTAAATGGGGTCAATTATTATTATGGTAATGGCCGTTATAAAATGTCATCATTTCATCTTCATCAATCAACAGAAAATTTACTGCGTACCATTTCTCTGGTCTATATCCTGTACAGTCCGAAAAACCACGATCTGGACGAATTGATCCGAGGATGCAAAGCCTATACGACCGAACTATGCAAGGCGTTCCCTCGCAACACGCCCGAAGAAGAACGGTTGTTCGACCTGTTACAACGCTCGTATATCGAATCGCGTTACAATCCCGATTTCGAAATTACGCAAGACGACATCTGCGCCCTCGTCCCGAAAGTCGAACGGCTCAAACAGATCGTCGAAAAAGTCTGCCGCGACCGCATCGCCTATTACGACAGCCAGATCGAAAAATAATATGTCCGACGAAACCGCAATCTACACCAATTTTCTGTTCTATCATTCCGAGAACGGAAAGACAAGCATACAGGTCATAGCCGATGCAGGTGCCGAAACGATATGGACCACACAGAAAGGAATGAGCGAAATTTTCGGTGTGGCAACTCCTGCCATCAGCAAACACCTGAAAAACATCTTCGAAAGCGGGGAACTGCAAGCCGATGCAGTTGTTTCCAAAATGGAAATAACTGCCGCCGACGGCAAAAGATACCTCACGAACTGTTACAATCTCGATGCGATCATTTCGGTCGGCTACCGTGTGAACTCCCTTCAGGCCACGCGTTTCCGAATTTGGGCGACAGGCGTCCTGAAAGAATTCATGATCAAAGGCTTCGCTCTCGACGACGAACGGCTGAAACAAGGCGGAACGGTATTCGGGAAACATTATTTCGACGAACTGCTCGAACGCATCCGCGAAATTCGCTCGTCGGAACGGATGTTCTATCAGAAGCTGACCGACATTTTCGCCCAAAGTTACGACTACGACAAGACGGCGCAGATCACGTTCGATTTCTATTCGTCGATACAGAACAAGCTGGAGTATGCCGTCATCGGGCAGACTGCCGCCGAAATCATCGTTTCGCGGGCCGACTGTCGGAAGGAATATATGGGACTGAAAACATGGCGCGATGCGGGGAAGGGAGGAAAGATCCAGTTGTCGGACACCTATGTGGCCAAAAACTACATGACGCACGAGGAGTTGAGCGAATTGAACCAGTTGGTCAACATCTGTCTCGACAGTGCCGAACTGAGTGTCAAGCGTGGACGTCCGATTTCGATGCGAGGTTGGATCGATCAGGTAAACTCGATTCTTTCGATGCACGGTTATACGTTGCTCGCGGACAAAGGATCGGTGTCGAGCGCGACTGCCCAAAAGCACGCCAAGACCGAATACGAAAAATTCCGCCCGCAGCAGGATGCCCGTTATATTTCCGATTTCGACGAAATCGTAACGAAGACATTGAAACGGTAGTTTTATACCCATGACCCAAAAACAAGCGATACGACTTTTCGAGGAGCGCAAGGTGCGCACCGTGTGGGACGACCGGACCGAGAAATGGTACTGTTCCATCGTCGACGTGGTGGCTGTGTTGACGGACAGCATCGATGCGGCCGCCTATTGGCGCAAGTTGAAACAACGACTGAAAGCCGAAGGAAACGAAACCGTGACAAACTGTCACAGTTTGAAAATGCCCGCTGCCGACGGCAAGATGCGGATGACGGACGTAGCCGACACCGAACAGCTTTTCCGCCTGATTCAGTCGATCCCGTCGCCGAAGGCCGAGCCGTTCAAGTTGTGGTTAGCTTCGCTGGGACGGGAGCGGTTAGAGGAGATGGACGATCCGGAAATCGGCATCGACCGCATGTTGGAATATTACCACCGCAAGGGCTACTCCGAGAACTGGATCAACCAGCGCCTGAAATCCATCGAGGTACGCAAGGAACTGACCGACGAATGGGAGCGGCGCGGCGTACGGAAAGGACAGGAGTTCGCCGTGCTGACGGACATCGTCACACAAGGCTGGTCGGGCATGACGACGCGGGAGTACAAGCGATACAAGGGCCTGAAGACCGAAAGCCTGCGCGACAACATGACGAACCTCGAACTGGTGCTGAACATGCTCGCGGAGGCTTCGACGACGGAAATTTCCAAAGAGAAGAAACCGTGCACCGTCGCCCAGAACCGCAAAGTCGCCGCCGAAGGAGGTTCGGTCGCCGCCGCGGCCCGCAAAACGCTCGAAGCCAGAACGGGAAAGAAAGTCGTCTCGCGACTCAACGCCCGACGGATGTTAACGGAAAAGAACCTCGAAGAAACTGAAGCGCCGGAAACCGACGAATAACACGCCTCACGGTATTCCCCTGTTTCTCCGAAGCCGGACGAAACGGCCGCCCCCCATCGAGAGAAAGGGCGAGGATTCCCGATTTCCACGAACGAGGCGGACTTCGTGCCGGACAAAGGCCGGTGCATCGAGGCCGATTATTTTGGAGAGCGGCCTGTCACACCGCAATGCTCCGTTCCGGACCTTATGGGGTATGGAACGAGCGGAATGTTCGTACCTCGGCACCCCCATCCCCCATCGTGACGGCAGCATTCGGAACAGCCGAGACGCCGTCCCGAAGCAACGCCGAAAAAGGAAGGGCCGCAGGAGAGCCGCCCCGTCAAGAAAAAGGACAAGTATCCCCGATTTCCGCAGACAAGGCGGATTTCGTGACGGGCAAAGGCCGGTCCATTGAGGCCAGTTATTTCAAAAAACGGCCTGTCGCACCGCAATGCTCCGTTCCGGACCTTATGGGGTATGGAACGAGCGGAATGTTCGTACCTCGGCACCCCCATCCCCCATCGTGACGGCAGCATTCGGAACAGCCGAGACGTTGTCCCGAATGCAACGCCGAAAAAGGAAGAGCCGCAGGAGAGGCCGAACTGCCCGTCAAGAAAAAGGGCAAGTATGTTCGACTTCGCAGGAAAAGCGGATTGCGATTCGGGCAAAGACAAGCCCATCCGAGGTCAATTTTTCGGAAAGCAGCGCGGCGACTGCGATGCTTCGTTCCGGGTTCTACAGATTATTTGACGGTGTATTCACACCCGATCCTCCCATCGTGACGGCGGTAGCAATCGGAACAGTCGCGACGCAGCCACCCAACCCACGCCGCACCCGAAAAAGGGCGAACCGCCGAAAAAAAGAAAGAGCCGCCGAGAACGGCGACTCTTCCTCCCTATTAAATAGTACAGATTAGCATTCGAGTTTGCCGGCCGAACCCAGTACGTTGATGAGTTTGGCTTTGTAGAGTTCTTTGAGGCGGTCGCGAGCCGGGCCGAGGTATTTGCGCGGGTCGAACTCGGCGGGTTTGGTCGCCATGATTTCGCGCACGGCTGCCGTCATGGCCAGACGACCGTCGGAGTCGATGTTGATCTTGCAGACGGCCGATTTCGAGGCTTCGCGGAGCTGTTCTTCGGGGATTCCGATCGCGTCTTTGAGGGCGCCGCCGTATTTGTTGATGATCGCCACCTGATCCTGAGGCACCGAGGAGGAGCCGTGGAGCACGATGGGGAAGCCGGGGATGCGGGTTTCGATCTCCTTGAGGATGTCGAAGCGCAAGGGGGGCGGAACCAGTACGCCGTTGGCGTCGCGCGTGCACTGTTCGGGCGTGAACTTGTTGGCGCCGTGCGAGGTACCGATAGAAATAGCCAGCGAATCCACGCCGGTGCGCGATACGAAATCGATCACCTGATCGGGTTCGGTGTAGGTGTGGTGTTCGGCCTTCACGTCGTCTTCGATGCCGGCCAGCACGCCGAGCTCGCCTTCGACCGTCACGTCGAACTGGTGCGCATATTCGACGACTTTCTTCGTCAGCGCGATGTTTTCTTCGTAGGGCAGGTGCGAACCGTCGATCATCACCGACGAGAAGCCCATGTCGATGCACGACTTGCAGAGTTCGAACGAATCGCCGTGGTCGAGGTGCAGCACGATCTGCGGGCAGGCGCAACCCAGTTCCTTGGCATATTCTACGGCACCCTGTGCCATGTAACGCAGCAACGTCTGGTTGGCGTACTTGCGGGCGCCGCTCGACACCTGAAGGATAACGGGCGACTTGGTTTCGACAGCAGCCTGAATGATGGCCTGCATCTGCTCCATATTGTTGAAATTGAAGGCTGCGATCGCGTATTTGCCTTCCATGGCCTTTTTGAACATCTCGCGGGTGTTCACCAAGCCCAGATCTTTGTAATTAACCATAGTTGTGAATCGTTTTATGTTAGTAACTGTCGTTGCGAAAGTTTCCCGCAGCGGGCGCTCCGGGACATCCGGGCTCCGCGCCGGGCGTTCCCGTCCGGCACCCCTGCCGCGTTACGGCCTCAAATTTAACGAAAATCCGCGTCTTTGCGAAAGGTTTCGTAAATTTATTTAAAATTCATTCGCCGCACGGGCCGTTCCCTCGCAGGGGCGGGCCTTCCGCTTCCGTCCGACGGCCGTTTACAGCCGGCGACGCAGTTCTTCGCCCTGTTCCTCGAAGCCGGGCTTGCCCAGCAGCGCGAACATGTTTTTCTTGTAGGCCTCCACGCCTGGCTGGTCGAACGGATTGACGCCCAGTGCATAACCGCTCATGCCGCAGGCCTTTTCGAAGAAATAGAGCAGGGCGCCCAGATAATACTCGTTGAGTTCGGGCAGCTCGATGCGGATATTGGGCACGCCGCCGTCCACGTGGGCCAGCATGGTACCCATTTCGGCCATCCGGTTCACCTCGCCGATCCGCTTGCCGGAGAGATAGTTCAGGCCGTCGAGGTTGTCGGGGTCGGATTCGATTCTCACCTCGTGCTTGGGACGGTCGATGCTCACGATGGTTTCCATCAGCGTGCGTTCGCCCTGCTGGATGTACTGGCCCATCGAGTGCAGGTCGGCCGTCAGCGTCACGCTGGCCGGGAAAATGCCCTTGCCGTCCTTGCCCTCGCTCTCGCCGTAGAGCTGTTTCCACCACTCGGCCACGTAGAGCAGCTTGGGGTCGTAGCTTCCCAAAATTTCGATCTTGCAGCCCTTGCGGTAGAGCGCCGTGCGGGCGGCGGCGTACAGGGCTGCGGGATTCTCCTCGAACGGCACGTCGACGCCCGTGGCGGCGGCCATGTCCTGCGCTCCGCGCACCAGCTCGGCCACATCGACGCCGGCAGCGGCCAGCGGCAGCAGACCCACCGGCGTGAGGACCGAGTAGCGGCCGCCCACGTTGTCCGGAATCACGAACGTGGCATACCCTTCCCTTTCGGCAAGCGTCCGCAGCGCACCGCGCTTGGCGTCGGTCACGGCCACGATCCGCTTGGCGGCTTCGGCCTTGCCGTAGCGATCCTCGATCTCCTTCTTGAGGATGCGGAACGCGACGGCCGGTTCGGTCGTCGTGCCCGACTTGGAAATGACGATCGTCGAAAGGCGGTAGGGCTTCACGGCGGCGAGCAGTTCGGCCATGTAGTCCTCACTGAGGTTCTGTCCGGCGAAGAGCAGCACGGGCTTGTCCTGTTTGCCGTGCAGCGGAGCGAACGAATCGCTCATGGCTTCGAGCACAGCCTTGGTGCCGAGATAGGAGCCCCCGATGCCGATGACGACGATCACGTCGGAGAGCGAGGCCAGCGAACGGGCGCAGTCGCCGATCGTTTCGAGGCACTGCGGCGTCACCTGCTGCGGAAGGCCGACCCATCCCAGAAAGTCGTTCCCGGCGCCGCTGCCGTCGTGCAGCGTGCGGTTGGCCGCTTCGATTTCGCCTTTGAGCGCATTTACTTCGGCCGCGGAAGCCCGGCCGTAAATCCTGTCGATACCGATTTTGAAAATACCCATGACTATGATGTTTTGAATTGTTTCATACCAGTTTGTCGGTCAGCGAGGCGAGAGCGGACGCCGCAGGCGCCTCCCGATAGAGCATGTCGTAGACGGCCGAGGCGATGGGCATCTCCACGCCGTGCCGCTCGTTGATCTTCATGACGCATTCGGCGGCATAGTACCCCTCGGCCACCATGTTCATCTCGGCGCGGGCCGAAGCGACGCTGTATCCCTTGCCGATCATCAGTCCGAAGCGGCGGTTACGGCTGAACTGCGAATAGGAGGTGACCAGCAGGTCGCCCAGATAGGCCGAGGCGAACGTATCGCGCGGGGCGGGATAGGTCCGCTCCATGAAGCGCGACATCTCCATCGCCCCGTTGGAAATGAGCACGGCGAGGAAATTGTCGCCGTACCCCAGTCCGACGGCGACGCCCACGGCCAGCGCATAGATGTTCTTCAGCACCGAGGCATATTCTATGCCGTAGATGTCGGTCGAATGGCTCACGGCGATGTAGGGCGTGCGGATCTTGCGGCCCAGCATCACCGAATCGTCCATGTTCTTGCAGACGGCCGTCAGGTAGGAAAGCCTTTCGAGGGCCACCTCCTCGGCATGGCAGGGCCCCGACACGATGCCGATGCGGTCGAACGGTACGCCGTAGCGGCGGTTGACGTACTCGGCCACCGTCACCAGTTCGCCGGGCACGATGCCCTTGATGGCCGAGACGACGAACTTTCCCTCCAGCGGTTCGGTGAGCGCGTCGAGCGTCGTCTTCAGATAGACCGACGGCACGGCCAGCACGATAATGTCGGCCCCGCGCACTACCGCGTCCAGATCGTCCGAAAGAAACAGCCGCCCGGCGGGAAAATGCACGCCGCTCAGGTACCGGGGATTGGTGCCGTGACGGCGGATATGCTCCAGCACGTCCCGGCTGCGGATATACCATCCCACTTCCGCTTCGTTTTCGAGCAATATTTTGACCAGCGCGGTCGCCCAACTGCCGTATCCCACGACGGCACAGCGTGCCCCGCTGTCGATTCCATAGGTCATAACGAGATCGTTTCGAATGACAAATGTATAAATTATTTGCCATTTCCCCCACACCGCCGCGACCCGATCGTCCGCCGGGCCCTGCGGACGCCCCGCCCCCCTTCCGCAGAGCCCGCACGTCCGGGCGGTCGCTCCCGACGGAAGGGGCATGGCACGCCGTCTGCGCACCGGCATTATTTTTCCGCTCCGGGAGGTCGGTGCGAACTCTTTTTTTCGTATCTTTGTACGATCGACAACAACCCTAAACATACAAGACTGTGAAAAAGATAAAAAGCGCGCTCGTTTCGGTCTATTACAAGAACGGACTGGAACGCATCGTAAGGAAGCTGTCCGAAGACGGAGTCACGATATACTCGACGGGAGGCACCCTCTCGTTCATCGAGGGACTGGGCCTCGAAGCCATCGCGGTAGAGAGCCTCACGGGCTACCCGTCGATTCTGGGCGGACGGGTCAAGACGCTGCATCCCAAAGTATTCGGCGGCATCCTCGCCCGCAGGGACAACCCCACGGACGCCGAGCAGGCCGCACAATACGAAATTCCGGAAATCGACGCGGTGATCGTCGACCTGTATCCCTTCGAGCAGACGGTCGCTTCGGGCGCCGCCGAACAGGACATCATCGAGAAGATCGACATCGGAGGCATCTCGCTCATCCGCGCCGCGGCCAAGAACTTCAAGGACGTCGTGATCGTCCCCTCGGTGGCCCAGTATGACGAATTCTACGAAATCATCACCGCCCAGCACAGCGCCACGACGCTCGAACAGCGCCGCCGTTTCGCCGCCCACGCTTTCGACGTGAGTTCGCACTACGATTCGGCCATCTTCGGGTACTTCAACCGCAAGGAAAACCTGCCGTCGTTCAAACTGAGCTTCGGCGAGGGCCTCTCGCTGCGTTACGGCGAAAACCCGCATCAGGCGGCCACGTTCTACGGCGATACGGACAGACTGTTCGACAAGCTCAACGGCAAAGACATTTCGTACAACAACATGCTCGACATCGACGCGGCGATCAACCTCGTCGAAGAGTTCGACGAACCGACGTTCGTCATCATGAAGCACAACAACGCCTGCGGCGTGGCCAGCCGCCCGACGGTGCTCGAAGCATGGAAGGACGCGCTGGCGGGCGACCCCGTGTCGGCCTTCGGCGGCGTGCTCATCACCAACCGCGAGGTGGATGCGGCGACGGCCGAAGAGATCAACAAGCTGTTCTTCGAAGTGATCCTCGCCCCGTCCTATGCCGACGCGGCGCTCGAAACGCTCAAAAGCAAGAAGAACCGCATCATCCTGCGCCTCAAGGACACGACGCGCTGTCCGAAACAGTTCCGCTCGCTGCTCAACGGCATAGCCGTACAGGACCGCGACGCCAAAGTGGGCGGCCGCGACGGCGAACCCCGCTACGCCACCGAAAAGCAGGCATCGGAAAAACAGCTCGCCGACATGATCTTCGCCAACAAGATCGTCAAGCACTCCAAGAGCAATGCCATCGTACTGGCCAAAGACGGCATGCTCGTGGCCAGCGGCATCGGACAGACCTCGCGCGTGGACGCACTCAAACAGGCCATCGCCAAGGCCAAAGGCTTCGGGTTCGACCTGCGGGGCGCCGTCATGGCCTCCGACGCCTACTTCCCCTTCGGCGACTGCGTGGAAATCGCGCACAAGGAAGGCGTGGACGCCGTCATCCAGCCGGGCGGGTCGGTCCGCGACCACGAAAGCATCGACTACTGCAATGCCAACGGCATGGCGATGCTGTTCACGGGGCTGAGACATTTCAAACACTAAACACCCGGAGGTCCCGGCGTCGCGCACGGTGCGGCGCCGGGACACTGCACCGGTCCGTACCGGCAAACAACACGAAAACGCTATGGGTTTATTTTCATTGACACAGGAATTGGCCATCGACCTCGGCACGGCCAATACGATCATAATCAGCAACGGCAAGATCGTCGTGGACGAACCGTCGATCGTGGCGCTCGACCAGCACACCGGCAAGCCGATGGCCATCGGCAAGCGGGCGCGGCAGATGCACGGTAAAACCCACCAGAACATCAAGACGATCCGTCCGCTCAAGGACGGCGTGATCGCCGACTTCAACGCGGCCGAAATCATGCTCCGCGGCCTCATCAAGATGGTCAAGAGCAACGGACGGCTCTTCAGCCCGTCGCTCAAGATGGTCATCTGCATCCCCTCCGGATCGACCAACGTCGAAATCCGCGCCGTGCGCGACTCGGCCGAACACGCCGGAGGACGCGAGGTCTACATGATCTACGAACCGATGGCCGCCGCGCTCGGAGCGGGACTCGACGTCGAAGCGCCCGAAGGCAACATGGTCGTCGACATCGGAGGCGGCACGACCGAAATCGCCTGCATCTCGCTGGGCGGCATCGTATGCAGCGAAAGCATCAACGTGGCCGGCGACGTCTTTACCGAAGACATCCAGACCTACATCCGCCAGCAGCACAACATGCGCATCGGAGAACGCACGGCCGAAGACATCAAGATCGCCGTGGGCGCCGCGCTGTCGGAACTCGAAGAGGAACCCGACGACTTCGAGGTCACGGGCCCCAACATTCTCACTTCGCTGCCGTCGGTGCTGACCGTCTCGTACAGCGAAATGGCCTATGCGCTCGAAAAATCGCTCGTCAAGATCGACGCGGCGATCATGAAGGTGCTCGAAATGGTTCCGCCCGAACTCTATGCCGACATCGCCAAGAACGGCATCTATCTGGCCGGAGGCGGCGCCCTGCTCAAAGGACTCGACCGCCGTCTGTCGGAAAAGACGAACATCCCGTTCCACATCGCCGAAGACCCGCTGCGGGCCGTGGCGCGCGGCACGGGCATCGCGCTGAAAAACATCAACCGCTTCTCGTTCCTGATGAGATAGCCGAAGTTCCCCCTTCGAGAGCATGATCAAGTTTTTCCTGTTCATCAAGAAGATCCATTTCGTCTTGATATTCATCGTTCTCGAAGCGGTGGCCCTGCACTATTACGCGGGCAGCACGAGCTATACGAAAGCCCGGTTAGTGACCGTCTCGAACCATGTGGCGGGCGGCATCTACGCCCAGCTTTCGGGTCTGAACAGCTATTTCCGTCTCAAAAAGGAGAACGCCTCGCTGGCGGCGGAACTGGCTGCCGTGCGCAACGAGCTGGAAGGATACAGACGGGAAATCGCAGGCGACACGACGCTGTCGGCCGCCGACTCGGCCGCGCTGCTGGACAGCGCCACGGGCCGGAAACGCTACGAATATTTCACGGCCCGCGTGGTGAACAACACGATCACGCGGCAGGAGAATTACATCACGCTGAACCGCGGCGTGGACGACGGCCTGCAAGCCGACATGGCCGTGATCGCCGACGGCGGGATCGTCGGGCACGTGCTGGGGTGTTCGGAACATTTCTCGGTCTGCATGTCGGTGCTCAACCGGAATTTCCGGACCAGCGGCAAGATCAAGGGCACCGACCACATCGGGTCGATCTCGTGGGACGGACTGAGTTACGAATACGTCACGCTGTCGGAAATCGCGAAATACGCCGAAATCCACACCGGCGACACGATCGTCACCACCACCCACTCGTCGATCTTTCCGCCCGACGTAATGATCGGCACCGTCGAGAGCTTCACGCTCAACAACGCCACGTACTACGACGTGAAGGTCCGCCTCCACACGGACATCGCGGCGCTGAACAACGTGACGGTCGTCAAATACCTCGACGCCGAGGAAATCGACATGCTCGAACAGAGCGTGGGCATCCCCCCGTCGCGCTGACGCTCTGCGGAGCGAGGTCCGGCAGTCCGCAACGAAAAAGGCGGGGCGGCTGCACGAAGCGCGACAAGGGCGAATCGATTTCCGCACCGCCGTCCGCGACACACCTTATTCTATTATGTTATGACGGACCGGTGCGACGATCCATCGGCCGGTCCGTATACCGATACTCCCGGCAAAAAGATCGCACCGTGCCTTATGACCGGCGACCTCATGCCTCCCGTCGAGGCTTTTCAGGACCGGTCCGAACTCGCGGCCGGAGATGGCGAAAGGAGGCGGCGGACCGGATCGTTGCCACTCGAAACGCCGATACACCGAAAGACCGAGCCGTCCCGTTCGGCACCGCGCCGGACGGACAGCGGAAAGTCCGGTTTTCCGCCGGTCGTGCCCGTTCCGAATTTCTCCGATCCGGCAAGCGGGAAAGAAAGGCAAGCGGGAAGCGGCCATCGGCCCCGGCCTCCGGAGACGAGCATTCGCCCGACGCGGACCGTCCCGACACGACCGGACGACCGGCATCGCCGGCAACGGAAACGCGCCGGAAAGGAAGCGCGCCGGGAAAATCGCACGCGGCTTTCGTGCGCTCCCCCGACCCGAACGTCCTCATTGCCGGCACGCGACGGCATCGACACTCGTTTCGCGCCGTTCTTTTTCGGTCCGGAGAGGACGAATACGGTAAAAAAACCGTAAATTTGACCGCACACAGACACCCGATCCGATGCAACGAGCCATAGAATACGCCGTGTTGTTTCTCGTCATGGTCATCCTGCAAGTCTTTCTGTTCAGCAGGGTGGGATTCAGCATATACCTGCATCCGCTGCCTTACGTGGCTTTCATCGTGCTGCTGCCCATGGAAATCGCTCCGGTCGCCCTGTTGGGGTTGGGGCTGCTGACCGGCCTGACGATGGACTTTTTCATGGCGACGGCCGGCATCAATACGATTTCCACGCTCTTCGTCTCGTTCTGCCGGCCCACGCTGCTGAATCTGCTGGCGGGCAAGGACGAAGTCCGGGACGGCGGCATACCGAACGTGAATCGACTGGGATTCAAGAAATTCATCCGGTACGCCGGGGTCATGTCGTTTCTGCTGTGCGCATCGTTCTTCATGCTCGAATCCCTCTCGTGGAAATATTTCCACATCACGGCCCTGCGCATCGTGCTCAGTTGGGCCGTTACGCTGCTGCTCGTCTATCTCTGCCAGAGGCTCTTTTCGGTAAACCGTAAAAAAAGCTGAAACCGTGAACGGCATGGATCGGGTCAAAATTCTCAGGGCGACCGTCGTCGCCGTCACGATCGTCATCGTGCTGCGCCTGTTCTACATCCAGGTCATCGACGAACGCTACAAAGCCCATGCGGACAACAACGTGCTCCGCTACATGGTGCAATATCCCCCGCGCGGCGAAGTCTACGACCGCAACGGCGCCTTTCTCGTCCAGAGCAAGGAAGCCTACGACTTGATGGCCGTGCCGCGCGAAATCAAACCTTTCGACACCGTGGCGATGAGCCGCATCCTCGGCATACCGGTCGAACGCATCCGCAAAGAACTTCTCAAAGCCAACCTGTTTTCGCGCCGACGGCCTTCGGCCATCGCCAAGCTGTTACCCAAGGAGGTGAAGCTGCGCTTCGAGGAGCACGGGTTTCCGGGCTTCTACACCGTCTACCGGACGGTACGCTCCTACCCAACCAAAATGGCGGGCAACCTGCTGGGGTACGTGGGCGAGGTGAACGAAAAGATCGTCGAGCGGAATCCGTACTACCGCAGCGGCGACTACATCGGCATGAGCGGCATCGAGCAAGCCTACGAGGAGGTGCTGCGGGGCGTCAA
The DNA here is from genome assembly GCA_910583985.1 of uncultured Alistipes sp. GTDB lineage: Bacteria > Bacteroidota > Bacteroidia > Bacteroidales > Rikenellaceae > Alistipes_A. Next base: position 56,400 of record CAJTYA010000010.1, read on the forward strand.
GGGCGTGAAGATCGACATGGTGGACGTGCACGGCATACCGAAAGGTTCCTACATGGGCGGCATATACGACACGATGCCCTCGCCCGGCGTAGCCATCACCTGCACGATCGACGGCCGGCTTCAGGCCTTGGCCGAGGAGCTGATGCAGAACAAGGTGGGCAGCGTCGTGGCCATCGAACCGGCTACGGGCGAAATTCTCGTCATGGTCAGCAGTCCAGGTTACGATCCCGACGAGTTGGTGGGACGCGAGCGAGGCAACAACTACATGAAGCTGCTCGGCGATCCTCGGCGGCCGCTCTTCAACCGGGCCGTCATGTCGTCCTACCCGCCGGGGTCAACGTTTAAGGTTTTGCAGGGCCTCATCGGCATGCAGGAGGGCACGCTGGTGCCGTCGCAGACCCATCCCTGCTACGGAGGGCCCAAGGCCTACCCGTTCGGCCGGGGCATGGCCTGCCACTCGCACAGTTCGCCCCGCGACCTCTACGGCGCCATCGCCACGTCGTGCAACCCCTATTTCTGCTACGAGTTCCGCAACATTCTCGAAAACAAAAAATACGAGGACATCGGGGAGGCTTTCGACGTATGGGCCGACTACGTGCGCAGCTTCGGATACGGCCGCAAGCTCGGATCGGACTTCACCGGCGAGCTGAACGGCAACGTCCCCTCGGCGGAATTTTACGACAAAAGATACAAGGGGCGCTGGAACGGCCTCACCGTCCTCTCGCTAGCCATCGGTCAGGGCGAACTGGGATGCACGCCGTTGCAGATGGCCAACATGGTGGCCACGATCGCCAACCGGGGCTACTACTACATTCCGCACGTGGTCAAGCGGATCCACGACCGCGACTCCATCGACAGTCGCTTCTACGAACGCCACTATCCGAAGGTGGACGCCCGCTATTTCGACCCCATCGTCGAGGGCATGTACCAAGCCGTGAACGGCGGCGGAACGGGATGGGTGGCTGCCGTACCGGGGTTAGAGATCTGCGGCAAGACGGGCACCGCACAGAACCCGCACGGAAGCGACCACAGCACGTTCTTCTGTTTCGCCCCGCGCAACAATCCCCGCATCGCCGTATCGGTCTACGTCGAAAACGGACGCTTCGGCGCGACGATCGCCGCGCCGATAGCCAGTCTCGTCACCGAATATTACCTGACCGACACGATCACGCGCCCGGAGATGGTGGAACGGGTGAAAAACATGCAAATAGCCTATCCTTATTATGACCGACAGCGAAAGGACCGATAACCTCGCCCCCGGACGCGTGGACTGGGTGGCCATAGCCGTCTTCGTCGCGCTGGTGATGATGGGATGGCTCAACCTCTATGCAGCCGTCTACGACGACGAGCATGCGAGCATCTTCGACATCGGACAGCGCTACGGCATGCAGATGATCTGGATGGGCGTGTCGGCTTTCGTCGCCGTGTCGATCCTGCTCATCGACGCCAAATATTACCACGTGCTGGCCTACCCGCTCTACTGGATCGCCGTGCTCGTCCTCGTGGGCGTGCTGTTTCTGGGCAAGGAAGTCCACGGAGCCCGCTCGTGGATCGTCATGGGGCCCGTGGCCATCCAGCCCACCGAGTTCGTCAAGTTCACGACCGCGCTGGCGCTGGCCCGCTACATGAGCTCCTATACGTTCGACATCCGCCGGATGCACGACCTGCTGCGCATCGGCCTGCTGCTGGGCATCCCGGTGCTCATCGTCATGTTGCAGAACGACACGGGCTCGGCTCTCGTCTACGGATCGTTCCTGTTCATGCTCTATCGGGAAGGGTTCAACGGATGGGTCTACATCGCGCTGTTGATGATCGTCTCGCTGTTCGTCTTTTCGTTCCTGCTCGATCCGACGATGCTGCTCATCGTGCTGATCGCGGTATGCGTCGCAGGGGAAGGCATCGTCAACGGGGACTGGCGCGCCAAAATCGTCTATTTAGCGGGACTGGCACTGGGTTCGATCCTGCTCTACGCGGCGTTCAACCTGTCGGGCGTCGAGCTGAGCTGGCACTCGGCCATCCTCATCGCCACCGTGCTGTCGGTGGGAGCGGTCGTGCTGTACGCCTACCGCCGCAAGATACGCAACATCGCGATCTTCATCCTGCTCTTTTTCGGGTCTTTAGGCTTCACCTACACGATCGACTACGCTTTCGAGCACCTGCTCCAGACCCACCAGCAGAAACGCATCCTCGACCTGCTGGGCATCGAGTCCGACCTCAAGGGATGGGGCTACAACGTCAACCAGTCGAAAATCGCCATCGGCTCCGGCGGTTTTTCGGGCAAGGGCTTTCTGGAAGGCACGCAGACCAAATTCAACTTCGTCCCCGAACAGAGCACCGACTTCATCTTCTGCACCGTCGGCGAGGAGTGGGGCTTTCTGGGCAGCGCGCTCGTGGTCGTGCTGTTCGCCGTGCTGATTCTGCGGCTCGTGCGCATGGGCGAACGCCAGAGGGAACCTTTCGGGCGCATCTACTGTTATTGCGTGGCTTCGATCTTTCTTTTCCACGTAGCCGTCAACATCGGCATGACGATTGGAATCATGCCTGTCATCGGCATCCCCCTGCCCTTCTTCAGCTACGGGGGCTCGTCGATGATCGCATTCACCGTGTTGCTGTTCGTCGCCATCAGGCTGGATGCGGCCAAAAGAGAATTTTCATCGCTGTAAACCAAACGATCACCGCCATGACCGACCGACTCCAAGGACTCTCGCAGGCCGAAGTGCTCCGAAGCAGGGAGCAGTACGGCGCGAACCTGCTCACGCCGCCGAAACGCAAATCGCTGTGGAGGCTGTTTTTCGAAAAATTCAACGACCCGGTTATCCGCATCCTGCTCGTGGCGGCGCTGTTGTCGCTGGGCATCGGGTTCATCCACCGCGAATTCGCCGAGGCCATCGGTATTTTCTGCGCCATCTTTCTGGCTACGGGCGTCGCCTTCTGGTTCGAATATGACGCCATGAAGAAATTCGACGTGCTCAACAGCAGCAACGACGAGACTCCGGTCAAGGTCGTCCGCGACGGCGAGGTGATGGAAATCCCCAAGCACGAGGTCGTCGTGGGCGACACGGTCGTCCTGCAAAGCGGCGAGGAGGTGCCTGCCGACGGACGGCTCGTCGAGGCCGTCTCGCTGAAGGTCAACGAATCGACGCTGACCGGCGAAACGCAGACCGACAAGACCACCGACCCCGCCCGTTTCGACAAGGAGGCCCCCTACCCTTCGGACCGGGTCATGCGGGGCACGACGGTGATCGAAGGACACGGCGTGATGGAAGTGTCGGCCGTGGGCGACGCTACCGAATTCGGACACGTCGCACGGCAGGCCACTGTCGAAAGCGACAAGGAAACCCCGCTGAACCGCCAGTTGCAGAAACTCTCGAAACTCATCGGCCGCGTAGGCATCTCGCTGGCCGTCGTGACGTTCGCGGCCCTGTGCATCAAAGGCGTTTTCTTCGAAGGGCTGCTCGCCGCCGACTGGCTCACGATCGCCTCCGAAATCCTGCGCTATTTCATGGTAGCCGTCACGCTCATCGTCGTGGCCGTACCCGAAGGGCTCCCGATGAGTGTCACGCTCTCGCTGGCCGTCAACATGCGGAGGATGCTCAAAACCAACAACCTCGTGCGCAAGATGCACGCCAGCGAAACGATGGGAGCCATCACCGTCATCTGCACCGACAAGACGGGCACGCTGACGCGCAACGAAATGCGGGTGCACGAAATCCGCTTCTACGATCCGGAAGGCGAACGCCTCATCGGCGAGGGGATCGCCGCCAACTCGACGGCCTTTCTGGACGGACACGGCAAACCGATCGGCAATCCGACCGAGGGGGCGCTGCTGCTGTGGCTGCGCGACCGGGGCGAAGACTACGCCGCGCTGCGGCACGGCGTCCGGATCGTCGACCAGCTCACCTTCACCACCGAACGCAAGTTCATGGCCACGCTGGTCGACTCGGCCGAGGGACGCATGCTCTACGTCAAGGGGGCGCCCGAAATCGTGCTGGCGAAATGCCCCGGATTCGAGGCCCGCGCGGAAGCGGAAAAACGGCTGGCCGACTACCAGAACATGGCCATGCGGACGCTGGGATTCGCCTATGCCCGGACCGGGGCCGAGAGCTGCGACGAGGCGCTGGCCTCCGGCGCGTTGCACTTCACCGGCATCGCAGCCATTTCGGACCCCGTGCGCGACGACGTGCCGGCGGCCGTGCGCGAATGTCTGGATGCCGGCATCGCCGTGAAGATCGTCACAGGCGACACCCCCGCCACGGCCCGCGAAATCGGCCGCAGGATCGGGCTGTGGACGCCTCAGGACACGGAACTCAACCACATCACCGGCACGGAATTCGCGGCCCTGAGCGACGAGGAGTTGCTCGGTCGCGTCGGCTCGCTCAAAATCATGTCGCGCGCCCGGCCGCTCGACAAGCAGCGGCTCGTGCGGCTGCTCCAGCAGCGGGGCGAGGTGGTGGCCGTGACGGGAGACGGCACGAACGACGCGCCGGCGCTGAACTTCGCGCAGGTGGGTCTGTCGATGGGCTCCGGAACGTCGGTCGCCAAGGAGGCCAGCGACATCACGCTGATGGACGACTCGTTCGGCAGCATCGCCACGGCCGTCATGTGGGGGCGCTCGCTGTACAAAAACATCCAGCGCTTCGTGCTGTTCCAACTGACGATCAACTTCGTGGCCATCGTCATCGTGCTGCTGGGCTCGATCTTCGGCAGCGAACTGCCGCTGACCGTCACGCAGATGCTGTGGGTGAACCTCATCATGGACACTTTCGCGGCACTGGCCCTCGCCTCGCTGCCCCCCAGCCGGAGCGTCATGCGCGAGAAACCGCGCCGCAACGGCGATTTCATTCTCTCGCGTCCCATGATACGCTCGATCGTCGGCACGGGCTCGCTGTTCGTCGCCGTGCTGCTGGGCATGCTCGCGGCCTTCGGGTCCGACATCACCGTCTACGAGCTGTCGGCCTTTTTCACCGTGTTCGTCATGCTCCAGTTCTGGAACATGTTCAACGCCAAAGCCTTCGGCACAGGACGCTCGGCTTTCGCCGGATTGGGCGGATGCTACGCCTTCTTGGGCGTGCTGGCGTTGATTCTGGTCGGGCAGTTCGCCATCGTCACGTGGGGCGGCGAAGTGTTCCGCACCGTCCCGCTGAGCCCGCGCGATTGGGGACTCGTCATCGGAGCCACCTCGGCGGTCTTGTGGGGCGGCGAACTCGTCCGGCTGATCGGACGGAAGAAGTGACGGAAGCAGCAAGAAAAAACAGGAAAGGAAACAGAGGGGTTTCCCGCCGGTATACCCGCAGGCCCATCGCCGGGCAGAAAACGGACCGAATGTCCGAATCCGCGAAACACGCGAAACGGCCGCTCCGAACAGTTATAAATCTGTAAGCGAATGCGTAGACGCACCGAGATGCGTCTACGCATTCGCTTTTTTCCGTTGCAATGCCGCAAGCAGAAACTCCGCCCGCTCTCCCTCCGGACAGACGATTCCTCTAAAAAAGACGACACGAAATTCCCGCCGCGAACGGGTCCGAACATCGGCAGCGACCGTCGTTTCCCGATCCGTACTTCGTAAGTCCGTCCGCACAGACGGGCCCGACGCATTTGAAAAAACGAAGAAAAAGAAACGAAACGCCGAGACTACGACGAGCACCGCAACGACGACTGCGATACCATCGAACGAAGGCAAAACGCCGTCGGAACGAAGCCGAATCCCCGAAAAACGAGGCTCCCGGAAAGGCAGCACGACGCCGGACCGAGGAGAGAAACGGCTCCCCGACGCTCCCGTCCCGATCCGGTACCCGGACAGGCACCCGAACCGGGGACAGCAGCAAACGGCGACGAGACCGGGCGGACGCCCGGATGCTCCGGACTTCCTTTCGAAAACGGCACCGGCCCGGTCTAACGGGGCAGGATGCCGGCGGCCTTGCGGTAGGCGGCGACGGCCACCTTCTCGTTGAAGTTGGCGGTGATGGCGTTCGTATAGGCCTGAAGCCACGAAAGCTGGGCCGATATGACGTCGAGAATCGTCAGCAGTCCCTCGTTGTAGCTGAACGTGTTGAGCGAGAGATTTTCGCGGGCCACTTCGAGATTGGCTTCCGAAATATCGATCTGGATGGAAGCCTCCATGATCTGGGTCCACGCCGTGGAAATGCCCAGCGTCAGGTCGTCGGCCGTCTGCGCGAGGGCATACTCGGCCGAACGCAGATCGGCACGGGCCGAAGCGACGGCGTGGCGACGTTCGCCCCAATGGAAAATCGGCACGCTCAGCCGCAGGAAGGTCAGTCCGTCCAACTCGGTCCGCCCGTTGAAGTTCGGGGTCTTGGGGTTCCACATACCCTGCACGCCCGCCGTAAGCTGCGGATGGAAACGGGACTCGACGAGCCGCACGCCGTAGCGGCGATAGTCGATCTGCCGATGGGCCATGCGGTATTCGGGATGCCGGTCGAACGTCTCTTCGGGCGTCACGCGGTCGGGCAGCACGACGGGCTGCATGATCGAATCGGAGACCGATCGCGGCAGGTCGGGCTCGGCTCCCGTCAGAATGTTGAAATTCTGCAACGAAATGCGGTACAGGTTTTCGACCCGGATGCGGCTGAACTCGGCCTCCCGGAGCCGCGTCTGGATCATCAACAGATCGGTTTTGGCGACGTAACCGTCGTCGAAGCGGGTTTTCACGATGTCGTACATCGCCCGGACGATCTCCTCGTAACGGGTCGAGACCCGAAGCAGCGCTTCGTTCGAAGCTAAATTCCAGTAATTGTATTCGGCTAAATAGGCCACTTCCAGTAGGGCCTGCTGCTGCCGGAGCTGCGAGAGGTCGTACCCGACCTCGGACTGGCGGTAGGCGTCACGGACGCTTCCGCCCAGATAGACGCTCTGCACCAGAGCGGGTTGCAGGCTGAACGAATAGGGCCGCAACAGTTTCTCGGACTCGCCGTCCGAAGCGTAGCGGCTCTTGAAATTGACCGAAAAATCGCCGTCGACGCTCAGACGGGGCAAAAATCCGGTCTGTCGTTCGCGCATCGTTTCATGGGCCGCCTGCACGCTCTGCTCGGCCTGCTTGAGCGTATGACTGTATTCGAGCACCTGACGCCGGTATTCGTCGAGCGGCACGGCGGTCTGTGCCGAGGCCGGCCGCACCGACAGGGCGCCCAGCAGACAAAAGATCGGTAAGCATTTCATAGTCCCATTTTTACAGATTACCTATTCCGTCGCCCCGTCCGTTTCCGTCCGGAGCGGATCGCCCGGCGACGGCTTGCGGATTCCGGCGAACAGGCAGTAAGCCACAGGCAGCACCAGCACCGTCAGCAGCGAAGCCACGAGCAGACCGCCCATGATCGTGGCCGCCATGCCGCCGAACATCGAGTCGAAAAGCAGGGGCAGCATCCCCAGAATGGTCGTCCCGGAGGCCATCATCACCGGCACGATCCGCGAACGGGTGGCCGCCACCACGGCCTCGTAGGGCGGTCGTCCGGCACGGGTCTCGTCGCCGATGCGGTCCACCAGCACGATGGCGTTCTTGATGTTCATGCCCACGAGACCCAAGAGGCCCAGCATGGCGAAGAAGTCGAACTGCTTTCCGGTGACGAGCAGTCCCAGCACCACGCCGATGAATATCAACGGAATCATCGACACGATGACCAGTGGTTTGCGGTAGTTGCGGAACAGCAGCAACAGCGTCGTGAAGATCAGCAGGAACGTCAGCGGCATGTTGGCGGCCAGCGCGGCGTTCGACTCCTGCTGGCTCTGCTGCTCGCCGAACACTTTCATCGTATATCCTTCCGGCAGGTCGATGCGCGAGGAGACGGCGGCATACACCTCGTCGAACGCCTGTCGGGTATTGGCACCCCGGACCGGATCGCACTGGGCCATCATCACCCGCTCGCGGTTATAGCGCCTCACCACGCCGTAGCGGTACGCGAAATCGAAGCGCTCGGTCACCTGTTCCAGCGGATAGACCTTGCCCGAAGGCGAATAGATCGGGATCGAACGCAGGTTGTTCAGGTTGAAGTCGGCCTGATTCTCGTCCACCAGCACGATGGGCAGGAACTGGTCCTTGTGGCGGAACTCGCCCAGGCGGTAACCGGTCGTGCCGATGGTCATCTGCTGGGCGACCGACGCGCGGGTAATGCGCAGCCGGGGCCCTTTCTCCTGCGAATAGACCGGCGTCCAGACCGGGATGGGGTTGCCCCAACTGCTGCGCACGTCGCCCACCGAAGGATTTTCGCGCATGATGCGCTGGGCCTGCTCGGTCAGGTGTTCCAGCGTGTCGATGTCCGGACCGATGAACCCGATTTCGATGGCCGCCTCGACGGCCGGGGAGAGCTTGAACAGCGACGAGCGGACCAGCAGATCGGGATATGCCGACCGGACATAGGCGTCGAAACGCCGTTCGACGGCGGCCGTCGAATCCTTGTCGGTCAACTCGACGAGCACGTTCGCGAAGTTGGGTTTGGGGCCGAACGACGTGCTGGCTAAATAGTAGCGGGGCGGCGAACTGCCCATCGTGACGGAGACGTTGCGCACGGAGGGCTGCTCGCGGAGCCACCGTTCGATCTCGGTCATGTTCCGTTCCGTATCGCGTATGTTGTACCCGTCGGGCAGGAAACAGTCGGCCCGGAAATAGGGTTTGTCCAGATTCGGGAAAAAGTTCTGCGGCATGACCTTCATGGCCCACAGCGCACCGACGAAAAGCGACAGCACGGCTGCCGCCACCGCATACCGCCGGGCGATGAACGCTTCGAGCAGTCGGTCGAAACGGCGGTAGAAAGGCCTATCGTAAGGATCGCGCACGGCGGAGGCGCCGCCCTCCCGCAGCATGAAACTGCCGAAAAGGGGCGTCTGCGTCAGCGCGAGCAGCCAGCTCAGCGTAAGCGAAATGGCCAGCACGACGAACAGCGGCTTGACGATCTCGGCCACGGACGAAGGCGCCAGATAGAGCGGCAGGAACGAACACACGGCGATGAACGTGGCGCCCAGCAGTCCCCACATCGGCCCCGTCGCCCCGTCGACGAGCGCCTGAGACCGTCCCACGCCCCGCATCATCGCGTTGCGGGCATTGTCCGTCACGACAATGGCATTGTCGACGAGCATCCCCATGGCGATGATGAACCCGGCCAGCGACGTCCGGTTCAGCCCGACGCCGAGCCACTGCATGACGAGCAGCGTCCCGCCGATGGAAAACACGAGCGAGCTGCCGATGAGCAGGCCCGACCGGACGCCCATGAACGCCATGATGAGCAGCACGACGATCAGCACCGACTCGGCCAGATTGAGCACAAAGGCATTGTTGGCCTCGCGGGCGATCCGGTTTTCGGGGTAGAGCGTCTGCAACGTCATGCCCACGGGCATCTGCGGCTCCAGTGCGGCGAGCTTTCGTTCGATCTTCGCGCCGGTCCGCACGACATCCTTCTCCGAATCGGTCGAAACGCCGATCCCGATGGCCCGCAGCCCGTTCACCCGCATCAGCGTCGAGGGAGGCTCGGCATAGCCCATTTCGATGCGCGCGATGTCGCCCAGACGGATCTGCAGCCCTTGCGAGGAGGTAAGGATCTGGTCGCGCAGGTCGTCGAGCGTCTTGTAGGTTCCCGTCTCGATGATCTTGATCTGCATGTCGCCGGCCAGCTTCTCGCTGCCGCCGACCAATGTATTCTGCCCTTCGAGCGTGCGGATGACCTCTTCGGGCGTGATGAACAGATTGCCGAGGGCGGCCATGCTGAGCCGCACGTTCACCACCCCGTTCTGCTCGCCGAACAGCGTGACCTTCTGCACGCCGTCCACCGTCACCAACTCGGTCTTGATGCGTTGCGCCCAGTCGCGCATCTCCTCGTACGAAAAACCGTCGTCGGCGGTCAGACCGTAATAGATGCCGAACACATCGCCGAAATCGTCGCTCACCGAAATCGTCGAAGCGCCCTGCGGCAGGGCCGACTGCACGGAGAGAATCTTGCGTCGCAGCTCGTCCCACATCTGCGGCATCTCGTCCGCCGGCGTGGAGGGTTGCAGCTCGATCATGATTTTCGACATGCCGTAGAACGACTCGGAGGTGATTTTGTAGACCCGGCGCATCGACTGTATTTCACGTTCGATGGGCTCGGTAATCAACATTTCCACCTCTTCGGGCGTGGCGCCCGGATAACGGGTGACGATGGCCGCGCTCTTGATGACGAAGGGAGAGTCCTCCTTTTTGCCGAGCCGATGGAACGCGACGATGCCGCCGACGAGCAGCACGGCCAGAAAGAAAAAGATCACCCGCGCATTGTCGAGCGAATAGCGTGGCAGGTTCATGGGCTACTTTATTTTAGGATTCTCACTCTCTCGCCTTCCGTCAGGCGGTACACTCCGGCCGTGACGACCTCCTGTCCCGGATTCAGCCCGGACTGCACGATGACCATATCGGTTCCGAACAGCTCGCCGGGCGTCACCTCGTGCAGCTCGGCCTGCCCCGCATCGCTGACGACCCATACGCAGTCCTTCCCGTCGCGGCTGAACAGGGCCGTCAGCGGAACGGCCGTCACGTCCCTGCGGTCGGGATTGTCGACCCGCAGGTTGATCGTGCACGACATGCCCGGAGCGATGTTGTAGCGGGCAAGGTTCTCTCCGTCGAGCGTCAGCGTCACGGCGATCCCCGCCGCCTGCGTCGAGCTCTGGACATACTCCTTGAGCCGGGCGTCGAACGAGACGGCCGGATAGCTGTCGAACTGTACCGTAAAGGCCACTTCGGAGGACTTGAGCGTCGTCAGCCCGCTTTCGGGCATCGTGAACTTCACGCTGCGCGTAACCGGATTCACGAGCCGGACGATGGGCTCTCCGGCCTGTACGCGCTGGTAATTGTCGACATACACCTTTTCGACCGCACCGGAAAACGGCGCGATCAAGCGCGTGTCGGAAAGAATGTTCTTCGAATTGTCGTAGGCCGTCCGCGCCCGCACGTAAGCGGCATCGGCCGTTTCGTAGTCCTGTCGCGAAATGGCCTGCTTTTCGAGCAGGCGCTTGTTACGCTCCATCTGCGACTGGGCCGTGAGGAAAGTGGCCTTGTCGGCCTCCATCCGGAGCACGAACTCGCGGGCGTTGATCTCGGCGATGACGGTTCCCTTCTTCACGCTCTGCCCTTCGGAAACATTCATCTTGACGACCTGCCCCGATTCGCGGAACGCGAGGTTGGATATGTCGTCGGCCACCGACATGCCGGCGAAATTCTTGTTCACCGATCCCAGCGACTCGGTCCGGTACACCTTGACGGGCCGGACCGGATCGGCCGCCGGCTTGGGCTGCTTGTCCGAACAGCCGAACGCGACCGTTCCCAGCAATAAAAAGACGATTTTTCTCATAACGGGCATTTATCCGAACGCCTGATTATAAGCCAAAATCATGCCATGCAGAGTCAGGAACGAGAATATGCCGGCCCCGCCCGACGGGCCGCGACCGCCCCCGACAAAAAACGAAAGAGAAAGGCTTTTCCCCGGCCGAGGACCTCCGGCCGGGACAGGACAAAGAGGGACCGCACGGATTTCCCGCACAGGGGCCCCGCCTTACGGATTCGAAAAGGTCCGGAACAGACCTCCCGACGAAAGAGCGTCCGCCCCGCGGAGCCGGGCACCTTCGCCGCAGCAGAAAGCGAACGAAAGGAGGCTACCGCCAGCGACGACCGGCGTATGCGCAAAAGATCGCGACCAAAGCGACGGCCAGCGTACCCAGCAGCCAGCCGGTAGCGGCACGGGTCCGCAAATCCAGCACCGTCTCAAGCGGAGTCCGGTCGTCGTAGCGTTCGAGGAACGGGGGAATGTCCCGGCAATTCCACTTTCCGAGAATCGTCCCCTCTTTGAGCAGGACGAGTCCCCGACGGGCGCGGATCAGCGTCTTGAGCGTCGTGCCGTCGATATTGTAAACCGGAATGTCGTGCTCCCCGAACGAAAGCGTCCCCCCGTCGGGCAACGGCGAGGTCGTCAGACATACGACCGGATAGCCGTGTCGCACCGCATACTCGGCCGCGCCCTGCATACGCTCCCGGCAACGTCCCTCCGGCCGATCGTCCGTCTTCGTCAGCACGAGCAGAAAAACGTCGCGGTCCGATGCGAACAGAGCGGGAGCATGGTCCCCGTCGGCATCGAAAACGGAAAATTCGAGGATGGTCGGTTCCCGATCCGACGCGACGGGCTCGATGCGCGTATCGACATATTCCCAGCGGGTCGTGTCGTACCAAACGGTGTCGGTCAGCATGAATTCCCGCTCGTCGCCCGACAGACGATCCCGATAGACCAGCGTCGTGCGCACGTCGTCGGCACCCGAAGTCATGGCGGAAGGAATATTGACGCCCACCCGGAAAGGCAACAGGTCGATCGGCGGCAGATGACGCAGACTGTAAATGCCGATACCCGTCGAGAGCAACAGGAAAAACAGGACCAAGCCGTTTTCGATGGCCGTCCCGCGACGGTCCGTCCGGGGATAGGCGGCCCGTCCGCTGCTGCGCCACAGGCAGAAAGCCAAAGCCAGCAAGACGATATTTTTGAAAAGGGTCTGCCAATGGGTCAGTTTGATCGCATCGCCGAAACACCCGCAGTCCGATACGGGATTCCACAGCGCAAGCACGAAAGTGAGCAACGTGAAGAAAGAGAGCATCGCCACGATCCATCCGCTCACGATCCGCTCCCGGATCCGGAACAGCAGGCACAGCCCCAACAGCATTTCGGCCGCAGAGAGAGCTATCGAGAAAACATACTGTCCTCCCGCAAGCCACGGCATTCCGAACGCATGGAAATACTCGCCCGATTTGATGGCCGTTCCCCAAGGGTCGATTCCCTTGACGAATCCGGAAAAAATGAACACGAACGAAACGGTCAGACGGGACAGAGCGAGGAGGGAAGCGTGTTTTTTCATGGTATACAACGACATGTATTCGAGCCTGTTGCAAATGTATGATTTTTATTCGGATCGGACAATTTTTTCGTCCCGGTCCCGACCGTCTCCGCGAAAATCGCTCCGCATCGTCCGACGCTCTGGCCGACGCTTCCTTCCCGCCCGTCTCTGCACCGGCCGTACCGGTTCCGGAAATTCGTTTCCCATGCCACCCGCCCCTCCCCGACAGCCGACCGAATGCCGGACCTCCGCGCGAAGAATTTTTCTCTCCGCCGGCTTCTGTACATCGCCGCACCTCCATGCGCCGACTCCTCCATGCCGTCTGCACGCACCTCTACCTCCGGACGGGCACCGGAGCATCCCGCCTCATCTTTCCGGTTCCACCCGTTTTCGCCATCGAACACAACCGAGGCCCGCCGTGCAGGAAATTTCGCCCACACAGACTCGGCGCACCCGTCTTCGCCCGTATTTCGACAAGCCGGACGAAAACGGACCGCCCGGCCGCGGGTCTTTCCCTTCCCCAACAGGCCGTTACCCGCCTACAACGAAAATTTTTCTACCCTTCATCCTCCCAAAACGTTCCGCAAACCGGCACACATTTTCTCCGACCGAACACTGGCACGCAAGACGGAAGGGGAACCGCAGCCATCATTCATCGTCAACTTCCCTGCTCCATCCGTACCCGATGCCGTCCCCCCCCTGCACACAGAGGAAACGTCCCGGCAACCCTCGGCGTTCTTCTTTGACGAGTACATCGACACGGCGAAACAGAGAACGATTCGCTCCTCCGCCGTCATCCCGCCCCGTCTTCGACTACCGCGCAAAAAAAGTCGAATCCCCGCGACACAAAATTTTTTCGACCGCAAGTCATCCCGACCCGGCATGCCCCTACTCTTCCGGCATCGGTCGAATCCCCGACCCGCCCGACCTACCGTGCGGATGTCGAACGAAGATCGCGACGGGCAAAACGGACCGCTCCCCGCCTCGTCTTCGCGCGACGGACGCACGAATCCCGGCCGACAGACACCGGCACGAACCTTTCGTCTGTCCGTTAAAACAGACCGTCGCACGTCGATACACAAAACTTTCTACCTTGCGCCCCCTGCCTGCCACGGAAGTCTGCCGTGCACACTTCCCTGCCGTCCACCGTCCGGAAAACAGGGTGCCTCGCCCATCCTCCGCAAAACACAAAATTCGTTCTTCCGGCCGAAGCATTTCCCTGCGGGAAAGAAAACCATCCGGCAAAAACAGAAAACAGGACATACGAAAAGCCGACAACGAAAAATCGAGAACGGGACCGCCCTCGAAACCTCCGCAGCAAAACCTCCTCGTCTCCGCACACAGAACCTCTTTTTCAAGAAAAAGCCCCCTTTCCCTCTCCCGTAACGCAACTCCTTCCGAACGATGCCTTTTCATGCGGTATAACCGCTGTTCCACTTCCGAAGCAATACGGATAAAGCGCTATTCCCGTGCGGTTTATACTTTATCGCATCACTTCGTTTTTTTAGGGCGCTCCGAAAACGAAAGGGAGGATGTCCTTCCGGACACCCTCCCTTGCATATTGTCGTCGCTTATTCTTAGAGCGCGAGGAATTCCTGCGATCCGAAGAGTTTGGCGAATTCGACATCCTTAACGGCCTGTTCTTTCAGAGCGGGTTTCTTGGCGATGGCGCTCTTCAGGTTAGCGATAGCGGCGCTGGAGTTACCTTCACGCATGGCGATAACGGCCTTGAGGTAATCGGCATCGGCGCAGTTTTCACCGGCCAGCAGCGATTTGGCTTTGGCCAGATTGCCGTTCAGCACTTCGGCTACGGCGAGGTTGTAACCGCTCAGCGTCTTGGTAGCAGCGGAGTAGTTGCCTTCTGCCAGGCTGATGAGACCCATGTTGGCCTTCGAATCGGTCGTGTTGAGCGCCGAGATGTATTTCTTGGCGGTAGCTACGTCGCCGTTCATCAGGGCCAGCACACCGAGGTTGTTCGTGATGGCGGCGTCTTTGCTCATCGCAGCGGCTTTGTCGAACTGCGTTTTGGCCTGAGCCAGTTTGCCTTCCTTGGCCAGAACGACACCGGCATTGTTGTAACCGCGAACGCTGTTGTATTTAGCGGCAGCGGCCTGATAGGCTTTGAGTTGCAGAGCGGCATCTTCGGTCAGCGTAGCGGCGTAGAGCATTTCCTCTTCGCTCAGCACGTCGATGTTCTTGTTGGCAGCTTCCAGAATTTCGGCATCGGTACGGCCTTCGATGTCCACGTCGGCAACGAGTTTGGTACGACGCAACTGGGGCAAGATTTCTTTGGCCAGCACTTCGAATACGGAAGACATGTTCTTGATCTCTTCGTCGCGTTTAACGGGGTTGTCGTTCATGGCCAACACCTGAAGAATGAGGTCTTTGTCTTTGATGTCCGAAGCGGCTACGAGTTCCTTGAAACCTTCCCAGTCTTCACCGTAGGCGGCGATGTCGTATTTGGCATCTACGTCCTTGAGGGCTTTGCTGATAGCGGCCTGACCGGTTTCGCTACGTTTCTTGGAGAGTTCGTCGTTGAATTTGACCGGACCGTCGGGCGAAGCGTAACCTTTGGCGTAAACGCTTCCCAGCGTAGCGCGGTCTTTGTCGGAATATTCGCGAACGAAGTCTTCGAACATCTTCACCTGTTCCTTAGTCAGCTCGCCGGGACGAACGTTCGAACGGTTGATCTGGTACATGATGTCGGCGTTCTGCGAAATCGTCGTCACGCGTTTGAAGTTGTCGGGCATGATGGCCAGATAAGCAGCGTTGTTGGCCAGCAACTGAACGGTGCTCACGCCTTCGGCCACCGGAATGGCTGCGAAGTCCTGGAATTCCTTGCGTTTCTTACCGCAGTTCTTCGTACATTTCGATTCTACGCGCAGTTCGAGCGTGCAGATCTTGGCCCGTTTGTCGTAGGGGATGGAAATGTTCTGCGTATAGGTTCCGCCCGTTTTGTAAGGGATCACGGTGTAGTTGTCCTTTACCTTTTCGCCCTGAATGAATTTGGGCGTTCCGGCGATCTCGCCGCCTTCGAACACGAGCACGGGAGTCACCTTCAGAACGGCTTTCCTGTTGAAGTATTTGGCAGGGAAGTCCACTTTGATATCCGTAACGACGTTGTTGCCCTTGAGGGTGAGCACGGACGGAGTGGCGGTAATCGTCAGTCTGTCCACATTTTTCGCCATTTTCTTGTAGCAGTTACAGCCGGTCAGCAGCACTACTAAAGACATGAACATGAAACTTTTTACGAACCTTTTCATAATCAATACTTTAAAGTTAAATTAGTTTATTTTTCTCTTGGTAATTCGTTCGCTCTCAAAACCATACATTGGTATTCGCAAAAATAAGAATATATTTTAAATTCCAACACAAAATCCGTTTATTTTTGCCCTACCGCATGCAGGAAGCGCGCTTCCCGGTTCCTCGGAGCTCCGCCTATTTCTTTTCGGCCTTTTTGTCGGCGTTCAGCAGCGCTTTGCGGGACAGTTTAAGCTTGCCGTTTTTCGGATCGACGCCGATGAGTTTCACCTCGATCATATCGCCTTCCTTGAGTCCGGTGTCCTCCATCGTTTCGAAGCGCCGGTTGGCGATTTCGGAAATATGGAGCAGGCCGTCCTTGCCCGGCAAGATTTCGACGAACGCGCCGAAGGCGACGATCGTGCGGATCTTGCCCTTGTAGATTTCGCCCACTTCCGGAATGGCCACGATGCCTTTGATGCGGGCCAAAGCGGCATCCAGCGCCTCCTTGTTCTCGCCGAAAATATCGACGAACCCTTTGTTGTCCTTCTCGGTGATGGTGATCGTCGTGCCGGTGGTTTTCTGAATTTCCTGAATCACTTTGCCGCCGGGGCCGATTACGGCACCGATGAAGTCCTGCGGAATGACGATCTGTTCGATGCGGGGAACGTGCGGCTTGAGTTCCGGTCTAGGCTCGGCGATCGTTTCGGTGATCTTGCCCAGAATGTGCATGCGCCCCTGTTTGGCCTGTTCGAGCGCATTGGCCAACACCTCGTAGGAGAGGCCGTCCACCTTGATGTCCATCTGCGTAGCGGTGATACCGTCCTTGGTACCCGTCACCTTGAAGTCCATGTCGCCGAGGTGGTCTTCATCGCCCAGAATGTCGGACAACACGGCGTACTTACCCGTTTTCGTATCGGTAATCAACCCCATGGCGATACCCGAAACCGGCTTTTTGAGCTTCACGCCCGCATCCATCAACGCCAGCGTACCGGCACAGACGGTAGCCATCGACGAGGAACCGTTCGATTCCAGAATGTCGGACACCACGCGCACGGCGTAGGGGTTCTCCTCGCCCACGGGCACCATCGGCTTGAGCGCACGCCAAGCGAGGTTGCCGTGTCCGATTTCGCGGCGCGAAAGACCGCGGGCCGGACGGGCCTCGCCGGTGGAGAACGGCGGGAAGTTATAGTGCAGCACGAACTGTTCGGAACCCTGTACCAATACGTCGTCGATCTGTTTTTCGTCCATCTTCGTGCCGAGCGTCACGGTCGTGAGCGACTGCGTTTCGCCGCGCGTGAAAACGGCCGAGCCGTGCGCCGCGGGCAGGTAGTCGACTTCGCACCAGATCGGCCGGATCTCGGTCGTCTTGCGGCCGTCGAGCCGGATACCCTCGTCAAGGATCATGTTGCGCATCGCCTTCTTGAGCACGTCGTCGTGGAAATAGCGTTTGATGAGCGGCGCCTTTTCGGCGAGTTCCTCCTCGCTGAAACGGGCCTCGAACTCGGCTTCGAGCGCATCGAAACGGTCCATGCGTTCGTGTTTCGAGGTCATCGCCTTGGCGATTTCGTAAGCCTTGTCGTAGGTGGCTTCGATCACCTGCGCACGCAGTTCCTCGTCGTTGGTTTCGTGGCAGTACGTTCTTTTGACGTCCTTGCCCAGCTCTTTGGAAAGTTCGATCTGAACGGCGCAGTGCTTCTTGATTTCCTCGTGGGCGAACTTGATGGCGTCGAGCATCACGGCTTCGGAGACTTCCTTCATTTCGCCTTCCACCATGAGGATGTTGTCGATCGTCGCCCCGACCATGATGTCGAGGTCGGCGCCGGCGTTCTGGGTGAAAGTGGGGTTGATGACGAACTCGCCGTCGATGCGGGCCACGCGCACTTCGGAGATCGGGCCGCCGAACGGCACGTCCGACACGGCCAACGCAGCCGATGCGGCCAGTCCGGCCAGCGCGTCGGGCATGATGTCCTTATCGGCGGAAATCAGCGTCACCGTCACGAAGACTTCGGCATGGAAGTCGGACGGGAAGAGCGGACGAAGCGCACGGTCGATGAGCCGCGAAACGAGAATCTCGTAGTCCGACGGACGGGCTTCGCGCTTGAGGAAGCCTCCGGGGAAGCGTCCGGCCGAAGCGTATTTTTCCTTGTACTCGACCGACAGCGGCATGAAATCGCAATCGGCCTTGGCCTCTTTGGCGGCCGTCACGGTGGCGAGCAGCATCGTGTCGCCCTGTTTGACCACGACCGATCCGTCGGCCTGTTTGGCTAATTTTCCGGTTTCGATGACGATCTCGCGGCCTCCGCTCAGCGGAATCGTCTTTCGTGTTGCATTGTACATTATTTCCTATTTTTATCTTTCTATGTGTCTCTTTCGGCGAAATTTCGCAAACGGGTCGCAGCCCCGGAGAATGGGTTTTTATTAAGAGAATAGAGCTGCCCCGTGGGGGCAGCCCATTCTCCGTTCGTTCGTCCTCCGGTTTACTTGCGGAGCTCCAAAGCCTTTATGATCGCTCTATATCTTTCGATATCAACCTTTTTCAGATACTCAAGAAGCTGGCGGCGCTTACCGACCAGACGCAGCAGCGAACGCTGCGTACCGAAGTCTTTCTTGTTCTTTTTCAGATGTTGCGTGAGGTGGTTGATACGGTAAGAAAATAGCGCCACCTGGCTCTCGGGAGAACCGGTATCGGTATTAGACTTCCCGTAGGTTCCAAAAAGCTCCTGCTTTTTGTCTGCGTTCAAATAACCCATTGTTTTGAAATTAAAAGTTTTTATCCCGCCTTGGCTACCCTCCTCCTCAGGGAGAGTCTTCTCAAAGCGATTGCAAATCTAACGTTTTTTTACGAAGCAACCAACTAACAATCAAATAAACGCCATATTTTTTCAAAAACGGCGCATTTATCGTTTTTCCTCCCTCTCCGGCGCGTTTTCGTCCGGATTCTCCTGCATGCGGCAATAGAGCAGACCGCCCTCGGCCCGGACGACCGTCACCCGTTCGCCCCGCCCGATATAGAAGCCGTCGAGCGATACGGCTTCGTAATAGGTCCCGTCGAGCACGACGCGCCCCGAAGGCCGCAGCACCGAAGCGACCGTCGCCGTCCGTCCGACGAGCTCCCGAAGCGAAGCGGGATGGCCCGTATAGCCCTCTTCGGGCGCCATGCTGGCCGTCAGCACGATCCGCTCGCGCAGCGGAGAGGAGCCCGTGAGGAAGCGGCGGCCCAGCCAGATGGAGGCGACCAAAGCCGCCGTACCGCCTCCGATCACCACCCCGAAAGGCCGGAGCAACTCGGCCGGGGAGACCTCTCCGGAGGTGACATAACGAAAAAGTTCGTTGTCGACGGCCGCGCAGGCGAGCCCCGTCACGACGGCCGCGATACCGACGACACCGGCCACGCCGAAGCCCGGAAGCACGAAAATCTCGACGGCGATCAACAGC
The DNA here is from genome assembly GCA_910583985.1 of uncultured Alistipes sp. GTDB lineage: Bacteria > Bacteroidota > Bacteroidia > Bacteroidales > Rikenellaceae > Alistipes_A. The sequence goes on from CAJTYA010000010.1 coordinate 75,927, forward strand.
AGCCCCGCGACGAACAGGATGAGCTCCCAGTGGCGTGCGAGCCCCTCGACATAGAGCGGCGCGAAATAGAGCACGGCCCCCAGCAGGGCCACGGCCAACGGGAAACCGATGCCCGGCGTCTGCAGCTCGAAGTAGATTCCGCCGACGATCATCATCACGAAAACACTCTGCACCAGAGGATTCGTCAGCCATCCGAGCAGCCGGTCCATGCCGGTGGGACGATACTCGTATACGGCATAGTCCGATGCGCCCGCCGAGGCGAGCACCTCCTCGACGGACGAGGCACGGCCCTCGCTGTAATGCGCGGCCTCGGCCTCTTCGGCCGTGAGCGTCAGCACGCCAACCGTGGCGCTGTCGCCCGAAGAAATGCCGACCATCGCTTCGGCTATTTTCGGGTCGCGGTGCCAGCGCCAGAGCGTATCGGTCCCGTCGATGCGGTCGACCACCCGGCCGTGCGCCTCGGCGGTGGCCCGCATCGTGGCCCGCATGAAGCTCTGGAACTTGTCGGGCATCGGGCGCCCCGACGCATCCACGACCGACGCGGCCCCGATGCTTCCGCCCGGCCGCATGTAGATGCTGTCGGCCGCCAGCGCGATGAGCGCCCCGGCCGAGGCGGCCTGATTGTCGACGAACACCCAGACCGGCACGGGACAGTCGAGCAAGGCCGAACGGATCGAATCGGCCGCATCGACCAATCCGCCGTAGGTATTCATCCGAACGAGGATCGCATCGGCGCCCATCCGCCGGGCCTCGTCGAGGCATTTGGCGGTCAGCCGGACCGTCGAAGGCATGATCTGTTCCCGGACGGGAAACGTATACAGCAGCTTGCGTCCCGTCGAATCGGCCGCCTGCGACGCCGCGCCCGAAAAGAGCAGGCACAGCAGCAAAAGCACTTTTCTTACCATGATTTCAGATTTTCAATCACTTATGCGACACATCGATGACTGCGGACATGCACCGGACCGTCCTCCCTCCCCAGCCTTCTTCGGACGGACCTTCGGAAGCTTCGATACGCATTCGCCGGTCGCCGGCCATGACGGTCGGGCCGGGAAAGTCCGGCTACCGAACGTCGGTGCATCCAAAACAATATATCGCGGCCCGTCCGCCCCCGCCGAGACTCGTCGGGAAGGGCCGGTCACAGCCATTTTTTCCAGTGGAAAAACAGATAGGTCAGCACCACCATGAGCACCATCAGGCCCAGCGCGAACTGGTATCCGTACTGCCAGTGCAGTTCGTGGATACCGTCGAAGTTCATTCCGTAGATGCTGGCGACCATCGTGGGCGGCAGGAAAAACAGCGACGCGACGGTGAAGATTTTCGTCACGTTGCTCTGCTCGATGCTGATCAGACCCAAAGCCGTGTCCTGCAGATAGTCGAGCCGTTCGGAGCTGAAGTCGGCGTGGTTGATGAGCGAATTGACGTCCTTGATCATCAATTGCAGCTTGGGATAGATGTCGTTCGGGAAACGCTCGCTGCGCAGAATGCCCGAAAGGATGCGCTGGCGGTCGAAGATGTTCTCGCGGATCAACATCGTGTTTTCCTGCTGGTGGCTGATGCGGGTCAGCATCTCCTTGTCCACCGTCCCGCTCAGTCCGATGTTCTTGCTCAGCACGGCGATGTTCTTGGCCAGCGCCTCGACGAGGTCGGCATCGAAATCGATCCGCACTTCGAGCACCGAAATAAGCAGGTGATAACCGGTCGGATAGGCTTTATAGTTCATCTGCAAGCGTTTGGCGCTTTCGGTGAACGTCCGGAACTCGTTGAAACGCACCGAAACCAGCACCCCCTCGGCGATGATGAACGACACGGGCTCGATGGTGAACGTGTCGGCGTTGGGCATGAAGAAGTTGGAGTTGCAGATAATGGCGTTCTCCGTCTCGGAGTATTTGGACGAGCTCTCGATCTCCTCGACCTGCTGGCGGGTCTGGAGGTTGATCTCCATGAAACTTTCGACGGCCTTTTGCTCTTTGATCGTCGGCGAAAGCAGGTCGATCCACAGAATGTCGTCGTAGCCCAGATCGTCGAACAGACGGACATCGGCGTTGCGGACGATCTTGTTGTATTGTTTGAGGTATATCGTAATCATTTCGTTTCGGACGTTAGCGGTGAACAGATTCGGAATCGTTTCCGAGGCACAGGGGACGGAACCGTCAGCCGGGAAGGTTCGGAGGGTCCAGCCGGCGTCCCTCCGCCCAGTAGAGTTCCATCGCCCGGCGTTTCCGCTCGTCGAAGACGAAGTCGATGTTTCGGGTGAGGTATTCGTGCGCGTAGCTCTTGTGTCCGTAGCCGTAGCGGACGATCGCCTCGTCGATCCGGCGCACTCCGTATTCGAGCGACCGGGCCAGCGCGTCCGTCGTCTCGGACGGCACGCCGTTCCGCGCGACCCACACGGCGAAAACGAACGGCAAGCCCGTCATTTCGCGCCATGCGTCAGCCAAATCGTAACGGTAGGGGAAGCGCGCCTCGTGTTCGAACACCTTGTCGCCGATGATGAGGTAGCCCGTGCGCGGAGCCGGAGCGTCGAGCACGGAAAAATCGTCCAGCTCCCGCCACCGGGGCGCGATGCGCCAGTGCCGGGCCGCGAGAATGCGGACCAGCCGCACCGACGTGAGCGAATGGCTGTCCAGATAGACCGTCTCGATCCGTTCCAAGGGTTCCTGCGAAACCAGCACGACCGTCCGCACCGAACGGCTCGCACCGATGCAGAACGGAGTAACGACACGTATATCGGGAAAAGAAGGTACGGCGGCGACGGGAACGAGCGCGATGTCGGCCTCGTTGTTTCGAAGAGCCGATGCGCAGCTTCGCGGCGGCGACAACAGAAGATCGGCATGCAGGTCAGCGCCCGCACACTCGATTCCGTAAATAAAAGGTATCGTATTGAGATACGATACGGCAGCTATTCGGTTCCGCATCATCATCCATACAGCGCTCAAAATTCGTTCGACAATATCCGGCCGCCGATCCCGCGGATCGGACCTCCGGGCTGTTTGGGCGGAATACGTCCGGCGACAAACCGCTTTCCGTGGCACGAAGGTAGATAAAATTCGCGAATTACGGATTCGCCCGCGCGTCTTTTTTACACCGGGACGACCGATTCGCCCGGACCCGTGCATATTTTCGGGCGGGACCCGGCTTCGGGCGCGTCCGGGCACGGAACCGCCGTCGCGCAACCGGCGGAGGTCTTCCGACGGTCGGACCGCTCGCTCCGGCCGTCCTGCCCTCCGGCCTGTCAGAATCCTCCCCGCCGGAGAATCCGCTGCGAATCGCGCACGGTGGAGCGCATCCACCGCAACAGAATCTCGTCGCGATCCGGCTCCGGAATCCGCCAGTCGACCGCGGAAGCCCGCAGCCGGGAAGAGAGCCCGTAGAGCAGAATGGCCGCCGAAGCCGACACGTTCAGGCTCTCGACGAATCCGCACATGGGGATTTTGACGAACTCGTCGGCCGAGTCGACGACGTCCTGACTGATGCCGGCGTGCTCGGTGCCGAAAAACAGCGCGAAGGGGCCCTTCGTCACATCGAACGTTTCGGGCGTGAAGTCGTCGCTGTGCGGCGAGGTGGCCACGATGCGGTAGCCCTTTTCACGCAGCGCACCGATCAGTTCGGGCGTGCTGCCGTACTTGCGGATGTCCACCCACTTGTCCGTTCCGCGGACGATGTTCGTGTTGGGCGAAAACCGGCAAAGCTCCTCGACGGTATAGATGTCCTGCACGCCGAACGCCTCGCAGGTACGCACCAGCGCGCTGGCGTTCTGGGGATGGAACGTATTTTCCATGCACACAGTCATGTACCGCGTCCGCTCGGCGAGCGTCGCCCGCAGCACGGCGGCCCGTTCGGGCAGCATGAATTCGGACAGGTATTCGATCCGGGCGGCGACGGATTGCCGGCTATCTTCGGTATTTTTTGTCATCGTCGAGCAGTTTGAGGTAGCTTTCGTAGCGCGACGGATGGATTTCGCCCGTGCGCAGGGCCTCCTTCACGGCACAGGAAGGCTCGTGGGTGTGGGTACAGTTGTAGTAGCCGCACTGCGGGGCGCGGCGGAACAGGTCGGGAAAGTAGCGGCATATCTCCTCGCGGTCGATGTCGATGAGGCCGAAACCCTTGACGCCCGGCGTGTCGATCAGGTAGCCGCCTTCCGCGAGCGGGTACATTTCGGAAAAGGTCGTGGTGTGCCGCCCGCGGCGGCTGCTCTGCGACACCTCGCCCACGCGCGCTCCGAACGACGGATCGACGGCACGGATCAGCGTCGACTTGCCGACGCCAGAATTACCCGAAAGCAACGTAATGCGCCCCGAAAGCCGTTCGCGCAACGCATCGACGCCCTCGTCGAGCGCCGCGCTCATTTCGAGCACCTCGTACCCCGCCGAAGCGTAGATCCGCAGAAATTCGTCCCGCTCCGCGGCGAGCTCCCCGTCCCGGTACAGATCGCATTTGTTGAGAATCAGCGACACGGGAATCCGGTAGGCCTCGGCCGTCACGAGAAACCGGTCGATGAACTCGCGGGCCGTGGCCGGCCGGCTGAGCGACGCCACTAAAAAAGCCTGATCGACGTTGGCCGCGATGATGTGCGACTCTTTGGAAAGATTGGACGAGCGGCGGATCATGTAGTTGCGCCGGGGCAGTACCCCGGCGATGACGACCGTCCCGTCGCGGTCGGTCTCGTAACGCACCCTGTCGCCCACCACGACCGGATTCGTCGCCCGGCTGCCCCGGAGCCGCAGGCTACCGCGCATGCGGGCGTCGAGCATCGTTCCGGAGGCGAGGTCCTGCAACGCATACCAGCTTCCGGTGCTTTTGACGACGAGAGCTTCCTTTTCACCCATCACGTTACCGATCGTTTGAATCCGAATTCGTTATCCTCTCTTTCATCTGCTGCAGATACGGGAACAGTCCGTCGGACGTCGCACGGAGCGGCCGATAGAGCACGGCGCTCTCGTAACGGTCGGCATCCACCCAACCCGTCGTCCGGTTCATCGCCTCGAACGCGCACAACAGCGCACTCAATATCAACAACATGCGAGCGACGCCGAAGACCACGCCCCCCGCCGCATCGAACATACCCAGCCCCGCGAAACGGAAAATACCCCGCACGAGGCGCCCCAGCACGGCCAATGCGAGCACGACGACCAGCACGACCGCGACGAACCCCGCCGCGAGCGACACCTCCGGTCCGGCATGCAGCCACTCGCCCACGCGACCGCCGTAGCGGAAAGCGAAATAGACGCCGGCCAGCAGCCCGACGATGCCGCACAACTGCACGACGATGCCGCTGCGTGCGCCGCGGTAGGCGGCATAGAGCAACGGAATGCCCGCTATGATATCGAATCCGTTCATTTTTCCGTTCTATAATCCGAAACGGGAGTCGCTGCCCCGCCGCACGGACCGCACCGGAAAGCCGGCCCAAGCCGTCCGGAGCCGATGCGGACAAGTCGGATATTTGTCACGAATATAGCGATATTATTTCGTTTTGTATTAATTTTGTTCACAAATAGGAGCGTATGAAGAAGGTAGGAATCGTGCTGGCGCTGTGTCTGGCATTCGCGCAACTTTCAGCCAAAGAAATCATTAACATCAACCGAGACTGGCGCTTTTTCGGCAGCAGCGAAGGCAGCAGCGACCGGGCGCGGAACGTGAACCTGCCCCATACGTGGAACAACGACGCGCTGAGCGGGCGGGACGACTACTTCCGCGGCGCGGGCAACTACATGAAAGACATCCATGTGCCGCTGGAATGGCGCAACAAACGGGTTTTCATCCGTTTCGCCGGAGCGGGCACCGTGACGGACCTGATCGTGAACGGCCGCCACGTGGGCGAACACCGGGGCGGCTTCACCGCATTCGTCTTCGAACTGACGGGCTACCTCAAGCACGGCGAGACCAACCGGCTCTGGGCCGTAGTCAACAACGCGCCGCGGTTGGACGTGCTGCCCACGGCCGGCGACAACAACGTCTACGGAGGCATCTACCGGGACGTGGAACTCATCGTGGCCGAACCCTCCCACATCGCCCTGAGCCATTACGCCTCGGACGGCATCTATGTCCACCAGAAAAGCGTGACCCGCGAAAAGGCCGAACTGGAGACGACGGTCTGCATCGACGGGCTGGCCGGACGCACGCTCAACGTCGACATGGCCGTTCTGACGGCCGAAGGCGACACGGCCGCCGTACAAAGCACGAAATTCAAAGTGCCGGAAAAAGGCACCGGATCGGTCTCGCTGCCCGCGACGCTCCTCCGGCCGAGGCTGTGGAACGGGACGCTCGACCCGTACATGTATCGGGTAGCGGTACGGCTCACCGACGACGGCCTGCCGTGCGACGAGGCGAGCGTACCGCTGGGACTGCGCTTTTTTACCGTCGATCCGAAAGAAGGGTTCCTGCTCAACGGGGAACCGTACCGCCTGCGGGGCGTGGTGTATTACGAAGACCGGGCTTCGGCAGGCATCGCCTTGAGCCCCTACCAGATACGGGAGGACCTCGACATGATCGCCGAAATGGGGGCCAACGCCGTCCGGGCGGCGGCCTATCCGCACAATCCGGAGTTTTACGCCGAGTGCGACCGCCGGGGGTTGGTCGTATGGACCGACCTGCCGCTGGTGGGCCCCGCCTTCATGACCGACAAGGGGTATACCGGAACGGAAGAACTCAAACGAAACGGCCGGCAACAGCTCAGGGAAATGCTTTTCCAGCGGTTCAACAACCCTTCGGTGGTGATGTGGGGCCTCTTCTCGGAACAGACGCCCCGCGGCGACGACCCGACCGACTACATCGAAGAGCTCAACGAAGAGACGCTTCAGGAAGACCCTTCGCGCATGACCGTGGCCGCGAGCAACCAAGACGGGCGGATCAACTTCGTCACGGACCTGATCGTCTGGGACCACACCTTCGGATGGAAGGAGGGGCAACCTTCGGACATTAAGGTGTGGATCGAACAGTTGAAAGCCAACTGGGGCAGCCTCTGTTCGGGCATCAGCTACGGCGCCGGCGCCTCAATCCACCATCAGGACGATTCGCTCTCGCGGCCCGATTATCTGGGCAACTGGCATCCCGAACGCTGGCAGACGTTCCTGCACGAGCAATACTACCTTTATGTGAACGGATCGCCGTTTTTCTGGGGATGGTTCGTCGCCAACATGTTCGACTACGGAGCGGCCAAGCGCGACTGGGGCGAAGGCACGGGCATCGACGACCGAGGGCTGGTGACCTTCGACAGAAAATACCGCAAGGACGCCTTCTATTTCTACAAAGCCAACTGGAACAAGGAGACGCCCATGGTCCACATCGTCGAAAAACGGTGGGCCGACCGGGCGAAACCCGTGCAGACGATCCGCGTCTATTCGAACGCCGAACAGGTGGAACTGCTGCTCAACGGCACTTCGTTAGGAGCCAAAACCGGCAGCGACGGCACGTTCGTCTGGGAAAACGTCGAAATGCGCCGGGGCGACAACGCGCTCGAAGCCCGAAGCGCACAGGCGACCGACCGGGCGGCGGTTTACATCAAGTAACCCCGGACAAGTACGGCCGACCGGAGGTCCCGTCCCGCCGGCGCGAATTTCCGCAGGGCACAAGGTTCCGGCCCGGCCGGATTGGAGCGACCGCCGCGGAACGCTCCCCGAACAGCGCAACCGAAGACAGGCGCACAAGAAAAAACGGACGGATGCGCCGGCGGCCTGTTGCTGTGCACGAACGCACCGCCGTTTCCCGATCCCACTGCAAAGGCATACCATACAGAGACGACTGAGAACGACCGCCGCAGAACGTACCCCAAACAGCGAAACCGAAGACAGGTGCACCGTCGGCCTATTGCTGTGCCCGGCCGCACTCCTGTTTCCCGATTCCGCAACTCCGGCATACCATCATACCGCACCGAGGACAACCGAGAACGGCCGCCGCGGGCCGCCCTTTCGGACGACGAAACCAAACAAAGCCAGCCTCAGAAGCCCGACGCAACCGCCCGTCGTCGGACAGCGCGACGACCGGCATGACCCAACGAACGAACAGACGTTACCGCATCGAAGCGCGAAGCACCTCGGCCGCACCGGGCCCTTCGCAGAAGAGCAAATCGATAACGGAAAGGTTCTCGCGGAACGGGAAACGGTCCGAAAAAACCTGATAATAAGGTTGCGGCACGAACGCCGGGTCGGGCCGGTCGAGGCGGGGCTTCGGAGAGAGAGCCGACCGGAAATCCTCCGCTTCGGGCACGCCCTCCACATACCGGTCGGAATGCGCCGCCGCCCCCTCCGTACCGAGCCAGCCCAGCAGAAGCCGCTGCATCTCCTCGTTCAGATCGCACAGAAACTCGTAGGGCCGGGCATAGAGCGGCGCCATATCCTCCTCGTAATAGGCGAAATAGGGCGAACGGCGATAGGCCGAAACGATGGCCTGCCAATGCTGGTGCCGCCACTTTTTCGAACGGTCGATCCGGATGTCCCGCACGGGCACCTTTTCGCCCGAAGGATGCAGAACGGGAACGATCAACGGGCAGACGCCGTTGGCCGTGAGGATGTCGCAGCGGTTGCGGTAGCTCTGCTTGCGGTAGTGTTCATGCAGGTCGATCACGGCCTCGCCGCTGAGCAGCTTGGTATAATAGCGGATATTTCCCAGATAGGCGGTAGAAAGAATCACGGGACAAACGGTTTTACAATCACAGGCAAAAGAGAACGGGCTCCGGAATCGGCGAAGGACGACGGACTGCGTCTCCCACTTCCGCCCGAAGGCGGTCCGCCGTTTCGGGCCGCCCGAAACAGCCTCGGCCTCCCCGGCGGGAACGGACCGCGGCCGGGCTACTTTCCGGTCCGGGGATCGTTGTCGAACAGGTCGATCTCGCCCCGCTCCACCTTCCGGAACATATCGGCCAGCGCGGCGACCACGGGCGAAATGAGGTCGATCACGTCGCGGATGTAGCCCTCTTTGCTCTTGTCGCCCTTGATGCGGTAGAGCATCACGGCATACAACGCCCTGAAAAACAGCTCCACGTCGGACATATCCGGCTTGCCGAGCCGTTTTTTGAGGCTCGGTATTTCGGGCGCGAGAGCCGCATAGAGCCGGCGGTATTCCTTGCCGACGGGCAGCTCCAGCAGTTGGAGGTGCAGGTTGTTCAGGTCGCCGATCAGATGCAGCGTATGATCGAGGTGGCCGTTCTGCTCCTTCCCCTCCTCGCGGAGCAGGTTGACGATGTCCATGTACCAGAAAAAAAGCTCCTGCTTGCGGGCCTCGTCCAGATGTTCGTTTTTCTGGACCAGTTGCGAATAAACGGCCTCCGGGCTGAACTGCAAGGCGCGGAGCAGGTCTTCCAACTGCCACAGGTACAGGATATATTCGGCGATGTTTTCCTTTCGCTTGCTTTGTGCGATATACATTCGATTCGACGTTTAGGGACCCATCCGGTCCGTTCGAGGTCCCCAAGATACCCATTTTTCGTGAGAAAACATCTTCGGCGCCGCACGTCGGAAAAATTCGGACAACGGATCGCATCGTCCCGCGACGCGGTTTGCGGCCAGTCCCTCGCCGCGCCAACCGGAACACGTCTGCGACGAGAGGAGCGATATATGCGGCACCGGAACGGCTCCGAACACTCGCTCGGGACACGGGCGACGGTGCCGGACCCCGAAGATTCCGGTTCGCGGACGACGACCCGGCGAAGCACGATTGCCACTCCATGCGCCGACGAAAAAACGAATGCCGAACCTTTCCGGAGTGCGGCTCCGAATCCCCGCACGCAGGGGGAGGGCTCGTAGGGAAAGAGCCGAAGGACGGCACGGAAACCGCGAGTCGTATCGGCCGAATCGGGATACGACAGCTCCCGAACAATGGAATACGGCGACGCAGAACCATCTGCCGAAATGCAGGACCGCCGGACAGGAACCCGGACCGGAAACCTATCTCGACCCATACAGCGCGGCGGTACGACCGTATACGGTCGTACCGCCGCGCGTCTCGAAAACGGCCTTGTTCAGGTCATGCGTTGAGCGCCGAGCCGGCCCTGAACCAGCCGATCTGCTGTTCGTTATAGGAATGAAGCGCCTCGAACGACTCCTGCGTGCCGTCACCGTGACGGAGCGTCACCGTCATGCGGCTGCCCGGCGCGAAATCTTTCAGTCCCATCACGTCGATGCGGTCGTCCTCGCGAATGCGGTCGTAGTCGGCCGGGTCGGCGAACGTAAGGGCGAGCATGCCCTGTTTCTTGAGGTTCGTTTCGTGGATGCGGGCGAACGACTTGACGAGCACGACCTTGACGTTCAGGAAGCGGGGCTCCAGCGCCGCATGCTCGCGCGAGGATCCCTCGCCGTAGTTTTCTCCGGCGACGACGATCGAGCCGATGCCCGCCGCCTTGTAGCGTTTGGCCACGGCCGAGACGCCCGCATAGGTCCCGTCGAGCGTGTCGAGCACGCAGTTCGTCTTGCCGTTGAACGCGTTGACGGCCCCCATGAGCAGGTTGTCCGAAATGTTTTCGAGGTGGCCGCGGAAACGGAGCCACGGGCCCGCCATCGAGATGTGGTCGGTCGTGCATTTGCCTTCAGCCTTGATGAGCAGCCGGAGGTCGGTGAAATCCTCGCCGGACCACGCCGCGAAGGGTTCCAGACGCTGGAGCCGCTGCGAGCCGGGGGCGATTCTCACTTCGCCCGACCCGTCCGCAGAGGGTGCGACGTAGCCGTTGTCCGCCACGGCGAATCCGTTCCGGGGCAGCTCCTCGGCCTGCGGCGCATCGAGCGCCACCCACTCGCCCTCCTCGTTGAGCAGCTTGTCGGTCAGCGGATTGAACGTCAGATCGCCGGAGAGCACGAGCGCCGTCACCAGTTCGGGCGAAGCCACGAAAGCGTGCGTGTTGGGGTTGCCGTCGGCGCGCTTGGCGAAATTGCGGTTGAAGGAGGTGACGATCGAATTGGGACGCTCGTTGTCGTCGGCTCGGCGCGCCCACTGTCCGATGCAGGGGCCGCAGGCATTGGCCATCACCGTACCTCCGATGGCGAGCAGATCGGCCAGTATGCCGTCCCGCTCGGCCGTATGGCGGACCTGTTCGGAACCGGGATTGATCAGGAACCGGGCTTTCGCGACGAGCTTTTTCCCGGCGGCCTGACGGGCGACCGAGGCGGCGCGGCCCAAATCCTGATAGGAGGAGTTGGTGCACGAACCGATGAGTCCCACCTCCATGCGGCGGGGATACCCCTTCTCGCGCACCCATGCGCCGAACTCGGAAATCGGATGGGCGGCATCGGGCGTGAAGGGGCCGTTGATATAGGGTTCCAGCGCAGAAAGGTCGATTTCGATCACGCGGTCGTAATATTTTTCGGGCTCGGCCTCGGTTTCCGCATCGGCCCGCAGCCAAGGAGCGATGCCGTCGGCCAGATCGGCCGCCTCGGCCCGGCCCGTCGCCCGCAGGTAACGGGCCATCGACGCATCGTAAGGAAAGAGCGAAGTGGTGGCGCCGACCTCGGCGCCCATGTTGCAGATCGTGGCCTTGCCCGTGGCCGAGAGCGAAGCGGCGCCCTCGCCGAAATACTCGATCACGGCATTGGTCCCGCCCTTGACGGTCAGCAGGCCGGCCAGTTTCAGAATCACGTCCTTGGGCGAAGCCCATCCGCCGAGCCGGCCGGTCAGCCTCACGCCGATGATGCGCGGCATTTTCAGCTCCCACGGCAGGCCGGCCATCACGTCCACCGCATCGGCCCCGCCGACGCCGATGGCGATCATGCCCAGCCCCCCGGCATTGGGCGTATGCGAGTCGGTTCCGATCATCATGCCGCCCGGAAAGGCATAGTTTTCGAGCACGACCTGATGGATGATGCCCGCCCCGGCTTTCCAGAAACCGAGTCCGTAACGGTTGGCCACGCTCCGCAGGAAATCGTACACCTCGCGGTTCGACTCGGAGGCCGTCGCCACGTCGGAGGCCGCTCCGCGGTCGGCCACGACCAGATGGTCGCAATGGACCGAAGCCGGCACCGCCGAACGGTCGCGCCCGGCGTTCATGAATTGCAGCAGCGCCATCTGCGCCGTGGCATCCTGCATGGCCACGCGGTCGGGGCGGAAGTTCACGTAGTCTTCGCCCCGGACGAACGGCCCGGTGTCCGTGCCGTCGAACAAATGGGCGTAAAGAATCTTTTCGGTCAGCGTCAGGGCCGCGCCCTTGGCCTCGCGCGCCCGGCCGACCCGCTCGGCGAACGAAGCGTACACCTTGCGGATCAATTCGATGTCAAACATACCGTTTCTCTTTTTACTGGTTTTCTTTTCGGAGACGCCTCTTTTCCGGATACCGCCGCCCGGAACCTTCCGCCCTCGCAAAACGTCCGCCCTCGCGCACACGCCCCAAGCGCATCCGGAAGGATGCGGACGAGTGCAAAGATAAACATTTTGTTAAAAAATATAATCAACCGACGGATTTATCGGCCGCACACCGCAGAATTTCGGCCCGCTTGCGGTCTCTGGCGGCGACCGCTTCGGCGATGAGGCGGTCGGGATCGTCGCAACTGACGATGTAGGTGTCTTCGTAGATGTCCTCGATAAGGATGAGCTTCTTGCGGTCGGAGGCATACACCCTGTGGAGCGTCCATTCGCCGAAATTGAAATAGTAGCCGTAATAGCCCCAGAAACCGTAGCTTCCCAGCAGCGGCCACAGGCGCCGGAACTCGGAGCGGTCCATGCGCCGGATGCATTCGATGTCTTCGACATGGATGCGCGTCAGATCGACCAGACAATGCACGTCGAGCGAATCGTCGTCGAGCGACAGGTAGCGCGGAATGGAAAGGATATAGAGCGCGATGACCGACACGACGAAGAAAAGAATCCATGCCGGCAGATATTGTACGCCCCAGACGACGTAAAGCGCGACGAAAGAGAGCACGACCGCCAGCGACACGGCCGCGGAAATACGCAGGCTGCGACGGTCGAACCGGTACCTGTACCGCGTCTCCGGCCCCCGCTCCTTGCCACGGAGCGCATCGAGCGTCGACCGGAGGGCCGGCAGTGCCCGTGCTAACGGTTTGCGTTCTTTCTTTCCCACGCTTTTCTCTCCCGTTTTTCCTCCCGTTTGAGCTCGTCGCGTTCGCCCCGGTCGACGACCATCAACAGAAAGACGGCGAAAACGGCCGCCGCGACGCCGGCCTCGATGCCCATCGAGGCAAGGGATTTCCCCCGCGGGAACAACCAAGCCTCGCCCGCGTAGAGGATCCCGAAAACGATGCCGAAAAAGACGACACCATAGAGCAAAAACATCAATGCCTGTTTCATAACGTTTATCTTTCGATTCGCACACGGCGCGCGGAACCTCCGTCGTCGTCCCCGCCGGGACGGCCCGCGGCTCACCCGCGCATTCTTTTTTCCGGACAAACGGCAGAAAGGCCCCGCCTTATTGCCCCGCCGCCCGAAAAAATCCCCGTCGTCGGCCTCAGGCGCCGAAATACTCCCTGAGATAGGCGCGGAAATGGGCGAGCGTCTCCTCCATCGACACGTAGGAGCGGCCGCCGGCCGCATTGCGGTGTCCCCCGCCCTCGAAATAGCGGCGGGCGAAGACGTTCACGTCCACGTCGCCCCGCGAGCGGAGCGAGACGCGGATGCTGTGTTTGGTCTGGCTGAACATGGCCGACATGCGGATGCCGCGGATCGAGAGCGGATAGTTGACGAACCCCTCGCTGTCGCCCTGCGTGAAGTCGAAACGCCGCATCTCCTCCTCGGTCAGCGACACGTAGGCCACGCCGAACTCGTAGTCGGTCACCATCTTGTCGTTGAGCATATAGCCCAGCAGCCGCATACGGCCCTCGGAGAAATTGTTGTACACCGCGCTGTTCACATAGGGCACGTTCACGCCCTTGTCGATGAGCACGGCCGCCGCCCGGAACACGTCGGAGGAGAGGTTGCTGAAACTGAAATTGCCCGTGTCGGTCATGATGCCCACATAGAGCGATTCGGCCATCGCCTCGTCGATGGCGTCGGTACCGCCCAGCCCGACGAGCAACTGGTAGACGATGTACGAGGTCGAGCAGGCGTGCGTGTCGGAGAACTGCACGGCGTAGCCGTCCACCGGCGGGTGGAGGTGGTGGTCGACGAGCACCCGCACGGCCGTCGTATTGGCTGTCACGGTGTCGGTCACGCGGTCGAGGCGGTTGATCTGGTTGAAGTCCATGCAGAAAATCACGTCGGCCTCGTCAATGAACCGGGCCATCCGCCCGTCGGCGTCGTCCTTGAATACGCCGATGTGTCCGATGTCGGTCATCCATTCCAGAAAATAGGGATAGCGGTTCGGAGCGATGCAGCAAGTGGCATGACCGAGCCGTTCGAGGTAGGAGCGCCACGCCAGCGCGGCCCCTATCGTATCCCCGTCGGGATTGGTGTGGCAGAGCAGCGCTATTTTTTTCGGGGCGCCGCCGATGATTTCCCTCAACCGATTCAGTTTCTCTTCCGTAACGACCATGGGTTCTCGTGTGTGTTTACCGTTGTGTAATCCGTATATCATATATCGTATGTATTCCGTGCGTTCATTCCGCTGCGGGCCAAACGATGTTGCCGCACGGTCTGTCGAGGTGCATTCCGCCGGGTTCGAAAACGAAAGGTCCTCCGGAGAAGGGTCCGGCGGCCCCTTTCGAGAGGGTCCTCCTGCCGGCCATGTCGTCCAGGGCCCGACGCAGCACGAACTCGTCGGGATCGCCCAGCTCGCGCATCTGGTCCTGATTGCGGTCGTCGTCGGCCTCGATGTCGGGAGCGAAGCCGGAGGCGTAATCCGACCGGCGGTCGCGGTTGAATACCCGGATCGTGATGGGATGCAGGCTCAGTCTATGGGCTTCGGACCGGATTTCGTGCGACCCCACGTTTTTGCCCTCGGTCCGCACGCCGACCGTCTTGACGTCGATGTAGGGCCGGAGCGCATTGACGACCAGCTCGCTGGCCGAAGCCGTCCACGCTCCCGTCAGCACATAAAGCCGAGGGAGGTTCAGGTTCAGCGCGGAGACCTCGTCCGAGGCGAGGAACCGTGTCACGGGTTCGCCGAGCTTCGCGCTCATGTCGTCGTTGTAGCGGTAGATGCAGAACACGTCGTTCAACGCCCCGGCCTCGACGATCATGCTGCAGAGCAACTGACAGCAAGAAATGTACCCGCCGCCGTTGTACCGCAGATCGAGCACCAACTCGTCAATTCCCCGTCGTTTGAATTCGCCGAAGACGGCCTTGAGTTCCCGGTCATAAGCGTCGTCGCGGGACGAGGCGCCGCCGGGTCCCATGTCGAACGCGTGATAGGCCAGATAACCGACCCTGCGTCCGCCCTCCTCAATGACGGTATGGGCGAAAACCGGCGAAATGTCCATCGGTTTCGCCGCGGCGAGGCGGACCGTCCTCTCGTCGGTGACGACGTATTTCTGCACTCCGGCCGCCGACTCCGCGGCCATCCGCTGGACGAGGAACGACACGGCGCCGCCGTTTTCGAGCCGGAAGGATTGTCCCGTTCCGATCGGCTGCCCGTCGATCCTGCGGATCCAGTCGCCCCGGCGGATGCCCGCATCGGCGGCCGGCGAGCCCGGCACGACGTACATCACGCGGGCCACGTAATACTGCGCTCCGCCCTCGGTATAGTAATAGAGCTTGTATTCGATGCCGTAGGTCGTCTCCTTGCCGGAGAGCGCCTTCGAACCGGAGGTCCTTTCCATGTAGGAATAGAAGTAGTCCCTCCCGTCGGTATGCTTGCCGTCGTTGTCGGCCGGAGAGTCGGAAAGCAGTCCCTCGAAGAACTTTTCGCACGAGAGGCCGTAATCCGGATCGAGCGATTTGACATGCTCGTTATAGAGGTATTGCTCGGCCATGACGGAATAGATCCAGCGGTTGGCCGCCCCGTCGCCCGCTCCCGAAGGATCGGGCGCGGAATCTTCGGCCGGGCCTTTGGCACAGCCGGCGAGCGCGAGTCCCAGCCACGCGAGAAACAACAGACGTCGTTCGATGTTTTTCATACGATCACACGATATTCGGTTCGGCGCCGCTTGCAGGAAACGCTTCCGGCTGCGGCGCATACAAAGATAGGAATTTTATCGGATCATTCCTTCGCCCGCTGCTTCCCGTAATAGCGGCACCACTCGCTCAGTCCGCATTCGCCGCATTTGGGCTTGCGGGCCAGACAGACGTACCGGCCGTGCAGGATGAGCCAATGATGGGCGATGGGCAGCCGTTCGGGCGGGATGCGGGCCGTGAGCTGCTGTTCGGTCTGCAACGGGGTTTTGGCCCCGGTCGAAAGCCCCAACCGGTCCGAAACGCGGAAAACGTGCGTATCGACGGGCATCACGGCCTTGTTGAAGACGACGATGCCGATCACGTTGGCCGTCTTGCGGCCCACGCCGGGCAGGCTTTGCAGGCTGTCGATGTCCGAAGGCACCACCCCGCCGAAATCGGAGACGAGCTTCCGGGCCATGCCCGCGAGGTTCCGCGCCTTGTTGTTCGGATAGGAGATGCTTTTGATGTAGGGATAGATCTCTTCGGGCGAGGCGGCCGCCATGTCCTGCGGCGTCGGGAAACGCTCGAACAGGGCCGGCGTGGTCATGTTCACCCGCTTGTCGGTGCACTGGGCCGAAAGAATCACGGCCACGAGCAGTTCGTAAGGATTGCGGTAGCGGAGCTCGCTTTCGGCCACGGGCATATTCGTCTCGAACCATTCGAGAATCCGCCGGTAACGTTCGTCTGTACGCATACGATTCGTTTTTTATCGTTCAACGAATGACCGGGTCCGAAGGTTACGGACTCCGGTATTTTATCGGGTCGCCCCGCAGGGTTTCTTTTCTCCTTTTTCCCGCCGGGAAATCGTCCGGCCGCCGCCGTTTCCTTCCGGGGAAGCAGCTTCCCGACGACGGACGCACCCTCCGCCGGCGAAGGCGAAACGGCATCGGACGGGCGGCTGCGGGCCGCCCCGATCATAAAACCTTTTCCAGCAGCGGCACCAGCACGGCCGTGGCCACGCCCATCAGGCCGATGGCCAGTCCGCTGATGGCGCCCTCGACGGCGCCTAATTCCATGGCCCGCGCCGTGCCCATCGCATGGGCCGCGGCCCCCATGGCCAGTCCCCGCGCGATGCGGCTCTCCACGCCCACCTTGCGTAGTACCCACGGACCGACGATCCCGCCGAAAACCCCTACGGCGATCACGACGACGGAGGTCAGCGCCGGAATGCCGCCCGAAGCCTCGGAGAGCGACAGCGCGATGGCCGTCGTCACCGATTTGGGTTCGAGCGAGGCGACCACGGCGGGTTCTGCACCCATCCAGCGGGCGATGAGCACGACGCTCACGATACCCACGGCGCTGCCGACGAGGATCGACACGACGATCGAAATCACGTTGCCCCGGATGTTGTGGATCTGGTCGTGGAGCACATAGCCGAGCGCCACGACGGAGAGGCCCAGCAGGAAGTCGATGGGCTGCGTCTGCCGCATGTAGTGGTCGTACTCGATGCCCGTCAGGCGGACGAAGGCGATCAGCACGGCCATCGACACGAGGATGGGATGCAGCAACGCCCAGCCGGTCCTGCGCCGGAGCCACACGGCGCCGAGGTAGACGCCCACGGTGAGCGTCAGCAGAAAAATCTGCGATTCGAGTATCTCATTCATCGCCGCTCTCCCTTTCCCCGCCGCGATTCGAGCCGCTGTTCGACGAGCCCCACGACGGCGATCACCAGCACCGTGCTCACTATCGACGCCACGATGATGGCCGTCATGTAGCGGCTCACCACCGAATAGGACGTCACGAGCCCCACAGCCACCGGCACGAAAAACAACATCATGTTGTCGATCAGAAACGCCGACGCCCTTTTCACCTGTCCGGGCCGGACCCACCCCAGCGACAGGGCCGCGAAGAGCAGGATCATTCCCGCCACGCTGCCCGGAATGAAATGGCCCGTCAGCGCCGAAACCGCGCATCCGAGCAGGTAGAAAAACAACAACACGAACAGGCCGTACATCTTTTCTCCTCGATACAGTTATACTATCGTAAAACGGTCAGTTTGGCGAAACGCTTGAGCAGTGTCTTGCGACCGGCTCCGGCGAATTCGACCGTGACCTTCACATCGCCGGACCACTCCTCGACCTCCGTGACGGTTCCCGTGCCGAACTTGGGATGCTGCACCTTCATGCCCGGAGCGAAATCGCCGGCAAACGCAGCGGAGGGCACCTGCGGCGCGGCAGCCTGTGCGGCACCGTCCTGCACAGGACGACTACCCGCGCTGCGGAAACGTCCCGCGGGCACGGCCGGCTCCACGGCACGCTGCTCGCGAACGGGATAAGACGCACGCACGGAACCGGAACCGGCGCTCCGTCCGGCATAGCCGCCGCGGGCGGCATCCTGTCCCCGGCTCGCAGAACGGGCTCCGTCCGGCACCCGGCCTCGAACCGGACCGTCGCCGTACCGTCGTGCGGAACCGCCCGCACCGAAACGTTCCCGCAAAGGGCGGGACTCCTCCCCGGAAGTCTCGTCCGGAGTGCCCAGATCGAAATCGACGTCGAGATAAGCCGGGTCGATTTCGGCGAGGAAACGGCTGGGACGACCGAAGGTCATTTCGCCCCATTTGAAACGGGATTCGGCGAACGAGAGCACGGCACCGCGTTTGGCACGGGTCAGCGCCACGTAGAACAGACGGCGTTCCTCCTCCAGCCCCTCTTCGGAAGTCAGGCTCATCATGCCGGGGAAAAGGTTCTCTTCGAGCCCCGCCACGTAGACGTATTCGAACTCCAGCCCTTTGGCCCCGTGCACCGTCATCAGCGTCACGCGGTTGCGGTCCTCCGGCTTTTCGTTGTCCATGTCGGTCAGCAGCGAAATGTTCTGCATCCACTCGTCGAGCGAAACCGGAGCCTGCGGCGCCCCGTCTCCCGATTCGGTGGCGGCCTGCCGCTGTTCTTCGGTATAGGAGCGGATGGAGTTGAGCAATTCTTCGATGTTTTCGAGCGCACTGACGGCTTCGGGCGTCTGCTGCATCTTGAACGTGCCGATCAGGCCCGACCGCGTGGCGATCTCCAGCCCCAGATCGTAGGCCTCGGCCGTAGCGCGCATGGCGGAGAGCTCGCCGATCATCGCGGCGAAATCGGTCACCTTCTTGCCGGCGGCGCCCCGGAGCTCCATCTCTTCGGACGAAAGCGTGCCCACCGCTTCCCAGAGACTCAGCCCGCGGGCGGCGGCCGAAGCGGCGATGCGGGCGATGGTCACGTCGCCGATGCCGCGCGAAGGGGTGTTGACGACGCGGCGGAACGCCTCGTCGTCCTTGGGATTCACCACCAGACGGACATAGCCCAGCAGGTCCTTGATCTCCTTGCGCTGGTAGAACGAGACGCCGCCGTAAATTTTGTAAGGAATGTTGCGCAGCCGCAGCGACTCTTCGAGCGCCCGCGACTGGGCGTTGGTCCGGTAGAGGACAGCCACCTCGCTGTACGGCACGTCGTTGTTGCGGACCGTGGCGTAGATATCGCCGGCGATGAGCGAGGCCTCCTCCTTGTCGGTATAGGCCTTGATGACGCGTATCTTCTCGCCGACCTCGGCCGAGGAGAACGACTTTTTGGGAATCTGCCGCCGGTTCTTGGCGATGATGCTGTTGGCCGCATTGACGATCGTCTGCGTCGAGCGGTAGTTCTGTTCGAGCTTGAAGACCTTGGCCGTCGGGAAATCGTTCTGGAAGCGCAGGATGTTCTCGATCTTCGCCCCGCGGAACGAATAGATGCTCTGCGCGTCGTCGCCTACGACGCAGACGTTCGAATGGGTCTCGGCCAGCCGGCGGACGATGACGTACTGCGCGTAGTTGGTATCTTGGTACTCGTCGACGAGAATGTAGCGGAACTGGGCCTGATAGCGGGCCAGCACATCGGGATGGTCGCGGAACAGGATGTTGATGTTGAGCAGCAGATCGTCGAAATCCATCGCCCCGTTCTCGCGGCACTTGCGGGCATAGAGTTTGTAGATGTCGAGGAACTGCGGGCGTCGGCGCTCGCGGTCCTCGGCCTGCAACGAGCTGTTGGCCTCGTAGGCCTGCGGCGTGACGAGGTTGTTCTTGGCCAGCGAAATGCGGGCGGCCATGTCGCCCGGCTTGTACGTGTCGTCGCTCAGGTTCAGCTCGCGGATGACGGCCTTGACCAGATTCTTGGCGTCGGACGAATCGTAGATCGTATAGGACGAGGGGTATCCGAGCCGGTCGGCCTCGGCGCGCAGGATGCGGGCGAACACGGAGTGGAAGGTTCCCATCCACAGGTGGCGCGTCATGGCGGGCGAGAGCAACTGCCCGATACGCTCCCGCATCTCGCGGGCCGCCTTGTTGGTGAAGGTCAGCGCCAGCACGTTGCTGGCAGGCACGCCCTGTTCGAGCATGTAGGCGATTCGGCAGGTCAGCACGCGGGTTTTTCCCGAACCGGCTCCCGCCACGATAAGCGACGGGGCCTGATAGTTGACAACGGCTTCACGCTGAACGTCGTTCAGCTTC
Source organism: uncultured Alistipes sp. (assembly GCA_910583985.1). Lineage (GTDB taxonomy): Bacteria > Bacteroidota > Bacteroidia > Bacteroidales > Rikenellaceae > Alistipes_A. Next base: position 96,343 of record CAJTYA010000010.1, read on the forward strand.
CGGATGTAGTCGGACACGTTTTTCGGCTTTGGTTCTACGGGGCAAAGGTAGCGAATTGAATCCACAATCCGTCCCCGGAGAAGCCGGGCGGGAGAAGTTTTCCGACGGAGATTTTCCCCGCGGCGGGCGGCGGGAAGATTTCCGGGCGGGCAGAAGGGCAGGAAAATTCGTATCTTCCCCGGACAATTTGAAAATTTTGCAATAAATTTGCGAATCGCCCGTTCGACATTGGACGGACGCAATGCGAACGCACCATTCGAAACTACGGAATATGAGTGAAGCTATCAACATCAAGGAACTCAACGAGCGCATCGAACGCGAAAGCGTCTTCGTCGATACGCTCGGCATGGAAATGGGCAAGGTGATCGTCGGCCAGCGGCATCTGGTGGACACGCTGCTCATCGGCCTGCTCTCCAACGGGCACATCCTGCTCGAAGGCGTGCCGGGGTTAGCCAAGACACTGGCCATCACGACGCTGGCGCAGGCCGTGGACGCCCGTTTCAGCCGCATACAGTTCACCCCCGACCTGCTGCCGGCCGACCTGCTGGGAACCCTCATATACAGCCAGAAGACGGAGGATTTCTCGGTCCGCAAGGGTCCGATCTTCGCCAACTTCGTGCTGGCGGACGAAATCAACCGCTCGCCGGCCAAAGTGCAGAGCGCCCTGCTCGAAGCCATGCAGGAGCGGCAGGTCACCATCGGCGATGCGACCTACCCGCTGCCCGAACCGTTCCTCGTGCTGGCCACGCAGAACCCGCTGGAGCAGGAGGGTACCTATCCGCTGCCCGAAGCGCAGGTGGACCGTTTCATGCTCAAAGCCCGCATCACCTACCCCAAACGGCAGGAGGAACGCGACATCATGCGCATGAACCTCGCCGGGGAAGGCATGCCCCGGCCCAACCGGGTGATCGCGCCCGAAGACATCGTCAAGGCCAGAGGCGTCGTGAGCGACGTGTACATGGATGAAAAGATCGAGAAATACATCGTGGACATCATCTTCGCCACGCGCGAACCCTCGGAATACAAGTTGCAGAACCTCGTTCCGCTCATCGCCTACGGAGGATCGCCGAGGGCGAGCATCTCGCTGGCCAAGGCGGCCAAAAGCTATGCGTTCATCAAACGCCGCGGATACGTCATTCCCGAAGACGTGCGGGCCGTCTGCCACGACGTGCTGCGCCACCGCATCGGGCTGACCTACGAGGCCGAAGCCGAAAACGTCACGACGGAAGAGATCGTCACCGAAATCCTCAACCACGTCGAAGTGCCCTAAGCCCTCCTCCGGCGACGGCTCCGGCGGCGGCTCCGGAAATTCTTCGGGACCGAGCAGACGCACGGAGACCGCCCGGCGACAATCTTCTGACACATGGAAAACAGCAGCGACATTCTCAAACAGGTACGCCGCATCGAGATCAAGACGCGGGGGCTGAGCGACGACATCTTCGCGGGCAAATACCACAGCGCCTTCAAAGGGAGGGGCATGGCCTTCAGCGAAGTGCGCGAATACCGCATGGGCGACGACGTGCGCGACATCGACTGGAACGTGACTGCCCGCAGCCGCAAGCCCCACATCAAGGTCTACGAGGAAGAGCGGGAGCTGACGATGATGCTGTTGGTGGACGTCAGCGGATCGAGGATGTTCGGCACGACGGAAAAGCTCAAGAAGAACACGATCACCGAAATCGCGGCGGTGCTGGCCTTCTCGGCGGCCCAGAACAACGACAAGGTGGGGTGCATCTTCTTCAGCGACCGCATCGAGCGTTTCATTCCGCCCAAGAAGGGCCGTTCGCACGTGCTGACGATCATCAAGGAGCTCATCGGCCTGAAACCCGAAAGCCGGGGCACCGACATCGGCGAGGGGCTGCGCTTCCTGACCAACGTGCTCAAGAAACGCTCGACGGCTTTCGTGCTGTCGGACTTCATGGACACGCAGCAGGGCAAGGCGCGGTTCGAGGAGGCGATGAAGATCGCCTCCGGCAAACACGATCTGGTGGGCATCCGCGTCTGGGACCGCCGGGAAGCCGAAATGCCCGACGTGGGCATCGTCGAGCTGCGCGACGCCGAGACGGGAGAGAAAGTCTGGACCGACACCTCCTCGCGCCGGGTCCGGGCCCATTACGCCGAGGAGTGGAAACGAAACGACGAGCTGATCGAACGGACGCTCCTGCGCAGCCGCGTGGACAACGTCAAGATCGCCACGGGCGAGGATTACGTCTCGTCGCTGATGCAACTGTTCAAACGCAGATAGGCCGCAGGGGCCGGAGACGGCGCTGCGGATGGACCGATACGAATCGCATGGTACACGCAAAAACAATCATACTCGCCGCGCTGCTGCTCGCGGCATCCGCTGCGGGCCTCCGGGCCCAGAAGGCCGAAAGGCCGGTCGTGGAGGCCTCGCTGTCGGCCGACTCGGTGCTCATCGGCGACCGGTTCCGGCTCAGCGTGCGCATCACCAAGGACCGGATGGAGACGATCGGGTTTCCGACGTTCGACCGCGGCATGCTGAGCACGTCGGGCGAAATCGAAATCGTCGCCGAGGGCGACGTCGATACGCTCGGAACCGAAGGCAGGCAAGTGACTATCGCCAAGGAATACACGCTCGCCGCCTTCGACGAGGGCGACTACCGCATGGGGAGATTCCCGGTGCTGTACCTCGACAAGAACATCGTCGACACGCTCTGGTCGAAAGACTCGATGCGCATCCTCGTCCGCACGCTCGCCGTCGACACGGTGAAGCAGACGATCCACGACATCAAGCCGCCCATGGCCGCGCCGGTACGGTTCGGCGAGTTCGGAGGGTATCTGCTCTGGAGCCTGCTGGCCGTGGCCGCGCTCGTGCCGCTCGCCCTGCTGCTCTACCGCCGATACCGCCGCCGGACCGGGAAGCGGCGCAGCGACGTTCCGGACGAACCGCCCCACGTGACGGCCATCCGGCAGCTCGAAAAGCTCCACGACCAGAAGCTCTGGCAGAGCGGCAAACAAAAGCTCTACTACACGCGCATCACCGACATCCTGCGCGAATACATCGGCGAGCGCTACCGCATCAACGCGCCGGAACTGACCTCGCGCGAAATTCTCGACGCGGCGCAAGGGACCGGCATGGCGGAACGGCCGATGAAGCGGCTGCGGGACATCCTGCTCACGGCCGACTACGTCAAATTCGCCAAACACATCCCGGCGGCCGAGGAGAACGAGAACGCCTATACGGACGCCTACTATTTCGTCGAGGAGACCAAAGAAACGGAACAGGAGCGGCCCGCCGCACCGGAAACGGCGCCGGTCCCGATGGAGGAGGGAAAACGATGAAACGCATTCTTACGACCGTCTGTCTGCTGGGGGCCGTCTGCGGCACGGCAGCAGCTCAGAAATACCCCGAACGACGGCACATCCGTTCGGGCAACGGGCAATACGAAAAGGGCGACTACACCGGAGCGGAAGTCTCTTACCTGCGCGCATTGGAGAAGACGCCGGATTCCTACGAAAGCGCCTTCAACCTCGCCGACGCGCTGTACAAGCAGAAACGCTACGACGAGGCGGCCGAAATCTGCGGAAGGCTCGCCGCCGACTCGCTGCACGGCCAGCACGCCGCACGGGCATGGTTCAACCGGGGCAACGCCCTGTTCCAGCAACGCAAGCTGGAAGAGGCGCTCGAAGCCTACAAAAACTCGATGCGGCTCGACCCGGACGACATGGAGGCCAAGTTCAACTACGCCTACACGAAGAAACTGCTCGAAAAGGAGAAGGACGATCCGAACCGCGATCAGGACAAGAATCAAGATAAAAACGAGAACAAAGACCAGAACGAGGATCGGAACGGGAACGACAAAAACCCGAACGACGACCGGCAGCAGCCCAACGGAGACAACGGAGAGAACGACAAGAAGAACGACGACGAAAACAAGGACGAAAACAAGGACGACCGGCAGCCCGGCGACAACCGCCCCGACGACGCCCCCGACGGAGAGGGCCAGCAACCCCCGCAGCCACAGGGCATGAACCGCGAGGAGGCGGAACGGATGCTGGACGCCATCCAGAGCAGCGAAAACGACACGAAGAAAAAAGTGGACGGCCGCAAGGCCCGCGCCGTCGGCCGGTCCGGGAAAAACTGGTAGACAGAGGGCGGAAGGTCCCGCACCGCAGAACGGCCCACGGAAAACGGACCTCCGCGAGGCCGAGCCCCGCCCCGACGAACGATAAGGACAACCGGCACGACGCCCGCGAGGCGCGCCGCAAACAGAACAAACAGACAATCCGGTGAATACAATCGAATTCGCGAATCCCAAGCTGTTATGGCTGCTCGCCGTATGGCTGCCCATGACGGCCTATTACGTGTACGGCCTGCGGAAAGGACGGGCCACGATGCGGATTTCTTCGGTGGCAGGCCTCCGAGGGGTGCCCCGCGGCGCACGATACTACCTGCGCCACCTGCCCTTCGCGGCCCGATGCGCCGCCGTGGCGCTGCTCGTCGTGGCGCTGGCCCGGCCCCAGTCCTCGACGAGCGACGCCAGCAGCACGACCGAGGGGATCGACATCGTACTCGCGCTCGACGTGTCGGGCAGCATGCTGGCCCGCGACTTCAAGCCCGACCGGATCTCGGCGGCCAAACAGGTGGCGGGCAATTTCATCGCCGACCGGCCCAACGATCGCATCGGACTGGTCGTATTCGCCGGAGAGAGCTTCACGCAGAGTCCGCTGACCACCGACAAGGCCTCGTTGCTCAACATCCTCGGCACCGTCGAAAGCGGTATCGTGGAGGACGGAACGGCCATCGGCAACGGGCTGGGCACGGCCGTCAACCGGCTGCGCGAAAGCAAGGCCGAGAGCAAGGTGGCCATCCTGCTCACCGACGGCGTGAACAACCGGGGCCAGATCGCCCCGCAGACGGCCGCCGACATCGCCGCGTCGCTCGGCATACGCGTCTACACGATCGGCGTGGGCAGCGAAGACACGGCGCCCTACCCCGCCATCGACATGTGGGGCAACGTGAGTTTCGTGCCGATGAAAGTTGAAATCGACGAGAAAACGCTGTCCGAGATCGCCGAAAAAACGGGAGGCAAGTATTTCCGGGCGACCGACAACGACAAACTGAACGAAATCTACAAGGAAATCGACCGGTTGGAGAAGAGCCGCGTGGAGGTGGAGCACCGCACCCGTTACGACGAACGCTTCGCCGGCTTCGCGCTGGCGGCCCTGTGCCTGCTGGTCGCCGAATTTCTGATGCGTAGTCTATGGCTGCGCCGACTTCCGTAAAAAACTTCCGCCATGTTCCGATTCGCCACCCCCGAATACCTCTATCTGCTGCTCGTCGTTCCGTTCATGGTCGCGGCGTTCGCTCTGGCCGCACGGGCCCGGAAGCGGGCGTTGGAACGTTT
>CAJTYA010000011.1 GCA_910583985.1 uncultured Alistipes sp.
CTACAACCTCCATGCGGACCCGGTGTGGATCGAGGGGTTGCGAGCTATCCGGTAATCACGACATTCTGCGCCTCCCGAAAATCCGTCGTCACCCTACGGCGATCCGACCGACGACGCTCCGCCCCGACAAATTCATCCCCGTCCCGACGAACGAAGCCCCCGAACGATCCGAGTCGCATACGCACAGCACGGTCAGGATAACTGTCGGTTCATCAAAATCCTCCCCCCAAAAAAGCCTCGTCTCGCTTTTCCTTTCGAAAGAGCCTGCTTTCCGGAGCCGGCACACTCTTTTCCGTTCGACCGATTCGGCAGTGCGGAGCACGAACACATAGACGATCCGATTTCGCATGAACAATCGAATATTTATTTCGAGACACTTGCACGATTCGAAAGATATTGTATCTTTGAATTTGAAAACCAATCGGATAAACCGGAACGGAAGCGGACGAAAATTGCCATCGCCCCGACGACTGTCCGACAGACCGATGCGTTTTCCGAAACCGACGATACGGTACGGCACGCCATCCGTCCCGACAAAATTCCGACGACGAATCAAACCGCTATACATACCGAATCATGTCCCGCCTGTTATCGTTCATCCTTTTGGCGCTGCTCATAGTAAGCACGCATTGTCTCTCCGCTCAGCCGGACGTGCCGTCTTCCCCATCCGGTCTTCGGGTCTGGCAGGGAGGGCTGCTCCCGGACGGATACGTGTCCGGTCCCCGTCGCAGACACGACACATTCACGTTCGACGGGAAGCGGTACGGAGGTTTCGAAATCATCCGGAAAAAAGATTTCTCCTCGTTCCGCGAGGTCCGGAAAGAGCTGGCGCCGAGAGCATCGGATGCCCCGTCCGTATTCATGCGCGGAGGCATTTTCCGTCAGGACACGGCATACGTTCCGTACCTACACGATTTTGCACGACCGTTTGTCGAAGGCATCCAAATCTTTTCATCGAAAGAATTGAAGAGCCTCCGGAAATGTCCTCCTTTCGAACTGTCGATCCTTATCGAACGACCGGGCGATTCGGTACGCCTATACCGGCCGGGAGAAAAAACGCTTCCCCGAAGCGAAGAAACGATTTCGCTGGCCGAACTGCAAAAAGAAAAAGCGCCGGAAACGAAAGACCGGCCCTGCATCTTTCAGTATGAAAATACGCTCATCGGCGAAGGTTTCGACCGATACCGGGTGCCGAGGGACAGGGCCGTCGCCGTCCAAATCATCCCTTCCGAAAGTTTCCGCGAGCTGAAAGATACCGGAACCGAGTTCTACATCCTGCACGTCACACCTTTCGAATAAGCGGACATTTTTCCGAGACGGACCGCAACGCACGAGGCGCTCTCCTCACCATGCGATGCCGTTTCGAAGCATCCCGTTCGAAATCAATCGAAATCGACATGAAACGATATTTTTTATTTTCCGTTCTTTTGCCGGCATTCGTCGTCGTCGGCCATCGCACGGCCGCCCAATCGCCGGAGAGGCCGTTGCCCATCCTTCAAATCTGGGAAGCGGGCCCCTTGCCGGACGATTGCACTGCGGCCCGGTGCGTCGACACGGTTTTTACGTTCGACGGAAAGCGGTACGAACAGCTCGAAACCATCGTGCGTAAAAACATTCTGTCTTTCAAAGACATTCAGCAGGGGCTGGCCCCGCAGACCTCGGATGTTCCGGCCGTATTCATGCGCTTGGGTTCGTTCCGTGCGGATACATCGTACCGTCCCGCGCAGGCCGTAAGAAAACACGAGCTGAAAGGATTGCAAATTTTCCCGTCCGAAGAGTTCGAAAGCCTCCGGAAATACGATCCGTTCAACGTACTGGTCATACTCGACAGCCCGGACGATTCCATGCGGGTCTACAAACCGGGAGAAGACATGGCGCCCCGGAGCGAAGAGACGGTTTCGCTGGCCGAGTTGCAGGAGGAAAAAGCGCCGCAAACCCGAAACCGTCCTTGCATCTTTCAGTACGACGGCACCCTCGTCGGCGAGGATTTCGACCGATACCGGGTGCCGAGAAACAGGGCCGTCGCCGTTCGGGTCATTCCTTCCGAAAGTTTCGAAGAGCTGAAAAACACGGGAATCGAATTTTATATTCTGGAGGTTACGCCTTTTTGATCCCGGAGCGGGGAGGAGGAACAGCCGCACGATTTCCTCTTCGAAGAGGGACGGTCGCCTCGTTCCGCATTCTCGTCAGGAAACGCAATGCGGACGGGCAGGGAAGAGCCGCTGCGATCCGCTCCGGCAACGATACCGCCCCAAACCCCGGAAAGGAAAACGGGACCTGCCGCGGCAGGTCCCGTTCGGGTCGGTGACATTCCGACGCATGTCAGAGCGTTTACGCGATGCGGTGCGCTCCCTGCGAGATGTTGACTTCGATGATGCGGGGAGTCTGGCCGAAGCGGTGCGAGAACTTGTCGGAGATTTCTTCGAGGAAATCGGCGTAGGCCTCGGCGCGGACCAGATTGATCGTGCAGCCGCCGAATCCGCCGCCCATCATGCGGGCGCCCAGCACGCCGCTGTTGGTGCGGGCGACATCGGCCAGAAAATCGAGCTCGGCGCAGCTCACCTCGTAGTCCTTGCTCAGGCCGTCGTGCGAACCGTTCATCTTCTGTCCGAAAGTCACGTAATCGCCCTTTTCGAGCGCCGCGCAGGCGTCCAGCAGGCGTTGGTTCTCCTCGATGACATAGCGGCAGCGGCGGTAGACGACCTCTTCCATTTCGCCCTTATAGGCATCGAGCATGTCCATCGTCACGTCGCGCAACGACTCCACGCCGCCCACGTGCCTGAGCACGACGGCCACGCCCGCCTCGCACTGGGCCCGGCGCACGTTGTATTCCGACGAAGCCAGCGTGTGCTTGACCTTCGTGTCGAACAGCACGACCTTGCAGCCCTGCGGATCGAAGGGTTCGAGCTTGTATTCGAGCGAACGGCAGTCGAGCCGGATGACGTGGCCCGCCTCGCCGAAAAGCGACGCGAACTGGTCCATGATACCGCAACGGACGCCCACGTAGTTGTGTTCGGTCATCTGCCCGATCTTGGCCAGTTGTTCGCGGCCGAAGCCTAAATCGTAGATCGTGTTGAGCGCGAATCCCACCGCGCTCTCCAGCGCGGCCGACGACGAAAGTCCGGCCCCCAGCGGCACGTCGCCGCCGAAAACCATGTCGAAGGGACGGATCAGCGCGCCGCGCTTTTCCATTTCGTTGGCCACGCCGTAGATGTACTGCGCCCACTGTTTTTCGGGTTTCTCGCCGTGGATGTCCATTTCGATCGTCTCGTCGTAATCGACCGAATGCAGGCGGCAGACCTTTCCGTCGTTGGGCTTGACGGCCACGTAGATCGCCTTGTCGATGGCACCGGGAAGGACGAATCCCAGATTGTAGTCGGTATGTTCGCCGATGAGATTGACCCGGCCCGGCGAGGCGAAAAGCGAAGCCCCGTCTCCGTACAATTTTTCGAACTGTTCCTGAATTTTGGTTTTCATGGTTATGCGGTTTAATGGTTCGTAGGATCGAGATAGATGTCGTCCGGATAGCGGACGCCCGTCAGAAAAAGCCCGTGCGCCGGAGCCGAACCCGCGGCCAGCGCACGGTCGCGGCCGTCGATCACGGCGCGGAAACCCTCGACGCTCAGCTTGCCGCGTCCCACATCGAGCAGCGTGCCCACCACGGCGCGGACCATGTTGCGCAGAAAGCGGTCGGCCTCGATGGTGAAAACCAGCAGATCGCCCCGGCGGTGCCACTCGGCGCGGTCTATCCGGCAGAGGTTGGTTTTGTTGTCGGAGTGCAGTTTGCTGAAGCTCGTGAAATCGCGCGCTTCGAGCAGCAGGGCCGCCGCTTCGTTCATCCGCTCCGCATCGAGCGGGAGCGTCCAGCGGAGGGCCGTATCGTTCCGAAACGGGTCCTTCTTCGTCGTGACGTAGTAGCGGTACCGGCGCGAGAGGGCGTCGAACCGGGCATGGGCGTCGTCGCGCACCCGCCGCACGCCGCTCACGGCGATGTCGCACGGCAGGATGGCGTTCAGGTGATAGCAAAAACGGGCGGGATCGTCTATCGGACGTTCCGTGTCGAAATGGGCCACATAATAGGAGGCATGCACCCCCGTGTCGGTGCGGCCGGCTCCCACCGTCTCGGTTTCGGTGCCGAGCAGCGTGGACAGCGCCCGCTGCAACGCCCGCTGCACGGACGGATCGGAGGGCTGGATCTGCCAGCCGTTATAGGCCTTACCCGAATAGGACAATTCCAGAAAATATCGCACGGTCGTGATCGTTTCTTACAACAAAGATAGCATTTTCATCGGGAGATAAAAACCCCCGGACGCGCAGAATTCCTCTGCGGAGGGTTCCGCCGCCGGGAAACGCCCGCGCCGAGCACCTATTTTTATCGCCCGACGTGCGGGATTTCTCTGAAATTTGAAGTAAATTTGCGGGAAACATTCCAAAAAAGTATGAACATAGCGCTGATCGGCTACGGCAAAATGGGCCGTGAGATCGAAAAGATATTGCTCGACAGAGGACACGACGTGCCGCTGGTCGTCGACCTGAACAACGCCGCGGAGTTGAACGCGGAAAACCTCCGGGGCATCGACGCCGCCATCGAATTTACCACGCCGCAGACGGCGTTCGGCAACCTCTCGGTCTGCCTCGGTGCGGGCGTACCGGTCGTGTGCGGCACCACCGGCTGGCTCGACCGGTTCGACGAAGCCAAGGCCCTGTGCCGGGAAAAGGGAGGCGCGTTTTTCTACGCGTCGAACTACAGCGTGGGAGTCAACGTGTTTTTCGAAGTCAACCGCCGGCTGGCCGAGCTGATGGGCCGGCTGGACGAATACGACGTCACGGTCGAGGAGACGCACCACACGCAGAAAAAGGACGCTCCGAGCGGCACGGCCATCACGCTGGCCGAGGACATCGTGCGGAACGTGGAGCGGAAGAAGCACTGGACCTGCGGAACGACCACCGTACCCGACGAGTTGGAAATCACCGCTGTGCGTCGCGGCACCGTACCCGGCATCCATACGGTCGTCTACGAATCGGAAGCCGACACGATCACCCTCTCGCACAACGCCAAAAGCCGCCGGGGATTCGCGCTCGGAGCCGTGCTCGCCGCAGAATTCATCGCCGGGAAACGGGGCGTCTTCTCGATGAAGGACCTTTTGGGAATCGGATAGGGGAGAGCCGTCCGGAAAACCGGCGCGCGTCCCGGCTGAGGGAAACGCCTCCCCCGACATAAAAACGAAGGAAAAGTGAACAAACTGAAACGAATATGGGCCAACAAGTGGGTGCGGTTCGGCGTCGTATCGCTGATCTACCTGCTGTGGTTCGTCGTCTGGCCCGGCAACCTGTGGCTGCTGCCGGGCCTGCTGGTCATCTACGACATCTACATTTCGAAAAGAATGTACCGCCTGTTCTGGCAAAGGCACAAGGAACGCAAGCGGACGAACAAGACCTACCGCAAAACGGCGGAATGGATCGAGGCCATCCTCTTCGCGACGGTCGTGGCCACGCTCATCCGAATCTTCTTTTTCGAAATGTACGTCATTCCGACGCCGTCGATGGAAAAGAGCATGCTGGTGGGGGACTATCTCTGCGTGAGCAAAGTCGCCTACGGGCCCAAGATGCCCAACACGCCGCTCTCTTTCCCGTTCGTGCACAACACGATGCCGCTGTCGCAGACCAAGCGCTCGTTCGTGGAATGGATCAAGTGGCCCTATCACAGGCTCCGCGGATGGAGCCGCATCGAGCGCAACGACCCGATCGTGTTCAACTTCCCGCACGGGGACACCGTGGCGCTCGTCGAACCGTCGAACGACTACTACCTGCTGCTGCGGAACTACCAGCGGGCTTTCGGAGCCGAAGAGGGCCGAAAGAGGCTGCTCGACCAGACCGAACTGGTCTATCGTCCGGTCGACAAGCGGGAAAACTACGTCAAGCGCGTGGTGGGCATGCCGGGCGACACGATTCTGATCGAACATTCGGAAATGCGGATCAACGGGATGCCGCAAGCCGACATTCCGGGTAAACAGTACAACTATGTCGTCGTGACGAACGGGACGCCGATCAACGGCGAAACCCTCTCGGAGATGGGCATCGCCCGGAGCGACACGTACTACGATGCAGCGACGAACAGCTATGCGGACCTGCCGCTCACCGCCGAAAACGCCGCGAGGATCGCGGGCATGAAGAACGTCGTGAAGGTCGTCAAGCGCGAGGCGCAAGGGGCCGATCCGGACATCTTCCCCTTCGACGAGCGCTATGCGTGGAACGTCGACAACTTCGGGCCGCTGTGGATTCCCCGAAAAGGGGCGACCGTGGCGCTCACGCTCGACAACCTGCCGCTCTACCGCCGCATCATCGAAGTGTACGAGGGGAAAAAGCTCGACGTGAAGGACGGACGGATCTACATCGACGGAGCACCCGCCGAGGAATACACGTTCGGAATGGACTACTACTTCATGATGGGAGACAACCGGCACAACTCGCTCGACTCGCGCTATTGGGGATTCGTACCCGAAGACCACATCGTGGGCAAGCCCTCGTTCGTGTGGCTGTCGCTGGACAAGGAAAAGAGTTTTCCGGGCAACATCCGATGGAACAGGATGTTCAGCCGGATCAAATAGGCTCCGCCGGACCAAGGTAAGGCTCTTTCACATTTTTTCCGGATGGAAAATCCCGCAGACACGGATACCTACTACACGATCGCGGCCCCGGCCGAAGCGCTGTACAAGGAAAAGGGCAGCAAGTTTCTCTGCTACGCCTATCCTGTGCGGGACGAAGACCGGATACGGGAGTACGTGGAGGCGCTGCGCAAGCGCTATTACGACGCCACGCACCATTGTTACGCATGGCGGCTGGGTCCCGAAGGTGCGTCGTTCCGGGCCAACGACGACGGAGAACCCTCCTCGACGGCGGGAAGACCCATTTTGGGACAACTGCTCTCGCGCGGGATTACCGACACGCTGGTCGTCGTCGTCCGCTACTTCGGCGGGACCAAGCTTGGTGTGCCGGGACTCATCGCGGCCTACCGCGAATCGGCTTCGGCCGTGCTCGACGAGGCGGAACGGATCGAGAAGACGGTGAATGCCCGCTTCGTCGTGAAATTCGGCTATCTGGCGATGAACGACGTGATGCGCGTGGTCAAGGAGATGCAGCCCGTCGTAGCGGACCAATGCTTCGACAACGCCTGCCGGATGACGCTCTCGATCCGCCGGAGCCGGGAAGAGGCCCTGCGGGACAGGCTCTCGAAGGTGGAGGGTCTGCACATGGAATTCGAAGGATACGAATAGAAACACAATACGACCGCACCGTCGCCGCACAGGCACAGGAGGACGACAGACAAGACATTAAAGAACTATGGGAAAAAAGAATCTGGTATCGATCACCGACTTCACGAAGGACGAGATACTCAAGATCATGGAACTGGCCGCCCGGTTCGAAGCCGATCCGCACCGGCAGGTTCTCGCCGGCAAAGTCATCGCTTCGCTCTTTTTCGAGCCCTCGACGAGAACACGGCTGAGTTTCGAAAGCGCCATCAACCGTCTCGGAGGACGCGTCATCGGGTTTTCGGAAGCCTCCAACACCAGCGTCTCGAAAGGCGAGACGTTCCACGACACGATCACCGTCATTTCGAACTACTGCGACATGATCGTCATGCGTCACTCCATCGAGGGCGCGGCCCGCTACGCGAGCGAAATATCGAAAGTGCCGGTCGTCAACGCTGGAGACGGTGCCAACCAGCATCCGAGCCAGACGCTTCTCGACCTCTATTCGATCAAGAAAACGCAGGGAACGCTCGATAATATCCACATCGTCATGGTGGGCGACCTCAAATACGGCCGCACGGTCCACTCGCTGCTCCAAGCCCTGTCGTTTTTCAATCCGACCTTCACGTTCGTCGCCCCGGACGAGCTCAAAATGCCGGACGAATACAAGCTCTTTCTCAAGGAAAAAGGCATCGCCTATACCGAAACCGGCCGCATAGAGGAGGCTCTTCCGCAGGCGGACATCGTCTATATGACGCGGGTGCAGCGCGAACGCTTTTCCGACCCGATGGAGTACGAACGGGTCAAAAACGTCTATATCCTGAAAAATAGCCTGCTGGAAGGCACCAAAGACAACATGCGCATCCTGCATCCGCTGCCCCGCGTGGGCGAGATCGCCACGGACGTGGACAGCAACCCCAAAGCCTATTATTTCCAACAGACCGAAAACGGAGTCTACACGCGGATGGCCATCATCAGCTACCTGCTGGGCGTTGCCGAGTGAGCTCCCGACGCATTTCACCAATCGTTTTTACACACCGAATCATGGAAGGCAAATTAGAAGTCAGGGCCATCGAGAACGGAACGGTCATCGACCATATCCCCTCGGACTGCCTGTTCAAAATCATCAAGATACTGGATCTGGAAAACGATCCGCACCGCATCACCTTCGGCACGAACCTCGAAAGCAAACGGATGGGCAGCAAGGCCATCATCAAGATCAACGACCGTTTCTGCCGGCAGGAAGAGATCAACCGCATCGCCATCGTGGCGCCCATGGCCAAGGTCAACATCATCAAGAATTTCAAGGTGACCGAAAAACGGGCCGTCACGATCCCCGAAACGATCCGGGGCTTCGTCCGTTGTGCCAACCCCAAATGCATCACGAACAACGAACCGGTGGAGACCTCCTTTCAGGTGGTCCGCGACGGAGAGCAGGAAATCGCCCTGCGCTGCCGTTATTGCGAGAAAATCACGCACCGGCAACAGATCGAAATCGTGAAATAAATAAAAGAAGGAAAAACACGGGAAATCCCCGTCCGGATCGAAACGTCCGGACGGGGATTCCGATTTTCGGGCCCGACGAAAAAGCGCACGGGAAAAAGGGCACCGACGCGAAACCGTTCACAACCGGCGGTTTCGTATTCATGCAGTCCCGGCAATCGGCGGGTACGATTTTTCATTCGGTCTTTGCCTGCGGCCTCGCAGCGGAGATGTTCCGTGGTTTCATGGTTCCGACGCCTGAAGGTACATTCGGCCGGCAGACACCGGTCGAAACACCTTCGGGGCCCGAAACACCGAGCAGGAAACGCGACGGCAACCCAGACCCGGACCGCAGTCATTCGGACCGGGAATCGTTCACGGAATCGTCGCCAGCCTTGTTTCGCAGACGGTACGTCACACAGGCGGTCACGCGATGCAGACGCCTAAGCCGCCGGCCAGAAACGGCAGGCGCCGGCCGACACGCTTCCGGGCCCCGGACCGGAGACTGCTTCATATCTCTATGATTTACAAAACCATACGAACATTCCGACGTTCTTACACCCACTGCCGGTGCAGAAGCTCATACTGTTTTTGTCGGAAAAATCGTTATCTTTAGCGGTTAATTTTCGAACGATGAACGCTCCGAAAGAACAACGATACATACACGTCAAAGGCGCACGGGTCCACAACCTGAAAAACATAGAGGTCAAAATCCCGCATAACCAATTGGTCGTCGTCACGGGCCTGTCGGGATCGGGTAAATCCACGCTCGCCTTCGACACGATTTTCGCCGAAGGACAGCGGCGCTATGTCGAGAGCCTGTCGGCCTATGCCCGTCAGTTTCTCGGAAAAATCAACAAGCCCGACGTCGACTTCATCACCGGCATCGCTCCGGCCATCGCCATCGAGCAGAAAGTCAACACGCGGAATCCGCGTTCCACGGTAGGCACCTCCACGGAAATATACGACTACCTCAAGCTACTGTTCGCCCGCATCGGACGGACCTATTCGCCCGTGTCGGGCCGGGAAGTGAAGGCCCACACGGTAGCGGACGTATTGGACTTCATCGCGGCATTGCCGGCCGGGGAGCGCCTTCTGGTGACGGCTCCGCTCCTGCTCAAAGAGGTGCAGGGGCTTATCGAGAAACTCACGCTGCTCTCCGGAGAGGGTCTGCAACGGGTATACGACGGCCGGGAGACGCTGCTCATCGAGGAGATGATCGGGCAGGTCGATCCCGCGACCGATCCCGCCGGCCTGTCGATTGTCGTCGACCGGGCCAAGACGCCGCCGGACGAAGAGACGCTCAGCCGGCTGGCCGATTCCGTAGCCACCGCTTTCCAGAGCGGGGAAGGGGTGTGCGAAATCGTCGTGACGGGGAGAGACAGCAACGCACGCCGGGAACGTTTTTCCTCCCGGTTCGAAGCGGACGGCATCGTGTTCGAACAACCGAGCGAACACATGTTCAGCTTCAACAATCCCATCGGCGCCTGTCCCCGCTGCGAGGGTTACGGCAAGGTGACCGGCATCGACGAAGACCTCGTCGTGCCCGACAAGACGAAAAGCATCTATCAGGACGCCATCGCCTGCTGGCGCGGCGAAACGATGAAATGGTGGAAGGAGCAGTTGATTCTGCACGCTTCGAAATTCGATTTTCCGATCCATCGGCCGTTCTACGAACTCACCCGGCAGCAGCGGCACCTGCTCTGGAAAGGGAACGAGCACTTCCACGGACTGGACGAATTTTTCAGCTTCCTCGAAAAGGAACGCTACAAAATCCAGTACCGCGTCATGCTCTCGCGTTACACGGGCAAAACCGTCTGTCCCGACTGCGAAGGCGGACGGCTGCGCAAAGAGGCGCTGTACGTGCGAGTCGGCGGACGGAACATCTCCGAACTGGTCGCCATGCCGGTGAGCGAGTTACAGGCGTTTTTCGAAGGGCTCTCCTTGGAGGTACGGGACCGGGAAAAGGCCGAACGCATCCTGACCGAAATCCGCAACCGGATCGAATACCTGAACGAAGTGGGGTTGGGTTATCTGACCCTCGACAGGCTCTCCTCGACGCTTTCGGGCGGCGAGAGCCAGCGGATCAATCTGGCTACGTCGCTGGGCAGCAGTCTGGTCGGGTCGCTCTACATTCTCGACGAACCGAGCATCGGCCTCCACCCGCGGGACACGCGCCGGCTCATCGGCGTGCTCGAAAAGCTGCGCGATCTGGGCAACACCGTCATCGTCGTCGAGCACGAGGAGGAAATCATCCGGGCGGCCGACACCGTGATCGACATCGGTCCGCTGGCCGGATACCTCGGCGGAGAGGTGATGTTCGCAGGCAGAACCGAGGAGTTGGACAAGGCCGAAAACAGCCTGACGGCCCGATACCTGACCGGCAAGGAGCGCATCGACCCCCCGGCCGAAGTGCGTCGCTGGAACAGCTATGTCGAGGTCGTGGGAGCGAGGGAAAACAACCTCAAGGGCATCGACGTGAAGTTCCCGCTGGGCGTCATCACCTGCGTGACGGGCGTCAGCGGCAGCGGCAAGTCGTCGCTCGTGCGCGACATCCTCTATCCGGCCCTGCGCAGGGAACTCTACGAAACGGGCATCAAGCCCGGCAGCTTCGAACGGCTCGAAGGAGACGTGACGAGGCTCAAATCGGTCGAGATCATCGACCAGAATCCCATAGGCAAATCGTCGCGGTCGAATCCGGTGACCTACATCAAGGCCTACGACGAAATCCGCAAACTGTTCTCCGAACTGCCTTATTCGCGCCACAACAACCTCACCCCGTCGCAATTCTCGTTCAACATCGCCGGCGGGCGATGCGAGGAGTGTCAGGGCGAAGGCGTCATCAAGGTCGGCATGCAGTTCATGGCCGACGTCGAATTAGTGTGCGAAAGCTGCGGGGGCAAGCGTTTCAAGGACGAAATTCTGGAAGCGAAATACCACGGACTCTCGATCTACGACATCCTCGAACTGACGGTGGACGCCGCCATCGACCTCTTCTCGCAATACCGGGACAAAGACCCGATCAACAAACGAATCATCGAGAAGCTCAAACCGTTGCAGGACGTGGGGTTGGGCTACATCAAGCTGGGGCAGTCCTCGTCCACGCTTTCGGGCGGCGAAAGCCAACGGGTGAAACTGGCCTCGTTCCTGACCAAAGAAAACGCATCGGGGCCCATCATGTTCATCTTCGACGAACCGACCACGGGCCTCCACTTCCACGACATCCGCAAACTGCTGGATTCGTTCAACGCATTGATGGCCAACGGGCACACGATCGTCATCGTCGAGCACAACACGGACGTCATCCGCTGCGCCGACTGGGTGATCGACTTGGGGCCGGAGGCCGGAGACGGGGGAGGGCGCATCGTTTTCGAAGGCACGCCCGCCGATCTGGCCCGATGCAAAGAGAGTTATACGGGAAAATATCTATCTTCGGCCCGGAAAAACCGGAAACGATCCGGCGGCATCCCGCAATAAACGCAACGATTCATGGAATTTACACGCTATACGCTACCCAACGGCATCCGCTGTCTGCATAAAAGAGTCCGTTCGGCCGTCGTGCATTGCGCGCTGACGGTCAACACGGGAAGCCGGGACGAACTGGCGGGCGAACACGGGATCGCCCACCTGCTCGAACACGCCTTTTTCAAGGGCACGACGCACCGCAAGGCCTTCCACATCAACTGCCGGCTCGAAAATCTGGGAGGCGAACTGAACGCCTATACGACCAAGGAGGAAACCGTCATCCACACCACGAGCCTGCGGGGCGATTTCGCGAAGGCTGCGGAGCTGATCGCCGACATCGTGTTCCACTCCGTCTTCCCGGAAAAGGAGCTCGAACGCGAAAAAGACATCGTACTGGACGAAATCAACTCGTACAAGGACACGCCCTCGGAACGCATATTCGACGACTTCGAGGACATGATATTCAAAGGTTCGTCGCTGGGGCACAACATCTTAGGCACTAAAGCGTCGCTGCTGAAACATTCGCGGGAAGACCTGTTCCGTTTCGTGAAGAGGACGTACAACACCGACCAGATGGTCTTCTCGGTGATCGGCAACGTATCCGAGAAACGTTTCCGGGAAATCTGCGACCGTTATTTCACCGAACCCGCCGCTTCGACGAGGCCCTTCGTCCGCGACCGGGCAGGAATATACGTGCCCGAAACGAAAACCGCCCATCGCAACTGCCACCAGGCCCATTGCATCATGGGCGGCAGGGCGTACAGCCTGAACGACGACCGGCGCATCGTGCTGTCGCTGCTCAACAACCTGCTCGGCGGACCATCGGCCAACTCGCTGCTCAATCTGGCCGTCAGGGAGCGCAAGGGGCTCTCCTACAACATCGAATCGGGATTCTCGCCCTTCAGCGACACGGGGATCGCCTCGATCTATTTCGGTACGGACAAGGACCGTGTGGAAGAGTGCATGGAGGTCATCGACCGGGAGCTGGAGCGCATCCGCACGGGCCAGCTCGGCAGCCGTACGCTGGCCATGGCCAAAAAACAGTACATCGGACAGATCACCATCGCGATGGAAAGCAACGAAGGGTACATGCTCAGCGCCGCGCGCAGCTATCTGGTATACGACAACATCGACGGGATGGACGAAATCTGCAAAAAAATCCGGTCGATCACGCTGCGGGAAATCACCGAAACGGCCAACGAAATATACGGGAAAGAAAACCTCTCGACGCTGATATACAAATAACGGCATGGACGCGCTGGAACGCTACATCGAAACCCACACCACCGCAGAAGACCCGTTGCTGCGGGAACTCGACCGGGAAACGCACCTGCGGGTCGTTCAACCGCGCATGATCTCCGGACATCTTCAGGGACGGCTGCTCGAAATGCTCGTCCGGATGATCCGCCCCCGGCGCATCCTCGAAATAGGAACGTTCACCGGCTATTCGGCCATCTGCATGGCACGGGGACTGGACGAGGGAGGCGTGCTGCACACGATAGAGATCGACGACGAGCTGGAGTCCCTGTCGTCCAAATACTTCGCCTTGAGCGGTCTGCAAGACAAGATCGTAGCCCACACAGGCCCCGCGCTCGACATCGCGCCACGGTTAGGCATGCGATTCGACCTGATCTTCATCGACGCCGACAAGCGGGAATACCCGGCCTACTACCGCATGGCGATGGACTCGCTGGTCGAAAGCGGCAGCTACCTGTTGGCCGACAACATCCTGTGGTACGGCAAAGTCGCCCAAGAGACCCCCGCGAGCGACCGCCAGTCGCAGGGCATCAAGACGTTCAACGACATGGTCATGCAGGACGAGAGGGTAGAGAACATCATCCTTCCCATCCGCGACGGCCTGAACCTCATCCGAGTCAAATAGGCCTCTGCCGATTCGGTCCGAACGACTTTCCCCGGCACCCTCCGGCTGGGGAAGGTTCTGCATCGGCTTTTTTCATTTTCCGGTCCCGGCAACGGGGACTCATCGGCCATAGAAGCGTTTCTGAAACGGTCCCGAACGCATTCCGACCGAGAGAGGCGTTCCATCCGACACAAACCGTTCTCCGAATGACGGCCTTCCGATTGCGACGGAAAAAAACGACGGAAACGGTCTGCACGGGGAATGCTCTCCATAGCAGACAAAAGAGCGAACGCAGACACCTCCGGCCGCAAGAAACCGAGGGGGAGCAGCTGTACCGTTCTTATTTCGAGAGGTCAGCAATTTAACATACTGAAAAACAACAGAAAGGAAAAAGGCCGGGATAACCAAGGATTATTGCCACATGGAAAAACACTTGGAAAAGAGGTGATCCTCCTTTCGGTAATCGAACTTTTTTCCCGTTTCGTCCGCCGATTTCATCTTCGGGCGTTCGAACATACCGGCACGAGGCATCTTTGCGGGTACGGAACAGAATTCCGTCCACCGAACGGCACGAATCCTTTTCCGGAACGATTCCGTTCGAAACATTCGGCATTTCCATTTCGAAGAAATGCGAAAAGAAGTTCGCCCAAATTCATGTAATTGAAATACAAAATGTTTCGAACGGAATCGGACGAAAGCCGGGTTTCGATTTTCCATACATGACATTTGCCGATAATCCGGGGTAACGCGGAATCATTTACCGGCAAAAAAATCACACCGTCCTTTCTCGTATTTTCGGGCACTATTTAACATAATGGCAATTATAATTCCAAATATCGTAGTTGTAAGTAGTAGTAAAATGGAATGAAAATCACGGATGAACCACGCACATTAACTCTTCGAAATCTCCGGGGCATTCCGACAAAACGAGTAAATCGAAAGCCGGCTTTCGTCCGATTCCGACCGTTCGAATGAAGCACTCGATACAGCAGGCGTTTCGATTTTCTCCATATCTTTCCGAACATTGGCTGTGCGAGAATCGACAGCCGCACGAAAAACACTCGGAAAAGAGATGGTCCTCACTTCGGTAAATCGAACTTTTCCCCGTTTCGTTCGCCGATTTCACCTTCGGGCGTTCGAACATACCGGTCACGAGGCATCTTTTCGGGGACGGAACAGAATTCCGTTCACCGAGCGGCACGAATTCCTTTCCCGGAATGATTCCGTCCGAGGAAATGCGAAAAGAAGTTCGCCCAAATTCACGTAATTGAAATACAGAATATTTCGATCGGAACCGGACCGTCCCGCAGGGTCGCATCAAAAATGCGATTCGTCGAAAGACAGGGAAAATTCTTAGAAAATTCGTCGGGAAACCTGTCGAACGCTTACCGATAATCATCCTTTCCGTTTCACTGAATACAAACTGCTATGCCCTAACGCAGTCCTTGCATTCGCGCGAGAGCAAAATCCCGTCGCGCTGCCGGACATAGCCCCGAATCATCTGCGGAGGAAATTCCATTGTTAAACTCCCCGGCAATCCCGGAATAGAAAGTTTTATTGCGGGCTGAACTATTATGTTAAACGAGACAAGGTAGAATCGCACGAAAGGATCGAAAATCAAAACCGTAAAAATCGCATCGACACATTTGCTTGAAACGGCAGGCCGCATGAGTTCCCGTTCATACCTCGATATTAAGCCGCGCGGAAAAAGCGCAGCCAGCACGTAGCTTTATCGCCACAAAAGCGATTAGCCATATCCCATTCCGGCATTTTCCCGAACGACACAAAAAAGACAGATTTTCGCCCGGTACCGAATGTTATTTGGGCCGGTAGCGGATAAAACTTTTGTCCTTGTAAAAAACGATAATATAGTCGATCTCGTCGGGGCATTTTACGGGCGACTCCTGATCGGCAGTCGTTTCCTCGCTCCGTCTTTTCCTTTCGACAGAAGACGGAAGGGAGAGCGCTGCGTTTTCGTCCGTCGACACCCGGAGTTCAGATGCGGCGACCGGTTTTTCGCCTTCCGGTTCGGCTGTCTCTTCGGGAAACAACGAAACGTCGGCAGGCCGTTCGTTTCGGATTTCCGGCAGCACGACAGGCCGGATGTCCGAGCGATACACCGGGCCTTTGCCCAACAGCAACCAGTCGGGATTGATTTTCGGAAAACGCTGCAACATTTTTTCGATGAATTCAAAACTGGGCTTATTCCGTCCTCCGAGAATGTGCGAAATGTTGGACGGCTGAACGCCCATAATTTCGGCCAGACGCGACGAAGTCAAACGCTCCGATTCCATGAATTTTTGCAGCCGATCTTTCATCGATTCGATTTTTTACAAATATAAAACATTTTGTAATTTCCCGCAACACAGACTTTACAAAATTCAACCGAATTTTCGTCTTTCGGACATTACAATCGTAACTTTCGAGCAAGGAGAGGTATAGTTACAATTGTCATTCACATGCTTTTAATCAACTTTAACTTTATATCAACATACATAATCTTATGGGAAACATATATTTATAAGAAAACTAAGGCGACAAGGCAAACAACCATGCAAACAAGAGGGCCACGATAACATTCTACATATATCATCGGTTAATATAAACCGATTATATATTTGATTAACATGCTATTTATATATCCAATATAAATGTTTTATTCATATACTCTAAACGAAATCGTAGGCGCTTCACACGCTATGTGAAAAATGTAAAGACAAAAAGACTGCACCGATATTCCCATACTTATTGGTTACAATTGTACTTCAATGTGTGGTGTTTTTACATTTGTGATTTATGGAAATGTAACTTCACTGTGATGAAACTTGTAAAATCGGCTGATAAAATACTCCGTCCCCTACTCCGCTGCTGCGGAATGCGATAAATCTTCGGACGATTCCTTGATTATGTTAAATAAAAAGAGCGTCCCGAAAGACGCTCTTTTTAAAGTTGTATATCCTATTGATTATAACCTGATTGACTCGGCTATTCGCGTGAACTCCTCGGCCGAAAGCTTGAGCTTTTCCCGATGGAAATCGACATCTTTTTCGCTATTGATCGGAATGAGATGGATGTGGGCGTGCGGAACTTCGAGGCCCAGCACAACGACCGCTACCCTTTTGCAGGCTATTTTCTGCTCTATTTTGCGGGCGATCCGTTTGGCGAAGACGATCATGCCTTCCAGTGTCCGGTCGTCGAGATCGAAAATATAATCGGTTTCCTGTTTGGGTACGACCAGCGTATGACCCTCGGTCAGCGGGTTGATGTCGAGGAAGGCATAATAACGGTCGTCCTCGGCTACCTTGTAGCTGGGGATTTCTCCTCGAATGATTTTCGTGAAAACAGTGGACATGGTTCGATGTTCGGATGGATGATCGCTCCAGGGGCGCCTTCTTCTCGGCGCCCCGGAACGGTTTTGTTATATGAGCTGCAATTCGGTTTGAATGGACGTTATTTTTTCGTCGAGCGCCTTACTGACCTCCTCGAATTTACCCTTGTCGTCTATTTCGGCTCTGACCCCGAAATAGAACTTGATTTTGGGCTCCGTGCCCGACGGACGCACCGATACGACGGTCGAATCGGCCGTCAGGAATTGCAGTACGTTGGAACGTTCCATGTCGATGGGCGTTTTCCGGCCCGTCGCCGTGTCGGTGGCCTCTCCGTTGAGATAGTCTTTGATCGTGACGACCGGAGAGCCGGCCAGACTGCGCGGCGGTTCGTTCCGGTAGCGGCTCATCATGCGGGCGATCTCTTCCTGTCCTTCCTTGCCTTTGCGGACGACCGAGACGAGCGATTCGCGGAAAAATCCGTATTGCACGTAAATGTCCTTGAGCAGTTCGTAGAGCGTCGTTCCCTGCGCCTTGGCCCACGCGGCAGCCTCGGCGGCCAGCGAGCAGGCGCTCACGGCATCCTTGTCCCGGACGAAATCCTCGGCGAGAAATCCGAAGCTCTCCTCCCCGCCTCCGATGTACCGCATCTTGCCTTCGAGGTTGCGGATCACGGTAGCGATGTATTTGAAGCCCGTCAGGCAGTCGAAATGGGCCACGCCGAACGAATCCGCGATGCGCTCGATGAGTTCCGTAGTGACGATGGTCTTCACGATGTATTCCTTGCCGTGCAGCCGGCCCAGTTCGCTCCACCGCCGGACGATGTAGTAGATGAGCAGCGTACAGGTCTGGTTGCCGTTGAGCAGGACGTATTCCCCGTTTTCGTCGGGCAGCGCCATGCCGATGCGGTCTGCGTCCGGGTCGGTGGCCAGCACGATGTCCGCCTTTTCGCGTTCGGCCAATTCGATGGCCATCTTCATCGCCGAGCGTTCTTCCGGATTGGGCGATTCCACAGTCGGGAAGTTGCCGTCCGGTATGTTCTGTTCCCGGACGGTCATCACGTTCGTGAAACCGAACTGGCGCAGGGATTCCGGAACGAGAATGACGCCCGTGCCGTGAATGGGCGTATAGACGATCTTCAGATCGCAGTGCTGCGCCACGGCTTCGGGCGAAAGCGAGAGGCCGTGCACGGCGTCCAGATAGAGCGCATCGAAGTGCTCGTCCAGAATTTCGATGCGATCGGCACCGCCGCCCGTGGCGATCTGGTCGGGCGAAGTGATCTTCTGTACTTCGGCAATGATGTTCCGATCGTGCGGAGCGACGACCTGGGCACCGTCCGCCCAATAGGCTTTGTAGCCGTTGTATTCCTTCGGGTTGTGCGAAGCCGTCACGACGACGCCGCTCTGGCAACGCAGGTGCCGGATGGCGAAACTCAGTTCGGGCGTGGGACGCAGCGAATCGAACAGATAGACCTTGAATCCGTTGGCGGCGAAGATGTCGGCCGTGCGCTCGGCGAACAGGCGGCTGTTGTTGCGGCTGTCGTGGCCGACGGCGACTTTTATGGGTTCGCCGGGGAAGGCCTTTTTGAGGTAGTTGGCCAAACCCTGCGTGGCCATCCCTACCGTATAGATGTTCATCCGGTTCGTTCCTACGCCCATGATGCCCCGCAGGCCGCCGGTACCGAATTCGAGGTCCTTGTAGAAACTCTCCGTGAGTTCCTTCATATCGTTATTCATCAGGTACTTGACCTGTTTTTTCGTCGCTTCGTCATAGGAGCCGGACAGCCAGTCCTCGGCTTTTTTCCTGACGATGGAATCCAGATTTTCGCTCATGCCGTTATTTGTTTTATTTATACGCTTGCGATGCGGTATCGTGAAAAAATGATAAGCAAAGATAGTGCATTTTTTGGTTACTCTATATCAAACGATTGAAAATCGACCGCTCGGAAACCGCGTATTTTTCTATAGCAATATTTGCAAAACAAACAATCGCCCGAAGATATTTTTTTTATAATTTTATTTACAATTTTGTGTTGCGAAACAGAAGAATAGGATGACAGTCAACAACCAGACATACGGAGATGTGTGGCAGAGTTGCTTGAGCCGTATCCGCGAACAGACCTCCGCCGAGGAGTTCGCCAAATGGTTCAAGCCGATCGTGCCCTTGGATTTCGACGGAGTGACGCTGAAGCTCAAAGTACCCAACGAGAGTTACGTGTATCACATCGAGAAACATTTCATTCCGTTGCTCAGGCCGATCATCCACCAGCTCTTCGGACTGAAAACCAAGCTGCGCTATGCCGTCCCGCGCGTGGAACAATCCACGGCGGCGGCCGCTTCGGACGCGGACATGACGGCCATCAACACGTTCGTCACGCAGTCCGATACGACGAATATAAAGAATCCTTTCGTCATTCCCGGCATCCGCAAGCTGATCATCGACCCGCAGCTCAACCCCAACTACACGTTCGAGACGTTCGTGGAGGGAGCCTGCAACCGTCTGTGCCGCTCGGCGGGGCTGGCCGTGGCCGTCGATCCGGGCAAGACGCCGTTCAACCCCCTATATATATACGGCGATTCGGGATTGGGCAAAACGCACATCGCACAGGCCATCGGCATGGAGGTCAAGCAGCGCCGGCCGGAACTTCAGGTGCTCTACGTGTCGATGAACAAATTCCAGGCGCAGTTCCAGAACGCAGCCATCAAGGGCGAGCTGAACGATTTCATTCATTTCTACCAGATGCTCGACGTGCTCATTATCGACGACATTCAGGAGCTGGCCGGCAAAGACAAGACACAGAACGCATTCTTCAACATTTTCAACCACCTGCACCTCTCTGGCAAGCAGTTGATCATGACTTCCGACAAGCCGCCCGTGGAACTCAAGGACATCGAGCAACGCCTGATCACGCGTTTCAAATGGGGGCTTTCCACGCAGCTCATGCTGCCCGACTACGAGACGAAGGTGAAGATCGTCCGCAACAAGGCCGTCCGGCTCGGCGCCGGCGTGTCCGACGAAGTCGTGGGCTTTCTGGCGGAGAACATCAACGCCAACGTGCGCGAGATCGAAGGGGCGCTTTCGTCGCTGGTGGCCAATGCGTCGTTCCTGGGAAAGAAAATATCCGTCGCGCTGGCCAAGGAGATTCTGAAAGTGTACGTGCAGTTCAACCAGAAAGAGATAACGATCGATCACATCAAGAACGTGGTCTGCGAACACATGGGACTCGACGCCGGCACGTTCAACTCGCCCAAGCGGACCCGCGAAATCGCACAGGCCCGACAGATCGCCATGTACCTCAGCAAGCAGCACACGAAGGCTCCGCTGACCTCCATCGGAGCGGCCATCGGAGGCAAGAACCACGCGACGGTGCTCCATGCCTGCAAGGCGATTTCCAATCTGATGGAAACCGACAAGCTGTTCCGCCATCAGGTCGAGGAAATCGAAAAGAAGGTGTTGGCCCGGTAGCCCCCCGCAGGGCATCCGTCCGAAGAAACGGACAACGCGCGAATCTTACCCGAAAGTTTTTCTGGCGTCATATTTGACCGGAAAAACTTTTCAGATTTTAGGGAATAATCGTATCTTTACTTCCCCTTTGCAACGGGGCAAACGCCCCGTTGCCGAGGGACGGATTTCACGATAGAACGACGATGGAAAAACTGAAGGCAGGAGACACCGCTCCCCTCTTCGAAGGGACGGACCAGAACGGCGAGAGCCGGAAGCTGACCGATTATGCCGGTCGCAAGCTCATTCTCTATTTCTATCCCAAGGACAACACGCCCGGCTGTACGGCCGAGGCTTGCAGTCTGAGGGACGGCCGGGACCGCTTGCGCGAGATGGGATTCGAAATCGTGGGCGTGAGTCCCGACAGCGAAAAATCGCACCGCAATTTCATCGAGAAGAAATCGCTCAATTTCACGCTCCTCGCCGATACGGACAAAAAGATCGCCGAAGCCTACGGAGTCTGGGGCGAAAAGAAATTCATGGGCAGAACTTTCATGGGAATCCTCCGAACGACGTTCGTCATCGACGAGGGAGGCAAGATCGAGCGGATTTTCGACAAGGTGCGCACGAAGGACCATTTCGAACAGATCGTGGAAGCCTACGCAAAGAACGAATAATCGTATAAACCAGACTACAAAAATACCACGGAATATGGCAGAAAAAGAGAAACCTCAGGTGAATCCCGATAAGCTCAAGGTACTGAGCGCCGTGATGGACAAGATCGAAAAGGATTTCGGCAAGGGGGCCATCATGAAGATGAGCAGCCGCCACGTCGACGAAGTCCCGGTCATTCCGTCCGGGTCGGTGACCATCGACCACGCGCTGGGAATCGGCGGCTACCCGAAAGGCCGTGTGATCGAAATCTTCGGTCCCGAATCTTCGGGTAAGACCACGCTGGCCATCCACGCGATCGCCGAGGCGCAGAAAGCCGGAGGCATCGCCGCCTTCATCGACGCGGAACATGCCTTCGACAGCACCTATGCCCAGAAGTTGGGCGTAGACATCGACGAATTGCTGATTTCCCAGCCCGACAACGGCGAGCAGGCGCTCGAAATCGCAGATCACCTGATCCGTTCGAGCGCCATCGACATCGTCGTGATCGACTCGGTGGCGGCCCTGACGCCCAAGGCCGAAATCGAGGGCGAAATGGGCGAAGCCAAAATGGGTCTTCAGGCCCGGCTCATGTCTCAGGCGTTGCGCAAGCTGACGGCGAGCATCAGCAAGACGGGGACGGTGTGCATCTTCATCAACCAGTTGCGCGACAAGATCGGCGTGGTGTACGGCAACCCCGAAACCACGACGGGCGGTAATGCGCTGAAATTCTACGCCAGCGTCCGCATCGATATCCGCAAGGCGTCGGTCATCAAGGACGGCGAAGAGCAGTTGGGAGCCAGAGCCAAAGTCAAGATCGTCAAGAACAAGCTCGCGCCTCCGTTCCGCCGGGCCGAGTTCGACATCATGTACGGCGAAGGCATCTCGAAGATCGGCGAGATCCTCGACTTGGGCGTCGATTTCGGCATCCTCAAGAAGAGCGGCTCGTGGTTCTCCTACGGCGACCGCAAGCTCGGTCAGGGACGCGATGCGGTCAAAGAGTTGTTCCGCAACGACGCAGAACTGCTCGAAGAGGTCGAAACGAAAGTACGGCAAGCGCTGGCAGCCGATTAAGCGGCACCGGACAAGCGGAGGTACGGTTAAAATTCGGAGCTGATGGGATATTCTTCCGACGACGAACGCCAGATCGGCGAGGCTTTCGCCAGACTGATGTCGAGTTGTGCGAAAGTCTGTAAGAACGACTACGACAGGGATCTGATCGAGCGGGCCTTTTTCTTGGCGAAAGAGGCCCACGAGGGGGTGCACCGTCGTTCGGGAGAACCCTACATCCTCCATCCGCTGGCCGTGGCCCGGATCGTCGTGGACGAAATCGGGCTGGGCGTCAAGTCTGTCGTGGCGGCCCTGCTGCACGACGTGGTGGAGGATACCGACTACACGGTCGAAGACATCGAAAGCCGTTTCGGTCCCAAGATCGCATTGATGGTAGACGGACTGACCAAAATGTCCGGCGTCTTCAAGACCGACGCGTCGGAACAGGCCGAGAATTTCCGCAAGGTGCTGCTCACGCTTTCCGACGACGTGCGGGTGATTCTCGTCAAGATCGCCGACCGGCTCCACAACATGCGGACGCTGGGTTCCATGCCGCCGCACAAGCAGATGAAAATCACCAGCGAAACGATCTATCTGTTCGCACCGCTGGCCTACCGGCTCGGCCTCTACGCCATCAAGAGCGAACTGGAGGACCTGACGCTCAAATACCGTTTCCCCGAAGACTACAAACAGATCGAAGCCAAGATCCGCGAGACCGAAGCCGGACGGACCCGTTTCATCGAGAAGTTCAACGCCCCGATCATCGAAAAACTCCGGGAGAACGGCATCGACTTCGAAATTTCCGGTCGGGTCAAGTCCGTCTATTCGATCTGGTCGAAGATGCAGCGCAAGCACGTCTCGTTCGACGAAATCTACGACATATTCGCCATCCGGATCGTTTTCAAGCCCTCTCCGCTGATTCCCGAAAAGTCGCAGTGCTGGCATATCTATTCGCTGGTCACGGACATCTACAAGCCCAAGCCGGACCGCATCCGCGACTGGGTCAACATCCCGAAGGCCAACGGCTACGAGGCGCTGCACTCGACGGTCATGGGGCCCGACGGCATCTGGGCCGAAGTGCAGATCCGCTCCGAAAGGATGGAGGAGATCGCCGAGCGGGGCTTCGCAGCCCATTGGAAATACAAGACCGGGGCGCTGTCGAAAGAGGAAGGCGAGTTCGACCGCTGGATGAAGCAGGTGCGCGAGGCGCTGAACAGCCCGACGGAGGACGCCGTGGAGTTTCTCGACAACTTCAAGCTGAGTCTCTATACGTCCGAAATCGTCGTCTTCACGCCCAAGGGCGATTCGAGGACGCTGCCGCAGGGCGCCACGGCACTCGATTTCGCCTACGACATCCACTCCAAGATCGGAAACAGCGCGATGGGAGCCAAGATCAACCACAAGATCGAGTCCATCTTCGCCCCGGTCGGCAGCGGCGACCAGATCGAGATCATCACCTCCAAGAACGTGACGCCCAAGCCCGACTGGCTCGAACACGTCATCACGACCAAGGCCAAGCAGTCGATCGTCAACTTCCTCAAAAAGGACAAGCTCAACAACATCGCCAACGGAATCGAATTGTTCGAGGCCCGGCTGAAAGACTTCGGCGTGACGCCCAGCGCGCGCGTGTTCCGCAAGGTGCTCCCCGCCTACGAGTGTGCGACGAAGGACGAATTTTACAGCAAGCTCGGTGCGGGGATCGTCAAGCTGGACGATCTGGGCAAGGTGCTGCGCGAAAATTCGGCCAATAAGATACTGAAGTTCTGGACGCTCCAGATTCCCAATCCGTTCCGTTTTCTCGGCGGGGAGGGCAAGAAGGACCGCCATGTGCTGCCCGACGATCCGACGGACCCCGAAGCGCCGCAGTTCGTCATCGCCCCATGCTGCAACCCCATTCCGGGCGACGAGGTCGTCGGTTACAAGAATCCGGAGACCCACAAGGTGGACGTGCACAAGAAAAGTTGCAACGAGCTCATCAAGCTCGCCGCCCAGCACGGCAACAACCTCACGCCCGTGGCATGGTCGAGCCACAAGGCGATGTCCTACCTCACGGTGATGGAACTCCGCGGCATCGACCGCATCGGGATTCTCATGGAACTCTCGCAAGTGATTACCGGCGAACTGAATACCAACATCCGCGAATTGCACATCCAGAGTCACGACGGTATATTCGAAGGACGCATCAGTCTGTACGTCAAGAACAAGACGGACCTGAAGATGATTATGGAGAAGGTGGGGAAAATCAAAGGGGTCGAAAAAGCGATCCGCGTCGAAAATACGAAAGAGTAAAAACGTTCCGTTATGGAGAGTCTGTTGGTCCTTATCTTGTCCGTCGTCGTATCCGGCATTCTGGCGGCCCAGCAAAAAAAGAAGGCATCGAGAAATATCCCGCATCCCGATGAGCACACCGCTCCGCCCTCCTCGCCTTGGGACGATTTGATGCGCGAGCTTCGGAACGGAACGGAACGCACGGAGCATTCCTCCCCTGCGGTCGAATCCGCCGAGGAAGAGTTTCTCGAAAACCGGATGCCCCTGCCCGAAGGGCAGCGCGCGCCGTTCGATGGCGGGGCTTCGGAACGATCCGACGAAGAGCCTGCTCCCTATTTCACCTACGACGACCAGACGCTCGCCGAATGGTCCGCCGCGTCGGAACCGGCTCCCGCTGCACCGCTTTCGAAACGCGATACGACGACATCCCCCCAAGCCGCTCCATCCGTTCCGGAGCACACGGAGCACAACGAATCCCCGTTTGCGGAAGGTTTCGATCCCCGCATGGGCGTGCTCTACGCCGAAATCATGACGCCCAAATTCCGGCAATACTGATCCGCCGGGCCGGAAAGATCCGGCCGAGAATCGGTTTCCGTCCCCTTTCCGGGCTTGTAGCATACCGCACGGCATTCTCCCGTTCCGGCAGTCGATACGACCGCGAAAGGATTTTCCAGACCGATCATTTCCACGGCGATACAGGACGAGGCTTCCGCACGGCGGGCGAAATTCATCGCATCGTGATAGCGGACCGCTTCCGATACCGCCGACCGAAACCGTACTTTCGCAAAGAAGAAAGACCGGTCTCGATCTGTCGCAGACGCACGGCGGACGGGAGACGACAAGCCGACACGGGCACGAAAAAACCGCTTTGCGGCCGTTGCACCGTCCCCGTGAACATCGGTCCGGACATGCGCATCGGATCGACGCAGACGCCGGCTTTCTGCGCGTCCTATCCAACCCCACGGGCATCGCCGTGCGCGGGAAGTAAACCGGCCGAATCGCCCATGCGGCGAACAGATCAAGAGGGGCAAGAGACACCGTGTCGCTGCGGTTAATGGCATCCGGAAGGCCGCTCCGGACCGCACAGAAAAACTACCGATCGCACACAACGCCCCCTTCATCACCATTTCCCCAAGGAAACCATACGACGAAAACCGACGTATCGGCACGGCATTCCGCACCGCTTCCGAACGGGCGGCATCCGCCGACCGGATCGGTCGGGCATTCCGTACCGGAACGATTTTTCGGGGCAGGAACAGCGAATGACGAAAACCGAGGTCCGCATTCGTCCGCCGGGAACCAAAATTAACCACGAGACAGGAGCAAAAGGATAGAAGTATCGAAAGTTTGCCGTATTTTTACGGGTCGGATTTTCCCGACCCGAAGACAAGGGCATCCCGTTTGCACCCAGCGCCCCTGTTCACACGATACGACGATGAAGATGAAACGCCTGTTTGCCTTTACGATCCTTCTGTACGTCCTCGCCTCCTGCGACCGAAACCGGTCCGAAGCTGCGCGGACGCTTTCGGTCAGCATCGAACCGCTGCGTTATCTGACCGAACAGATTACGGGAGACGATTTCGAAATCAACGTGCTCGTGCCGCCGGGGTCCGGCCCCGAAACCTATGAGCCTACCCCCACCCAGATGCGGCAGCTCGCCCGTTCGGAGGCCTACATCGCCGTCGGACTGATCGACTTCGAACACCGGCTGCAAACGGCCGTCGCCAGCAACATGCCCGACGTGGCCGTCGTTTCCGTCTCGGAAAACGTTCCGCTTTCGGAGGGAGAATGCCATCACGAAACGGATGCAGGGGAGGGCCACCATCACGGGTACGACCCGCATATATGGACGTCGCCGTCCCGGCTCAAAACGATGGCCCGCACGATTCTCGACCGGCTGTCGGCGGACAATCCCGACTCGGTCCGGTACCGGGAGAATTACGACCGTTTCGTCCTCCGGATGGACTCGCTCGACAGTGCCATCCGTTCGATTCTTTCCGAAGCGAAGACGACCGCCTTTTTGATTTTTCATCCTGCACTGGGCTATTTCGCCGACGACTACGGCCTCCGTCAGATCGCGCTGGAAAACGAGGGCAAGGAACCCTCGGCCGAACACCTGCGTCGGATAGTGGACAGCGCCCGCCGCAACGGCATCGACAAAGTATTGTACCAACGGCAGTTCAGTCGCAACACGGTGGATGCGTTGGCCGAAGAACTCGGCATCGAGGCGGTGGCCGTCGATCCCTTGGGTTACGACGTTCCAGGCAACTTGCTGCAAATCGCCCGCCTGATCGCACAGCCATGAAAATCGTTTCGCTGAATCATGTGTCGGTCAGCTACGACCGGAACGAGGTGTTGAGCGATGTCTGTCTCGACATCTTCTCGGACGATTTCGTCGGCGTGATCGGCCCGAACGGCGGCGGAAAGACGACGCTCGTCAAAGCGATGCTCAAAGCCGTGCCCTACTCCGGCGAGGTGACGTATTCCGCCGAAATCGAAAGCGACGGCTACCGCAGGATCGGTTATCTGCCCCAGATCGCCGACATCGACAAGGCGTTTCCCATATCGGTCCGCCACGTCGTCCTGTCGGGCCTGCAAGCCCGGAAAAAACTCTTCGGCCGTTACACGGCACGAGACAGGGAACACGCCGAGCAACTGCTGGATATGTGCGGCATGCTGCCTTTGGCGCTCCGTCCCATCGGCGAGCTGTCCGGAGGCCAGCTCCAACGCGTGCTGCTCTGCCGGGCCCTGATCTCGGACCCGGCCCTGCTGTTGCTGGACGAACCGACGAACTTCGTGGACAACCGCTTCGAGAAGGAGCTCTACACGCTGTTGCGTCGTCTGAACGAAAAAATGGCCATCGTCATGGTGTCGCACGATCTGGGTACCGTATCGAGCTATGTCAAGTCGATCGTATGCGTCAACCGGTCCGTTCACCGGCACGATTCGAACCGAATTACGGCCGAACAGCTGCACAACTACGACTGTCCGATCCAAGTGGTCTACCACGGCGACATTCCGCACACGGTATTGGAAAGGCACTGACAGGGTCCCGCAGGCTTTCCCCGAAAACGGCGCAAGACGCAACCGGGCGGCAGACGACTCCGGCCCCGCCTTTTATCCTACGGTTCCGCCGCCATAGAGCCTCCGACGGCCGGATACCGTGTCCGCAGCCCGACCTTCCGCCTTCTTCTCCCGTCCGATCCGAAATACTTAAGAGGCTGCCGCCCCCGATCCGGCACTCCGGATGCTCGACATGGGGTGCAGAACGTGACGTCCGGGGCCGAACCGGTTTGTTCGAGACATCTCCGGGGGAAATACCCGTTTCTTCCGGTGGCATGAAGCCCGCGTTCCCGGCCGAAAGAAAAGCCCGCTGCGGCCCTGTTTTCGCCCCTGCTCCCGTTCTTCTCCGGAGCTTCTTCGCGCAAAAACACAGACCGTTATAACAGGCTTTTTCCGTTCGTCCCCGGACAGAACCGGAACGCGCCGGGCGAACAACCCCTGTCGGACGAAAGGCCGAAAAAACTTTCGCCGCTTTCCGTCGTTATGCCTGCAATTCCGGACAGAAGAAAGATAAAACTCAAAGAACCATCCCCATACGACGTTCGACCGGCCCCTCCGCTCCGTCCGCATGCAAAGATACGGCTCGACGAACGACTCTCACGCCGCCTCACGCCGGTGCCAAACACGCCGCACAAAACAATTGCATCCGGAACGGAAATACCGTTCCGGATGCAACGTAATGGAGGATTCGGGACCGCCGCCCGGAGACTGTCCGCTCCGCTGCCACGGAAGCGAAACCCGTTCTATTCATGGGAGGTCGCCTATTTACAGATTTCGCTGAGTTTGGAGAACAGGCCGTCGATACGAGCCATGATGTCGCGGCGCATCTGGGCGTAATGTTTCCTGACCAGACTGGGGTTGTGCTTTTCGGCCGGGTGGTTGGCCTTGTATATCATTTCGTTACGAAAAGCGACCGTTTCCTCGATCACCGCGATGATCTCCGAACGCTTTTCTTCGGGATTGAAATAAAGAGCCATATAACAATCCGAAATCACTTCGTTCGCGAGATAGTCGATGTCGCTTTTAATGCGTCTGATGCTTGCCATAATTCACTGTTTTTAATTCGTGCGTTGATGATAACAAAGATAGGAAACTATTCGATTCCGGCAAAGGCTTCGCCCAGAAATTCGACCAGATCGGACGCATTCATTCCCTCCTCTCCGTAACGTTCGGCAGCGAGGTCCCCGGCCCGACCGTGCACGTATACGCCCAGCAGCGCGGCCGAAAGCGGGTCGTAACCGCGGGCGAGCAGCCCCGCCAGATAACCGGTCAGCACGTCTCCGCTGCCGCCTTTGGCCATACCCGGATTGCCCGAAGCGTTGAAGCAGAGGTCGCCCTGCGGCGTGCAGATCATCGTATGAGCGCCTTTGACGACGACAACGGAGGCAAGTTCGGCCGCCAGACGCTTCACCCTCCCGATCTTCTCGCCGTCGTCCGCCCACGGCCCGATCAACCGCCGGAGCTCTCCGGGGTGCGGAGTGAGAATCGACCCGGCGGGTACCGCCTCCCGCAGACCGGGATCGGAGGCGAGCATGTTCAAGGCGTCCGCATCGAGCACCGCGGGCTTTCCGCAGCGCAACAGATCGCCCAAAGCCCGCGCCGAGAGCGGGCTCCGCCCCACTCCGCAACCGACGCCGACGGCCCGATAAGGCTCCGTATCGGCCGGCAGAGCCGAAAAAACGGATTCGGGATCGGGGCTCACGATGGCCGACGGACAGGAGGCATGCACGGCGAACCGCTCGCTTTCGGGTATGCGCACGCTCACCAGTCCGCACCCGGACCGCAGCGCGGCGCCCGCGGCCAGCACGGCAGCCCCGGCCATCCCTTTCGATCCGCAAACCAACAGTGCATGGCCGTAGGTGCCCTTATGCGCATAACGGGCACGGGGAAGCACCAGCGGGCGAACCAACGCTTCGTCCGCATAACGGTACGGGGACGCCGCCCGCCGCTTGTACTCCTCGCTCAGGCCGATCGGCAGCACGACGAGACGGCCGGCCGCCTCGCCGCCTTCGGGCAACAACAGAGCGAGTTTGGGAAATTCGAGCGTCAGCGTCACCGAAGCCCGCACCGTCTCGCGTCCCGCATTGCCGAATTCGGAAAGCATGCCCGACGGCAGGTCGATGGAAATCACGCGGCACCCCGACGCATTGATCGTCCGCACCGCCCGCAGCACCGGCTCCGAAAGGTCCCCGCGG
Source organism: uncultured Alistipes sp. (assembly GCA_910583985.1). Classification (GTDB taxonomy): domain Bacteria; phylum Bacteroidota; class Bacteroidia; order Bacteroidales; family Rikenellaceae; genus Alistipes_A. The sequence goes on from CAJTYA010000011.1 coordinate 30,053, forward strand.
ACGCCGGTTCCGAGCATCGCATCGACGACGACCGCGCCGTCCGCAAGAGGCGGGAACGCTCCGGGCGGCACCCGTTCGACACCCTCCGGCAGCCGCTCCAGATTGCACCGGCACTCTTCGGACAAGACGTCCTTTCCGAACAACATACGGACGGAACAGGCGTACCCGGCCCGATGCAACATCCGCGCGACGGCCAGCCCGTCCCCTCCGTTGTTCCCCTTGCCGATAAAAAACACGAGCGGGTGTTCCGGCCCGACGTCCACCTCGATCCACCGGGCTATCGCCTCCGAAGCCCGCTCCATCAAAGCGAGGCTGTCCACCGGTTCGTGCTCGATCGTATAACGGTCGGCTTCCCGAATCTGTTTGCCTGTCAGAATCTTCATATTTCGATTGTTTTACGACGACTTGCGCCTGCATTCTCTCCATAAAACCGGTCCGGCAACTTTCATCCGGAGCCGGACACCCTCCTATTCCATACCCCGCTCCGCTTCGGGTTCGGAGGTTCGCCCCGGCATCCGCCCGGCAACGGGCTCTGCGGACAAACCGCCGCATCCGGACGGAAAGAAGCCGCATTCCCGCCCTATCCGCAGAGCGCGGACCCTTTCCGCTCTTACTCGTATCGCGTCTTCGGGACGCAGTGCAAGCATAACGCCTCCGGAACCGGAAACACGGGTAGACTTCCGCAGGGCCTCTTTCTTTTCCATCATTTTCCTCGGAGGACAAGCAGGCGCCGCTTCAGGCGTTGATTTTCGACTCGGTGTTCAATCCTTTCCGGGGCATCATCGCCTATTACCGCATATTCAACGGAATCGGCCGCAGCAACGCTTTCTACCAGCGCAGCCTTTCGCCTTGGAATGTGTGGCCGCATAATAACCTCCAAAGACTCGGCCGAAAACAGAATCATTATGTTAAACGGTCATAGGCCGAAACCGCACGAAGGTACCGAAAATATACGGTACGCCTCGCATGGCCGCAGACGCAGACAGCGGTATCGACCGTTTCGAGCGGCACCGGCCCTTCTCGGCAACACAGCTCCGACACGCAGCCCGATACGCCGATCCGGCACCGCTCCCCTCCCCGCCCGCTTCACGCCCCGAAGCGCTGCGGGCCCAGCACCTTTCGTCCCTCCTCGAACGGAAAAACCTGCCGGAACGGTCGTGTTCCGGCAGGTTCCTTTCGTTCGGTTCGGACGCCCGAAAAGGATCAGGCGCCGAAGTTGTCGTACATGATATTCTCTTCGGGCACGCCGAGGCTGTCGAGCATTTTGGTCATCGAAGCCGTCATCATGGGCGGTCCGCAGAGGTAATACTCGATGTCTTCGGGCGCTTCGTGGTTCTTGAGGTAGTTGTCGAAAATCACCTGATGGATAAATCCGACATATCCTTTCCAGTCATCCTCTTTTTTGGGTTCCGAGAGGGCGATATGGAATTTGAAATTCGGAAATTCGCGTTCGATCTCCTCGAACTGTTCTTCGTAGAAAATCTCGCGTTTGGAACGCGCTCCGTACCAGAACGTCACGGGCTTGTCGGTCTTCTCGGTCTTGAACAGATGGAAGATATGCGAACGCATGGGCGCCATACCGGCGCCGCCGCCGATGAACATCTTCTCGTTGGGCGTGTCCTTGACGAAAAATTCGCCGTAGGGGCCCGATATGGTCACCTTGTCGCCCGGCTTGCGGGAGAAGATGTAGGACGAGCAGATGCCCGGATTGACCTTCATGAACGCTCCCGCCGCACGATCCCACGGCGGCGTAGCGATACGGATATTGAGCATGATGATGTTGCCCTCGGCCGGGTGGTTGGCCATCGAATAGGCCCGGAACGTCGCTTCCGGATTCTTGGTCACCAGTCCCCACATCTTCATGTTGTCCCAATCCTCGCGGTATTGTTCCTCGATGTCGAAATCGCTGAACTTGATTTCGTCGTACTTGGGAATGTCGATCTGGATGTATCCGCCGGACCGGAAATTGAGTTTCTCGCCTTCGGGCAGTTTCACGACGAACTGCTTGATGAATGTGGCCACGTTGTGGTTGGAAACCACCTCGCACTCCCACTTCTTCACGCCGAGCACCGCTTCGGGCACTTTGATTTTCAGGTCTTCCTTCACCTTGACCTGACAGCCCAGACGCCACTTTTCGGCCTGCTGACGGCGGGTGAAGAAATTGACTTCGGTCGGCAGGATGTCGCCGCCGCCTTCGAGCACCTGACACTTGCACATGCCGCACGAGCCGCCGCCCCCGCAGGCCGAAGGCAGGAAGATGCCGTTGTCGCCCAGCGTCGAGAGCAGGCTTCCTCCGGGTTCGACGGTCAGTTTCCGCTCGCCGTCGTTGATGTCGATGCTGACTTCACCCGAAGGGGTGAGCTTGTTTTTGGCATAGAGCAGCAACGCGACCAACACGAGCGTCACGACCAGAAATGCCGCTATGGCTACAATAATTGATAGTCCCATCTTTTATTTGTTCGGTTTTGGGCCGGACGTTCCGCGGAACGTCCGACGCATGGTTCTGAATTTGTCGATTACAACTGAATGCCCATGAACGTCATGAAAGCGATGCCCATCAGGCCGGTCAGGATAAAGGTGATCCCCACCCCGCGCAGCGGAGCCGGCACGTTCGAGTAGGCGATCTTCTCGCGGATGGCGGCCATCAGCACGATAGCCAGCCACCAGCCGATGCCCGAACCCGCCGCGAAAGCGGTGGCCTCGCCCAGCGAAGCGTAGTCGCGTTCCTGCATGAACAGCGAGCCGCCCATGATGGCGCAGTTCACGGCGATCAGCGGCAGGAAAATACCCAACTGGTTGTAGAGCGCCGGAGCGAACTTCTCGACGATCATTTCGACCAATTGGACGAACGACGCGATCACGGCGATGAACACGATGAAACTCAGGAAGCTCAGGTCGATTTCGCTTTTCCCGCCGACCCCGTAATCGGGATCGAGCCATCCTAACGCACCGGGCGAAAGGATATATTCGTTGAGCAGATAGTTGATCGGCACGGTCATCACCATGACGAAAATGACGGCGACGCCGAGCCCCATAGCGGTCTTCACGCTCTTGCTGACGGCGATGTAGGAACACATGCCGAAGAAGAATGCGAACACCATGTTGTCTATGAAGATAGACCGGACGAATATGCTGATAATGTTTTCCATGTGCGTACCTCTTTCCTATTTTTCAATCAGGTTTCTGTTGCGGCTGCGCTGAATCCAGATGATGAGCCCCACGCAGATAAGCGCCATCGGAGGCAGGATCATCAGGCCGTTGTTCACGTAACCGACCTCGTAGAGTCCGAGCTTTTCCATCACCGGGTATCCCCACAGGGTTCCGGCGCCGAGCAGTTCGCGGAAGAAGCCCAGCACGATCAGAATCAGGCCGTAGCCCATCCCATTGCCGACGCCGTCGAGAAACGCGGGCCACGGCTTGTTGCCTAACGCGAACGCCTCGATGCGTCCCATGATGATGCAGTTGGTAATGATGAGTCCGACGAATACGGAGAGCTGCTTGCTCACGTCGTAGACATAGGCCTTGAGCACCTGATCGACGAGAATCACCAGCGAGGCCACGACGACCAGTTGGACGATGATGCGGATACGCGAGGGAATCCCCTTGCGGAGCAGCGAGACGATGAGGCTGGCGAACCCGGTGACGACCATCACGGAAATGCTCATCACGAAAGCCGGTTTGAGCTTGGCCGTCACGGCCAGGGCGGAGCAGATCCCCAGAATCTGCACCGTGACCGGGTTGTTCTGACCGAACGGAGAGGTCAGCAATTTCATATTCTTAGCCGAAAAAAGAGGCTCTTTCTCTTGGTTACTCATTGTTTTCCGAATTAGAGGTTAATACCTGCTCCTGCGTCCGGTCTCCGAGCTGTTTCCGGATGAAGGCGTCGTAATCGCTCAGGCAGTCCTTGAGCATGTTTTCGACGCCCACGCTGGTCAGCGTTCCGCCCGAAACGGCATCCACGGCATAGGGATCGTCGTCCGGCGCCCCGCCCTTCTGCAAGGCGATGGCCACGACCTTCCCGTCGCGAAGAATCTTTTTGCCCTTGAACTGGGCCTGAAAGGCGGGCGTGGCGATTTCGGCGCCCAAACCGGGCGTTTCGCCCTTATGGTCGAAGACGATGCCCTCCACCGTATCCCAGTCCTCGGCCAGCGCCACATAGCCCCAGACCGGACCCCAGAGGCCCGTTCCCCATACGGGAATCACGTAGCTCGTCTTCCCCGCATCGTTGCGGCTGACGAACACGGGCAACTGACGTTCCGACGCCGGTTTTTCGTACTGCATTTTCAGATCGGACAACAGGGCGAACGCATCGACGCCTTCGATTTTACCGCCCTCGACATCGACGGCGTAGCTGTCCACGATGTACTTTCGGTACATTTCGTTGATATAGGCCGCCTTGTCCGGCACCCGGTCCGCTTCGCCGCCCTCGCCGATGGAGCGCAGGATGTCGCCCATCTTTTCGACCCTCGCATTCTGCTGCTGAACGCCCTTGAGCGACAACGCGGCGAACGAGAGCACCGCCGCCACGATCACGACCATGACCGAGGCATAGGTAATAATATAGGTATTGCTGTTCTTATTCATATTTCCTCGACTTATCGTTTAGCTAATTTCACACGACGGTTCCGGCGACGGATATTGGCCTGCACCACATAGTAGTCGATCAGCGGCGCCACCGCATTCATAAACAGGATGGAGAGCATCATGCCTTCGGGATAGCCCGGATTCACCACGCGGATCAAAACGGCCAGCACGCCGATCAGAAAACCGTAGACGATCTTTCCGGTATCGGTCTGGCTGCCCGTTACCGGGTCGGTCGCCATGAAGACCGCACCGAAAGCGAACCCGCCGATGAGCAGATGATAATAGGCCGGAATATCCATGTAGGCATTGGCTCCGATCAGGTTGAACAGCAGCCCCATGAGGTAACCGCCTGCGAACACGCTCAGCATGACGCGCCAACTGGCGATGCCGGTCCAGAGCAGAATGACCGCGCCGATGAGAATGGCCAGCGTCGAGGTTTCGCCGATACAGCCCGGAATGGTTCCGACGAACCAGTCCCACGGGCCGCCCTGCGTCCATGCGATCTGTTCGGAACCGGTCAGCACGGCCGAAGCGGCATCGCTCAGCGGCGTCGCACCCGAAAATCCGTCGACCACGCCTTCGCCTTTGGTCAGGCCGGCGATCCAGATCTTATCGCCCGAAATATAGGGCGTATACCCGAAAAAGATGAATGCACGGGCCAGCAGGGCCGGGTTGAAGATATTCATGCCCGTACCGCCGAACACTTCCTTGCCGATGATCACGGCGAAAGCGGTGGCCACGGCCACCATCCACAGCGGCACGTCCACCGGCATGACCATCGGAATGAGCATCCCGCTCACTAAAAAGCCTTCGTTGACTTCGTGATGGCGGATCTGGGCGGAAACGAACTCGATGCCGAGCCCCACCGCATACGAAACGACGATGATGGGCAGCACTTTGAGAAAACCGTACCAGAAACACTCCATCGCCGCCGTATCGGGAACGCCCATCGCGCGGAAGTGTTGCAGGCCGGTATTGTACATGCCGAACAACAGCGCGGGCATCAGGGCCAGCACGACGACGATCATGACCCGCTTGAGGTCGATGCTGTCCCGGATGTGGCTCCCGTTGCGGGTGACGTGGTTCGGGACGAAAAGAAACGTTTCGAAAGCGTCGAACGTCGAATGGAGCTTCTCGAACTTACCTCCTTTTTCGAAATTCGGCTTGATCCTGTCTATGTAATTCCTTAATCCTTTCATCTGTTTGGAGGTTAGTTGAGCTCTTTAATCATAAGGTCGATACCCTGCCGGACGATCTCCTGCATCGGGGTCTTGGAAGGATCGACGAATTCGCACAGCGCGAAGTCCTCTTCCACCACCTCGTAGATCCCCAGATTCTCCATCTTGTCGATGTCGCCGGCCAGAATGGCTTTGAGCAGATAGAGCGGGTAGATGTCCATCGGCAGGTATTTGTCGTACAGACCGGTGACCACATAGGCCCGCACGCCGCCGTTGAGATTGGTATCCAGCACGTAACGCTTGTTGGGCGTAAGCCACGAGAAGTAGCTCTTCGAAACGGAGAACTTGTTGAGCCGGGGCATCCCCCATCCCAAGAATTCGAAATGGTTGCCTTCGGGAATCACCGTAATCTGGTTGGTGTAGAATCCTATATAGCCTTCCGCCGAGGTCGTGCGGCCCGTCAGAACGTTGCCGTCGATGATGCGCACCGCTCCGTCGGCCCTGTGCGGACGAAGGTCGGCCTTGCGGACGACGCTCGACACCGGCGCGCCCGACAGCACTTCGAAATACCGGGGATCGGCCACCTCGGAACCGGCCAGAGCGACGATCTTGGTCATATCGACCCTCCCCGTACGGAAAAAGCGTCCGATCATGGCCACATGCTGGATGTCGACCGTCCAGACGCGCTCGCCTTTGTTGACGGGATCGACATGGTGGATCTGCACGCCGACGTTACCGGCCGGATGAGGACCGCTGAAAACGTGTTTCTCGACACCCGTCACACGGCCGAGGAACGCTTCGGCTCCGGCGTAGAGACCTAAATGGACCTTGCCCGGAGTGAGCTTGCCCAACATGGCGAAGCCCGCAACGAGATCGTCCAGCCGGTTTTCAAGCACGTAATTCATATCGGGAGCCAGCGGAGCGGAATCGAAACCCGAAACGAAGATCGCCTTGGGCGTCTGCACCGGATCGGCGATCACGCCGTAGGGACGCTGCACGATCATCGGCCAAAGCCCCGCGCTCAGCAGAGCCGAGGTGACGTTTTGCTTGGTAGCCTCTTCGGGCGACGGCACTTCGAACGTTTCGTAAACCTGCTCGGCCTGCGGAGTGACGACCACGTCCAGAATCTTGCGCTTCTCGCCGCGACGGACGGCCGTCACCTTTCCGCTCACGGGCGAAGTGAACAACACCTGCGGATGGTACTTGTCGTAAAACAACGGCGTTCCGACCTTCACCTCGTCGTCCACACGGACGAGCATCTTGGGCGTGATTCCCTTGAAATCGTCGGGCCGGATACCGTAGGCGTGCACCAGCGGCAGCCGGGTCGACTCCTTGCGGGGCACTCCCTCCAGCTTGATGTCGAGACCTTTTTTCAGTTTAATGACTTGCGACATACGGATCTATGAGTTTTAGTAAATGTTTGGTCAGCGTATTGCGCCGGCCCAGCCTCTCCTCGCGGGACGGCCAGACGGCGTTCGACGGCACGGGTGCGCAGGGCCGTATCGGACGGAAAGGAGCGGAAAAACGCACGGACGGGACTCCGCACGGACGAGCGTTCGTCCGGCGTGTCCCGCCGTATCGGACGCTCCGGCGAAGAGTCGCCTCCCGCGCCGGCGCATCGCACCCTTTTTCCGTATCGTCCGCTCTCCGGTCCGGGCATCGTGCATCTTACCGAATACCGAGTTTGTTTTTGATATCCTTGGGCAGAGCGTCCTTGTGAAGGAGTATTCCTGTCGATTTATAGAGCAGGAACGGAACCGACGCGTAGAAATAGCCGTGATAGGCTCCGCTGTCCCCCCACGAATTCTTCACCTTGTAGAAACGGTTCCCGTTCTGGTCCTCGGCCAGTCCCATGATAAGGATGCCGTGGTCGTCCGTGGTTTCGTAATTATCGAAAGCCTCCTGACGCATCTGCTGGGTAATCGTCTTTTCGGGCAGCATGCCGTTCAGATCGAGCGTCATTTTCTTGATCTCCTCGTCGGTGAGCGCCGTCCACTTGCCCTTTTCCGAATCGCTCATCTCCTCGACCTTCGTGACGGGCACCACGGCGAAGCCCTTGTTGTAGGCGAAGCCCTTTTCGCTGACGTCCGAGGCCCAGTTGACGGCATATCCCGCTTCGAGCGCGGCGTCGACGATCCGCGCCATGTCCTCCATGGGCACGTTGTAGGAGAGCGCCCAGTTCCAGTTGTCGGGAATTTCGAGCGCGAAGGGAGCGTAGAACGGATGATGCGTGAACGAGGTAATCATCACGTAATCGTCGTGGCGGATGCCCAGCTCTTCGGCGAAACTCTTGGGCGTGTACTCCTTGCCCTCGTAAGTGAACTTTTCGGGGCAGACGCCCAAATAGGCATCCAGAATGCCGTCGAGTCCCTTTTTCCACGACGGGGTGAGCGTCTTGTTCGGGTTCTTGACGATCGCCTCGGCATAGGCCCTGACAGCCGCATCCAGTTCGCCGTGCACATGCCTGTCGGTGCCGTACCCCAATCCGGGATAGACCTCTTCGGGAACGATGCCGTAACGGTCGATGATATAGGTCACGTCGTTGAGCGTACCGCCGCCGCCCAGATTGGCGTTACCGTGCATGCGGATGTACTTCGCCACCTTTTCGGCATAGGCATGGCGCACGATCCACATTTCCGACAGATCGCACTCGCCCTTGCCCCGGCGCAACAGATCGCTCTCGACGAGCCCCATGCCCGAAAAGCTCCAGCAGGTGCCCGAACGGGCCTGATCCTTGACCGGCGTGACGTCGACCAGCTTCTTATCGGTAAAGCGATAGGCCTCGGTTTTCTTCTCCGCATCCTGCCCGTGGGCGACCGATGCGAGACAGCACAGCAGCGCCGTCCGCAACCAGATATTTTTCATACGTTCGACAGGTTTAAAATTCATTGTGACAAATATACGGAGAATATTCGACGAAAAGAAGAGCGAACGTCGGACGAATTCCGGTTCGCAGCCGATTTTCTTCGAGTCGAATAGACACTATTTATTCTTTTTCCCGAATCGGAGCGAATCACCCCACTCGCCCCAGCCGATCCGCTCGCAGAGCAACCGGCTGTCGATCGCCGACGACTTGTCGTCGTACAGCCGGTAGGCCTCCTTGCCCCGCCGGGGCGTGAGGTTGGGCATCACGACATTGGCCCCGCAGCGGACGGCATCCAGCCGCCCGTCCGGCGAGAGCGACGAGAGGGCCGTGGCGGCCGCGATGTTGATGTCCGGCATCGCGAGACGAAGTACGGCGATCATCTTCAAGGCCATAGCGAGCCGGTAATCCCTCTCAGGAGGAGGGCCGCAGCGTTCCACGAGAGGAGTCCCTTCCGCCTCGACATAAGGACCCATGCCGCACATGTCGATGTCCATATCGCGCATGAAGACGATGTCGTCAGCCAGATCGGCGAGCGTCTGCCCCGGCAGACCGATCATCACGCCGGTGCCGACCTGATACCCCACGCGGCGAAGCGCCCGCAACGCCCGCAGGCGCTCTTCGTAACGGTGGAGCCCGTCATCGGGATGAATGCTCCGGTAGAGCCTTTCCGACGAACTCTCGATGCGCAGCAAGTAGCGGTGCGCGCCGGCCCGGAACCAACGGCGGTAAGTCGCCTCCGTCTGTTCGCCGAACGACAGCGTGACACCCAGCGGTGAGGCCGGAAAAAGGGACTTGATGCGAACCACCAGCGACTCGATACAGGCGATATGATCCTCCGTCGTGATTTCGCCCCCTTGCAGAACGACCGAGCCGAACCGCCGCTCACCCGCATACCGCGCCGCGGCGATCACCTCGTCGGGCGTCAGCCGGTACCGGGCCACAGAACGGTTCTCGCGACGGATGCCGCAATACAGGCAATTTTTGCGGCAGATGTTAGAATATTCGATCAGGCCCCGCAGATAGAGCACGGGGCCTACCGTCTCGTCCCGCACGGCCGCGGCACGGGCGAAGAGCTCCTGCATGGCCTCGCCTTCGGCAGCGAGCATCCGTTCGATTTCTCTCCGGTCAATAATCATATTCTATCTCGTCGAATCCCCGGCTGTGCCTGTGCATGTGTTGGCGGGTGCGGTGAATGAAACGGTCGAACTCGGCACGGCAGTCGGCGGGCAGCGTCTCGCGCGCATAGCTCGGAACGATGTCGTAGCGCTTGCCGGAAAGGCTGCCGCCGTCGGGCAGGATACAGGTGCGGTGGATGAGGTATTCGGGCCGGTACGTCGTGCGTCCCTCCGCATCGAGGCTCAACGTCACGCGGACCGACAGACCGCCGTCGGTACCGGGGAAACGCTGGTTCGAAACGAAATTACCCATCGAAAAAACGGTGATCCCGCAGACGTTCCCCGTCGAATCGCACACCGTCTCCGCCGGCTGCACCACGTGCGGATGCGAACCGATCACCAGATCGGCGCCCTGCCGGTGGAAACAGTCGGCCAGAGCACGCTGCTGACGGCTGGGCAACGTTTCGTACTCGTTCCCCCAATGGACGAACAGCACGACGTGCGTCGCGCCCTCGCCTCTCGCCCGCAGGATGTCCTCGGCGCTGCGCAGCGTGTCGATCCCGTTCACCGCCGTTCCGGAGGGGACGGGCAGGCCGTTGGTCCCGTAAGTGTAATTGAACAGGGCAACGCGCAGGCCGTTCTTTTCGAGCCGCAACGGAGCGCGCACGAGCGCGGCGGACGTATCGGCATAAGCGCCCGTATGCCGCAGCCCGGCCTTGTCCAAGGCCCCGATCGTCGCCCGAATCCCTTCCGCTCCCCGGTCGCAGATATGGTTGTTGGCCAGCGCGACGGCATCCGCTCCCGCCCGACGCAGCGCGACGGCCAGCGTTTCGGGCGCGCGGAAGCGGGGATAGCCCGAATAGGGCGCTTCGCCGAGCGTGGTTTCGAGATTGACGACGACGAAATCGGCGCTCGCGAAAAAATTGCGGAGCCGGGAAAAGCAGGAAGTGTAGTCGAACGAGCCGTCGCGTCGGGCGGCGGCCTGCACCTGAGGCAGATGCTGCATCAGATCGCCGGTAAAAACGAGCGTCAGCTCTCTCGGCCCCGCCGCGCTGTCGGTCGGCGCGACGGCCGGCGCCGCGGCGGGACGCCTCAGGTGCAGATACGACAGGACCGAGGCGCAGAGAACCGCGAGCACGACCCCGCTGCACAGGAATACGACCGACCGTTTGCTCATTTTGCTCCGTTTGTTATCTTTGCGACACACAAAGCTAAACATTTTTTCCGACGTGACCCCGCATCCGATCGACATTCACACGCACCGGCCGACAGCCGGCACTGCAGCGCTTTTTTCGGTGCGCATCGGCCGGGACGCCGCACCGCCCGCCGGCGTCAGGTTCTCGGCCGGCATCCATCCGTGGGATGCGGAGCGAGCCTGCGAAAGCTGGCTGGAGACGATCCGCACGATGAAGCCGGACGCCATCGGCGAAACGGGGCTCGACCGGGCCGCCCGCGTCGACGGCACCCTGCAACGGGAATGGTTCGTGCGCCAGCGGGAACTGGCCCGGCAGATGCGGCTGCCGCTCGTCGTCCACTGCGTCAGGGCCTACGAGGAACTGCTCCCGCTGTTGAAGGACTTCCCGCAGCCGGTCGTTTTCCACGGGTTCACAGGCTCGGCGCAACTGGCCCGAAGGCTGACCGACCGGGGGTTCAGTCTCTCGTTCGGCGAGGCCGTTTTCCGGTCGCCGAAAACGCGCGACGCGCTGGCCTCCGTTCCCGGCGACAGGCTTTTTTTAGAAACCGACTGCAGCCCGCTGCCCATCGAAGCGATCTATGCGGAAGCGGCCGCGATAAGAGGCACGACGACGGAAAGACTGCAAGAGGAAATCGAAACCAACTTCACGAAAATTTTCGGACGATGAACGAGTGGTGCGAAAGAACCGAACTGCTGCTGGGCCCCGACAATATGCAGAGACTGGCCTCGGCCCGCGTACTGGTCGTGGGACTGGGCGGCGTGGGAGCCTATGCCGCCGAAATGATCGCTCGCAGCGGCGTGGGCACGATGACCGTCGCCGACGCGGACTGCGTATCGGTCAGCAACATCAACCGCCAGCTTCCGGCCCTGCACAGCACCGTGGGGCGATCCAAAGCCGACGTCATGGCCCGGAGGCTGCGGGACATCCATCCCGATCTGCACCTGACCGTAGTCCCGGAATACATCCGCGACGAGGCGACCGACCGCCTGCTCGACAGCGGTTTCGACTACGTCGTGGACGCCATCGACACGCTCTCGCCCAAGGTAGCTCTCATCAAAGGGTGCCTCGACAGGGGCATTCCGCTCGTCAGTTCGATGGGCGCCGGAGCCAAAACGGACCCCACCCTGTTGGAAATCAAGGATATTTCGAAATCGCACCACTGCCCGCTGGCCCACATGCTCCGCAAACGGCTCCACAAGTTGGGCATCCGTTCGGGATTCCGGGTCGTCTTCTCGCCCGAACCGGTCCGCGAAGGAGCGATGATCCTGTGCGAGGAAACCAATAAAAAATCGAACGTCGGCACGATCTCCTACATGCCCGCCCTGTTCGGCTGCCATTGCGCCTCGGTCGTCATCCGGGGCCTGATCGGAGAGTTGTAAGGCTCTTTTTCCGGACCTCGCCGCCGTGCCGATAACGCACGACGCCTCTTCCCGGACGTTCCGCGCCCGGCTCGCTCCGGCCTCCCGGACTTCACCGGACAAGTCTTCCTTTCGAAAAACAGGATGTCCGGCGTCGGGACCCTCTACCGAAAACCGGTCGGTTCGGACCGGACCGGGGACATCCGCCGCCGAGGTCTCGCCGAACCGGACGGCTCCGCCTTTCCCCGGCACCGCACGACGGGGCAGCGTCCGTCCGCAGCGACGGGAAAACGCCCGCCCCGCCGACTTACCGATCCTTTCCCAGCGAACCCATATCCGAGACACGGACCCTCACTTCGGAAGGTTCGCCCCGGTAGGTCATCCGGCCCATATCGGAGACCTCGCCGTCGAGCACGCCTTTCACGCGGAGCCGGCACTTGCCCATATCCTCCACCCGGCAGCAGGCATCGCCGACGACCGCAGCGCCGAGCTCCGCCCAGCTCATGTCCTCGACCTTCCCGTCGAAACGGGCCGCCTCGCCCCGGACGGTCAGCTTCGACATATCGTCGAGCTTCGCCCTCAACGTCCCCACGCGAAGGGAATCTATCGACAGGGCGGCCATATCCTTCAGAGTGACGGTCATCTCCGAGGGCTCCATCGCACAGCTCACCCCGACGACAGCCTTGCCCGACAGCTCGATGTCCGAGAGCGAACGCGGCACGGTCAGTTCGATGAGCACGGGCTGTTCCTCCGGAAAATGCAAATCGTCCCTGTCGGAGCCGACGGACAGCCGGCCGCCGGACGACTTCATTTCGATCAGGGCCAACTGGTTTTCGAAACCGGTTATCGTATACGACCAGCCGGTTCCCCGAACGATTTCGACGCGGACGGGCACGTCGACCGAAAGCCGGTCGTAGTCCGCAAAGGAACCGCTCCGCGCGATTCGGGCACCCTGTCCCTCGACCACATCTTTGCTCCACCCCGTTCCCACGGCCAGACACCCAGGCAGCAGGCAACAGCATGCGACACATTGCAAAAATTTTACGAATCCATTCATATCGTCTCGTTTTCGTTTGTCCGAAAATTAAAAAAATAATTCCGTGCAAAAAAAGAAAAAGAGGCCGCCGGGCCTCTTTTTCATCTTTTTCATCGCGTTTCGAACGCACGTTTCAGAGTTCGATCAACGCCTCGCCGGTCATTTCCTCCGGCTGCGGCAGGCCCATGAGCCTGAGCACAGTAGGCGCCACGTCGGCCAGCACGCCGTTGCGGACGCTCTTCACCCGGTCCGAAACGACGATGATCGGCACGGGATTGAGCGAATGGGCCGTATTGGGCGTACCGTCCTCGTTCTCAGCATGATCGGCATTGCCGTGGTCGGCGATGACGACGACTTCGTACCCGTTGGCCTTGGCCGCTTCGACCACATCGTGCACGCACGCATCGACGGCCTTGACGGCCTTGACGATCGCTTCGTAGACGCCGGTGTGACCCACCATGTCGCCGTTGGCGAAATTCAGGCAGATGAAATCGAATTTCCGTTTGCCGAGTTCGGCCACGAGCGCGTCCTTCACTTCGTAGGCGCTCATTTCGGGCTGAAGGTCGTAAGTGGCGACCTTGGGCGAAGGAATCAGAATACGTTCCTCACCGGCGAAAGTCTCCTCGCGGCCACCGTTCAGAAAGAACGTCACGTGGGCATACTTCTCGGTTTCGGCGATACGGAGCTGGCTCAGGCCGTTTTTCGACACGTATTCGCCGATCGTGTTGACGACGTTTTCCTTATCGAACAGAATGTGCAGGCCCTCGAACTTGGCGTCGTAGGGCGTCATGCAGCAATAGTAGAGCGGCAGCGTCTTCATCCCCTCTTCGGGCATGTCCTGCTGCGTCAGCACGACGGTCAGTTCCTTGGCCCGGTCGTTACGGAAATTGAAGAATACGACCATGTCGCCTTCGCGGATCGTGCCGATCGGCTTTCCGTCGGCATCCACGCAGACGACCGGCTTGATGAACTCGTCGGTCACGCCCTCGTCGTAGGACTTCTGCACGGCGGCCACGGGATCGGAGGCTTTCTCGCCCTCGCCCTTCACGAGCAGATCGTAGGCCAGCTTCACGCGTTCCCAACGCTTGTCGCGATCCATCGCGTAATAGCGTCCGACGATCGAGGCGATCCGGCCCGCCGAATGTTTCAGGTGGTTCTGCAACGCCTCGATAAAGCCCTTGCCGCTCCGAGGATCGGTGTCGCGTCCGTCCATGAAACAGTGTACGAATGTCTTGTCGAGACCGTAGGCCTTCGAAATATCGCAGAGCTCGAAAAGGTGTTCCAGCGAACTGTGCACGCCGCCGTCGGAAACCAATCCCATGAAATGCACCTGCTTGTCGTTGTCGCGGGCGTATTCGAACGCCTTCTTGATTTCGGGATTTTCGAGGATCGAATGGTCGCGGCAGGCCCGGTTGATCTTCACGAGGTCCTGATAGACGACGCGGCCGGCCCCGATATTGAGGTGGCCCACCTCGGAATTGCCCATCTGTCCGTCGGGCAGCCCCACGTTCTCGCCGTCGGTGCGCAACTGCGCCGAGGGGTATTTCGCCTCCAGCGAGTCGATATATTCGGGCCGGGCCGTATAGACCACATCGTCATGACCGCGGTCGCCTTTGCCCCAACCGTCCAGAATCATCAGTAATACTTTGTTCGCCATAGCTTTTTCGGTTTAAAAAGCGGTCGTGTGCGGCCGTCCGCACACTCTCCTTGCAGTTATTGTAATTGTGCTTTGATCAGTTCGACGGCCTTGAAAATGGCCTTTTCGATGCCGGACGGGTTCTTGCCGCCGGCCGTAGCGAAGAAGGGCTGTCCGCCGCCGCCGCCGTTGATTTCGCGGGCCGCTTCGCGGATCACCTTCGAGGCATTCACGCCCTTTTCGACGATCCGCTCGCCCAGCATGACCGTGAGCGTCGCCTTGTCGCCGACGACGGAACCCACGACGAACACCAGATTGTCGAATTTGGGTTTGAGTCCGAACGCGATGTCTTTGACCACATCGGGCAGGAGATTGAGCTGACGGGCCACCAGTACGATGCCGTCCTGCTCTTCGAGCGTCGGTTCGATCGAGTCGATGAGCGAACGGACCCGCTCCTTGCGGTGTTCGTCGAGCTGCCTGTTCAGGTCGGCGTTTTCATCGACGATCTTCTTGATGGCCTGCGTGATGGAGGGATTGTTGACATACTGTTGGATCGTCCGCATCATGTCTTCCAGTCCGTAGACGTACCGCATGGCATACTCTCCGGTCACGGCCTCGATACGACGCACGCCGGCCGAAGTGGCGCTCTCGGAGAGGATCTTGAAAAACCCGATTTTCCCGGTACGGGCCACGTGCGTACCGCCGCACAGTTCCACCGAATCGCCGTACCGGACGACGCGCACCCTATCGCCGTATTTCTCGCCGAAGAGCATCATCGCGCCCAGTTCCCGCGCCTCTTCGATGGGGCATTCGCGCCGTTCTTCGAGCGGATCGTCGCGACGGACGTCCTCGTTGACCCGTCGTTCCACTTCGCGGAGCTGCTCGTCGGTCACTTTCTGGAAATGCGAGAAGTCGAAACGCAGATACTCCGGACACACGAGCGATCCTTTCTGTTCGACATGTTCGCCCAGAACGGCACGCAACGCCTTGTGCAGCAGGTGCGTCGCCGTATGGTTGGCGGCCGACGAAGCTCTCAGACGCTCGTCCACCACGGCCCGGAAGGTCGATTCGAGGTCTTCGGGCAACCCGTCGACGATATGGACGATCAGGTTGTTCTCCTTCTGCGTATCGGTCACGGCGATGCGCTCGCTGCCGTTGTCGATATAGCCCTTGTCGCCGGTCTGACCGCCCGAATTGCCGTAGAACGGCGTGCGGTCGAACACCAACTGGTAGTAGGTCTTGTTCTTGGCTTTGACGCGGCGGTAACGGGATATGCGCACGTCGCTTTCGAGCGTATCGTAGCCGATGAAACGGCTCTCGGCGACCGGGAAAAGCTCTACCCAGTCGTCGGTATCGACGGCCGCCGCATTGCGCGAACGCTCCTTCTGCTTGCCGAGTTCGACGGCGAACGCCTCGGTGTCGACCTTCATGCCGTTCTCCTGAGCGATCAGTTCGGTCAGGTCGATGGGGAATCCATAGGTATCGTACAGCAGGAAAGCCTGCTCGCCGCCGATGGTATCGCCGCCCTCCTCTTTGGTCTTGCGGATCACGCTGTCGAGCAGGTTGATGCCCGTGGCGAGCGTCTTGAGGAACGCTGTTTCCTCCTCGGCGATCACTTTCTTGATGAGCTCGCGCTGGGCGACCAGTTCGGGGAACTGTCCTCCCATCTGCTCGGCGAGTCCGTCGACCAGACGGCAGATGAACGGTTCGCCGAAGCCCAGATAGGTATAGCCGTAACGCACCGCCCGGCGCAGGATGCGGCGGATCACATACCCCGCCTTGACGTTGGACGGCAACTGCCCGTCGGCGATCGAAAAGGCGATGGCCCGCAGATGATCGGCGATCACGCGCATGGCCACGTCGTCCTTGCGGTCGGCCCCGTAACGCTTGCCCGACATGCGGGCCAGACGCTGGATCGTGGGCTGGAACACGTCCGTATCGTAATTGCTCTGCTTGCCTTGCAGCACCATGCACAGACGCTCGAATCCCATGCCCGTATCGACATGCCGCGCCGGCAGCGGTTCGAGCTGCCCGCTGGCCTTGCGGTTGAACTGCATGAAGACGAGGTTCCATATCTCGATGACCAGATGGTGCCCCTGATTGACCAGTTCGCGACCGTCTATAGCGGCACGCTCCTCGTCGCTGCGCAGGTCGAAATGGATTTCGCTGCAAGGACCGCAGGGACCCGTGTCGCCCATTTCCCAGAAGTTGTCGTGACGGTTGCCCAGAATGATGTGATCTTCGGGAAGATACTCTTTCCAGTATCCGTAAGCCTCGTCGTCGCGGGCGATACCCTCCTCCGGACTGCCCTCGAAGATCGTGGCGTACAGGCGCTCCTTGGGCAGCTTATAGACTTCGGTCAGCAGCTCCCACGCCCATGCGATGGCCTCTTTCTTGAAATAGTCGCCGAAAGACCAGTTGCCCAGCATTTCGAACATCGTATGGTGATAGGTATCGAGCCCGACCTCCTCCAGATCGTTGTGCTTGCCCGACACCCGCAGGCACTTCTGCGAATCGGCCACCCGGCGGTCCTTGACGGGCGAATTGCCCAGAAAGAGGTCCTTGAACTGATTCATGCCGGCGTTGGTGAACATCAGCGTGGGATCGCCCTTGACGACCATCGGCGCCGAAGGCACGATCACGTGGCCCTTGCTGCGGAAAAAATCGAGAAACGTTTGCCTGATTTGATTAGAGTCCATATCGTAGAATATAATATCGGAGTACACTCCTGCGTTAGTTCATGGAAGTTGCAAAATTAAGCAAATTCGTCTAATTTTGTTGTCTTAGGGCTACGGAAAATACTACGAATGGCAAAAAAACGATATAAATTCAACCCGCAGACTTTCACCTACGAAGCGATCGCCATCCCGTTTCGTATCCGCTTCTACCGTATCCTGCGCAAGATTCTGGTCGGGTTCATTCTGGCCTCGGTCGTCAACCTGCTCTTTTCGTTCTTTTTCTATACGCCCAAGATGTACCGCATCGGCGAACGCAACAACGAGCTGCTGCTCAAATACGACATCCTCAACGACAAGATCGACGCGGCCACGGCCAAGCTCGAAGAGCTGCGCCACCGCGACAACCGGGTCTACCGCTCGCTGTTCGCGTCCGACTCGCTGAGCCTGCGCGGCGTGTACACCGACTATCCGGACGCGAAATACGCCCGCATGGAGGACGACATGTACGCCCCGCTGATGGTCGGCACGTGGAAGAATCTGGACGCCATGTCGCGCCTGCTGTACCTCGAATCCAAATCGCTCGACCAACTGGAGACGCTTTCGAAGGACAAGGAAGAGATGGCCGAGGCGATTCCGGCCATCTGGCCCATCAACAAACGCAACCTCCGGGGACGGATCGGGGCCTACGGATCGAGGCTGCACCCCATTTTAGGGCGTGTCAGAAGCCACAAGGGCATCGACCTCGGCGGGCGGATCGGCGATCCGGTCTACGCCACGGGCAACGGACGCGTGGCCTTCGACAACATGGGCAGCAGCGGGTACGGCAAGCAGATCGTCATCGAACACGGATTCGGCTACAAGACCCGCTACGCCCACCTGAGCAAACTGCTCGTCGAACCGGGCCAGAAGGTGCGGCGGGGCGAACTCATCGGCGAGGTGGGCAACACGGGGCTTTCCAAGGGGCCCCACCTGCACTACGAGGTGATATACCGCGGACACACCGTCGATCCGATCAATTATTTCAGCCGCGACATGACGGCCGAGGAGTTCGAAAAGATCATCGCATCGGCCCAAGCCACCACATACGAAGATGGAGAATAAACGACCGACCGAATACAGGGACCTCGTGCCCCGGAGGCACGCCCAGCGCGAAAAATTCAAAAAGAAATTTCTTCGCGGGGTGATCCACGTGTTGGCATGGACGGGTATGGCCGTGCTGTACTACATCGGCTTCTCGTTCTTTTTCGACACCCCGCTCGAATACCGCATGAAGCACTCCACGCGCAAGCTCCAGCAGGAGTACGACTCGCTGAGCGAACGCTACGCGACGATCGAGAAGGTGCTCTACAACGTCATCGACCGGGACAAGGCGGTGTTCCGCACGCTGTTCGAGTCGGACCCGTACAGCTTCGACACGGAGTTCGAAAAGAAAAAATGGGAGGCGCACGAAAATCTGCTGGCCAAATCCAACAAGGAACTGGGCGAAGAGTTCTTCGCCAAGCTGCGCGCACTCGAAAAACGGGGCAGCGAACAGCTCTACACGTTAGCCTCGCTCGAACAGACGGCCGACTCGCTGAGAAACCGGATCGACAACATCCCGTCCATCCAGCCCGTCCTCAATAAGGACCTCACGCTGCTGACCGCCTCCTACGGCATGCGCATACACCCTTTTTATAAGACGCTGACGGCCCATCAGGGCGTCGACTACACGGTGGGCGAAGGAACGCGCGTGTTCGCCACGGCCGACGGCCGCGTCAAAAGCGTCGTCACGCAGCGCACCTCGTCGGGCAACACGATCGTCATCGACCACGGGAACGGGTACGAAACCGTGTACAGCCATCTGAACAAAATCTACGCGAAGAAAGGCGACCGGGTCAAACGGGGCGACATCATCGCCCAGTCGGGCAACACGGGGCTCTCGCTGGCTCCGCACCTGCACTACGAAATCCGGCACAACGGCATGCGGGTGGACCCCGTCCACTATTTCTTCATGGAACTCGACTACAAGGATTACCGGAAAATGATCCAAATCGCCCAAACCGGCATGCAGTCGTTCGATTAGCGGGAGGGGTGCGGTCCGAAAAAACATAAAAATACGTTCGACCCCTCGCCGCGGGACCACAGTGTCGAAAAAAATGTATATTTTTGTGACCTGTTCTACCAACACCAAACGGGAATATGGCTACACTACGCTTCAAGGCCCTCGACGAAATTTCGAGAAGGGAGCTCATCGAAACCAAACTGTCCGACAAAAAGATCTCCGAATATTTCGGGGCGGACGTATTCGACCGCGAAAAAATGCGGCAATACATCGCCAAAGACGCCTACGAGAGTCTTTGCAACGCCATCGACCAAGGCCGCCGCATCGACCGCAAAATCGCCAATCAGGTGGCGCAGGGCATGAAAACGTGGGCGTTGGAAAAAGGAGCGACCCACTACTCCCACTGGTTCCAGCCGCTGAACGACTCCACCGCCGAGAAACACGACGCGTTCTTCGAGCCGATGTGGGGAGGCGGATCGTTCGAAACGTTCAAGGGCGAACTGCTCGTGCAGCAGGAACCCGACGCGTCGAGCTTCCCGAACGGCGGGCTGCGCAACACGTTCGAAGCGCGGGGCTATTCGGCATGGGACCCCACCTCGCCGGCGTTCATCCTCGACAAGACCCTCTGCATACCGAGCATCTTCATCGCCTACACGGGCGAAGCGCTCGACTTCAAGACCCCGCTGCTCAAATCGCTTCAGGCCGTGGACAAAGCGGCCGTCGAAGTGTGCCAGTATTTCGACAAGGACGTCTCCAAGGTCAACGTCACGCTGGGCTGGGAGCAGGAATATTTTCTGGTGGACGAAGCGCTGTTTCTGGCCCGTCCCGACCTGATCCAGACCGGACGGACGCTCATGGGCCATATCGCCGCCAAAGACCAGCAGCTCGACGACCACTACTTCGGCGCGATCCCCAGCCGCGTGCTCGAATACATGAAAGACTTCGAACAGACGGCCTACCGGCTCGGCATTCCGATCAAGACTCGACACAACGAGGTGGCTCCCAACCAGTTCGAGTGCGCCCCGATGTTCGAGGAGGCCAACATCGCCGTCGACCACAACACGCTGCTGATGACCATCATGCGCCGCACGGCCCTCAAACACAAGCTGCGCGTGCTGTTCCACGAAAAGCCGTTCGTGGGCGTGAACGGATCGGGCAAACACTGCAACTGGTCGCTGGCGACCAACACGGGCGTGAACCTGCTGGCTCCGGGCAAGACGCCCAAGAACAACATCCAGTTCCTCGCCTTCTTCGTCAATACGATCATGGCCGCCCACAACCACGGTGTGCTGTTCATGGCCTCGATCGCCACGCAGTCGAACTCCCACCGGCTGGGCGCCCACGAAGCGCCTCCGGCCGTGATGTCTGTCTTCACCGGCTCGACGCTGTCGGCCGTCCTCGATTCGCTCGAAGAACGCCTCAGCGACAAGAAGATGACGCCGGACGAAAAGACGGAAATCAAGCTCGACATCGGCAAGATTCCCGACATCCTGCTCGACAACACCGACCGCAACCGGACCTCCCCGTTCGCCTTCACCGGCAACCGCTTCGAATTCCGCGCCACGGGCTCGTCGAACAACTGCGCGGCTCCGCTCATCGCCATCAACACAGCCGTGGCCGAACAGCTCACGCAGTTCAAGATCGACGTGGACAAACTCATCGACAAAGGGGTCAAAAAGGACGAAGCCATCCTGCAGGTGATCCGCAAGTACATCATCGCCTCGAAAAAGATCCGTTTCGAAGGCAACGGGTACAGCGCCGAATGGCTCGAAGAAGCCGAACGCCGGGGCATCGAAAGCATCGGCAACGTACCGGACGCCTTCAAAATCTTCAACCGCCCGGAATTTGTCGCGCTGTTCGAGAAACACGGCGTATTCAACGAATCGGAACTCCATGCCCGCTACGAGATCAACATGGAGAATCTGGCAAAAAAAATCCAGATCGAATCGCGCGTACTGGCCGACATGGCGGCCAACCACATTGTGCCGACGGCCATCAGCTACCAGAACATCCTGATCCAGAACGTGCAGGGTCTCAAAGATATTCTGCCCGACGAATACAAGGATTTGGCGGCCGAAGAAATCCGGACGATCTGCAAGATCGCCAAATACGTCAAGTCGATCCGCGAAAACACCTATCACATGGTGGATGCCCGCAAGAAATACAACAACATGGAGAGTCTGGTGGACCGGGCCACGGGTTATTCCGAAGAGGTGCAGCCCTATCTGGACAAGATCCGCCACGACATCGACAAGCTCGAATTGATCGTGGACGACCGCCTCTGGCCGCTTCCCAAATACCGGGAAATGATGACCATCAACTAAACGAAACCCATCCGCAGCGCCGGTCTTCCCGGTCCTGTCCCGACACTACGCGCCCTCTTCTCCCAGAGAAGAGGGCGCGCCGTTTTCGGACATCGCAATGCGCCCGGCACCCGAATCGGCGGCGCATGCGTTTTCGGAACGAGGGTCGCCCCGACCCGAAACACGAGAAGTCCCTCCCCGACGGGATTCCGAACATCGTACACGGCTTCGCAACGATACGGAACGTCAGAGAAGCGGCAAAGTCCCCCGGACGAATTCCCGGCGCGTAACCTCCGGAGGTCGACAGAAAGGGCTTCCGGCGAGGGGACGAACCCAATACCGAACGGCATGCGAGTATGCGGCCGTCGCCGGAACGAACGGCCGAGCCTGCGAACCCGCCACATTCGAAATGCCGCATCCACCTGCATCCCAATGCCGAGCGGACGAAAAAAGCCGTCCGTACAGCACGGCGGTCAGGCGGTCGTCTTTTCGGCTGGTTTCTCGCGGCGAACGAACGGGAGAGCGGTCGTACCGGCATCGGGACGCCCCCTCTCCCGATCCTATGCAGCGCCCGGCTCCGCATCCAATTCCCGCACTTCGGTCAGAAAACGGCTCCGTCAGCACACCACGCTGACCTCGATCCGTACCGCTCCGGGATAGAAGCGACGCCCGAATCGGCGGGCTGTGGCAGACCGTAGCCCGACTGCGTCTCGAAGCGTCCGATCCGCACGCCGACGGAAGGCGGCACATCCAACCCGCATGGCCGCCCACGTCACCGGTCATGCCGATTCCCGCACCGATGTCGAAAAAGAGGGCGCCGTACTCTCTCCGATACGGGCGAGTACCTTCGAATCCGACATAGAACAGCACGATAAGCAGGGATTCTCGGTGACTGAAATAGAAACCGGTCCCCACCCCGGTCGAGAAACGGTCGCCGATCTTCACGCCCCGAACGGTGTGCAACTTGACCCGACCGGCCGAGAACGTTCCCACACCGACCGAATACCCCGGATCGGCTTCGTCACGATGCGTCAAGGGCGTCTGTGCGCGGGGGACACCGACCGACACCGCAGAGACGAGCACCCATCGATACGATTGCCATCGCATGCTTTCTATTTTCGTCGGGGTTCCCTCTTCCTGTAAACGCGCTGCCTCCGGGCGTGCACCGGTCGCGAAGACAACGGATTCCGAAGACAAGGAGGCAAGGAGACAAAAAGAGAACATCGGAAAAACAACGTGTTCCCGCCCTCGTTCGCCCGGTTTTCGTTCTTCGGCCGGATTAGGATGGGTCGGACGAATCCGGCCGAAAAACGAAAGAAAAACTTATTTTCACCGCACGATTCGAATAAAAATCCGTAACTTTATATTCGGTAAAGGCGTTCCCTGCCGAGACGCTTTCGAAATACCCGCAGCGCACGAGCTCGCAAGTTGCAGCACGCAGGCAGTTGTCAACGGGAGGCCCGCATACCTTCGAACGAACGATTCGACAAAAAACGATAACAGAGATGAAACCCACAAAATGCTTGCTTGCGGTCCTTGCGCTCTGGACAGTCACAGGAACGCTGTCCGCCCAAGAACCGGTACCGGTGCTCCGATCGGGAGTCGATCCTATTGCGTTGATCTTGGACGGAAGACCCTCCCCCGGCGGATGGTGGATCATGCCCGAATTCGATCCGGACGAACTGACGATGACGGCCCGCGAAGCGGTATTCGCTTCGGACGTCGATACGATGAGAATCGTGCTCGACGAATGGCAAAGCAAAGATTTCGACATTCTGACGGCCGAAGGAGACACCGCCCACGTACGGGTCTCCCGCACGGCGGCCAATCCTTTCGAAAGTCCTTCGCCCCGGATCAAGTCCGTCTCGCCTTCCGGCCTTCTGAGCCGTGAACAGGCCGCCTTCGACATACAGGCGTTGGTGTACGCGCTGAGCGAAGTGCATCCCGACCTCTTCTCGATATGCCGCCAAGAGGATTTCTTCCATGCCGTCAACACGACCACCGCATCGCTGCCCGACTCCGTCAGCCCGATGGAACTGTATCGGACGGCCGCTCCGATCGTGGCGATGCTCGGCGACGGTCACACGCATCTATGGTTTCCCTACAACAGCGTCTTTACCGCCGATCTGAAACGCATGCCCCTGTATGTCAACGTGCTGACCGACCGGACGCTGATATGCAAAAGCAGCCTCGATTCTCTCGTGCCGCGGGGAGCGAGGGTTCTCGGCATCAACGGACAGAGTGCCGACCGAATGATCGACGCCATGCTGCCCTTCGTAAGCGGCGAGCGTCCCCATTTCCGACTTTCACGCATCAACAGCGATTTCACCGCGCTCCATCAGATGCTGTTTCCTGCGGACTCGTACGAAGTTTCATTTATTCCGCAAGGCGCCAAAAAGCCCCGAACCGTCACGCTGCCGGCGTCTCTGTGGGAAGACATCGAGAAAAGATGCCCCCGTCCGAGCACCTCGCGCCACGTCGCCGACTACTCCCTTCATACGGACAGCGCCGCAAATTTCGCCGTCATGGATTTCCGTTCGTTCCAGAATCCCGAACGCATGGAAGCGTTCGCCGACTCCATGTTCAGGACCTTGCACCGGCAGGGAATCGAAAATCTTATCATCGATTTGCGCAACAACGGCGGAGGCAACAGTTACGTGGGCGACATCCTGCTGCGTTACATATCTCCCGAACCCTTCACCCAGATGGAAAAAATCATGATGCGCATCACCCCGCTGACCGCCAAACTCATGGGAGGCGGGCAAACGCCTAAATTCGTTTTCAACGAGATATCTTCCGAAAAATACCAACAACCGCGCACCGCCGAAGAGGGCCATTACCGGGGCCGTGTCTACCTGCTGACGTCGAACAAGACCTTTTCATCGGCCGGTTCGTTCGCATGGACGTTCAAAGAGTGCGGAATCGGTCCCGTCATCGGGGAGGAAACGGGCGGCATGAACGTCTGCTACGGCGACGTGCTGAATTATCGCCTTCCCGTTTCCGGCCTCTCGTGCAGCCTATCGTACAAACGGTTCTGGCAATTCCGGGCGGACGAAAACGACATCCACGGCACGATACCCGACATCGCGGTTCCCGCTGCCGAGGCGATGGATGCCGCGATGAAACTCATCGAGAAAAACAACGGGAAAAGGAAATAACACCGCACGACAACCACAAAGTCCGTAACCGACGGCAAACATCCGGCAGGTTACGGACTTTTTCGACAAGAGCGCCGCATGCAGGCACCGGCGCCGCCACGGGCACCGGCACAACACGACACGCTCTTAGCCCCTTGCTCCGGATTCCGGCCGTAAAAACCGTCCATCCGCACATCGGTCGCTCGGCAAGGCATCAGAGATGCCCCGACAGACGTCGTTTTGAACAGGGTCGAGACGGGAGTAGGCCCTATAGTCCGGGAAATGCCCAACAAACCACAGGAAACTCCGTGCGAAGATTTTATATCGTACCGGGAATCGGTCCGTTCGTCTCGTGCCGGCCGAGTCCCGGTACATGAAACGGGAGCCGCCGGCACGGGAGAGCGTCGCCTTATCGGTCGAAAAGCGTACCGCAAGATTCCGGACGGGTCCCGTCGAAAACGGTCCGTCACACTCGAAAGCAGACGAAGCGAAAACGGGGCCGGACAGGAGCTTTACAAACCGGGCGGAAAAAGCTCCGCCGAAAAGCCCCGCTACCGCCGGCAAATCTCCCTGAAGTCGCAGAACGCGCATACCTCCGGCGTCCGGCAAGGCTCGAACGGTTTCGAGAAATCGAACATTTCGCCTAACGTTTCGCGCAACAGCGCCGAAAGCGGCTCGCGGTAGTCGGAGAACCGCGTGACGGGACGGTCGCCCTCGACGAGCAGCGGCGAGAATGCGGGGTCGGTCATGCTGCGCACGTAGTACAGGGCCGGCTGCACGTCGCACCGACGCTCGGTTTGGAGCATCAGCGAGTAGAGCAACGTCTGGAGTACGGCCGAACTGCGCTCGCGCACCTCACCGCGGAAGAGCGCATCCACATCCCTAAAACAGTTGTGCTGCCGCCCCGTCTTGTAATCCACGACGCGCAGCGTGCCGTCGGCCAGAAGATCGATGCGGTCGGCCTTGCCGGCGAAAACGACCGAATGGCCAGAGGTCTCCGTACCGAAAGCGAACGTGCATTCGACCGGCTCTTCCAACCGGTGCAGGACGAACCCGTCGGAGGCGGCGTCGAACGGCAGGATGCAGCGGTCGATATAGCGGCGCACCACGTCGCGGACCAGAATGATCTGACCGCCATACTCGTCCTCGGTGGCCGAACTGTCGTGCAGATACTCCTCGTTGATGGCCCGCATGACCGCCCGGAGCACATCGGGCGAACCGACCAGCTTTCCGATCCTCTCTTGTGGGGCGGGAACGTCCAGCAAAGGCGCATAAAGCAGTTCCATCGCCCGGTGCAGAATGGTTCCGAACATCGGCAGGTCGATCTCTTCGGCGATTTCGTCCTCCGATTCGAGTCCGGCCACGCTGCGGAAATAGAACTTGAGCGGACACTCGACATAGCGGTAGAACGACGTGGGCGAGAGCTTGCGGCCTCCGCCGTCGAGAAAGGCGGAAAGGGCCTCGGCCGTGCGGCCCGTCTTCGGCACGACGGGAGGTTCGCGACGCGAGAGGTGGGCCCCCAGCGGGACGGTCCGGAAGTCCGGCCGGTGGGGCGACTCGTAATCCAACTGGTAGATATACCGGCTCGGCTCACCGGTGTGCTTGTCGTCGCTGCGCGAACAATAGGCCAGATGGACCCTCGAAGCCCGCTGAATCAAACGGTAGAAATAATAGGCATATACCCCCTCGTGGTGCTGGGGTGTAGGCAGGCCGTAGGCATACCGCAGGTTATAGGGAATGAAAGACGACACGACGGCGCGGTTGCCGGGAAACGTATCGTCGTTGACCGACAGCACGAGTACGTTGTCGAAATCGAGGTTGCGGGTTTCGAGGATTCCCATGATCTGCACGCCGGCGAGCGGCTCGCCCTCGTAAGGGATGCGGACGACCTGCAACACTTTGCGCAGCAACGAGGCGAAAACCGGCACGGTGACTTCGAGTCCGCAGTCCCGCAGCGAATTTTCGATCCGGCAGATGTAGTCGACGATGACGGTGAAAAATTCCCGCCGCCGCACGGCATCCTCGGACGAGGACGTCCGCACGGCCACCAGCGAAAGCACCTCGCGCACATAGGCCGAAAGGTTTTCCCACCCCTCTACAGCACGGAACAGGCGGGGCAGCATGTCGCCCGTCGCCAGCGTCTCGGAACGGACATAGACCGACCGGCTGCGACGAATGCCCTCGACGATGCCTTCCGCGGCGGGTTCGCACTCCCGAACGAACGGATGGTTCAGCAGGCCGACCGCATCGCTATGATAAAACAGCACCCGGTCGCCCTTGACCCGTTTGCGGTTCTGCAACTCGATGAGCCGTTCGACGAACGAATAGGCCGTCGTCTGCCGGAGCGGATAGCCCATAGTCACGTTGACGGCCGCGATCCGTTCGGGAATCGAATAGAGCACGGGCAGCAGCAACGACTCGTCGGTCAGCACGACGGCGGTCTCCTTGTCGGGCTCGATGCCCTGCCGGAGCAGATCGCTCAGAAACGTATGCACGTACTTGCATTGCAAGCTGTCGGAAGGAGCCGACACGACGACCGTCTCCTTGGGCTTCCGGAAATGGTCGTGCGTGAGCACCGCCTCCGGAGGCGGCGGGTAATTGCGAATGTTCCCGCGCAGGAAAAGACCGGCCTCGAACTCCGGATTGTCGACATAGTAGGAATCGTAGTCCCAGTAGAACTCGGCCCGGCCGCTGTTTTTGAGCCGGGAGAAAAGTTTCTTCTCGCACTCCGAAAGGGCATTGAACCCGACGACGACATAGCGGTCGTCCGCCTCGCCGGGCAACGCGGCGGCCTCGTCGGAAGCCAGCCGATCGGCCGCCGCCCGGTAGATCATGCCCTCGTAGGCCAGTCCTTGACGCATCAACCCGTCGCGGAATTCCCGGTAGACGGACGACAGGCTGCGCCATATCGTCATAAAGCGTTTCTTCTCCTCCGAAAACTCGCTTTCCAGCCCGAAGCTGCGCCAGAAGCGCGTGATGACCTGTATCTGTTCGGGCGTCAGATAGGAGTAGTCGGCTTCAAGGTCCTTCAGGTCGCCGATATTGGCGAAAAGCATGTCGGCATCAATGAGGTATTTGTCGATCTGGTCGAAATCGGCCAGCAACATGTCGCCCCAGAAATAGAACGTGTCGAAACTCTCGTTATGATAACGGGCATAGATCTTATAGAGCTCGGTCACGAGCTTGACGTTGTCGCTGCACCGCATGCCGGCGATCTGCTGCATCACCTCGCTCACGCCGACGAACCGGGGCTGCCACAACGGACGGGCGGCGATGCGCGAGAGCGCATCGCAGAAAAAGAGCCGGGCCCGGCGGTTGGGAAACAGCATGTAGAGCGACGATACGTCGTCGCCGTAACGGGCATAGAGGCTTTCGGCGACTTCGGCAATGAAACTGCGCATGACAAAACAAAACGCTGAGGATTGAAAAAAATGCCGCCCCGACGGACGGCATACGGATTCGTGACCGGAATGCGGAGGCGACGGCCCTCTCCGCTAATTGCCGAAACAGTCGACGGTTCCCATCGTGCGCGTCGAGGTCCGCATGATGTCGGGCGAACCCTTATAGAACACGGCGGCTCCCGTATCGGAAAGCACCTCCAACCGTTCCGACGCACAGACATACGCTTCGGCCCCCGTCGCGGCTTCGACCCGCGTATCGACCGACGAAAGCGCGCGGGTGTCCGCCTTGGCTTTCGTGGCGGCGACGAGCGTGTAATACTTCGTATCGCCGGACACGTTGGCCACCGAATTGCCGCCGATTTTCAGGTAGAAATCGGTCGTCGCAATGCGTCCGCCGAAGACCGCCCCGGCCGACATCTCCACCGTCAGCATGCGGGCCGAGAGCAGGCTGTCGGCCGACACGTTGGCGCCCGATATTTTCAGGGCGCTTATATCCTTATAGTGCAGCGTCACTTCGACGATGCCCTTGTTGACCGGCGCGGGCTTGACCTTGACGTAAAGATTGCCGTCCTTGATCCCCCAGTCGAGCCGGTTGGCCTCCATCTGGTCGAACCGGAGCGCGATACGGGCCGTATCGGAGCGGAGCAACCGGACAATCATGTTGCCCAAAAATTCGACCCGGTCGAACGTGAGCGTGTCGCCGCTCTTGATCTGCTGACCGAAAGCGACCGCCCCCAAAAACAGGCACACGGCCAATACAAAAGATTTCTTCATGGCTTTCCTTTTTTCAACACACAAAAATAGTATTTTATGCGGGTTTGGCAATCTTTTATTTATCTTTAACGCACGGATGAGCCTTTTGTTACATGGGAAAAATAAAAATCCTGAAAGCCTCGGCCGGGTCGGGGAAAACCTATCGGCTGGCCTATGAATACATTCGCAACGTGATCGCCTCGCCGGGCTCGTACCGTCACATTCTGGCCGTCACGTTCACCAACAAGGCCACCGAAGAGATGAAACAGCGCATCGTCTCCGAACTCAACGCGCTGGCCGAAGGACGGGGCGGGTACCTCGCCCTGCTGGAAAAGGAACTGGACCTCGCCCCGGAGACGATCCGCAGCCGCGCCGTGGAGGCCCGCACGAAGATTCTGCACGACTACAGCCGTTTCACAGTCGTGACGATCGACAAGTTTTTCCAACGCATCATCCGCTCTTTCATCAAGGAACTGGGCATCGACATCCGCTACAACCTCGAACTCCAGACCGACACGCTGCTCGAAAGCGCCACCGACCGCATGATCGACGAAATCGCCGTGAACC
Source organism: uncultured Alistipes sp. (assembly GCA_910583985.1). Classification (GTDB taxonomy): domain Bacteria; phylum Bacteroidota; class Bacteroidia; order Bacteroidales; family Rikenellaceae; genus Alistipes_A. Next base: position 59,902 of record CAJTYA010000011.1, read on the forward strand.
GTCGGCTCCGCGACTGGGTGATCCGCTTCGCCGAAGAGAAAATCGAACGCAACGGCCAATGGGACATCCGCAGCGAAATATCGAAACTGGGGCAGGAGCTCTTCAAAGAGCAATACAGGACCGTCGCCGGGGATTCGCCCTCCGGCGAGGAGCTGGTGCGGATCGTGGGGGAGCTGGTCGGCAAAAGCCGGGCGGCGGAAGCCTCCATGCGGCAGACCGCCTCGGAAGCCCTCTCGCTGATCGCCTCGGCCGGCGTATCGGTCGACGACTTCGCCTACGGCAAACAGGGCTGCGTGGGTTACTTCGTCAAAACGGCCGCAGGACAGACGGAACCCTACGGCAAACGCGTGTGCGACGCACTCTCCTCCGACGCCAAATGGGTACCGGCCCGGTCGCCGCGAAAAGGCGAAATCACCGCCCTCGTCCCCGCCCTGCGCCCGCTGCTCGAAAAGCTCTGTTCGATCTACGACAGCAATGTCCGTCTGATGACCACCGCACGGCTCGTACAGGAGAATTACCGCAGTTTCGCCCTGCTGAACGATCTCTCCGACAAGGTCGCCGAAATATGCACCGAACAGAACCTCGTCCCCATATCGGAAACCAACGCGATCCTGCACAGGCTGATCGGCGACAACGACACGCCGTTCATTTACGAGAAGGCGGGCAACGTCTTTTCCCGCTTTATGATCGACGAATTTCAGGACACCTCGATGCAACAGTGGGAAAATTTCGTCCCGCTGCTCGAAAACGCCGTAGCGCAAGCCGAGGATTCGCCCGTGCTGCTGGTCGGGGACGTCAAACAGTCGATCTACCGCTGGCGGGGCGGCGACTGGCGGATTCTCGGCCACCGCGTCGGCGAACGGTTCGGGGCCCCCGAAGAGGCGACGCTGGAGACGAACTACCGCAGCCTGAGGACCGTCGTGGAGTTCAACAACCGGATCGTCGGGGCCTGCGTCGGGACGGACAGTGCCCGAATGGACGCCCGGATGGAGGAGGCCTGCGAGCAGGGATTGCTCTCGCCGGAAGTCCTCCACAGCCTGCGCGGCATGCTCGCGACCGCCTATCGCCGCCACGAGCAGCGATGCCACAAGGAATCGTCCGGCGGGCACGTACGAATATACGAGTACGATCCCAAGACGCAGAGCGAAACCGAACTGGCCGTCCGGGCCATCGAAGAATTGCAGCAGCGAGGGTACGAAGCAGGCGACATCGCCGTGCTGGTGCGCACGAACCCGCAGGGGTCGGCCATCGCCCAAGCGCTGCTCGACCGCAAGGCCGCCTGCCCCGACGCGCCGTACCGCTACGACGTCGTCACGCAGGAGGCGCTGCAAATCGGCCATTCCGACACCGCGAGTTTCATCGCCGCCGTGCTCCGGCTGGCCTCCGAAGGCGACGACTCCGTCAAAAGGGCCGTCTACAACCGCTATCTGGGCGAACCGATGGAACGCCCGCTTTCCGGAGAGGAAAAAGACTTCGTCGGCCGCCTGTGTCTGCTTTCCATCGAGGAGGCTTTCGAGGAGATTCTGCTGCGCTACCGGCTGAACGAACAGGCACAGGAGGTAGCCTACCTGCAGGCCATGCAGGAACAGATCCATGCGTTCAGCACCTCGAAAATCGCCGACATCCCGCTGTTTCTCAAATGGTGGGACGAAACGGGACGCAGCCAGTCCATCAGCCTGCCGCGGACCCGCAACGCCATCACCGTCATCACCGTACACAAAGCCAAAGGCTTACAGTACAAAGCCGTCGTACTGCCCTACTGCAACTGGAGCCTCGCCCCCAAAACAGGCAACCTGACATGGGTCCGGAGCCGGCAGGAGCCGTTCGACCGGTTGGGCACCGTCCCGGTGAACTGGGGCAACGCGTTGGCCCGGTCGGCCTTCGCCGAAGACAGCTTCAAAGAAACGGTCCTTTCGCACATCGATAACATCAACCTCTTTTACGTGGCCGTCACACGAGCCGAAGAAGAACTCCACATCGTCGTGCCGCGCGTCGGGAAGAGTGCGTCTTCACGCATCAATGAACTGATTGTCGGCGCATTGGAAACAGGACCGGACGACACGGTCGCGCTCGGCGACATGACCGGTACGGTCCGCGAAACCGATCAAGGGCGCATCTTCGATTTCGGGACACCGCTCAGTCCCGCTGTCCGACAAGCCGACGCTCCGACAGCCCCGACGCCGTACCCGTCCCGCAAAATAGGGGCCCGGCTCCGGTTCCGACTCGGCAGCCAGCGTTATTTTCCGCAGGAGGACGAGGGCGAGGCACCCGCTCCGGTGCTCTCCCCGCGCAACCACGGCATCATCATGCACAAGCTGCTGGAAAACATCGCCGACCGGACGCAGATCGGACCGCAACTCCGCCAGATGAGAGACAGCGGCCAGATTTCGGAGCCCGAAGCCGAGAACGTCCGCAAAAAACTCGAAACGGCTCTCGACGACCCGACGGTCGCCTCGTGGTTCGATCCGCGGTGGACCGTCGTACGCAACGAAAACGACATCATCGTCCCCGGACAGTCGGGCATCCGGCGCCCCGACCGCGTGCTGCTCAAAGGCACGGAAGCCGTCGTGATCGACTATAAGTTCGGCCTTCGCAAAACCAACCGGCACGTCCGGCAGGTCGGCGAATACATGGATCTGCTCCGACAAATGGGCTACCGGACGGTACGAGGCTTCCTGTGGTACGTGGAAAGGGACGAAATACAAGCGGTTACGGACTAAGGGAGACCTCTTTCCTCTTTCCTCTTTCCTCTTTCCTCTTTCCTCTTTCCTCCCTCATCATCAACGCCTTCACGGCTCTTTCAGTTCCCTTCCCCATTTCCTTCCGCCTTTTTCCCGCCGGAACCCTATCCCCGGATATACCGACGTTCGGAATACCATTTAAAAATCCGTCGCAACCCTTTGCGGCCGCAAGCCGCATATTCATATCGCCCCTGTAAAACAGAGCCCAATTATATACTTTAGCGCACCAAAATATTGTCAATCAATTACATACAAAGTTGATGCGTTTTGTTTTAACGGAAAACAATATCACCTTTGCACTAAGTTCTTAAAAAGACGGAAGACTGTTGGCATCTATTAAGCTGAGGACATCGATCTTAAAACAATTATGGGACACTATCTGAGCGACATAATGGTCATTGCATAGTGAACTTTTGATCCGATTGTTTCACTTAAAAAATACTGCCATGAAAAGTGTTTCACGCCTCCATATTTCGACACACCGACGAAAACTCGCACGTCCCCCCCCTTCCGGACGGCAGTCTTTCCCCCTCGTCAACAAGACAATCCGGACACGAAGTTCTCAGCTGCGAGCACCTGCGGACAGATTCGGTCACGGCAGCCCGAAACATCGGCACATCGAAAGATACGACGGTCAAAAACAAAAAGAGGGCGCTTCCTGTGAAGCGCCCTCTCCGATAAGTAGTCGTCTTTTCAATTTCGCATTACTGCGGAACTTCTTCGTTATCCGGTCTTTCCATGCGAAGGTCACGGAGGTAAACCGATCCCGTAGCGGCCAAACCGTCGATGTCGAGACGCATCGCGTGGTTACCTGCATCGGGGAACTGTTTGAATTTCTTTTCGACGGCATCCGTCCAATCCACGTGAACAGCCACCCAGATGTCGGTAGCCTGTACCGTGGGCAGGTTCGCTTCCCAACCGCCGACTTCGCGGAAGAACAACTGGAAGTGGAACTTCTGGTTGCACTTGTAGTCGTAGTAAACCTGCGTGTGTTCGATCGTCGAGTTGTTCGACTTGCCCGAAGAGTGATAGTACGGGTCGCCGAGGTTCGTTACCGTGAAGCAGTAGGTATTGTATTCCTCGTCATCGTCGTCCGATTCGATCGAGCAGGTCACGTTGTGAGCTCCGCCGTCCGCAGCAGGGAAGAAAATACGGCAGCCTTCTTTGCGTCTCTTGAGCTCGGAAGCCGTTCTTTCACGCACCTGAACGTTACGGATTTCGATTTCGGTACCGGGTTCCGTCTCGCCGAGTACGAAGTTGGCGGAGTATCCGGGAACAGCCTGATCGGCATTGCGGATAATGGTCGTCAGGTCGATCGCATAACGTTTCCATTCGGTCGTCGATTCGAGGTCATAGCAACCCAGCGTCACTTCCTTGTCGCTCAGGTCGAGGCTGACTTTATTGCCTTTGATGTCGGCGGTCGAACGATATTCGAACGCAAGCATGTGACCGGGATAACCTACCTGGAAGTTCTGCGTCCAGAACATGGGTTCCGAGCCGGTCGTGGTCAGCGTATAGACGCCGTCGTCGCCCTTGACGATGTTCACGTCGCTCGCACCGATGTTGAGCACTTCGCCACCCGAAAGGTTGTACCAGCAAACCACCTTGTAGAACATTTCACCGACGAACTGGTTGTTCAGCTTGATATAGGTCGTGTCGGCGGTCAGGTCCATCACGGCCGTCGTCGAAGCGGGATCGACCGGCGTAGTCGATTCGGAAAGCGTCATTTCGACGTTCACGTTCTTGAGGTCGATGTTCGGATCGGGGAAGTAGATGGCGATCAGAGATTGCGACTGGTTGATCGTCACAGCGCCTTCGACACCGTTGGTAGTGGCTTTGAAATCCGTCAGAGCCCAATCGACGAACGAAACGATCTTATAGAAAACGAGGTTGTCGCCCGTGCTGATGACCACGCCGTTTTCGGTCGAGAGGTCCATCATGACGGGGTTGGTGACATACGGGCTATAGAGCGAAGCGCCGTCGACGAGATCGAACTTGACCTTCGCATTCGTCAGATCCAACGGTTGAGAGAGCGTAACAGTGATCAATTTGTTGGCCTGATCGACTTCCACACGCGGAGGCACGACGCCTTCCGCCAGCTCGCCTACGTCGATAGAGAGCCCCAGCAACGGATCGGCTACCCCCGGATCGTCATCCTTACAAGAGCCGAAAACCATGGCCACTGCAGAAAAGAGCAGACACAAAGCACTGAGTTTTAGGTACTTTTTCATAAACAAGGTTTTTAATTGAAGTATAATGAAATCATTTGGTTACAATATCAATATCAAAGTTAATTTATTTTTCCCAATCCGGCAATAGATTCGGGTTTATTTTAGTCGATACGGGCACATATTCGATACGAAACGTCCGCGCTGCGGGCTTTCCCCGAAGCGACGGCAGAGCCGGTTCCCTGAGCCGAATACAATCATATCCGGCCAAAAGAACGGCGAACATCGAGCGAAAGCCCTGTACGACTGCCGATTCTTCGAGTCAAATATATCCGTCAATATATTCGACGAAAAGAAAAGCGAATGTAGGGCGCAAGCCCGGTTCGCGCCGGCGAAGCCGATTCTTTGAGTCAAATATATCCGTCAATTATTCGACGAAAAGAAAAGCGAATGTAGGGCGCAAGCCCGGTTCGCGCCGGCGAAGCCGATTCTTTGAGTCAAATATACGAATTTTTCCATAAAAACAAACGAAAAGCGGACGGTCCCGGACCGTCCGCTTTCGAATTCTGACTCAACAACGCTTATTTCAGCACCGCACAGCAGCCGATTTCCTTGAAGAAATCGGGACCTTTGGTCGAAGCGATCGTCGGCTGGCCGCCTACATAGAGGCAAGCGCCGCTACCGGCCTGCAGGTCGATGGCGTTCACGCAACCGAAGTCGGCCATCACGTCGCGCATACCGCTGACCGTCGTACCTTCGGAAGCTTCGTATTTCTGGCATACGCCGAACACGACGTTGTTGTCGGCCGTCACACCGATCGACGCACGGGCGTTCTTGTCGGCCGAGGCATCGCCGCCTTTGGCTCCTGCGGTGATCGTCAACTGCGTTCCGTAGAGCGCATATTTCACGGGGTTACCCTGAATCAGCACGTCGCCGTTGTCTGCAATCGTGTAGTCGCCGAACAGGAAAGTACCGTCTTCCATGATACCGAGCGTGGCTTTTCCCTGATTCAGTTTATCTTCCACGGCGATCTTGCCGTCTACGACAGCGAGATTCTGCGTAGCGCTACCGTTGATGATGGCCATAGCCTTGGGATCCTGAGCATAGAAATCGGGGATCGTCGTCAGATTGTCGAAACCGTTGCTCATCACGGAGAATGCAGCGCGGTGGTTGGCTACCAGCACGTAGAAGATCGGCTGGCCGGCTTCGTCCTTCTTGTAGAGCTTCATGTACGAGGGAATGTCGTATTCGTCGCTGACTTCGGTGAAACCGCCGGCCACCGTGAAGCCCAGATCGACAACGGTACGCACGTTATAGGTCTTTTCACCGCCGCGTTCGGACTTTACCGTGATCTCGCGGAGTTTCTTCAGATCGACCACAGCGGTCGTTTCGCCCGCAGGAGCGACCAGCGAGCTACCGGTACCCAGTTGGAACTGTACATTGACGGCACTCAGGTCGATACCGTCGGAGAAAGTCACCAGAACGGTTCCTTTTCCTTCGGCATCGGGCGCATGCGAAATTTTCACATCGGCGTCGACGCCTTCGGAAGAAGCCTTCAGACCGATCAGACCGTAATCCTGAACGCAGTTGATCGTGTAGCCGATGAGCTTGTCGCCCGACATGATAACGATCGCCGGGTTGGAGCCCAAATCCAGCGTCGGGGTGTTATTGTAATACGGAGTATCCATATGGGCACCTTCGACCAGCGTGAATTTCATCTGGATGCTGCCCAGATCGTAATACTGATAGAAAACGACGGTAATCTCTTTCTTCTCCTGATCGATGGAAACATCGGCGTCCGCACCTATAACTTCCGCGCTGACGAGCGGATTGGGATGGCCTTTTTCTTCGTCATCCTTGCAGGAGGTCAAAGCCACCGCCGACAAGAAGAGAGCCAAGAAGCTCAGTTTCAGGTACTTTTTCATAGATTTTTTTTTTAGTGTTTAAGATAATTGAGTTTTAGTAGTCGTTATTCGAGCGATCCGGACGATCTGCATCTTCGGATCAAGAACCAAATTTAAACCTTTTTTTTCAATTCGACAATAAATCGCGGCATTTATTTATCCTTTTTTCGTACCGTGCAGAGCCCTCGCAGGAGGTGCGGACAAGCTCTCCAAAAGGCCGAAAACGCCGAACGGCACGCGGCGACGAGCGCCTCTTCTCCCCTCTGCCGCACGGCCTCTCCGCAAGATACCCCCGGCATCGTGGAACAGACCGAGCGCCGGACAAGACGGCACACGAACGAGGTCCGTAGCGACAGAAAGCCGCGGCTGCGGAACGAGACGCGAGACGGGGCATCCGGACGCCACCCTGTCCTGCCCTCCCGATTGTCGACAGACGGCCGTTTCCCGGCGCGAAACCGCAGTATGCGCACGCCTCGTCGCATTCTGCTCCACGAACGCACCGAAAGGAAAACACCCCTGCCGGAATGGGTTCCGGCAGGGGTGTTTTCGTAAGGAGCGGACTCGCCGAAAGCCTTCTCAAAGGCTTCGCCGTCCCGCACGACACATTAGTCGTTCAGCGAGAAACGCTTGTAGGCAACGACCGTCGCTTCGGCATCGGCCTGTTTGATATAGGCGCCTACCGACAGCTTGTTGTTCTTGACCAACGGCTGGTTGAGCAGCGTATTTTCGGTCAGGAACTTGTTGACCTTGCCTTCGGCGATCTTGTCGAGCATCGCTTCGGGCTTGCCGTCCAGACGGGCCTGTTCGCGACCGATGGCGCGTTCATGTTCGATCACGGCGGGATCGGCGTCTTCGCGGCTGATCGAAATGGGCGCCATGGCGGCAGCCTGCATGGCTACGTCCTTGGCCGTTTCCATCGCGATCTCCTTGTTGAAGCCGATCAGCGTTCCGAGCTTGTGGTTGGTGTGGATATACGTCACGCACATCGGGGCCTCGATCTTGGCATAGTAGGTCAGTTCGACCTTTTCGCCGGTCTGACCCGATTTTTCGGTCACCTTGTCGGCGACGGTACGTCCGTCCGTAGCGACGGCGTTCAGCGCATCGAGGTCGGCCGCATCGGCGGCAATGGCGATGTCGAGGATTTCTTCGGCCGTGGCCGAGAACTCGGAGTTTTTGGCCACGAAGTCGGTTTCGCAGGCCAGACAGAGCATATAGCCTTTCTGTCCGACGATTTTGGAAACCACGACGCCTTCGGTAGCCGTGCGGTCGGCGCGTTTGGCGGCGACGAGCTTACCTTTTTCGCGAATGATATCCTGTGCTTTGGCATAGTCGCCTTCGGCTTCGATGAGCGCTTTCTTGCAGTCCATCATGCCGGCTCCGGTCATCTTGCGGAGCTTGGCGACATCGGCAGCTTTTATTTCCATGATAATTTCAGTTTTTAAAGTATTGACGAACTACTCGGCCGCTGCTTCGGCTGCGGGAGCCTCGGCCGCTGCGGGCGTTTCGACGGCTTCGGCCGCGGGCGCTTTGGCGGATTCGGCCTTAACGACTTTCCGGATGCGGGGTTTGGCCTCTCTGTCTTCCTTTTTGGGAGCTTCGGCGGCTTCTTTTTCCTTTTCCAGCTTGCGTTCGGTCAGCCCTTCGGCGATAGCGGCGGTAACGGCTTCGAGAACCACTGCGATGGATTTGGTCGCGTCGTCGTTTGCAGGAATAACGTAATCGATATCTGTCGGATCACAGCAAGTATCAACCATTGCAAAGACGGGGATATTGAGGCGTTTGGCCTCTTTGACCGCATTGGCTTCCTTCTGCACGTCCACCACGAAAATGGCGGCCGGAAGGCGGGTCAGGTCAGCGATGGAACCGAGGTTCTTTTCGAGTTTGGCACGCTGACGGCTGATCTGGAGTTTTTCTCGTTTGGAGAAGTTGTCATAGGTACCGTCGGCCGTGAATTTGTCGATGGTAGCCATTTTCTTGACAGCTTTGCGTATAGTGGGGAAGTTTGTAAGCATGCCGCCCGGCCAACGTTCCGTCACGTAGGGCATGTTCACGGCGGCAACCGTTTCCGCTACGACGTCCTTGGCCTGCTTTTTCGTGGCGACGAAAAGCACGCGGCGACCGCTTTTGACGATCTGTTTCAAGGCTGCGGCGGCTTCATCGATCTTCACCACCGTTTTGTGAAGGTCGATGATGTGAATCCCGTTTTTCTCCATGAAGATATAGGGAGCCATTTTGGGATTCCATTTTCTTTTCAGGTGGCCGAAATGAGCACCGGCCTCCAGCAATTGATTAAAATCAGTTCTTGACATTGTTTTCTGATCGTTAATAAATCTCTGATTAAAATTCTCTTTCCTTCAACCGCAGCGGTAGTGTCCGGGGGACAATCCCCGCGGTTTTCCGCAGAGGGGCAATAACGGAGTAGTGCGACGAGGCGCAGTCTCCGGCATTTGTTCCCGCTCTGTGCATGGCGAACGTAAGGATTAACGTTTGCTGAACTGGAACCGGCGGCGTGCTCCGGGCTGACCGGGTTTCTTACGTTCAACCTCGCGCGGGTCGCGCGTCATGAAGCCGTTCTTCTTGAGAACCGGACGCATTTCGGCGTCGATGGCGCACAGCGCACGGGCGATGCCCAGACGGGCGGCTTCGGCCTGACCTTTGATTCCGCCCCCGTCGAGGGTGATGGTGATGTCGTAATTTTCGGCCGTGTTGGTCACCAGCAACGGCTGTTTGACGACATACTGGAAAATTTCCAACGGAAAGTAAGTGGCCAGCGGTCTCTGGTTGATGGTAATCTCACCTTTGCCGGGCTTCACGTAAACGCGGGCGACAGCAGCTTTTCTACGTCCAACGGTGTTTACAACTTCCATACTCATTACTTGATCTCGTTTAATTTGACGGTTTTCGGAGTTTGAGCGGCGTGGGGATGTTCGGCTCCGGCATAAACCTTCAGGTTACGCAACTGAGCGGCTCCCAGACGGGTACGCGGAAGCATGCCCTTCACGGCTTTCTCGATGATGAATTCGGGTTTCTTCTTGAGGTACTCGGCAGGGGTGGTCAGCCGCACGCCTCCCGGATAGCCCGAATGGCGGACATACTGTTTGTCCGTGAGTTTGTTACCGGTGAGCTTCACTTTCTCGGCGTTGATAACGATGACGTTGTCTCCGCAATCGACGTGGGGAGTGAAACTCGGCTTGTTCTTACCGCGCAGGATCTTGGCGACCTGAGAAGCAAGACGGCCCAATACCATATCCGTCGCGTCGATCAGAACCCATTCCTTGGTCGCGGTCGCCGCATTGACGGAAATCGTTTTGTAGCTTAATGACTCCACTTTTTTACGTTTAAAGAATTAATACTTGTTTGTTTATGTGATCCATGCCCGCTTCGACGGGCTCGCAAAGATAGCGATTTTCCTGAAAATAAAAAAATTGTTGCGATTCTTTCGTCCGGAAACACGTTGAGCGCCCGCACTCTGCTTCCGGCCCGACTCCGCCGACAGAAAACGCACTGGCCGAAAAGCACCGACCGCCGTGCGGAACGAACGGACGAAAGCCGAACATCCGAAAACGCGAGGCTCGACAATCGCCCTATCCTGCAACGGCCCTCTCCGGCAGGCTCGAAAAGAGCGCCGAGCCGAGCGTACGGGACCGTCGCATCGCCGCAAGAAACGAAAATTTCGGCGGGACATGCCGACTCCGTCAATGGTCCGGACGGGTGGCGCGGGTTTGGACGCCGGCTGCAACGAGAACTCCCGGACGGAAATAGGATCGTGACAGACAAGCGCCCCGTCGCCGACGCGACCGTGAGACGACCGTCCGGCCCTTATTTATATCCGGACACAAAACGACTTCCGCACCGAAAACACTCCCGGAATCGCTTCCGTCGGCCACAGAAGCCCCAAAGGTTATCCGTCGGGCATCCACCCTGAATCCCTACCGGGTCCAGCAGCGGAGAATTTCGGCGATGTACATCTTATGATCGCCGCCGCGGGCTCCGCCGTACCATTTCGGATAGATCGTCGGATCGACGAACAGTCCTTCGCTGAGCGCCCCGGCGTAGAGCGTCCGGCATTCGAGCGTCAGCCGGGCCTGCTCGAAAGCGATATTCCCCGCCTCGGTCGGGAAGGGCGTCAGTCCGGCTTCGGCCACCTTGTCCGTATCGCGTCCCGATTTCGACCCGCAGATGCGGTAGGCTTCGCGGTATTCCGGTCCTAAAAAAGAGAGCGTGAAGGCATCCCGCCGCTCGATAAATTCATAGGTATAGCGCTCCGGCCGCACGAAGACGAAGACAACGGGGCGGTTCCACAAGTACCCCGTCCCGCCCCACGAAGCGGTCATCGTATTGAAACTCTCTTGGTCGCCGGCCGTCACGAGCATCCACTCGCGACCGATCGCCTCGATCGGGTTATCGGCAATTTGAGTCGGTTCGATTCTTTTCATCGTCGTATTCTTTCATTCGTTTGCACTTGCCCGTAACATGCTCTATGTCGAGCCGCAACACGTTCGTCCGGGCGAACGAACGGGCGATGTAGGTTTTCGAACGGGCGACGTGGTCGGGACAGTATTTGCGCACCAGCCCGTCGAGCGCTTCGGCCTTCTCCGCATCGGACAGACCGCTGACGACGCGGCCGAACGCCATCGCGCTTTCGTAGGCCGTCGTAAAGTCCTGCGGCACGACGCGGGTACGCCCCACGACGCAAAAACAGACGCGGGCATCGGCCGCAAGACATTCCAACTTATACCCCTGCGGAGCACAATGAAAGTAAATCCGGTCGCCCGTGTAGACATAGCTGAGCGGAACGCCGTAAGCGTATCCGCCGATGCCGTTCATCGCCAGAAAACCGTACTCGCCCTGCGCGAGCAACCGCCGCGCCTCCGCCTCGTCCCATATCCGGTCCCGGCGCCTTACTTCTCTGAATTCGGACATACTCTCTCCGGTTTTACGATCCATACATTTAGATACACAAGGAAGGACCGTGTCCGCATCCTCCCGCACGTTTCCCGCGTTCCGTCCGCCGCCTTCCGCTTCGGGGAAAACGCCGCAGCGCCTCTTTCATACGAAACAAGACCTCGGACCGGAGCGGGATCGTCGGACAAAAATACGATTTTCGAACGCCATACGAAGACCGGGCGCCGAAAAACGACCGTTCGCCCCATCGCTCCCGCGCCGGCGGGATCGTCCCCACGACGCGACGCATACGACAAACAAGGAGAAAAGAATGCTCGCCCCGCGTCCGGACTTCGGAAAACGGACCTTGTAGAACGGGCGGAACCGCGGCTGCCGGTCGTCCGCTCCGGCATCGTTTTCCGTTCCGACAGAGAGCGAACCATTCGCCCCCGAAGGTTCGAACGCCGGACGCCGCACATCGCGCGCACCCGCACGGACCCGGCACGGAAAATCGGGCAGCCGTCGCCGGCCCGTTATCGGCTCTTGCCGACTCGCCCTCCCCGCAAAAACCTTCCGCCGCTCGGTAACGGAAACGCACGACGACAAAAAAGGAGATGCTCACACATCTCCTTTCTGCGGTATGGACGAGACTCGAACTCGCGACCTCCTGCGTGACAGGCAGGCATTCTAACCAGCTGAACTACCACACCGTTCATTTTCGCAACCGTTCCGTCTTCCTTCCCGATTGCGATGCAAAGATAAGGCGATTTTTTTATTCTCCAAAATCCGGAACGACTTTTTTATCATTTTTTTGCTCCCGATCCGACGACTGGCGGAAAATGGAGAAATTGACACTGCCGTAAACTCTTCTTTCATAGAAATTTGGATGTCCGCTCACATCCATCTTCGCGGAATGTTCGAAAACGAGCCATCCGCCCGGACGCAACAGTCCCCGTTCGAACACCGTGTCGGGAATCGTCTCGCTGCCCTGTATGTCGTAGGGAGGATCGGCGAAGACGATGTCGAACCGCTTGGTGCAACTTTTCAGATAGAGGAAACAATTGGCCTTGACGGCGAAAAGGTTCCCGAAGCCGAATTTCCGGGCCGTCTCCTTTATATAACGGTGATGGATCGCATTGATCTCGACCGAAACGACCGAGGCGGCTCCGCGCGAAGCGAACTCGTAACTGATGGACCCCGTTCCGGAAAAGAGGTCGAGCACCTCGGCTCCCTCGATACCGATACGGGAGGAAAGCACGTTGAACAGGTTTTCCTTGGCGAAATCCGTCGTGGGACGGGCCCGCAGGTTCTTGGGAGGCTGGATGATGCGCCCCCGGTGGATGCCGCTAATAATTCTCATGGCAGACTCTCATTAAGGGCAGATACTCCGCGGCGGCGTCTTTGCCCGCTCCGCGCGAGGACATCCGCAACACGGATACGCGGGGAAAACGGCGTGAGGCCGCCTTCGCGGCTTCGTGCGCACCCTCACCGCAGATTCCGATGCGGAACTTCAGGTCCGGATACTCGATCCGCAACCGGTTCAGGTAGTAGAGCAGGTCGGCTTCGCTCCGGCAGGGCTGCGTCCGCGCACAGATCGTCCGGCCGCCGGCCGAAACATTCAGATGGACCCGCCCTCCGCACAGGAAAGCCTCGACGGACGGTTTCGAAGTCCGCCGCCACGCCGCCGCCACCTGCAACGGATGGACGACGCGGGCTCCGGGAAAAAGCGTCCGCACCGCCGGCCACGGCTCCGCTCCGACGTACATCGCCGCGACGATGCCCGCGACGGGTTCCGTAACGACCAGCTCGTCGGACGGACGGGCGGCGATCCCTCCGAGGGCCAGAGAGCGGTCGGCATCCTCGCGCTCGAACCACTCCTGCGGAATCAAGCATACGCGGTCGGTATCGGCCAGCAGGCACACCTGCGGAGCCTCCCCCTCCGGGAAAAGCTCCGAAACCGCCCGCAAGGCCTCCGTCACGTTCTCGCGCCGCCCGATACGGCCCGTGCGGAGGATTCTGCCCCCGCGGCCCGTACAGTAACGTATCGCATCGTCGGACACGAGCAGGCATGCGCGAGTCTCTTTCGTTCTCTCCATAAATCGTCTCTTCTCCCTCCTCGGCGGGCGGCTCCGTGCGAACGCACGCTGCGAAAGGAATTTTTCCGTCGCCGAATTTCGATTAAATTTGTATCGGAATAGCCCGCACACCGGACTTCCGTCAAACCGAAAACCGCCTATGCTCGCAGACCATATCGCCTCCCAAATTTACAAGAATTTCGGATTCGAGCCAACTCCGGGACAAAAAAACGTCGTGGAGCGTCTTTCCGCGTTCCTTTCGGAAGGGTTTTCGGAACGGATCTTCATCCTCAACGGCTACGCGGGCACGGGAAAAACCTCGCTCATCGCGGCGCTGGTCAGGACGCTCTCCGAACTGCGTCTGAGGTCTATGCTGCTGGCTCCGACCGGACGGGCGGCCAAGGTGATGAGCCGATACGCCGGACAGAAAGCCTACACGATCCACAAAAGAATCTACCGGCAGCGGTCGCTCGCCACGGCCGACGCCCGCTTTTCGCTCAATTACAACAAGGAGAAAGATGCCGTGTTCATCGTGGACGAAGCCTCGATGCTGTCGAACTTCTCGCCGGAGGGATCGTCGTTCGGTTCGGGCCGACTGCTCGACGACCTGATCGCCTACATCCGGCAGGGATCGGGCTGCCGGCTCGTGCTCGTGGGCGACACGGCCCAGCTTCCGCCCGTGGGACTGGATGAGAGTCCGGCCCTCGATGCGGAATACATGCGCGGATACGCCCCGACCGAGACCGTGTCGATGGACGACGTGGTCCGGCAAAGCGACCGGTCGGGCATTCTGTTCAACGCCACGCTGGTACGCTGCATGCTCGAAGCCGGGATCGTCGACATCCCGATGTTCGACACCTCGTTCGAGGACGTCGAAGCCGTCGAGGGAGGCGAGATTCTCGAAGCGATCCAAGACGCCTACGACCGCTACGGACGCGAGGAGACGGTCATTATCACCCGTTCGAACAAACGGGCCAACCGTTTCAACGAAGCCATCCGGCGCCACGTGCTCTTCGCCGAAGAGGAGATCGAATCGGGCGACCGGCTGATGATCGTCAAGAACAACTACCACTACACCGACAAGGAGGAGGAGTGCAAGGCCGACTTCATCGCCAACGGCGACACGGCCGACCTGCTGCACATCCGCAAATTCGAGGATTTCTACGGATTCCGCTTCGCCCATGCCCGGCTGCGGTTTCCCGACTACGACGACATGGAGCTCGAAGGCAAGGTGCTGCTCGACACGCTGTCGAGCGAATCCCCTTCGCTGACGCGCGAACAGGCCGACAGGCTCTTCTTCGCCGTGGCCGAAGACTATGCCGACATACCGTCCAAAGCCAAACGGTACAAGGAGGTCCGCGAAAATCCCTACTTCAACGCCATGCAGGTCAAGTTCGCCTATGCCGTTACGTGCCACAAGGCCCAGGGAGGACAATGGCGCTGCGTATTCGTCGACAAAATGCTTTTCGGCGAGGAGACCATCTCCCGCGACCTGCTGCGCTGGCTCTACACCGCGTTGACGCGGGCGACCGAAAAATTATATTTTATCAACTTCGACGAACGGTTTTTCGAGCCGAAATGATTATTTTTACCCCGCGATTCATCAAAATTTAATAACATTTTGGCTAAAGAGAAAAAATACGTCGAAACACCGCTCATGAAGCAATATTACAGCATCAAGGCAGTGCACGGCGACGCGATTCTGCTGTTCCGGGTGGGCGACTTTTACGAAACGTTCGGAGACGACGCCATCCGGGCCAGCAAGATACTGGGCATCACGCTCACCAAAAGGGCCAACGGGTCGGCCTCGTCCGTCGAACTGGCGGGCTTTCCCTACCACGCCGTCGACACATACCTGCCCAAACTGGTGCGGGCCGGCGAGCGGGTGGCGATCTGCGAACAGCTCGAAGACCCGAAGACGACGAAGAAAATCGTCAAGCGGGGCGTGATCGAACTCGTCACGCCGGGCGTATCGTACAGCGACAACATCCTCTGCTGCAAGGAAAACACGTTTCTCGCCTCGGTCTACTTCGGCAAAAAGAAGACCGGCGTGTCGTTTCTGGATGTCTCCACGGGCGAATTTTTCGCGGCCGACGGCAACAACGCCTACGTCGACAAGCTGCTGGCCAACCTCTCGCCCAAGGAGGTGATCTACCCCAAAGGGTACGAGAAGGAATTCGAGGAAGCGTTCGGTACCAAGCACTACACCTACCGGCTCGATCCGTGGATGTTCGAGCTCGGCGCCGGACGGGAAAAGCTGCTGGCCCAGTTCGGCACGACCTCGCTCAAAGGGTTCGGCATCGACCGGATGCCCGAAGCGGTCGTCGCGGCGGGCGCCATCCTCTACTATCTGGAATTTACCGAACACCGCAACACCAAGCACATCTCGTCGATCGCCCGCATCGACGAGGACCGCTACGTGTGGATCGACCGGTTCTCGATCCGCAATCTGGAACTTTTCACGGCCAACGGCGGGCAGGAAGGCTGCTCGCTGTTCGACGTGCTGGACAGGACCTCCTCGCCGATGGGCGCGCGGCTGCTCCGCCGATGGATTTCGCTGCCGCTCAAGGACATCGACAGGATCAACAGCCGGGCCGAAACCGTCGGGCTGTTCATCGGGGACGCCTCGCTGCGCGAAACGCTGTGCGAGCAGATCGACACGGTAGGCGATCTGGAACGGATCATTTCGAGAATCGCCGTGGGACGGGTCTCCCCGCGCGAAGTGGTGCAGCTCAAGCACGCGCTGTTCGCCATCGAAAAGATCAAAAACCGGCTCGAAGCCTCGGACAAGGCGCCGTTGCAGGAAATGGCCGCCCGGTTGGACTTGTGCCTGAGCGTCCGCGAAAAGATCGACCGGGAAATCTACCCCGACCCGTCGAACCAAATCCAGAAGGGAGGCGTCATCGCCCCCGGCGTCAGCATCGAGCTGGACGACCTGCGCAACATCGCCTCGCACGGCAAGGAAATCCTGTCGGACATCCAGCGGCGGGAAAGCGAAGCCACGGGCATCCCGTCGCTCAAGATCAGCTTCAACAACGTTTTCGGCTACTACATCGAAGTGCGCAACACCTACAAGGACAAAGTGCCGTCCGAATGGATCCGCAAGCAGACGCTCACGGGAGCCGAACGCTACATCACGGCCGAGCTGAAGGAATACGAAGAGAAGATTCTGGGCGCCGAGAGCCGCATATTGGTGCTCGAACAGGAGCTTTTCGCCGCGCTGCTGGCCGAGCTCGCGCAATACGTCGGCCGGATACAGACCGACGCCTCGGTCATCGCCCGGATGGACTGCCTGCTGGGATTCGCCTCACAGGCCGTCGAACGCAACTACTGTCGTCCCGACGTGAACGATTCGCAGACGATCGACATCCGCGCGGGACGTCATCCGGTCATCGAAACGCTGATGAGAGTGGGCGAAGAATACATCCCCAACGACGTGCTGCTGGACGACTCCTCGCAACAGATCGTCGTCATCACCGGTCCCAACATGTCGGGTAAGTCGGCCATTCTGCGCCAGACGGCGCTCATCGTGCTGATGGCCCAGATCGGCAGCTACGTGCCGGCCGCAGAGGCGCACATCGGGGTCGTAGACAAGATCTTCACCCGCGTGGGCGCGTCGGACAACATTTCGCAGGGCGAATCGACCTTCATGGTCGAAATGCTCGAATCGGCCAGCATCCTGAACAACATCTCCGAGCGCAGCCTCGTGCTGCTGGACGAAATCGGCCGGGGCACGAGCACCTACGACGGCATTTCCATCGCATGGGCGATGGTCGAATACATCCACCAGCACCCGAAGGGCCGCGCCAAGACGCTCTTCGCCACGCACTACCACGAGCTCAACGAAATGGAGGAGCTGTACGAACGGGTCAAGAACTACAACGTGGCGGTCCGGGAGGTCGACCGCAAGATCATCTTCCTGCGCAAGCTCGTGCGCGGAGGAACGGAACACTCGTTCGGTATCCACGTCGCCAAAATGGCCGGCATGCCCGTGCAGATCACCCGCCGGGCCGACCAGATTCTCAAACAAATGGAAGCCGCCCACCGTGGCAAGGTCGGCGACGGCCCCCAGAAAACGGGGAAAGCCGTTCCGCATGTCGACGGCGGCTTGCAGTTATCGATGTTCCAACTGGACGATCCGGTGCTCAAACAGATTCGCGACGAAATCAAGGGACTCGACATCGACTCGCTCACGCCGCTCGAAGCGTTGAACAAGCTCAACGAAATCAAAAAAATAGCGGGAATCTGACGCTCTTCCGCCCGGTTCCGGCATAACCTGAAACAAGGGTCTCATGCGTCTCGGAGAGAAATCGCACGAAGCGGGAGAATGCCCGCAAGGATTCGGTTCGCCGGCTTTCCGGACGGTGCAAAGTGAAAATCCCTCGCGACGGAGTGTCCTTGAAGACGGAGGAGTACAACCGAGCATAAAAAACACATAAACATCGGCTTGCAGTCTCCTCCCCGGAAGCAGGACTGCGGTCCTGCCGCATGAAAAGGCATCGCCCGGAAAGAGTGGCATTAACATTAAAGCCCACGCCGCGACGTACTTTCGCCCCGCACGGTCACGAGCCCGACGGATGGGAACGGAACGATAAAGCGGCGCACGCACCCACCGAAAACGAGGTCTTGCGACAAGACCGGGAAGGTCCGGCTCCGGATCGGACGCGAAGCCGGCATACCGGTCTCGACCAGTCTTCGTTCGGTTTCGGGAAAGACGCATTTCGCTTTCGTCACCGCTCGTTCCCTTCCCCCTCCAATCCGCAATCGGTTTTGCCGGATGCGGCAACCGCTCGTTCCTGAAACCGGGCGGGAACGAAGCGATGTGCGAACCGCCGTGCATCGACGGATTCCGTACATCCATGAGGAACCGACACGGAATATAGCGGGAAAACCGGCTTCGGGAGAGGCTATCGTATTCCCGAATCGTTCGAACGATCCTGTTTCGGGCTTTCCTTTGAGACCTTCCCCTACCTTTTTTTCTCACGTTCCTGCACGGAGGGCGAGACCGAAAACATCGGCGGCATTCCCGCGCAGTCTTCGGAATACGCCGCAAAGCGATACGCGCGGCAAGGAAAGGCCGGCGCGACATACCGTCCGAAAGCCGGCGGGGCACAACGGGCTGGGGACGAAAGCCAAGGGGAGGTCCGCCAGACACGGTCTTCGAAAAAAAACGAGGACAGCCGCTCGCCCCCGCAGCCGACCGCAGTCCCGCGCCCTGTTCGTCCCACCGGTTTCGGACAGTCCCTCCCCGCTCCGGGAATTTCGGACACCTATCGTCCGCCGCACTACCGGCATAGCTCCGCAAGCCCTGCGGAGTGTCGTCTTTTCTTCCGTGGAATCGTCCTCATGGCACATAATTTGTCGTATTCTTCGTTCGGTGCCGGGAAATTTCCGGCACGACGGCAATAGAAAAAAATGTTTCATCGAAAATAATCAGGAGGACAAAACCATGATACCTGCAAGAAAATCACAAAACTGGTTACCCGGAATCTTCAACGATTTCTTCGGTAACGAATGGGTGTCGAAAGCCAACAGCGCTTCGCCCGCCATCAACATCATCGAATCGGACAACGACTACAAAGTGGAAATCGCCGCGCCGGGCATGACCAAAGAGGACTTCTCGGTCAAAATCGACGCCGATAACCAGTTGATCGTGTCGATGGAAAAGAGACGGGAAGACAAGACCGAAAACGAAAAGGGCAAATACCTGCGCCGCGAATTTTCGTTCACCCAGTTCCAACAGATCATGATTCTGCCCGAAAACGTGGAAAAGGACAAGATCGACGCCAAAGTATCGAACGGCGTGCTGACGATCGAAATCCCGAAAAAACAACTCGTTCAGGAAGAAAAGAAGATCAAGGAAATTTCCATCAAATAGGGACTTTCGCTCACCGCACCTCCTTGAGGGAGAATCGCGGGACGAAAACGCTAACAGGGGAATGCCGCCGATGCGGCATTCCCTTTTTCGTTCGGCGGTTCGCCGCCGCTCGCTCTTGCGGACGACTGCATCCGGAGGGCGCGCCGTTCCGCTGCGAGGCCCCGAAAGTTCCCCACATGCGACCAACGCGCCGACGGCAAGCCTGCGCACCGCCGCACTTTCCGGACAACAACTTTAGGTTTTCCTAAGACCGGAGAGGATTCGAGCCGGATGCGCATTCCGGAATCCCGAAAGCCCGCAGTCGGATTCGCTCACCGTAAACCGAAATATCGGGTACCGCAATCCCCGGTTGAAAAGAAACTCGGACCTTCTCCGTTCCGGGACGAAAAAAACCGATGCAGGCAACATGCTTTTCGAGTCCTCCGCCCACATCGCAGTATGTGTCCGTGTTTCGAACGGTCGCCCGCCGTTTTGTCCACGGGGACGTTTTTGCGAGAGCCCTCCGCAAAAGAAAAGCGCCGTCGCTCGAAGCGTAGCCCCCGGAAAACAGGCCGGATCGACGGGCCCGACGCATCCGACACCAATATAATACCATGCACCGAAAACCTATTTCGGCCGCGTGGCAGGACGAACCGACGAACGGCCGGTCGCATACGGGGCTTTCGACGGAAACGGCCCCGACGACCGGCCGCTTTTGGGCTCCGATCCCCGATTATACCGCTTCCTCCGGCATTCGGACCGGCAACGCAGCGAGGGGCCCCATCCGACGACGGGCCTGCCGACAGGCAAGCAGCCGACCGCTGCCGTGGCTCACCGGCCTTGTGAACCGGCTGTCGCAGGCTACGACTCGCGGCGCTACGACAGATACAGGCAAAAGACGGACTCGCCGACTCCCGGACGCGGACGATTCCGCATAGGGGGACACTACAAGGAGACAACCGCCTATTCTCTGCGCACACGTTTCTCTACGAAAAGACCTGCCTCCCCGACCGGCGCAAGGCATACCGGACGGTACAGGAATCGCGGCTACGGACCGGCCCGTCCGCACATCGCCGCGCAACGGCGGCAAGGGACTATCGACCGCCCAGCACGCCGGCCAGATAGCGTTCGACGACTCCCGCCGGAACGTCCTTGAGAATCACCTTTTTGTCGGAGGAAAGCAGATAGAGCGTCGGGATGGCTTTCAGGTCGTACAATTCGTCGTGCGTCATTTTCCGCTGCGCATCGTAGCCGTTGATCCACTCCGCAGGAATTTGGGAACGGTAATCGCGCCAAGCAGCCAAGTCCTCGTCGGGATAAACGGCCAGCACCTTGACCCGTCCGCGGGCGATCTGCTCGGAGAGCAACTCGGAAGAGACGATCCGCTCGACGGTCTCCTTGCAGGCCGTGCATCCCGGATTGTTGATGAAAAGGATAAGATAATCGGCCTTCACGCCGTAGAGTGTACCGGTAGTCCCCGAAGCGAGCGTATAGGTGAAATCGGCGGCCGGCTCACCGGGACGATTCTTGAGCGCCATGCCGAGGCGGTACCGCGGACGGACCTTGTCCGCTTCGCTCACCTTGTCCGAGGCCACGATGTATTCGAGCACGGGGATGTAAATCTCCTCGTTGCGCACGGGCGAGTTGGGATCGTAGAGGTACTTGTCGAACAGTTCCGTAAAATAGGCGAACATCGCCGTATCAGCCTCGGCTCCGGAGAGCGTCGTGCGCACCGAAACGGCGGCCAGATCGGGCGGCAACTGCCCCAGCACGGCCACATAACCGGCAAAAGCCTGTTCAGTCACTTCGGGCAGGCGGATATAGGCCGTGTCGGAAAAATCGAAATTCTTCCAGTAATTGCGGGCCACATACTCGGCCCGCTCTTCGGGGGTGCCGAGCAGGGCCGGCACTTCGATCATTTTGAAGGTTTTCGGTTCGTCCGAAGCGGTTTTCTCCGGCGCAGAGCCACATGCGCATGCGGCGACAGCCGCAAAAAGGCAAACGAGTCTTTTCATCATTTTTCTATTCGATTCATCCGGGATTTCTTGCGGGCCTCCCTGTTCTGCCGCCGAACCGCCTTGCGCGTCCGGGGAACCGGATCGGCAGCCGCAGAGAGCGCCGCTTCGTCCGGGCCCAACTCGATGCGAAGCGTATCGGCCGCTGTGCCGTCGCTCCGGTCGACCGCCGAGTCGGCAGCGAGCGCAGCCGTCGTATCGGCGAGAACGCCCTCGCGCTTCAGCAGCAGGCTGTCGGCCCGGCTCAGGGCCTCGCCCCGCCCGTCGCGGAAAACGGCGGAATCCACCTTAGGCACGATTTTCAGATCGCTCAGCGAGGCGTTGCGTGCGCCCCGGCGGAAAATATCGGTGATCGTCCGGCGCAGGTTGACCTGCGTCGTATCGATCAGATCGACGAAAGAGGGCACGTTCTCGTCCTTGTAACGCGCCCGGACAATCCGGAACTTGAACTTGTCGAGCGTACCGAAAATATTGATTCCCAGACGGAACGGAATCGGCGAGCGAAGCACCGAGATATGGTAGTCGAAACTCATGTCGAGCTTATGGACGCCGCTGACCGCCGCCTTGTAGCGATCCATCTCGACGACGAACGGGAACATCTCGATGCGGTTGTCCCGCACGAGCAGATCCACCGAAATGCGGTCGATCAGGTTGCGCTGCCGATTCTTGAATTTCAACATCTTGGATATTTCGGCAAAGGTCTCTCCGTCGAGCAGCACGAGGTTCTCGCCCCGAATGCTGCAAGCGGCATTGAGCGAGGGAAGCTCGATGTTCATCATCGAATCGACCGCCGCCGTCGCCGCTACGCGACAATCCACGACACCCTCGAACGAACGGAGCATGGGCAGCAGCGTATCGACCGAAGGAATGAGACCGATCAGACGGTCTATCTCCACCCGATCAAGCGACAGATCGAATCCGGCCATCACGTCGTCGCGGGCCCGCGTGGCATAGAGGGCCGTGAGGGTCATCTTGCCCGCGTCGGTCACGGCTTCGAGGTCGCGGATCTGCACGCAACGGTCGCGGGCGACGAGCGATCCGTGCAACGTACGGAACGACAGGTCGGAATAGACTCCGTGATGGGCGCACAGTTCCGCATTGAGCTCCACGTTGGAGGGCACGACGATCAGCGGGCTCGTCGGCACCGTATCGGCCACGCCGCTGCCCTGCTCGATCAACCGTTGCAGATGGTCTTCGCTATCGGCTTCGGCCAGCGATTCGCGGTATGCGTCGGACGCCTCGCCGTAGCGGGCCCCGACGGCGGCGGCACGGGAAAGTTCGTTGAAATCGAGCGTGTCGGATTCGATCTTCATGTCGATCCTCAACGGTCCGCGTCCCAGCAGCGCACGCCGGAGGTTCGAAACGCTGCCGGTCAGCTCCAACGACGACACGCCACTGCGCAGGCGCGTGTTCCGTAATTCGACACGGTCGGTCGAATAGACGATGTCCACGTCGCGTAGCTCGTTCACGAGCGGGAAATAGGGCGTCACGACCCTGCCTGCCGAAGCACGCACCGACCCTTCGGCCGCGATGCGGCGGAACCATGCCCCGGTCGTCCGATCCAGCGTCATGTCGATGTCCGCTCCGGCGAAATCGTCCTTACGCCCCGGACGGGAAAACCCGCGCATACGGGAAAGCAACGAATCGCGGGGCACATCGGGATGGAGCCGGCCGAGCGAATCCAGCCGCTCGGCCCGACGAGCGGAATCGGAACGGGCTGTGTTCAGCACGGCTTTCAGATCGACATGGCTCTCGGCGAGCACATAGCGGTTCACAGCGCTTTTCATATACATGAACCGGGCGTCGAATCCCAGATCGAGCAGCGGACGAGCCGCATCGCCGGGCGAGGGAACAATGCTGAAGCCGCTCTGCATGCGGTAGAGCCTCAGCCACGTCGAGTCGAGTCCGGCGATTTCGAAATAACGGGCCCGGACATCGCCCGCGATCGGATGGACGACCGACGTATCGCCGCCGAGAGCCGACGCGGCTCCGGAGGCCTGTGCGACAGCATCCGAAGCGACGATCCTCAGATCGTTTTTCCAATCGACATGCAGCGTATCGGCCTGCACCCGAACGCCCAAACGTTCGGAGCCCTTCCTGTTCTGCTCACCGGACCCGGCTCGGCCGGTACCGAAAACGATCTCGGTACCTCGTGCCATCAAAAAAACCGTGTCCTGCGGCATATCCACCAGCAGGTCGTCCATCGCGACCTTGCCGTCGAGACGCACCGTGCCGATCCGGCTCACATCCAACTGACTGCGACGGAAGGCCGTGCCGAGGTCGAAATCCAGCCGTCCCCGGACACAGGTTCCCGAACGGGAAGGAAACAGGACGGAGAGCGTATCGAGATCGACCCTTCCGCGGAGGTTCATCCGCACGGCCGGATCGCCCAGCGCATCGCGCACCGTCCCGTCGCACCGCAATGCCATGCCCGCCCCCTCCACGACCAGATGCCGGAGTTCCGCGCCCGTGGAATCGGGACAGTCGGGCCGGAAGCGCAGCGTAGCGTCCAGTCCCAGCCGTTCGATCCGGGCATCGGTATTCGCATGGTAGAGATGGCCCCCTTCGGTCCGGACCGTCAGGTCGACTCGCGGAAGCGCACTGCCGTCGAAACGGTAGCTTCCCGCGATACGGGTATCGAGATCGAGTGCGATGTCGGTATCTATGCCCTGCAAGGCAGAGGCGAACGAGCCGGGCGCCAACGCGACGAGCCGGGCGGCCTCCAACGGTTCGATGCGGCAGGCGATGTCCGAAAGCACGCTGTCGGCCGTCCATGCGGCCTGTCCGTCGAACCGGACGGGAATGCCGCCGATGTCGAAGCGCAACCCTTTCATTGCAAGGGTCCTGCGGCGGGTGTCGAGTCCCAAACCGCCCTCGACAGCGAGCGGAAGACGGTCGAGGTAACGCACCGAACCGCACGAGAGCGTGTTCCGGCTTTCGAGACCGACGCGGTAACGCTCGCCCGAAAAGCCGTCGACTTCGAAACGCTCCAGCTCCGTCTCGGCGTATATCCCCTCCCGACGGTCGTCATACACGACATGGCCCCCACGTACATCGAGCCGGACCACGTGAAAATAGAAACCCTCGTCGTCCGACTGCGTCTCCACCGTATCGGAGCGGTAAATCGCCCAGTTCGGCGTCCCCTGCTCGGAAACACAGGCGTAGATTTCGGGACGGATCAATTCGGCCTTGCGGACGACTAACCGCGAGAGAAGCAACTGCGGCAGGTTGACCGCCAGCGTGAACTCGTCGAACCGCAGCAACGTATCGGCCCGGAGGGGTATCCGGCTGCGCAGCGAATCGGGACAACCGTCGAACGCACGCGAGACGATCTCGCCTCCGCAGAGGCGGACGCCCACGTGAGGATAATAGCGGAACAACGACAGACGGACCGTATCGAACCGCACGTCGGCGTCCAGATAACGGCCGGCGCAGGCATTGACCAGCGGCGTGAGCCGCTGCGGCGTCATCACCAGCGCGATTCCTCCGAGCAACGCTCCCGACAACACGACGAAAGCGGCGGCGCAGACGAGCAGCACACGGAGCAACCGTCGGGCGACGCTCCTGTGCCGCTTGCCTTTCCGGGGCTCGGCTCGTTCCCTTTCTTTTCGTTTTTCCATCCGTTCGTCCGGTAAACCGTGTACAAAGATAACAACTTTTCAGTCCGTTTATTACCCGCCCGAAGAAGAAACATTCCGCCGCGAAAACGGAAAGGAGCATACGGTGCGCGGCTCTCCTCCGGCCAAAGAGAGGACATGGGGAAAAGAACGGAAAGAGCGAAGCGGCCGCTCCCCCGGTTCAGAGGAACAGCCGCTTCGCGGTCGTATCGGCCGGACCCGACGGTCCGGAGCGTCTTAGAATGCCTTTTTGTACACTTCGAGAATTTCTTCGACGGTGGCCGTGCGGGGATTGCCCGGCGTGCACACGTCGTTGAAGGCAGCCTGAGCCAACGTCGGCAGACCGCTTTCGGGTACGCCGATCTCGCTCAGATGTTGAGGAATGTGCACTTCGACGGCCAGAGCCTTGACGGCATCGACGGCAGCCTGTGCGGCCTGATCGTCGTTCATGGCCGACGTGTCGACACCCATCGCTTCGGCGATCTTGCGGTATTTGGCCTTGGCGGCTTCCTTGTTGTATTCCATCACGAAAGGCAACAGCAACGCGTTGGCCACGCCGTGGGGAATGTCGTAATAGGCTCCCAGCGGATGGGCCATGCCGTGTACCAGCCCCAGACCCACGTTCGAGAAAGCCATGCCGGCGATATACTGCGCGGTGGCCATACCGTCGCGGGCTTCGATGTCCGAAGGCGTAGCGACGGCCTTGGGCAGCCATTTGGCGATCATTTCGATGGCCTTGAGCTCGAACATGTCGCTCATTTCCCATGCACCCAGCGTGATGAGGCCTTCGATGGCGTGCGTAAGCGCATCCATACCCGTGGCGGCGGTCAGTCCGCGCGGCATCGAGAGCATCAGTTCGGGGTCGATGATAGCCAGCGTCGGGATGTCGTTGGGGTCGACGCAAACCATTTTCTTCACGTTCTCCTCGTCGGTGATCACGTAGTTGATCGTCACCTCGGCAGCCGTACCGGCCGTCGTGGGCAGCGCGATGACGGGTACCGATTTTTTCTTGGTGGGCGCTACGCCTTCGAGCGAAACCACGTCCGAAAATTCGGGATTGTTGACGATGATACCCACGGCCTTGGAGGTGTCCATCGACGAACCGCCCCCGATGGCCACCATGAAATCGGCTCCGGCGGCCTTGAAAGCGGCGATACCGGCCTTCACGTTCTTGACGGTGGGATTGGGTTTCACTTCGTCGAAAATCTCGAAAGGAATGCCCGCTTCCTTGAGCACGTCGGTCACCTGTGCGGCCACGCCGAACTTGACGAGGTCCTTGTCCGTCACGACGAGCGCTTTCTTGTAGCCGCGCTTGGCGACTTCCTCTGCGATCATTTTTCTGGAGCCCGCTCCGAAATAGGAGGTCTCGTTGAGAATCATTCTGTAAGCCATAGCGAATATGTATTTAAACGTACTATCGTTTCGGTGCCGCAAAAGTAACACTTATTATCGGCTTTGGTAACAATTTTATTTAGAAAAATTAAAAACGCGACCGCATACGGCGGTGCTCCCGCATCCGCCCGCGCGGGAGAGACCTTTCGAGTCACGGCCTCGGCGGAGAGCCTGCCCTCGGTCTTTCCGCACGGCAGCAGGACGCGAGCGACAGCGCCCGAAACCGGACACCGCACCCGAAGCGTCGATACGCGGCAGTACGCCCTTGCCGACAAAAAGCGGGAACGCCTCCGCCAAGAGACGCTCCCGCCGCCGGCACACGCCGGAGAGAAAATCATTTTATTTCGATCGTATAGTCGCCGGACGGGAAACGGTACAGCGGGCTTTGGGCTCCGCGGCCCGTTTCGGGATAGAGCGCGGCGTCGAAAGCCTCGCCGTTCACCGTCACCCTACCCTCTTCGGGCAGAGCGACCAGCCCCCAGGCGTTGGCCGGGATAGAAATCTCCCACTGCAAACCGCCGTCCTGCCGCTCCCAGCGGCTCGACACGAGGCCGTAGGGCGTATCGACCGAAGCCGAAGCCCACGGCAGGCAATCCGTCAGCAGCGGTTCGAAACGGGTCGCCCGGAAACCGGGACCGGAGGCGTCGGGCCGGATTCCGGCGATGTCCTCGTAGAACCATGCGTCGTAGCCGCCCTGCATGGGATGGTTCAGCGAGCTGCCGTCCAGACACACGGCCTTGCTCTTCTCGTTGACCGGCAGGACTTCCCACAGCGTCGTGGCATCGCCGGAGGTCCACATCCATTCGAAACTGTTTTCGCCCTTCTTGGTAAAGACGTCCCACGCCGCACGGGCGTTGCCGTAACGGGAAAGCGCCGGCCCGATCCGTCCCAGACCGAAAATGCCCGTATGCAGGAAACCGTCGTATTTCTCCTTCATGTTGCGGACGATGGCGTCCGAGACGGCACGTTCGTCCCCCGCGGGTACTAAACCGAAGTCGAGCGCCATCGCGTCGGCTGTCTGGCTGCCGAAGGTCTTGCCGTCGCGGTCGTAGAACTTGCCGACGAAAGCCCGGCCGATCTCCTCTTTCATGGCGTCGTAACGGGCCGCATCCTCCTCGTAACCCAGAATGCGGGCCGTCTCGGCCACGATCGAAGCATCGTAATAGTGGAAGGCCGTCGAACTGAGCGGAATCGGGCAGTCGATTGTCCGGTTGCCTTCCGGGGGACACCAGTCGCCCAGTCCGTAGGGCACGATGCCTTTGTCGGTCAGCGCATGGATATGATCGACCCATTGCTTCATCTCGCCGTAATAAGTTTCCAGCGCTTCGGGATTGCCGAAGTAGAGGTAGGTGAACCAAGGCAATTGCACGACGGCCGTGCCCCAGTCGGGCGAGGCCACACCGCAGAGGCGGCGGCCCGGAGAGATCATGAACGGAATGCCGGGCTGTTTGTCGGCGAAATAGAACTCGCTGTTGTAGAGTTTCTGGTGCAGCGTGTTTTCGAGGAACACGGAGGAGGACGAATGGATGTCTTCCATGTATTTCATCCAGAAATTGTTCAGGTCGCGGTTGTAATTCTCGAACGGTGCCACCGTATGCGCATCGCCCAACCAGCCGCAGCGCTCGCGGTGGGGGCAGTCGGTCGGCAGGCCGTGGATGTTGCCGAGCATCGTGCGCACGGCCATTTCGTGGAGCCGGTTGATCTGCTCGTCGGCGCACTCGAACTCGCCCCGGCGGGGTGCGTCGGTGTGGACGATCACGGCCTCGATCCACGACTTGTCGGGCGTCGTAGCGGCGCCGGAAAGTTCGAGGTAGCGGAATCCGTGGTAGGTGAAACGCGGCGTCCACGTCTCGGTTCCGCGGCCCGCACAAACGTATTCGTCGGTCTGGATGACGCCCGTCGCGCCGTTGCCCGTCGTGATGAACTCAATCGAACGGTCGGGTGCGAGGCATTCGCCCATGCGCATCTTCAGACGGGTGCCCGCGGGCTGCTCGACGGTGATGCGCGGCACGGCGGCCACATTGACGCCGAAGTCGAAAATCCAGTTCCCCGCCTCATCCTGCCACAGATCGACCGGTGCGATAGACTCCTTGAGCCGGATGGGGTCCAGCAGTTGCGGACGCAGCGAAGGGGGAACGATGCCTCCGGCCTCGACGGCCGGCCGCCAGTCGCCCTGCGGCGAACCCGGAGCGGACCACCCGGCGATTTCCCGCGTGGCGTCGTAAGTTTCGCCGGCATAGATGTTGGCGCTGAGCACCGGTCCCGGCGCCCATGTCCACGACTCGTCGGTGGCGACGATCTGTTTCGAACCGTCCTTATAGGTCACTTCCAACTGGAGACGCATCAGCGGCTCCCCGTAGCTGAAACCGGGGCCCCAGACCTTTCCCTGATCGTACCAGCCGTCGCCGAGCATGACGCCGATGCAGTTCTCGCCCTTCTTCACGCGGTCGGTCACGTCATAGGCGGCATACAGCGCATACTGTTCGTAATTGGTCTGGGCCGGATCGAGCACGCGGGTCTCGTCGGCCAACGCACCGTTGACGTACAGATCGCCGCAACCCAGACCGCAGAAATACGCTACCGCACGCACGGGCTTGCTCTCGGCATCGAACACGGTACGGAAATAAGGCATCGGAGCATCTTTCTCCCACTCGGCCGTGATCCACTTACCCTGCCAGTCCCCGTCGGAGGGACCGACGGAGAACTTCGCCGGGGCGCTCCACTCCGTAGCCTCGTCCCGGCCGTTCCAGATCCGGACCCGCCACCAGTACGGCTCGCCGTAGCACAGGGCGGCTCCCTCCGGCACGATACCGAGCTGGGCGTCGGAAGGTCGTTTTCCCGATTTCCAAACATCGGCCTCGCCCTTGGCGAGCGCCTTTTCGCTCGAAGCGATTTCGATCTCCCACGCCGTCTGCACGACTCCCCGTTCGCCGGATTCGATTTTCCAACTCAACACGGGCCGGTCCACCCCTTCGGGGTCGACCCTGTCGCGGCATCGCAATGCCGTCACTCTCGTTTCGTCCGGCCGGCAGGCTCCGTCTCCGGAACAGCATCCGCCGGCAGCCAGCAGCGGCAGCAGCAGCCACCCGGCTATCGTTTTTCTGATTTTCATAGGTCTATTATGGTTTAAGTCAGTCGTTTCGTTATTTCAGGCGGCGGACGATCATCCCCTCGTAGGGGCCTAAAGCCAATGTCGAGGAGGGCTGCATGGGGGTGATTTGTCCGGTCTGGGGATTCCAGCACTCCAGCGAACGCGCCGCGGGGATGCTGATGCCGAGGCTGAGGGGCGTCGCGGTGTCGTTGACGATGAAATAGACGTCGCGGCCGCCGATCTTCCGATGGCAGTGCAACACGCCCCGGTACGAGCTCAGCACGATGTCGCGCGGCAGAATGCCTTCGAGCAGGTTGTTGAGCAGCGTCGGATCGAACGCCTGCTCGAAATAGACGGCCGGGCGGACGCCGCCCTGCATGTTGAGCATCGCCTCGAATCCGGAAGCGATCCGCTCGCAGGGAAATTCGGCGAACGAGTTCACCGGCAGCGCCTCCAGCACGACGACCTTTCCGCCGTCCGCCGCGAAAGCCGAAATCCGCTCGAACATCTCTTCGGAAAGGGTTTCCACCCCCGGAAGAATCAAGACATCCCAGCGCAGGTTCCCGTGGACGAGGTAGCCGTTATCGACCTTGGCCTCCTCGATGCCCTGTCCGTCCACGTAGGAAAATTCCCATCCGTTGTCCAGCAGGCAGTCGCTCACGCGGTCGAAAAGAGACGACAGGCGCTGGGCTTCGGGCGCACCGCCGGCCACATCGTCCCAGCTCCGCAGTCCGGAAGGCAGCGGACGGTATTTCGTCCAAAGCGTTTCGACCGGATAGTACACCGCGATGCGGGAGGCACGGACACCGCCGGCAAGCTGCGAGACGACACGGGCGACATAGTCGTTGAACGCCGTCCGCCCGGCCGCGTCCTCGTGCTGCAATTGCAGGTAGTTGTTGAAATCGGTCACACCGCCGATCATCTGCCTGTTCAGCGTACCTTTTATTTCGATGCTGGGCGCTTCCTTGCCCCCGTAGAAATTATAGTCCGAAATGGGACACGACTCGGTCATCACCCTGTGGTTGCCGTTGAGTTCGGCCGCCGACGAGGCCAGACGGGACGAGTAGAGATAGCGCCTCGTGAGGGAGGGCATGCCGGTCAGCACGTCGATGCCCGGAATGTCGAGTTCGCGGTAACAGGCCATGATGCTGCCGTAGAGCGGCACTTGGGCCATCATCGACTCCTCGACGAGCAGGTGCCCACCCGAAAGCAACTTCTGTTCGTTGCAATAGGTGCGCACCTGACGGAAGTAGTTGCGGCTCATGAAGTCGGACACGATCCGAAAGTAGCGGTAGCGCTGTTTCTGCCCCTGAGGTCCCCGGTCGAGCATCATTTCGAGCAGCACGTCTTCGAGAGGAGAGCCGTAGCGCGAACGGAATTCGTCGGATACGTTCCGCTTCCACGGATAGACGCCGTAACCGGGATTCGCGAACGGAAGCGCCATCGACGAAGGTTCGTCGGTAAAGGTGGAGGTGAACAACTGGCCGAGCTTCTCCTTGAAAGCCCCGGCGTAGCGTGCGTGCGTCAGCTCGATGAAGCGCTGCGTCACTTCGGGCAGCAGCAGGCTGGTGTAGCGGGGAATCACTCCGCCCCGCTCGGTGCCGGCCTGAAAGCCCTCGTAGAGCACGGACGAGGAGACTTGGGCGACGCACCACGCCCCTCCTGCGGGAGCCGTCCACTGGATGCGGCCCTCGGAGACGAATCCGGACAGGTCCACGGCCCGGTCGAAGGCGTACCCGTCTCCAGCCACCGGCACGGCCTGCACCGTCCACAGCCGGCCCGGCAGCAGCGGCAGATCGACCGCGGTCCCCGCCGCCACGATGGAGTCGCGGAAGAAGAGTCCCTCGGCCTCCCAGTCGGGATGTTCCTCCAGAATGTAGGTGTCGGCCATGCCGGAGGGATAGAGCTTTTCGTCGTACAGCCACAGGTCGAGCCCTTTGGCCTTGGCCGCATGGACGAAGCGGTCGAAGACGGCCATTTCTTCGTCGCTCTTGAGGTAGGCGTGCGGATTGACGTTCGTGGCCATGCCGCCGTAGCCGTTAGCGATGATCCAATCGATCATCGAATCCTGCGCATGGGCGTCGTGCGGCATGCTGTGACGGTTGACGTTCATCCGGTATTCGAGCGAAGGTTTCAGGAAGAGTTCTTGGGGCGTCCTCCCGTTCTGTGCCGACGAGACGACGGCGCAGAGCAGAAAAGCGATCGTATACAGATTGGATTTCATTCGGTTATGAGTCATTGCGCAACGAAATTTCGGAGACGGAGAAGCCCGCCGCCGGCTACCGGCGGAACACGGCCCGGACGGCTTCCAGATAGCCCGTACCGTTCACCGTGTCGGGCTCGATGTAACTGCCCTCGGTCCATTCGTTCCAACTGTTGATGTTCAGAATGCGGGGACCGTCCGGGTCGGCGAGCAGCCGCTCTTTGG
>CAJTYA010000012.1 GCA_910583985.1 uncultured Alistipes sp.
GGGAGAGTAGGTAGCCGCCTCCTCAAGAGTCCTCCGAGCAATCGGAGGACTCTTTCTTTTGTTCGACATCCTTGCTTTCATTCGGTTCTACCCGCGATCCTCATCCCCATTCTCATTCCTCCTATCTTCTTTGCATATCCGTCCTCTGTTCGGACGCCGCCCGATTCTTCTCTTCGGTTCCTGTTGTCTCGCCTTGGCGGTCAAAATCCCCGTTCCTTTCCCGCCTTTGCCTGGGTTCCTCCGTTCCTCTCCTCTTTCTCTCAGGGGCACGAAATCCCCGACGTACAGGCGTTCGGGTCTTCCGTTCTCGAACCTCGGTCTTTCCCGACCACGGGGCGGGTATCGGGATCGCCTCCCTTTTTTCCACCCCGGCGTGATCCGTCAGCCCCAGCCGGAAGCGTTTTATGGAGCCTCGGAGTATGCGGTCGAGCGTGCCGGTCCGTATCCTCACAGGCTTTTTTCCCTCTTCTCGTCTCTCCGGAATCCTGTTCGTGCTTTGTTTTGTAAAGTCCTGTTTTCCCTCTGTATTGACCTCAGTACGTCGACCGGCAACCTTCTGCCGCCGATAAGTTCACTTCCTCTCCTGCGCGAATGCCGGTCGGGCTCCGAATCGGAGCAAAGGCCCACGGATAATATGACCTGCTGCCGACCGATTTTCGGATCGCCCGACGGACAACCTGCACGGCGGGGAGCGGATGCTGCGGGGAGGTTATGCCGACGAAACGGAATGAACGGCTGCCCTTGCGACATAGAGGAAAAAGAAAAGTCGCATAACGACGGTTATGCGACTTTCGTTCCTTCCTGTTTTTCCGGTTTATGTTTTCCGTCGTCCCTTGAAATGCGGATATCCGGTTCTCGTTAGTTTTTTGCCGAAAGAGACCGGAATGCCGTTCCGTGACACGATCGGGCCGCAGGGAAAAAGCGCTCGTCATTCATCCGGGGCTGGGGACGTCCGTCCCGCTCCTCTGTGTCTGCCCCCCCCGTCCGTTGCGGACATGCTTCCGTCGCTGCGGAAGGCCTTTTGCTCGGACCGCGAATCGGACGGCCTTACGGCTGTTTTTTCCGGTTTCGCTACGGATGACAACGGTGTGATTGATTATGCATCTGCATGCGCGTCAGCGTATTCGGCCAGTTCGCGGGGACCGCCCGTCTCCGGGCCGTAATGCTCGTCGTGCTGGCTCTTGTCGAGTCCCACGCGTTCGCTGGCGGCCGATACCCGCAGCGGAATCATTTTGTTCGTCAGCCAGTACAGCAGATAGGTGACGCCGAACGTGTAGATGAATACGAGGACGACGGCGAGCACGTAACGCAAAAAGCTCGCGAAGTGGGAAATGTCTCCGGCCTCGTACACGAAGATGCCGGTCATCAGCGTCCCGACGATCCCTCCGACGCCATGGGTCGGAAAGACGTCGAGCGCGTCGTCGAATGTCGAAGCTTTGTTTTTCCATGTGACGGCCAGATTGCAGACGATTGTCGTGACGAACGAGATGAATACGCTCTGTCCGACACTGACGTATCCGGCCGAGGGCGTGATGGCGACGAGACCGACGACGGCTCCGATGGCGGCGCCCATCGCCGAGGGCTTGCGTCCTCTCAGGCAATCGAAAACCACCCACGTAATCATGGCGGTCGCCGAAGCGGTGTTGGTGTTCAGGAAGGCTTTGACGGCGACCGAGTCGGCTGCGAACGACGAGCCGGCGTTGAATCCGAACCATCCGAGCCAGAGCATTGCTGCTCCCAGCAGCACGAACGGTACGTTGGCCGGCTGGTGGGCGCCGGGATTTTTCCGTTTGCCGAGAAAGATGGCTCCGGCCAATGCGGCTACGCCCGAAGAGGCGTGCACGACGATCCCGCCGGCGAAGTCCAGTACGCCCAACCGATGGAGAAATCCTTCCGGATGCCATGTCCAGTGGGCCAATGGACAGTAAACGAACAGACAGAAAAGCACCATGAAAACCATGTAGGCCGAGAATCGCACCCGCTCGGCGAAGGACCCCGTGATGAGCGAGGGCGTGATGATGGCGAATTTCATCTGGAACAGCGCGAACAGGGCCAGCGGAATTGCCGGGGAGAGCAGCGGATCGGTCGCCCCGTCCACTCCTTCGAACATGAAGAACGTGGCCGGGTTGCCGACGAAGTGCCCGATGTCGTCGCCGAACGACAGGCTGAATCCGACGGTCACCCAGAGTACGCTGATGATCCCCATGGCGATAAAGCTTTGCAGGATCGTCGATATGACGTTTTTGGCGCGAACCATCCCTCCGTAGAAGAACGACAGACCGGGCGTCATCATCAATACGAAGATCGTCGCCGTAATCATCCACGCCACGTCCGCCTTGTCGACATGATTTTCCAAGCCCCAGAATTCGAGTTTCGGAACGGGCCGGAACAGTCCCAGCACGCTGATGGCGAGCAGGACGACAAAAAATACAATCCACCTTTTTTTCATAATCTTTTCGTTTGAAAGTTGTCGTTGAAAACGTATTGCCTTTCTCTGCGATTCGTCTGTCTGGGGGTAAAAGTATATATTTGTTCGATATGATATACTTTTATTTGGCTATAATTTGTAATTATATGCTAATTATTATCATAAATGATATTATTTATGTTTGATTGTCGGTTGTTGTGTGCCGATGAGAGGGGGGCGCTCGATTCCGTCGGATGGATGCGCTCCTCGGAACGCATGGGCGAAAGAGCGGAAACGGGCCTTCGGGGCAGGGTGAAATATTGTTGTTCTGCGGTGCGGTCCGTTGTCTAAAAAATCATACCTTTGCACACGAATATCGTGTCCACCGTCAATATCCGAAAGAGCATGTCCGATACGCCTCGTTTCCTTCCGACTGCGGAGAATACCTATGTGATTTCCTATCCGGAGCACGGTCCCGGTTATCCTTACGATTTCGCCGCCATTTTGCGGCGTTCGCGCGAGTGCGAGCGCGGGGGCGATGTCGAACGGGCCTGTAACTTGCGTTACGACGGGGTCAAGAAGCTCATGGACATCCTGCCCGACGAAGATGAGGTGTGGCTCGACTGGGAGGACGAAGGGTGCCGGTCCGTGCTCGAATTGCTCAAGTCGTCGGCTATCGACCATTTTCTGGTGGGCGATTTCGAGATGGCCGCCGGAATGTTCGAAATGATCCTCGACATGGATCCCGAAGATCATCTGGAGGCGACCAAGCCGTTGGCCTATTGCTATGTCGCGTTGGGGGAATACGAACTCTTCGACGAGGTCATCAACGACATCAGCGACAAATATCCCGAAAAGGAAATTCTCAAACTGTGGAGCGAGTTCCGTCGCAACGGCTCGCTGCCGGCCGGCGAGATGATCCATCTGCGCAAGAATTTCCCGGTCTTCTACGCGGAGTTCGTCGCCCCGACCCATCTGGTCTCTCCCGAATATCTGGCCGACATAGAGAGCGAGCGACCCTCCCGCGAGGCGCAGGCCCGCGAACTGTGGTTGCAGACCGAGCATCTGTGGACTTCGTTCCCCGGATTCATCGAGGCGTTGCGCGAGAGCTGATCTTTCGCCCTTGCACGGTCCGGAATGCGATGTCGGACAGACGATTCGCCGGAAATGGCATGACGTCCCGTCGGACGATTCCATGGATTTCGGAAAGTCGGCCCGTCCGGAGCCCGTTGCGACGCATCGTCGCATACGTCGCAGGAACGACGATGGGGCACGGTCTGCGAGACGTCCCGAACCGAAAAAAAGGAGCCGGTGCCGGCAGACGGATGGCTATTTCTAATTGGAACGAACGATGTATTTCTGGGGAGACGACAGACGCTATAACAGTTATTCGGGTTATTTCCGTCGCCTATTCGGCGGACGGATGCAGAAGTTGTCCGTCAATGCGGGCTTCTCCTGCCCGAACCGGGACGGCACGCTGTCCGAAGGCGGCTGTACGTTCTGCAACAATTCCGCTTTTTCGCCTTCCTATTGCGTTCCTTCGAAAAGCGTCCGGCAGCAATTGGAGGAGGGCATCGAGTTCCATCGGAACCGTTACCGTACTGCTGACCGTTATCTGGCGTATTTTCAATCTTTTTCCAATACCTATGCTCCGCTCGACGAGTTGCGCGGCATCTTCTCGCAGGCGTTCGATCTGCCCGAAATCGCCGGTATCATCGTCGGAACGCGTCCCGACTGCATCGACGAGCGCAAGCTGGACTATTTCTCCGAGCTCGCCCGGCGGCATTACGTTGTCATCGAGTACGGCATCGAATCCTGCTATGACGAGACGTTGCGTGCTGTGCACCGGGGACACGATTTCGCCTGTGCGCGTCGTGCGCTCGACATGACGGCCGAGCGGGGCATCCATGCCGGAGCCCATTTTATCCTCGGCCTGCCCGGCGAGACGCCGCAGATGATGGCCGAACAGATCGACACGATCAACGCGCTGCCGCTCGATACGGTGAAATTCCACCAGTTGCAGATTTTCCGCGATACGCTGATGGCGGCCGATTATGCGGCGCACCCCGAACGGTACCGGTTCTGGACGGTGGAGGCCTATATCGATTTTTTCATCGACCTGCTCGAACGCATGCGTCCCGGACTGGTCGTCGAGCGTTTCGCCGGCGAGGCTCCTCCGCGTTTCCATGCGGGACCGTCGTGGGGGCTGATCCGCAACGAACAACTTTGGACGCTCTTCGAACGCAGGCTCGAAGAACGAAATACGTGGCAGGGCCGCCGTTATGTTCCCTCCGGGGCGTAGGATGACGTTTCCGATGCGCTCGTGTCGCCGGTCCGTTCGTGAAAGGTGCGGAAAAACGATACGATATTCGGAAATCCTGACTAATTTTGAAAGCGGGTAACTTTTTTGCCGTATGACGATCGTACAATTGGAATATTTGCTGGCCGTAGCCAATTGCGGCGGCTTTTCGCAGGCTGCTCAGCGGTGTTGCGTCACCCAGCCGTCGCTCAGTATGCAGGTCAAGAATCTCGAAGAGGAGCTCGGCGTCGTTCTGCTCGACCGCAGCCGCAAACCCGTCA
Source organism: uncultured Alistipes sp. (assembly GCA_910583985.1). GTDB lineage: Bacteria > Bacteroidota > Bacteroidia > Bacteroidales > Rikenellaceae > Alistipes_A. The sequence goes on from CAJTYA010000012.1 coordinate 4,988, forward strand.
TTCCGACCGATGCCGGACGGGTGGTCATCGAGCGGGCCCGCGAGGCGGTGCAGGCGTTCCGTGCGGTGCGCGAGTCCGTGGCCGATCTTCGCGGCGAGGTGTCGGGGCTTTTGCGGGTGGGCGTTCTGCCCACCGTGGCTCCCTATCTGGTCCATCGTCTGCTCCCCGTTTTCGCCCGCGACTATCCCCGTGCCGAACTCCGGGTGCGGGAAATGACGACGGCCGACATCGTCCGTGCGCTCGACCGCGACATGCTCGACGCGGCGATCATGACCGGAGGCACCGCGCCCGCCGGCATCCGGGAGGAGGAGCTTTTCAACGATCCTTTCTACGTCTATCTTTCGGCGGGACATCCGCTTTCCGAACGCAACAACGTGCGGATCGAGGACATCGACCCCTGCGGCCTGCTGTTGCTTTCGGAGGGACACTGCCTGCGCGATCAGGTGGTGGAGCTCTGCCAGCTCCGCTGCGATGCCCACCGGTCCGGTCCGTTCGAGAGCGGTTCGCTCGAAACGCTCATGCGCATCGTCGACAGCGTGCCCGACACGATGACCGTCATCCCCGGCATGGTGCTCGACTTCATCGACGAGAGCCGTCGCCCGCAGGTCAAGCCGCTGGTCAAGGGCGCCACTTCCCGCAAGATCACGATGGCCGTCCGCCGGACCTGCGCCAAAAAGGCGCTTGTCTCCGCCCTACGCGATTCGGTGCTTGCCGCGGTCGCCCGCTGAGTCCCCGTTTCTTCGCTTCTCCCTTTCCTGCTTTTCGCAAAGGCCGTGTGTCTGCGAACCTGCTGTTCCATGCTCCGAACGGCCGTTTAAGTGTTCCGAATCGTAAATTTGCCGCTGCGCGGAGAGCGATCATGCGGTTTTTGTAACTTTTTATTATCTTTACCCACTTAAAAACCGTGTAAAGGAAATATGGACGAATTGATCGGTACGATAGTCGAGGCGATACGTGACAAAAAAGGAAAAGACATCGTGTCGCTCGACCTGAGCGCTTTCGACGGGGCCGTGTGTCCCGCTTTTGTGATTTGCCATGCCGATTCCACCACGCAGGTCGAAGCCATCGCCGGCGGAATCGAAAAGAAAACGTTCGAGGAACTCGGTGAAAAAGTATGGCGCATCGAGGGGCTGAATAACGGCGTCTGGGTCGTTATGGACTACGGCCATGTGCTGGTCCATATCTTCCAGACCGAGTTGCGCGATTACTACAAACTCGAACAGCTCTGGGCCGACGCTCCGTCGACCCGCTACGATTCCGAGGCGTGAGCGTCATACTAAGACCGCGCAGCGGGACGTTCGCATGTAATGTATAACCAATCGAAAGAGGACGATGAAATTGAACACGAATGACAATATGCCGCTCCGGCCGGGCGGACGCCCCAAGTTCAACATCTATTGGGTGTGGATATCGCTGGCCCTCGTGATTCTGGCGTGGGGCATGCTCGGCCGCGAGGAGAGCGTCCGCACGACGAACTGGGACGACGTGGCGCAGATGGTCGAACAGGGCGACGTCGAAAAGATCGTCGTCATCAACAAGGAGATCGCCGAAGTGTATCTCAAATCCGACCGCATCGAGCGCTATGCCGAGAAGAAGGAGTACGAAGGCATCCCGCTTCAGGGACCGCAACTGACGTTCAACATCGGGTCGCTGGATCATTTCCAGAACGAGTTGCAGGAGCTTACGGAGGAGTCGCAGCAGAAAGTGCCGCTGAGTTTCGAAGGGCGGCGCAACTGGTTCGACGACGCGTTCACGATGATTTTCCCTATCCTGATTTTCATCGGCATCTGGTGGTTTCTCTGGCGGGGTATGTCCCGTGGGGGCAACGGCGGCGGCAACGGCATTTTCAACGTCGGCAAGGCCAAGGCCCAGATGTTCGACAAGGACTCACAGGTCAAGGTCACGTTCAAGGACGTGGCGGGATTGGAGGAGGCCAAGGTCGAAATCATGGAGATCGTCGATTTCCTGAAAAATCCCGGCAAGTACCGCGATCTGGGCGGCAAGATTCCCAAAGGCGCCCTGCTCGTGGGCCCTCCGGGTACGGGCAAGACGCTGCTCGCCAAGGCCGTGGCCGGCGAGGCCAACGTGCCGTTCTTCTCGATCAGCGGCTCGGACTTCGTCGAGATGTTCGTCGGCGTGGGAGCCTCGCGCGTGAGGGACCTGTTCCGTCAGGCCAAGGAGAAGGCCCCGTGCATCGTCTTCATCGACGAGATCGATGCGATCGGGCGCGCCCGGAGCAAAAACGCGGGATTCTCGTCCAACGACGAACGCGAGAATACGCTCAACCAGTTGCTTACGGAGATGGACGGTTTCGGTACCGATGCGGGCGTCATCGTGCTGGCGGCCACCAACCGGGCCGACATCCTCGACAAGGCGCTGTTGCGTGCCGGACGTTTCGACCGCCAGATCAACGTCGAGTTGCCCGATCTGAAGGAGCGTCGCGAAATTTTCGATGTCCACCTCAAGAACCTGAAGCTCGATCCGGCGCTGGACCGCGATTTTCTGGCCCGGCAGACACCCGGTTTTTCCGGGGCCGACATCGCCAACGTCTGCAACGAGGCGGCGCTGATCGCTGCGCGCAACAACAAGACGCAGGTCGAAAAAGAGGACTTCCTGAGCGCCGTGGACCGCATCGTCGGTGGGCTGGAGCGCCGTAACAAGATCATCACGCCCGACGAGAAGCGTACCATCGCCTACCACGAGGCCGGACACGCGACCGTCAGTTGGGTGCTCGAACACGCCAATCCGCTCATCAAAGTGACGATCATCCCGCGCGGCAAGGCGCTGGGTGCGGCATGGTACCTGCCCGAAGAGCGTCAGATCACCACGCGCGAACAGATGCTCGACGAGATGGCTGCCATTCTGGGCGGCCGGGCCTCCGAGCTGATGAATTTCGGCAAGGTTTCCACCGGAGCGCTCAACGACCTCGAACGCGTCACCAAGCAGGCCTATGCCATGGTGGCCTATTACGGCATGAGCGACGAGGTGGGCAACCGCAGTTTCTACGATTCTACCGGTCAGAGCGACATGGCGCTGACCAAACCTTACAGCGAAGAGACGGCCCGCGAGATCGACCTCGAAGTCAAAAAGTTGATCGACGGCGCATTCCGTCGGGCGACCCAGACGCTGGAGACCCACCGTGACGGGCTGACGAAGCTGGCCGAACTGCTGTTGGAAAAAGAGGTTATTTTTGCCGAAGACCTCGAACGGATTTTCGGCAGGCGCAAGGGCGCGGCGCGTGAAGAAGAAAAGCAACCCGAAGTCGAAACCTCTGAATCCCCGACCGGTGAGCCTGTTCAATAAGAATCTGTATGTGCGGACGCTCAGCGGCATCGTGTTGCTGGGCGTCGTGCTGGGCGCCGTGTTGTGGTCGCCTTACAGCATGCTGGCGCTCGCGCTGCTGCTCGCCGCGGGTTCGATGACGGAATTTTTCCGCATCGCGCGCCTGAGCGGCGCCCGGCCTTTGGGCGGATATGCCCTCGCCGCGGGGTGCGCCCTCGTCGCGCTCGTGTTTGCCGTCGTGGCGGGCCTCGCGACGCCGAAGCTGCTCTCCGTGCTGCTGCCGCTGACGTTCCTGCCGTTCGTCGTCGAGCTCTACCGCAAGGAGACGGCTCCTGCGGCCGACATCGCGTGGACGCTCTGCGGGATCGTCTATGCGGCCCTGCCTTTCGCCCTGCTCGCCGCGCTGGCCGTCCGTCCGGCTGCCGACGGCATCGCGTATTCGCCGCTGACCGTGCTGGGCGTGATTTTCATCGTCTGGGCCAACGACGTGGGCGCCTATCTGTCCGGTTCGACGTGGGGCCGGCACAAGCTCTTCGAAAGAATATCGCCGAAAAAGTCGTGGGAAGGGTTTTTCGGCGGCGTGCTCTGCGCCGTCGGCGTGGCCGTGCTCATGGCGTTGTGGCAGGACGCGCCGCTCGGTCTGTGGGCCGGGGCGGGAGCGGTGGTCGCCGTGGGCGGCGTGCTGGGCGATCTGGTCGAATCGATGTTCAAGCGCTCGGTCGGCCTCAAGGATTCCGGCACGTCGATTCCCGGACACGGCGGATTTCTCGACCGTTTCGACGCATTGATTCTCGCCATGCCGTTTGTTTACGCTTATTTTGCTATCTTTACGTTCTGAAACCCGAACTTTTGTCATGAGAATCCATAAAGAAGGAGCCTCTATCATATTGATTACCTTATCTTTGGCTGCTATCGTGGCGGCGCTCTGCCTCTGGTTGCTGCCTTTGGCCGCGGCCCTGCCCGTTTCGGTGGCCGCGCTGGCTGCGGTGCTGTTCGTCACGTCGTTCTTCCGCTGTCCGGAGAGGGAAATCCTTCGCGAGGACGATACGGTTTTTTCGCCTGCCGACGGGACGGTCGTGGCCATCGAGGAGGTGGAGGAGAACGAGTATTTCCATGACAATCGTATCGTCGTTTCGGTGTTCATGTCGTTGTGGAACGTCCATGTGAACTGGTTCCCCGTGGCCGGAACGGTTGATTACTTTCGCCACCACCACGGTCTGTTCCTCGTGGCGTGGCACCCCAAATCGTCGGAAGACAACGAGCGGACGACGACGGTGGTGGATATGGGCGGACGCAAGATTCTTTTCCGCCAGATCGCGGGCCTCGTGGCACGCCGCATCGTTTCCTATGCCCGCGTGGGCCATCGGGTGGAGCAGAACTCCCAGTGCGGTTTCATCAAGTTTGGCTCCCGCGTCGATCTTTTCCTGCCCGCCGATGCCGAAATCCTCGTCAAGTTGGGCGATAAGGTGACCGGTACGCAGACCCGCATCGCCCGTTTGAAACCGTAGCGGGCTCCTCCCGATTTCCGATACCCGGTTCGGATGCGCCGGCCGGCAGAGTCGCAGCAGAATGACGAAGCTATACCGATATATCGTAGGTGCGCTGATCACGGCAGTGGTTCTCTTTCTGGTGTGGTATTTCAGCGATGTCGTCGCCTACGTGCTGGTTTCCGCCGTGCTGGCCATCGTGGGCAAGCCGCTTACGGACCTGCTGAGCGGATTGCATGTCGGAAAGACGAAACTGCCCCGCTCTCTGGCCGCCCTCTGTACGCTGCTGACGATCTGGGTGGCGGTGATCGGCGTTTTCTGGTTGTTCGTTCCCATCGTTTTCCGCAAGATCGACGAATTTTCGTCGCTCGACATTCCGCAGATCGTCGATTCGTTCCGCGAGCCGTTGCTTTCGCTGGAACGCTTCATCGAACGGGTATTCGCGATCCGCGACAGCGACTTTTCGCTGATCGACGCCATTTCCGAACAGATCCGCCCGTTGTTCGACATCGACCTGATCAACGGCATGCTCTCGTCCATCGTCCATACCGTGAGCGGAACCGTCGTGGCGGCGTTTTCCGTTTCGTTCATCACGTTTTTCTTTTTGAAGGAGAGCCATCTTTTCCACGACATGGTCGTCGTGCTGTTTCCGCGCAAGTACGAAGAAAACCTCTCGCGTGCGCTCGATTCGGTCACCGCTCTGCTCATCCGCTATTTCACGGGCATCGTCATCGAGTCGTCGGCCATGACGGTCCTCGTGTCGCTGGGTCTGCTGGTCGCGGGATTTTCGGGACAGAACGCGCTGGTGATCGGCCTGCTGGTCGGCGTGCTGAACGTCATCCCCTATTTGGGGCCCGCCATCGGCATCGCCATCGGCGTTTTCATCGGCGCGGTCGGCGTTTCCGGCGGCGACGTTTCGCTGGCGGGCACGGCCTTCCGGATCGCCGGCGTGATCCTGTTGGCGCAGGGGATCGACAATTTCGTGCTCCAGCCGCTGCTCTATTCCAACCGGGCCAAAGCCCACCCGCTCGAAATCTTTCTCGTCATTCTCATTGCCGGGTCGCTGGCCGGCGTCGTGGGCATGTTGCTGGCCATTCCCGCCTATAACGTGATCCGCGTTTTCGCCAAGGAGTTCTTCAACAATTTCCGTGTCGTGCAAAAACTTACCGAGAAAATTTAGCGGATTTCGGCTTTTTTCCTTAAATTTGATCAATGCTTTGCCGAAAGGACGACGCCGTTTTTTCGACCGCGTCGTCGGCTGCTCGTCCGGCGGTGTCCGCCGACGGGCTTTCCGTTCCGCGGCGGTCGTCGTGCGGTCCGGTCAACGGTATGCGATCCCCGGCGAAGCGGCCTCGGACGTGTCCGGCTTTCCTGCGCGCTCTGGGGCGTGCGGCAGCCTTTCTGCGATGTTCCGATGCGGGAGCCGGCCGCTCCGGATGTCCACGGGTACGGGAGCTGTCGTGGGGAAGAACGAATGAAACGATAGAGATGCTATTATCCGATAACTTAAAATGACGTTATGAAAAAAATTCTGTTTTTGGGTCTGGCGCTGTGCCTGCTCGGCCCCGCTTTCGCAGCGGTGAAACTGCCCGCCGTGCTGGGCAGCAACATGGTGCTCCAGCGCGAGTGCAACGCCAACCTGTGGGGCGAGGCCTCGCCTTCGAAGAAAGTGACGGTCGTCACGTCGTGGGACGGCAGAAAGTACACGACGACGGCCGACGAGTCGGGCGCATGGAAACTCGCGGTCGCCACGCCCGAAGCCGGCGGACCCTATACGATCCGCATCAGCGACGGCAAAGAGGGCGTTACGCTCGACAACGTGATGATCGGCGAAGTGTGGATCTGCTCCGGCCAGTCCAACATGCAGATGACCATGACCGGCAATTACGGCGAACCGACCGACGGCTCGGCCGAAGCCCTGATCGAAGCCGGAAAATACAAGAACCTCATCCGCCTCTTCGCCGTGGATCGTGTCCCGTCGGCCGAACCGCGGACCGACTGCAACGGCGCATGGCAGGAAGCCTCGTCGGCGAGTGCGTCCGGATTCAGCGCTGCCGCCTATTATTTCGGACGCAATCTGGCCGATGCGCTGGACATCCCCATCGGTCTGATCGAAGCCGACTGGGGCGGCACCCGCATCGAGGCGTGGATGACGATCGCCGCAGCGCAGGAGATAGAACCCGACATGCTCGCCAACGATCCGATCCACGGCGAGCCCAACAAGGCGGCTCGTCTCTTCAACGGCATGATCCGTCCCATCGTCGATTATACGGCGCGGGGTTTCATCTGGTATCAGGGCGAATCGAATATCATTACCGGCAATTACCTGCTCTATGCCCGCTACATGGATAAGCTCGTTTCGCTGTGGCGTGCCGAGTGGGGCGATCCCGACATGCCGTTCTATTATGTGCAACTGGCTCCGCACCGCTACGAAGGAACCGACGGCATTTCGCTGCCGCTGATTATCGAACAGCAGCTCATCGCCTCGGACCGCATCCCGCATACGGGCATGATCGGGACGACCGACATCGGTCACGACCTCTGCATCCATCCCTCGCAGAAGGACATCGTCGGCCGGCGTCTGGCGTTGCTGGCCCTTACCGACACCTACGGACTTCAGGGCCTCGTGTCGCACGGCCCGCGCTACGAGTCGGTCCGCTTCGAGGACGGTAAGGCCTACGTGACGTTCAAGACGGACGCCACGCTCGGTCCCAACTATGCCGGTCGCATACAGGGCTTCGAGATCGCCGGCCCCGACAAGGTCTTCATTCCGGCCCGTGCCGAATACGTTCCCGGCAAGATGGAAGTCGTCGTCAGCTCCGAACTGGTGGCCGAACCCGTGGCCGTGCGCTATGCGTTCCGCAATGTGCCCAAGGCGGCTACGCTGACCAATACGGGCGGACTCCCCGCGTTCCCGTTCCGCACCGACGACTGGAACGACGTGAAATAAACGTATTCCGGTTTCCTCTATCCGGCATGTTCCGGCCTCCGGGCCGACGGGCATGCCGGATTTTTCGTTTCGGGGAAGAACGGACGAGGCGTTTATGCCGGATTCCCGATCTTTCCGATTCGCGGGGAGGCCGCAGAATCCGAAGTTTCGGCTCCGATCCGGGTCCGGAACCGAAAAACGACGGTTCGGCGTTCTTCCTGCGTGCGAACGTCTCGTGCCGATCCGGACAGGCGGTCCGTGATCGTGTGCGAAGACGGTAAGAATCAGTGGGCCCCCCGAACGTCGGTATGTGGAAGGGTATGCCCGCTTTTCCTTCGGGATGGCAGGCCGGGCGGCGGGATGGCTTTTTCTTTATTCCGATTCCGATGCTTCTGCGGCGCACGGGGGATATGGCTGCGGTTCTTCTGCGTTCCGCTGCCGAATCCGGGGCTGCGGAGTTTCCCGCATCCGGGCGAGGCGGTGGGCGTTATGAGGACGGATGCGAGACCGTCCGTCTCTCCCTACTTCCGGAGGTGTCCGAAAGTCGTAGCGGATCGAGCGGATCGGCTGCCCGTCGTCTTGTCCCGGCCGGGCATCGCCAAAAATGTATAACGGGCGGGGGAGTGCATATCCTGTACTCCCCGCCCGTTTTGTCGAACCGCCTCCGTTTTCGGTCCGGGCTTTGGCAAGATTTGTTCGGGGCGGAGTTCCCTTGCAAAACGGAGGGATGCAATAAAGTATAAGTCGCACGGGAATAGTGCGTTATCGTTATTGCTCCGGAGGCAGGACAAGGTCATGCTGCATGAAAAGGCATCGTTCGGAAAGAGTTACGTTCTTGAACCGTGACTCTTTTTTGAACTTTGCTTTCAATGCGCTGATTTCGTGTTTCTTGTGTCTTGTTTCTCGGCGACGGATACTTCCGATCGGCGTATCTGTTTCAAAGTTCGGAGTTATGAAAGAAGCGCTTCCAAAGTCCTGTCCTGTCTGAAAAACCTGTCCGGAACGGACGCGTCGTTATTCGCGAAGGCTCCGCAGCGCGCGGGTCAGTTCGATCGGGTAGTCCGATTCGATGACGTCGGGCAGCAGGTCCCGGTCTTTGACGTAAGCAGCGGCCCGCTCTTCCGGCGTCGCGAGCCGGTCGTAGGTCGGGGCCAGCGAGATCATGCAGCGCACGCCTTTGGCCCGGAGCCGTCTGTAGAGTTCCTCGTTTTCGGGCAGCATTTTCGGGCCCACGTAGGCCATGACGTTCCGCCAGTCGATGTTCGTTTTTTCGAAAGCTTCGAGTTGTTCGAGGTTTTTGATATGGATCGAGAACATCGTTTCGGGGCTCAGCGCGTAATAGTATTCAGCCTGTTCGGGCGTGTGGATCGTCAGCATGACGTGGGAGGGGAAACCCATTTCGGCGAGAAACGGTCCGAGTACCTCTTTGGGCGTATACACGTCGAGGTTGAGGACGGTTTTGCCCCGGCTCCAGCGGATCGCCTCTTCGAGCGTCGGGATCGTTTCGTCCGTCACGTTCCCGTCGATGTCTTTGAGCCGCAGGTCTTTGATTTCCGCCCAATCGTGTTCGGCCACCGCTCCGCTGCCGGTCGTCGTGCGGTCGAGCGTCGGATCGTGCATGACGACGATGACGCTGTCGCGCGTCATGCGCGGGTCGATTTCGAAAAAGGCGGGCACGCATTTTAACGTGTGTTCGTAGGAGCGGATGCTGTTTTCCGGACAACCGTCCTCGCGGCATCCCCGGTGTCCGCTGACCAGCGGCATCCGTTCGGGACCCGTGTAGCGGAAAATTTTCCGCACGCTGCGGATGTTCTTCACGGGCAGCGTGTGCAGTTTTTTCGGCCGGGCGGCCATGCACTCCGGCCCGCTCGCCACGCCGACGGCCGTCAGCGCTCCGGCGAGACAGCCGATAAGAAGGGTTCGTTTCATGCGTATCGTGTTTTTATGTCGTTTCATTCGTCTATCTCGCTCAGTTCGAGCCATCGCATGCTCATTTCGTCGATCCGGCCGATCAGTTCCGATACCCGGACCGAACTGGCCGTCAGTTCGTCGAGGGGGAGCGTTCCGCTGCTCATGCGGTTTTCCAGTTCCGCCTTTTGCCGTTCCAGTTCGGGAATTTCCTGCTCCAGCCGTTCCAGCTCCCGCTTTTCGTTGTACGAAAGTTTACGCCTGTCGTTCCGTGCCGGGCGTTTCTCGGCGGGTTTCGCGCTCGTGCGTTCCGCAGCGGCGGCTTCGGCACGCTCGGCGTCCCGGAGTCGTTTCCACTCTAGATAGTCGTCGTAGTTGCCCGGAAAATCCTTGATCCGTCCCGACCCTTCGAAGACGAGCAGATGGTCGGCCACCTTGTTCATGAAGTAGCGGTCGTGCGAGACGACGATCACGCATCCTCCGAAGCCCTGCAAATATTCTTCGAGTACCTGCAATGTCATGATGTCCAAATCGTTGGTCGGCTCGTCGAGCACCAGAAAGTTCGGATTGCGCATCAACACGGTACACAGGTAGAGCCGTCGGCGCTCCCCTCCGCTGAGCTTGCCCACGTAGTCGTACTGGCTCTGGGGCGGGAAAAGGAAATATTGCAGGAATTGCGATGCGCTCATGCGGCGGCCGTCGCTCAGTTCGATGTGCTCGGCGATGTCGGTCACGATGTCGATGACGCGTGCGTTTTCGTCGAAGACGAGTCCTTCCTGCGAGTAGTAGCCGAAACGGACCGTTTCGCCGATGTCGATCGTGCCGCCGTCGGGCGGGACGATGCCCATGAGCATCTTGATGAAGGTCGACTTGCCCGTGCCGTTCTCGCCGACGATGCCCATTTTCTCGTACCGGGCGAACCGGTAGGAGAACCCGTCGAGGATCACCTTGTCGCCGAAGCGTTTCGTGAGGCCTTCGACCTCGAAGATTTTTTTGCCGATGTAGGTCGAGCGGACGTCTATCCGCACGTCGCCGCTCTCGCGGCGTTTGCGCAGCCGCTCTTCGAGCTCGTGGAACGATTCGACGCGGGAACGGGCTTTCGTACCGCGCGCCTGCGGCTGACGGCGCATCCACTCCAATTCGCGGCGGAACAGGTTGGCGTCGTGTTCCCGCCGGGCGGCTTCCGCATCGAGCCTTTCCTGCCGCTTTTCGAGGTAGTAGCTGTAATTGCCCTTGTAGGCATACGTGCGGCGGTCGTCGATTTCGACGATGTCGGTACAGACCCGGTCCAGAAAATAGCGGTCGTGCGTGACCATCAACAGCGCGGGTTTCGTCCGGACGAGGTATTCTTCGAGCCATCCGGTCGTTTCGAGGTCGAGGTGGTTGGTAGGCTCGTCCAGTATCAACAGTTCGGGTTCGCGGATGAGGGCTTCGGCCAGTGCCAGCCGTTTGATCTGTCCGCCCGACAGTTGTTCGACGGGTTGGTCGAAGTCGTTGATTTTCAACCGAGAGAGAATCTGTTTGATGCGCGATTCGTAGTTCCATGCCTGCCGGGCATCCATTTCCGCCATTGCGGCGTGGAGCCGGTCGCCGTCGCCGCTTTCCAACGCTTTTTCGTAGGCGGCGATGGCACCCAGCACGGGCGAGTCGCCGGAGAGGCAAGCGTCGATGACCGTCTTCCCGGCGGGGAAAACGGGGCTCTGCTCCAGATAGGCTATCTTCAGGTCGCGGCGGAACGTGATCCGCCCCGCTTCGTAGTCCTGCCGTCCGGCGACGATGTCCAGCAGCGTGGTTTTTCCCGTGCCGTTGCGGGCGATGAGTCCGATGCGCTGGTTCTCGTCCACGCCGAGCGACAGGTTTTCGAAAAGTACCGTGTCGCCGAACGATTTGGCGAGTCCTTCCACCTGTAAATAGCTTGCCATAGGTTTCCCGTTTTTTCCCGATACAAAGATAGAAATATAGTCGGTTCCGGACGCATGAATCCGGAATTTCTCCCTCGCCCGGACGCCGGAAGTTCCGCGGTTCGGACGGTTTCCCCCGGTTTGGGAAACCACGGGGAACTCGCCTCATTCCGGTCGCCTCCTTCCTCCGGCGGGTCGTACCGCTTCGTGTCCCCGCCTTGCTGCCGGCCGTGCACGCCGTGTTCGTCATGTACGGTCCTGCCCGGCGGCGTGCTTTCGCGTTGGATTTCCGGGTTTCGCGTTTCCCGGAAGAAAGACGGCGAGACGTTCTCCCGCCCCGGAAACGGTAGGGGGCGTTTGTTTTTCTCCGGAGGGGGCTGTCGTTCCCGCCGGTCCCTTGTTTTTTCGGGCGGTTTTCGGTTTTTTGCGGAAGCGGATGCACGATGTCGAAAGGCCGATTCGCTCCCCTGCCGCGCTTCGCATCGTTTTTGTTCGGCAAGTCCGGGAACGTATTCGCACCCCGCAAAACCCGGACGGAAAGCAAGGTCCGCTTCTTCCCGATGGTACGGGGCGGCCGGTCGCTGCCGGAGGAGTGTCCGCAGCGGCTTTCGTTTCGGGCGGGATCGGGATGTGGCGAGGACATTGCCGTCCGTCCGGCTCCGCAGCCCGTTCGGGGGGAGGGAGAAGCTGTCCCGCAGACGAAAAACGAACGAGGCGTCCGTATCGGACGCCTCGTTCGTTTTTCGTTCGGTTCCCGGTTGCCCGGAGGCTATTTCAGCGTGCCTTCTTCCGCCTGCCGGATCATGTCGTCGTTGGCTGTGATGACGATTTCCACCCGGCGGTTCTGGGCGCGTCCTTCGGCCGTCGAGTTGTCGGCTATGGGCGCGTCGTAGGCCAGTCCGCGCACCGTGAGGCGGTTGCCGTCGATTTTCTGTCCCATCAGGTAGTTGGCTACGGCTTGGGCTCTCGCCTGCGAGAGTTTCTGGTTGAGCTCCCTGCCGCCCGTGTTGTCGGTGTGTCCGTAGATCGTCACGTCCGTTTCGGGCGAGGCGGCCAGCGACGAGGCGAATTTCCGGAGCGACGAACGAGAGGACTCGCTCAGTTCGCTTTTCCCCGTATCGAACAGGATCTTGTCGGTGAAGGTGACCTTGATCGCCTGATAGTTGTTTTCGTCGGTCACGGTTTCCACCTGTGCGCCTTCGATCTTTTCGAGCTCGGCCTTCTGCTTGTCCATGCGTTTGCCGATGAGCGCACCCACGCCCGCGCCGACTCCGGCGCCCACGACGGTTCCGATGGCCGCGCCCTTGCCGCCGCCGGCCAAGGCGCCGATGCCGGCCCCTACGGCCGCACCGCCTCCTCCGCCTATCGTCGCTCCCTTGCCCGTAGTGCTCATCTTGTTGAAAGCCGCACAGCTTGTCATCAACAGGGCGGCGCCCAGCATCGCCCCTATCGAAACTTTCGTCGTTTTCATCGTTTTTTCTCCTTTCTTTTTTATCGAATGATCGTTTCCTCTCGGTCCGGCCCGACCGATACGATCCCTACAGGTACGCCCGTCTCCCGTTCGATAAATTCGATGTAGGCTTTCAGTTCGGCGGGGAACTCTTCGTAGCTGCGCATGCCGTTGATGTCGCATTTCCATCCGTCGAATTCCTTGTACACCGGAACGATCTCTTCGTTGGTCTCGTAGGGGAATTCGGTGGTTTGTTGTCCGTTCACCCGATAGGCTACCGCCACTTTGAGCTTGTCGAAGTCGTTCAGCACATCGGCTTTCATCATGATGAGCGACGTGACGCCGTTCATCATCACCGAGTATTTCAGGGCTACCATGTCGAGCCATCCGCAACGGCGGGGCCGCCCTGTGGTAGCACCAAATTCCATGCCGATGCGGCGCATCTTCTCGCCGTCCTCGTCGAAGAGTTCGGTGGGGAAGGGGCCGCTGCCCACGCGCGTGCAGTAGGCCTTGAAGATTCCGTACACGTCTCCGATGCGCGAAGGCGCCACGCCTAACCCCGTGCAGACGCCCGCGCAGAGCGTGTTGGACGAGGTCACGTAGGGGTACGTGCCGAAGTCGATGTCGAGCATCGAGCCCTGCGCCCCTTCGGCCAGAATCGCCTTGTCCTCGTTCGAGAGGGCGTTGACGACGTGCTCGCCTTCGATGATGCGGAACCGTTTGAGGTTTTCGATGCCCTTCATCCACTCTTTCTCGTATTCGTCGATGTCGAACGGGAAATCGTACTGACCGAGCATTTCCAGATGTTTCTCCTTGAGCTGCCGGTAGCGTTCTTCGAACGAGGGCGAGAGGATGTCGCCCACGCGCAACCCGTTGCGGCCGGTTTTGTCCATGTAGGTCGGACCGATGCCTTTGAGCGTCGATCCGATTTTCGTTTTGCCTTTCGAGGCCTCCGACGCCGCGTCGATGATGCGGTGCGTGGGCAGGATCAGATGCGCTTTTTTGGCGATGAGCAGCTTGCCGGCTACGTCCACGCCGTCGGCTTCCAGTTTGGCGATCTCCTCGGAGAGGATCACCGGGTCGATCACCACGCCGCCGCCGATGATGTTGACCGAACCGTCGCGGAAGATGCCCGACGGGATGGTATGCAGTACGTATTTCTTGCCTTCGAAGTGAAGGGAGTGGCCGGCGTTCGGACCGCCTTGGAACCGGGCGATCACCTGATAGGAGGGCGTGAGCACGTCCACGACCTTCCCTTTGCCTTCGTCACCCCACTGTAAACCTAAAACGACATCTACTTTTTTCATCTGAGAAGTGTAATACGGATTAAAAGGAACAAAATTGCAGTCAAAGGTAAGTAACTTTTTCCGAACGAGGAAGCCCCCGCGCGATTTTCCGAAGGGGAACCGGCCCGCCCGCCGGGACGCATACTGCACGGGCCGCTGCGGCCGTTAATTTGACAGGGTCCCGGCTCGATTTCGGGACAAAATGGTTATCTTAGCACCCTAAACGGACGTAGCGCATGCGTAGATTCTTTCTGTTCCTGCTTCTGTTGGCGGCATGGGGAGTTCCCTCCCCGGCCGGGGCACAGCTCGACAAGGCGTACTTCTTTCATGTCGGCCGTACCTTTCTCATGGACGACAAGTATCGGGACGCCATTGAGGTGCTCAATATCCTGCTGCGGGTCGACTCTACGGCTGCCGAAGGCTATTTCCTGCGCGGAATCGCCAAATACAACCTCGACGATCTGCTGGGCGCCGAACAGGATTTCTCGCTGGCCGTGGCCCGCAACCCCGTCTTCACGACGGCTTTCCAGTACCGGGCCATCACGCGCATGCGGCTGGGCAACTACGACGATGCGCTGAAGGATTTCCAGCAGGCCATCGACCTGCGCCCCGACCGGCCGGGACCCTATTACAGCCGGGGCGTCACCTACCTGATGAGCCAGCAGTTCGAGAAGGCGATCGCCGATTTCGACACGTTCATCCGTTACGACGCCAAGGTCTCGGACGCCTACCTGAACCGCGGCACGAGCTACCTCTATCTCAAAGATACGACCAAGGCCTACGAAGACTACGGCAAGGCCATCCGGACCAACTATTACGACCCGGCGGGATACAACCGCCGCGGTGCGCTGTACATGGCTCAGAAAAAGTACGATCTCGCGCTGGCCGATTTCGACAAGGCCATCGGCTACGACTCGACCTATGCCATGTCGTATTTCAACCGGGCGATGGTCCATTCCCATACCCGGCGTCCCGTGCAGGCCATTGAAGACTTTTCGCGGGCGCTCGCGCTCGATTCGACCAATTCGCTGACCTATTTCAACCGCGCGCTGCTGCGTTCGCAGATCGGCGACTACAACCGAGCGCTCGAAGACTACGACCGCGTGGCGTTCTACTCTCCGAACAACGTGCTGGTCTACTACAACCGGGCCGGCCTCTATGCGCGGCTGGGCGATTACGAATCCGCCATCCGCGATTATTCGCGCGCCATTGAGCTTTACCCCGATTTCGCCAATGCCTATCTGGGCCGTTCCTCGTTGCGCTATCTGACGCGCGACGTGGCCGGATCGCGCAGCGACAAGGAGATCGCCGAGCGCAAGATCGCCGAATACCGCTCGAAACTCGACGACAGCACGTTCTCGGTCTATGCCGACACGAGCCGGCGGTTCGACGGCCTGCTCGACTTCGACAGCGATTTCTCCGGCGGACAGTACGACCGCGTCGATGCCCGCAACGCCGACATCGCGTTGCTGCCGCTGTTCAAATTCACGTTCATGCAGCCCGACAGCATGCCTGCGCCCAACCTGCCGGGCATGTACTATTCCGAACGGGCCGAGCGCTTCCGCGACGAGGTGGGAGCGCTCCGTCTGGCGTGGAGGAACGTGCCGAGCGACCTGCCGCCCGACACGCTCGCGGCCATCGACTCGGAGATCGGCGAGCGGCTCCGCCGGGGCGACGACTCGTGGCAGACCTATTTCGAGCGGGGACTCTCCCAGTCGCTCGTGCGGCAGTACACCAGTTCGCTCGACAACTATACGGCGGCCATCGACCGCAATCCGTCGAATCCGTTCCCGTACATCAACCGCAGCACGACACGCAGCGAGATGATCGACTTCATTTCGTCGTTCGACAACGGTTATCAGCGCGTGGCCGTCGAGCAGGACCCCGTGGGACGGCTCAAAAACGGTTCCGAACGCATCTACAACTACGACGAGGCCATTGCCGATCTGGACAGGGCGGCCAGGCTGTTACCCGATTTCGCCTACATTTATTACAACCGCGCCAACCTGCTCTGCCTGTCGGGACGGCTTCCCGAAGCCATCGAGGACTATACGCGGGCCATCGGGCTGAACCCCTCCTTCGGCGAGGCCTATTATAACCGGGGATTGGTCCAGATCTACCTCAAAGATACGCGCAAGGGCTGCCTCGACATGAGCAAGGCCGGGGAGCTGGGCGTTTCGGAGGCTTACAAGGTGTTGAAGATATACGGGCAGCCGCAGCGGAAATGACGCCGGGGCGGCGGAACCGCGATTCGCGCCCCGACGCGACGAAAGACTATTAACCAATTCAGCGATAAAATGACAGAAATTCTACGGAAAAAGATTTCCGAATCGGCGGCGGCGCGATGGACCGTGCTGGCGCTGGTTTCCTTTACGATGCTCACGGGCTATATCGTCTCGGACGTGATGGCGCCCCTCAAGACGATGCTCGAACAGCAGCTCGGATGGGACAGCACCGACTACGGCGTCTTCACCAGCGGCTACGGCTGGTTCAACATCTTCCTGCTGATGCTCATTTTCGGCGGGATGATTCTCGACAAGAAGGGCGCCCGGTTCACCGGCATCCTTTCGGTGGGCCTCATGATCGGCGGTACGCTGCTCAAATACTGGGCGATTTCGACCGACTTCGGCGGCGCGACGACGACGTTTTGCATCGGATCGTGGCAACTCTTCTCGCTCAAGTCGCAGGTGTTGTACGCCACGCTCGGCTTCGCCGTGTTCGGCGTGGGCGTCGAGATGGTGGGTATCACGGCCAACAAAATCGTCGTCAAGTGGTTCCGGGGCCGCTCGCTGGCCCTTGCGCTGGGGCTCAACGTCGGGGCGGGCCGCATCGGGACGGCCATCGCCATGTTCGGTTCGCTGCCTTTCGCACGGGCGATGGGCCATCCGAGCGCTCCGCTGACGGTTTGTCTGGCGATGTTCTGCATAGGGTTGCTCACCTTCCTCGTCTTCTGCGTGATGGACCGCCGCAACGACCGCGAGACGGCCTCCGAAACGGGCGTCGACAGCGAACGGGAAGCCGAGGAGGAGTTCAAGTTCTCCGACATCCTGCGCATCGCCCGCATCCGGGCCTTCTGGTACATTACCGTGCTCTGCGTGCTGTTCTATTCGGCCGTGTTCCCGTTCCTGAAGTACGCCACCGAACTGATGATCCAGAAGTTCCACGTGGCGCCCGAATTTGCGGGTTCGATCCCGGCCCTGCTGCCCTTCGGCAACATCCTGCTCACGCCGCTCTTCGGTAGCATCTACGACCGCAAGGGGCGCGGCGCGACGATCATGCTCATCGGCTCGGCCTTGCTGGTCATCGTCCATGTGCTGTTCTCCGTGCCGACACTCACGAGCAGTTGGCTGGCCGTGGTGCTCATTCTGGTGCTCGGTGCCGCGTTCTCGCTGGTGCCTTCGGCCATGTGGCCCTCCGTGCCCAAGATCGTGCCCTACCGCATGCTGGGCACCTCCTATTCGATGATCTTCTGGATTCAGAACTGGGGCCTGTCGTTCGTACCGATGCTCATCGGCTATGTGCTGGACCGCTATTGCGTCACCGGAACGGTGATGATCGACGGCGTGGAGTCCACCAGCTACGACTATACGCTGCCGATGATGATTTTCGCCGGTTTCGGCGTGCTGTCCATCGTCTTCGCGCTGCTGCTCCGCAGGGAGGACGCCCGCAAAGGCTACGGTCTGGAACTGCCCAATATCGAGAAATAGGTTCCGGCGGTCGCTTCCGCGGGTTTCGGCGAACGGAATCCGCGGAGGTCTCGGCCGTTCGGGACGGGGCCGGCAGGTCCCCGCAGGAGGAATCCGTCTGCGGCGGGGTTGTCCGCGACCGGGTCTCTTCGTCGGGAACCGGTGCGCCCGCTGCCCGTTTTGGAATTTCGGCCGGGAATCCCTATTTTTGTTAGACCACGGCTCCTCCGAAACGAAGCATTCTATTCAACCGCTTAATACTGAACTTATGAAACGAAAACTTTTCCATCTGTTGCTCGCCGCTGCGCTCTTGCCGCTGGCCGGGTTCGCCAAGCCCGGATTCACGATGTGGCAGCTTTTCTCGCAGGTCAATACGATCGGCAATTCCTATGTGTTTCTGACCGACAAGGGTCGCGTCGTGGTGATGGACGGCGGCATGAACGACGAGGCGCTCTACCTCAAGGGCTTCATCGCCGCGCTCGGCAACGAGGTCGAGGCGTGGATTCTGTCGCATCCCCATAACGACCACGTGGGGGCGCTGACCGAAATCCTCAAGAAGCCCGACGGTATGAAAATCAACAAAGTCTACTATTCGCGCTTCTCCGACGCGCTCGTGGGACTCGAACAGCCTTACGACCAGTACGCCCGCGAGTTCTACGACGAGCTCGACAAGTCGGGCATCGAAACGGTCAATCTGACCGAGCCCGGTCTGACGGTCCGCATCGACGGTCTGAATTTCAAGATTCTGGGCGTGACCAACGAGGAGCTGACGATGAATCCCTACAACAACTCCAGCATGATCGTCCGCGTGTGGGACAAGGACAAGTCCTTCGTCTTCCTCGGCGATGCGGGTGTCGAATGCGGCGACAAGGTGCTCAACGGACCCTATCGCGACGATTTGAACTGCGATTACCTCCAGATGGCCCATCACGGCCAGCGGGGATGCAGCGAGGAGTTCTACAAGTCGATCAAGTTCCGCGCCTGCCTGTGGCCCACGCCGAGTTGGGTGTGGAACAACGATGCGGGCGCCGGCATCAATACGGCCCACCTGAAAACGTTCG
This sequence comes from uncultured Alistipes sp., assembly GCA_910583985.1. Taxonomy (GTDB): domain Bacteria; phylum Bacteroidota; class Bacteroidia; order Bacteroidales; family Rikenellaceae; genus Alistipes_A. The sequence goes on from CAJTYA010000012.1 coordinate 23,978, forward strand.
ACACCCGTCGTTGGATGGACGAAATTGGCATCAAGGAACACCATGTAAGCTGGCAGGGCCTCACGAAGATCGAGTAGGTCTTCCGCTCCACCGGGAAATTCGAAGGGCGTTCGACGGGTTCGGACGCCCTTTCGCGTTTCGGGCGAGGACGGGGCGGCGGACCGTGCCGCTTCGTTTTCGCGCGGCATCGGCATAGGGGCGGATCGGGGCGGTTCGTTCGTCGCGGTTTTCGTGTCCCTCCTCTCCCTGAACGCGGAATCGTCGGGCGTTCGGGGGGGGTAGGGGTGGACGTCCTTGCTCCGGATGGCTTCCCTTTGGGGTCGGTTCATGGCTGGAGCGCGGGATTAAGACCGTCGTCCTGCCGTTCCCCGAAGCGTCGCCGCGAAAGAACGGACGGGCCGCGCCCGACCGGAAAGAGGACCCGGAGCGGCGTTCTTCGAAAAAATCGTATCTTTGTTCCGCGGCCGCCGGGCCGGAACGATAAAGCGCTTTTCCCGCATGAACGACAACGACATCCGCAACGACGTCAGGTACCCGATCTCGACCGAGGAGGACGAGCTCTGGGGCCTCTCGGTGACGAGCGTGGGCAGCCAGACCATTTCGGCCGACGAGAGCTACCCGCCGCAGGGCCATCCGCAGGGGTATTATTTCGATGCCGACCGGGGGCGCGTGCTCAGCGAGTACCAGTTGCTCTACATCACCAACGGCGAGGGGATCTTCACCTACGGCGAAGGCCGGGAGTCGCAGCTCATCACCGAAGGCAAGATGTTCTTCCTGTTTCCGGGCGTGTGGCATACCTACCGTCCGTTCGCCAATTGCGGATGGAAGGAATACTGGATCGGATTCAAGGGCGCGATGATCGACCGCATCGTCGAAGAGGGCTTTTTCCTGAACCAAGCCCCCGTGTTCAGCATCGGGCTCAACGAACGCATCGTCGATCTGTACCTCAAGGCGATCGACATCGCCGGGGAGGAACGCTCCGGCTTCCAGCAGGCGCTATCCGGCATCGTCATGCACATGCTCGGATTGATGTATTACCGCCACCGCACGCGGGATTTCGTCGACGAGGAGGTCATCGGCAAGATCAACAAGGCCAAGATCATCATGCGCGAGAGCGTCTACGAGAACCTCTCGGCCAAGGACGTGGCCGACAGGCTCCATCTGGGCTATTCGGGATTCCGCAAGGCGTTCAAGGAATTTACCGGTACGTCGCCGGCGCAGTACATGCAGGAACTCAAGCTCAACGAAGCCAAGCTGCTGCTCACGACCACTTCGCGTCCGGTCAAGGAGATTTCCTACTGCCTGAAATACGAAAACCCGGAGTATTTTTCCATCTTTTTCAAAAAGCGCACCTCCAAAACGCCGCTCGAATACCGCAATTTCGGACGCCGCGACAAAAAAGACCCGTCGCGGGAATAGAACGCCGCAGACCCGTTCCGGGTCCGGTCCGTTTCGACGGGAACGCGCGGAGGCGACGGGGAACGACCGTTTTTCTCACCTCCGGGGGCGGCGGTTCGCAAAAGTTTGATAACTTTGTACGATCCGACGCTCCGCCGGGGCGTCCGCAAATTCGGAACACATCTATGGAGAACGACGTAGAGATCATTCAGATCAATATATCCGGCGAGGACAAGCCGGGCCTCACCTCCTCGCTGACCGATATTCTGGCCCGCTACGACGCGGCCATCCTCGACATCGGTCAGGCCAATATCCACCAGACCCTCTCGATGGGCATTCTCTTCAAGACCGATTCGATTCGTTCGGGCGACATCATGAAAGACCTGCTGTTCAAGGCTTACGAACTGGGCATCCAGATCCGGTTCAAGCCCATTACGGCCGAACGGTACGAACATTGGGTCGGCATGCAGGGCAAGAACCGCTACATCGTCACGATGCTGGGGCGCAAGCTGACGGCCCGTCAGATCGCTTCGGTGACGCGCATCGTCGCCGAGCAGGGGCTCAACATCGACTCGATCCTGCGCCTGACCGGCCGGATTCCGCTCGACGAGACCACGCAGGCGCCCAAGTCCTGCATCGAGCTCTCCGTGCGCGGCAATCCGCACGACCGGGAGGGGATGCAGTCGCGCTTCCTGCAACTCTCGACCGAACTGGGACTCGACATTTCGTTCCAGCTCGACGACATGTTCCGCCGGAGCCGCCGCCTGATCTGTTTCGACATGGATTCGACGCTCATCGAAACCGAAGTGATCGACGAGCTGGCCGACCGTGCCGGCGTAGGCGCCGAGGTGCGGGCCATCACCGAGAGCGCCATGCGGGGCGAGATCGACTTCACGGAGAGCTTCCGGCGTCGCGTGGCTATGCTCAAGGGGCTCGACGTGTCGGTCATGGAGGACATCGCCGCCCACCTGCCCTATACCGAAGGGCTCGACCGCCTGATGCGCGTGCTCAAACGGCTCGGCTTCCGCACGGCGATCCTTTCCGGGGGCTTTACCTATTTCGGGAATTACCTCCGGCAGAAATACGGCTTCGACTACGTCTATGCCAACGAACTGGAAATCGAGGACGGCAAGCTCACCGGCCGGTATCTGGGCGACATCGTGGACGGCAGGCGCAAGGCCGAACTGCTGAGGCTCATCGCTCAGGTCGAGAATGTCGACATCGCCCAGACAATCGCCGTGGGCGACGGGGCCAACGACCTGCCCATGCTCAGCGTGGCGGGGCTGGGGATCGCTTTCCACGCCAAGCCCAAGGTGAAGGCCACGGCCGGACAATCGCTCTCGACGATCGGCCTCGACGGCATCCTCTACTTCCTCGGATACAAGGATTCGTACCTCGACGACCAGCGGTTCCGGTACTGATAGCTCTCCCTCGATGCAACCTATAACCAAAACGATAAGATGAAGAACAATTCCGCAGCAAAGAGCATCTACATCATCGGTGCGCTGTTTTTCGTGTTCGGGTTCGTCACGTGGATCAACAGCGTGCTCATCCCGTTTCTCAAGCAGATTTGCGAACTGACCGACTTTCAGGCCTATTTCGTGACATTTGCGTTTTATATCTCCTATTTCGTCATGGCCGTTCCCTCGTCGTGGGTGTTGCGCAAATGCGGCTTCGTCCGCGGCATGTCCTACGGGTTGCTGGCCATGGCCGTGGGGTCGGTGCTGTTCATCCCGGCCGCGCTCGACCGCAGCTATGCGCTCTTCCTGCTGGGCCTGTTCCTTCAGGGCACTGGGCTCGCGCTGTTGCAGACCGCCTCGAATCCCTATGTGACGATCCTCGGTCCCATCGAGAGCGCCGCCCAGCGCATCAGCATCATGGGTGTCTGCAACAAGATCGCCGGCATGACGGGCATTTTCCTGCTGAGCCGCTTCCTGTTCTCCGACATCGAAAGCATTTCGGACAAGATCGCGGAGCTGGCGGGCGATGACAAGATCGCCGAGCTGCATCTGCTGGCCGAGAAGATCATCCTGCCCTATGTGGCCATCACCGTCGTGCTCGTGCTGCTGGCGCTCATTATCCGCTTTGCGGCCAAGCTGCCCGAAATCGATATGGAATCCAACAGCGAGGAGGGCGGCCACGACCGAGGTTCCCTGTTGGATTATCCCTATTTCTGGTTAGGCGCCGTGAGCCTCTTCCTGTACGTGGGTGCCGAAGTGGTGGCCATCGACACGCTGCCCCTGTACGGCGAGTCGCAGGGACTGGCGGCCGACGTAGCGACCAAACTGGGCATTTACAGCCTCATCGCCACGACGGTCGGCTATCTGATCGGCATCGTGCTGGTTCCCCGGTACGTGCCCCAGCGCAAGGCTTTCATCGCCTGCCTCGCGCTGGCTCTGCTGTTCCTGTGCGGTGCGCTGTGCACGTCGGGCGTCGCATCGATCGTTTTCGTCGTGCTGATGAGCTTCGCCCATTCGCTCATGTGGCCGAGCCTCTGGCCGCTGGCTATCGAAAATCTGGGTAAGTACACGTCGCTGGCTTCGGCCATCCTGATTATGGGCATTGCCGGCGGTGCCGTCATGCCGATGCTCTACGGAGCTTGGGCCGATGCCATCGGCGACCGTCATCTGCCGTATCTGATTCTGGTGCCGGGCTATCTGTTCATGCTGTTCTTCGCGCTGCGGGGCTACAAGGTGGGCCGGACGCTGAAGGCATAGACCTTCGAGAGGGCATGCGAAGGGGCGTCGTCCCGTCGCTTTTCCACGGAAACGCCGTTCCGTCTCCTTGCAAGGAGACGGAACGGCGTTTTTATGACAGAAACTGTAAAACTTTTTGTGTTTTCCGGTTTTCATGTTATCTTTGTGCTGCGGAACCAAACTCGCCGCGCCTCATGTCTGCCAGAGAGAGAATCATAGAAGAATCGACCAACCTATTCGTCCAGTACGGGGTCAAATCGGTCCGTATGGACGACATCGCTTCCCGGCTAGGCATTTCCAAGCGAACGATCTACGAACTCTTCGGCGACCGTGAATCGTTGATTATCGCGTGTGTGAGGCATTTCCACAGCCGTCAGGCCGCTATTCACGAGAGCCGGCTGGCCGATGCCCGCAACGTGATCGAGGAGTTCGTCCTGCTGCTCGACGATTGGGAGGCGATGGTGGCGGCCAACCTCAACTTCATGAACGATCTGGAGCGCTTCTACCCGGCGATTTACAACCGGATCAAGGACGAACGGAACCGCGAGGGCCGCGACCGGCTGAAAAGAAAGCTCCGGGAGGGCATCGAGGAGGGGCTGTTTTTCCGGGGCATCCACCTCGACTTCGCCGCTGCCGCCCTCATCGCTTCCATCAGCACGATTTTCACGATGCCTTCCGCCTACGATTCGGTCCATGTCCCCATGTCCGACGCATTCAAGTATATCACGATGTGTTTTTTCCGCGGTATCGCTACCGAAAAGGGCATTCGTTTGATCGACAGTGTGTTCCGCGAACGTTTCGCCATGACGATGACCGCCTCTTCCGAGGTCGGCAAGCCCTCCGCTTCGGACGGTTCCGCAGAGTAGCCGTCCTTATTCTCGTCCCTGTTTTTTCTCCGTTCCGGATGTCCCTGCGATGCGGCATGCTCGGTCCCGTGCCCTGCGGTCGTTCTACCGCGGTGGATTTTCCCTGCGGAGCCTTTCGCTCAGTTTGACGGCCGTCGTGTTGAAATAGTGCCGGGAACGATAGCGCAGAATGGAGACGATGCCTTGGACCGAGGCCGTGAACGCCTCGTCGCATCGTTCGAGAAGCTGCCGCGAGAGCGGATATTCGGCGACCGTCAGCCCTTGGGCCCGGCAGGCCGCGAGAATCGTTTTCCGCATGACCGTGTCGGGCGTGCCGTATGCCGTCGGCGTCGCCATGACCTGTCGGCCGAACACGGCGAAGAGCGGTTCGCCGTCGATGTGCGTCAGCACGCCCTCGCGGGTTTCGAGCACGGCCGTGTCGGCGCCGCCCCGTTCGGCCGCTTCCCGGCCCCAGCGGGCGGCGAGCAGCGACAGCGCGGTGGGATATGCCCCGAACGGAACGTCGCAGCGGAAGACGTCGACCGACAGGCGTTTGTGCCAGAGCGTGTAGGGCGGATAGAACAGTTGCGCGGTGGCTTCTATCAGGTAGTCCGGACCGTCGCCCGCCGCGCCGATACCCGTCGGAAAGAGCCGCAGCGTCACGCAGTTGCTGCGCATGGGGAACCGGTTGGCCGCGAGCAGTTCGGCGACCTCCCGTTCCAGCCGCCCGACGGGGAGCGTCCATTCGATGCCGTGCATGTCGCGCAGCGCGCGAGAGAGAATCGCTATATGCGCTTCCGCGTGCAGCGGTCTGTGCGCGAAGGTGTGGATACGTTGATAGAGATAGGGGGCCGACAGCAGCTCGTCCGGGGAGATACCCTCCGGCCACCCTTCCGCGAGCGTTCCGTTGTAGACGATCCTGTCCATCCGTCCGTCGCCTAGGATCTGTGCAGCAGGTTTTGCACGAAGACGTTCCACAGCGAGGGATCGACCAGTATCGGAAACACGAATCCGAACAGAGCGCCCCACAGGTGGGCGTTGTGGTTGATGCCGTCGCGCGTCTGCCGCCGGTTCAAGTATTGTTCGTACCCTATATAGAGAATGCCGAATACGATGCCGGGAATCGGGACGATCCCGAAAAAGTAGATCTTGCTCCACGGATTGAAAAAGATCGACGTGAACACGACGGCCGCCACGGCCCCCGACGCGCCGATCGAGGCGTAGTGCGGATCGTTCCTTTTGCGGACGATGTCCGGCGCGGCCGCTGCGACTAACCCTCCGAAGTAGAGCAGCCCGTAGGTCAGATACGAACTCATGATCGTGCCCGCATGCTGGTAAGCCGTGAACATCCGTTCGATGTGCTGTCCGAACGACAGCAAGACGAACATGTTGACGATCAGGTGCACGTTGTCGCCGTGCACGAAACCGTAGGTGACGGCCCGGTACCATTCCCTGCGGTGGACCGTGCGGTACGGCACCAGCGCCAGACGCTCGAACCACGTCCTGTTCTTCAGGCACGAGACCGAGACGACGGCCGTTATGAAAATCAGAATGAAAGTCATCAGATCATCAGTATTTTAAGTAACAGCTCCCGGAGCAGCTCGCCGTTGTCGGCCTGTCCGGCGTTCATTCCTTTGCTCTTGAGGTCGTATTCGCGCAGCAGGCCCATCACGGCGAATACCTTGTTGTTCGGGTAGAGCGTCGCCGCCTGCCGGTATTCCTTAACGAAAAAGGGAGAGGGCAGCTTGAGCATGCGCGCCAGTTCGGCGTCCTGCGGCACGGGCGTGCCCTTTCTGCGGGCGAGCCATTGCTGATAGTTGACGATGAAAATGCGCTGGAAATGGGCGAACATCGCGCTGATGGTCAGCAGCAGCGGGTATTCTTTCGGGTTGCGGGCGAAGTGGTCGGCGATGCGCATGGCGCGCGGCATGTTCCGCTCCGAGAGGGCCTTGGTCAGTTCGAAGTTGTTGAAATCCTTGCTGATGCCGATGTTCTGCTCGATGTGCTCGGCCGTGATGCGCTTTGTCCCTTCGGGCAGGAAGGTCAGCAGTTTGCCCAGCTCGTTGGTGATCTTGGCGATGTCGGCGCCCAGAAAGTCGGTCAGCATGGCCACCGACTTGGGGTCGATCGTACAGCCCTTGCTGCGGATGTAGTCGGTCAGCCATCCGGCGATCTCGTAGTCGCGCGGCCGGACCGATTCGAACACCGTGCCCCGGCTTTCGATCTGTTTGTAGAGCTGCCACCGCTTGTCCATGTTCTTCTCCTTGTGGCACAGCACGAGCACGGTGCTCGGCGAGGGGGCCGCCGCATAGAGCGAGAGCTGTTCGAGCCGGCGCAGGTGCTGGGCCTCCCGCACGATGACGACCTGAAGCGATCCGGTCATGGGCATCTGGCGGCAGAGGTTGATGACGGCGCCCGCGTCGGTGTCCTTGCCGTAGACGACGGTCTGGTTGAACGCACGCTCCTCCTTCGGCAGAATCTCCTCGGTCAGTCGGGTCGTCAGCGCGTCGATGAAATAGGGCTCGTCGCCCATCAACAGGCACAGCGGCGGAAATTTGCGTCCGTCGATGCTGCGGTTCAGCGCCTCGAAGTCGGCCGCGCTGTCGCGGAATGTCTTTTTGCTGCTTTTGGCCATCCGGAAAAATAACGGTTCCTGCAAAGGTAACGATAAATGCGGGGGATTTCAAATCCTCCTTCCCGGCGGACGGACCGTCCCGAACCGTCCGCCCTGCGGCTCTTTCTGCTCCCGGCGTAGTTCGCCTGTCCCCGCTATTCGTTCCGATGCTGGGGGCGGAGCAGGTCGTTGACGATCTTCACCGGGGCGAACGTCGAGACGGGCACTTCGACGAACACCGTGTTCCACCGGCTCATGGCGCCGTTCCACAGGCCGGGCAGTTCGAGGGCCCGGAGCGGACGACCCTGCAACGACTTGGACGAGATGAATCCGGTCTGCGGATCGACGTAACGTTTCAGGTCGAATTTCCTGCCCCGGTAGTCGCGCACGCCGCAGACGAGGTCCACCGGATTGAAATGGGTGGCCGTCCGCATCGCCTCCTTGCGGTCCGGAGCGATCTGCGACGACTCGGCGATCTGCAGCGATTCGCCTCCGTCGGACTCCGCGACCCAAAACGGACCTCCGCCCGGTTCGCCTTCGTTGCGGACCATGCCGCACACCCGGAGCGGCCGGTTGAGCAACGTGTGCAGCGCTGCGGCACGCTGTTGGGGCGCGAGGGTGCGGAAGGCTTCCGGAAGCCGGCGGCACAGCTTTTCGGAAACGAATCCCGCGATTTCGTCGAGCCGGTCCGTGCGTCCTCCGTCCAGTTCCCTCAGGTATTCGAAGCACGAGCGCTGGAGCGAGAGCATGGCTCCCGCCAGAATTTCCTTGTAGCGTACCGTGTCGGCTTTCAGGCGGTCGGGCAGGACGTTGTCCACCGTCTTGATGAAGACGATGTCGGCGTCGATGGCGTCGAGGTTTTCGAGCAGGGCGCCGTGTCCGGCGGGGCGGAACACCAGCCGGCCCTCGTCGTCGCGGAACGGACGGTTGTCGGGCCCCGCGGCGATCGTGTCGGTCGAGGGATTCTGGTACGAGAAACCGATCTCGTACCGCACGCCGTAGCGTTCCCCGTACCGCCCGGCGACCCGTTCGACGATCCGTTCGAAGGCCGCCCGGTGTTCGGGCGAGACGGTCAGGTGGATGCGGGCCGTGCGTCCCTCGCCCGTGGCATAGAGGGCGCCTTCCGCGAGATGTTCCTCCAATGCCGTCCGGGCGCCATCCGTATAGCGGTGGAACAGCACCAATGCCTTGGGCGAATGTCCGTAATCCAATCCTTCGCCCACGAGGGCCGATACGAGCCTTCGGGGCGTGCGCCCGCCGCCCGTCGCCGCGAGCAGGTCGTCGGCGAAGGCGAAGTCGTCGATGCGGTCGACGACCTCCTGCGCGTTCCGGTTCGCCCGCCCCTCGGCGAGGTATTCGAACAGGTCTTTGAACATCCGCGTTGCGGCTCCGGAGGCGGGTACGAATTTGACGATCCTTTTCCGTTCCCTTTTCCCACGGTACGATTCCCGCCAGCGGGCGGCCTCTTCTTCGGAGGGTCGGACGATCCCGTCGCCGACGGTAGCCACCCGGCGGATGCCGAGGTAGGGGAATCCGTTTTCGAAACATGCGATCTGGGCCCCGACCCGTTCGGGGGTCTGCCCGTGCGCCTTGATCTGTTCGAGGTCTTGTTCGCTGAACATGGTGCGTGAGGTTTTCGGCCCGAGGACGGGCCATGATCCGTTAAAGATAATGTTTTTTCGCGCACGGTGTTCCTTCCCTTGCCGAAAAACGACCGAACGGAAGATATTCGTGTCCGTTTCGTCCTGTCCGGCGGCGCGCGCCCGATTTGGCAAATCCTGTTTAATTGAGTAAGTTTGCCGCCGTTATGTATACGATCGAGGAAAACAAACCGCTGCTCGGACTCAACAGTTTCCGCATCGCGGCCACGGCGCGCCGTTTCGTTGGCTTCTGCGGCGGCGACGACCTGAAGGCCTTCTTCGCCGACTTGCCGGCCGGGGAGCCGTGGTACGTGCTCGGCGGCGGCAACAACGTGTTGCCGACGGGCGATTACGACGGGACGATTCTGCATCCGCTCTGCCGCGACATCGCCGTCGAACGGCGCGAGGGCGATACGGTGTCGGTCCGCGTGGGTGCGGGCGTGGAGTGGGACGATTTCGTCGCGTGGGCCGTGCAGCGCGGTTTGGGCGGCGTGGAGAACCTGTCGGCCATTCCCGGCTATGCCGGCGCGGCGCCGGTGCAGAACATCGGGGCTTACGGCGCCGAGGCCAAGGACACCGTCGAGAGCGTCGAGTGCTTCCTGCCCGCCGAAGGGCGGATCGTGTCGCTGCCCGCCGAGGCTTGCCGTTTCGGGTACCGCGACAGCGTGTTCAAGCGCGAGCTTCGGGGCCGTGCCGTGATCCTGTCCGTCGTGTTCTGTCTCTCGTCGCGTCCCCGGTTCGCGCTGCGCTACGGCGACGTGGCGTCCCGTGTCCGGGAGCTGGGCGGCGAGTCGCTCGAAAACATCCGCCGGGCGGTGACCGACATCCGGCGGGAAAAGCTGCCCGATCCCGCCGTGCTGGGCAATGCGGGGAGCTTCTTCAAGAACCCGGTCGTCCCGTGTGCGCTGGCCGAAAAACTGGCGCGGGAATATCCCGGCATGCCGCGTTACGAGGCCGGCGAAGGCTTTTCCAAGCTGGCCGCCGGATGGCTCATCGATCGCTGCGGCTGGAAGGGCCGTCGGGTGGGCGCGGTGGGCGTCCACGAAAGGCAGGCGCTTGTGCTGGTCAACTACGGAGGGGCTTCCGGGGCCGACGTGCTGGCGCTGGCCGGGAAGATCCGCTCCGACGTGCGGGAGCGTTTCGGCGTGTCGGTCGACATGGAGGTGAATCTGTTGTAAATTCGAGATATGTTGCAGGATAAGTTTCGGGAATATGTCCGGACCCATTCGCTCTGTACGTGCGACGACCGCGTGCTGCTGGCGGTCAGCGGCGGCGTCGATTCGATGGTGATGCTTTCGCTGTTCGTCCGGGGCGGATACCGCGTGGGGGTGGCCCATTGCAATTTCCAGCTCCGCGGAGCCGAGGCCGACGAGGACGACGTGCTCGTCGAACGGGAGGCCGCGAGGCTGGGCGTGCCCTTCCATGCGATTCGTTTCGATACGGCGGCCGAAGCGGCCGCCACGGGCGAGTCCGTCGAGATGGCCGCCCGCCGTCTGCGTTACGACTGGTTCGAGAGGCTCTGCGGGGAACACGGTTACGACAAGATCGCCATCGCCCACCATGCCGACGACTCGGTCGAGACGTTTTTCATCAACCTCATCCGCGGCACGGGGCTGCGCGGTCTCACCGGCATCCATGTCGTGAACGGGCGGCTGATCCGTCCCCTGCTCTTTTCGCAGCGCAAGGAGATCGTCGAGTTCGCGCTCGCCCATAAGATTCCCTATCGCGAGGATTCGACCAACGCGTCGACCAAATACCTGCGCAACAAGTTCCGGCTCGGCATCGTGCCCCGCATCCGGGAAATTTCGCCCTGCTTCACCGATACGATGGCCGCGAACGTCGAACGGCTGACGGCCGCGCAGCTCTTCATCGACCGGGGCATCGAGGCGATCCGCCGCGAGGCCGTGGTGCGCGAGGGCGAGACGACGCTCATCGAGATGTCGCGCATCGACCCGCAGTTGCCGCTCCGCTTCGTGATGTTCGAACTGTTGCGCGATTTCCGTTTCAACGGCGAGGCGATCGACCGTCTGGGCCGGGCCTATGCCGAAGGCAGCGGCTCCGGCAAACGTTTCTTCGCCAAGGATCATGTGGCCTATATCGACCGGGAGCGCATCATCGTCACGCCGATACCCGACGACGAACCCTGCGTGTCGGAAGTCTCCGCCGATACCTGCCGATTGTGCTGCGGGGGCGCTGCGCTGGTTTTCGAACACATCGAGGCCGACGACATAGACGATCTGCGTCAGGGCCCCGAAGTCGCTCTGCTCGACGAAGACAAGCTGGCTTATCCGCTTGTCGTACGGCGGTGGAACGACGGGGACGATTTCGTTCCTTTCGGCATGAGCCATCGCCGCAAGGTGAGCGATTTCCTCATCGACGCCAAGGTGCCTCTGCCCGACAAGCGCCGCCAGTTCGTCGTCACGAGCCGGGGCGACATCGTCTGGGTGGCGGGCCGCCGCATCGACGACCGCTATAAGGTCGAAGCCTCGACCCGCAACGTGCTGCGCATCGTCCGGACGACGGATGCGGAATAGTTCTTTCGCGGAACTTGCCGGGGAGGAGTATCCTCTCGCCGGTCCGTCGCGCTCCGGCTGTGTGTCCGGGTCCGGAACCGCCGTATGATATGCTGCCGCCGGGGGGCGGCTTTCCTGTATTCCGTTTTCCTGCGTGCCTTTCCGGACGAAAATATTTAGGTCCGTTTCCCGTGCCGTGCTGCGTCCATGTATTCTTGTCGGAACCGGCGCGTGCCGGAAGGAACCGCCGCCCGATAGCGCTCGCCCGCATTTCCAAATCGGAACGAGAAGCCGTTTCCCGTTTTTCGTCGTCCCGCAGAAGAGGCGGCCGCCTGTCCTCCGTCTGCCGGAGAAGCGGGACGCCGTGCCTTGCCCGTTTCCGGGACGGAGGGTTTCTTGTCGTAGAGTTTGCCCCGGTCTGTCCGGCCGTAGAGCGGCCGTCTCGTGCGAAGCGGTTCCCGGAGCATAAGACGGGGCGGGGCGTTCCCTCGGAATCCCCTTCCCCGCGTTCCGGGATGTCGTGTCGGGCGGAGACCGTCGGGACGGTGCGATTTTGATACCTCGTTTTTTTTGCCTAAATTTGTTACCTGTCCCGCGGAGGGAGAACCTGCGTCCGGAAACGATTTTCTTAAAATACTAACTTACTGTAAACAAATGAAAGACTTAACGACAAAAGCTGCGGACAACATCCGAATCCTCGCAGCCTCCATGGTTGAGAAAGCCAAGTCGGGCCACCCCGGCGGTGCGATGGGCGGAGCCGATTTCGTCAATGTGCTCTACTCCGAATTTCTGAAATACAATCCCGACGATCCGCATTATCCTTTCCGCGACCGTTTCTTCCTCGATCCGGGACACATGTCGCCCATGCTCTATTCGGTGCTTTCGCTGGCCGGATACTTCAAGATGGACGAGCTGGCCGCTTTCCGTCAGTGGGGCAGTCCCACGCCGGGTCATCCCGAAGTGGATGTGGACCGCGGCATCGAAAATACGTCCGGCCCGCTGGGTCAGGGACATGCCATGGCTCTCGGCGCCGCGATCGCCGAACGCTTCATGGTAGCCAACTTCGGCGAATGGATGGCGCACAAGACCTACGCCTTCATTTCCGACGGCGGTATTCAGGAAGAAGTCTCGCAGGGCGTGGGCCGTATCGCCGGTCACCTCGGTCTGAGCAACTTCATCATGTTCTACGATTCGAACAACATCCAGCTTTCGACGAAAGTCGAAGAAGTCTCGACCGAAGACATCGTCGCCAAATACGAGGCATGGGGATGGAACGTCATCAGCATCGACGGTAACGACCCCGCCGAAATCCGTCAGGCCCTCAACCGCGCCGACGCCGAAACCGAAAAACCGACGCTCATCGTAGGCCACACGCTCATGGGCAAGGGTGCCGTAGGCAAGGAAGGCGAAGATTTCTCGAACAAGGTCTCCACGCACGGACAGCCCCTGTCGGCTGCCGGCGGCGACATTGCCAAGACGGTCGCTGCGCTGGGCGGCGATCCCGAAAATCCGTTCGTGATTTTCGACGACGTGCAGGAACTCTACGCCAAACGCCGCGAAGAGCTGAAAAAATGGTACGCCCTGCGCCGCGAGGAGGAATCCATCTGGCGTGCGGCCAACAAGGAGCTCGCCGACAAGCTCGACGCCTTCCTTTCGGGCAAGGCTCCCGCGCTGGACTATTCGCAGGTCGCCTGCGGCGACAACGTGGCTACGCGCGCCGCTTCGGCCGCCGTGCTGTCGTTCCTCGCCGAAAACGTGCCGAACATGATCGTGTCTTCGGCCGACCTGAGCAACTCGGACAAGACCGACGGCTTCCTCAAGAAGACCCATGCCATGACCAAAGGCGACTTCTCCGGACGCTTCCTGCAACCGGGCGTGGCCGAATTCACGATGGCCTGTATCATGAACGGTATGGCGCTCCACGGCGGCGTGATTCCCGCCTGCGGAACGTTCTTCGTCTTCTCCGACTATATGAAACCCGTGCTGCGTATCGCCGCTCTGCAACGTCTGCCGGTCAAATTCGTCTGGACGCACGACTCGTTCCGTGTGGGCGAAGACGGACCTACGCACCAGCCCATCGAACACGAAGCCCAGCTCCGTCTGATGGAACAGTTGCGCAACCACCGCGGCGAACGTTCCGTGGTCGTGCTGCGTCCGGCCGACAGCTATGAAACCGTCGCCGCATGGAAAATCGCCATGGAAAGCGAACGTCCCGCTGCGCTGGTGCTCTCGCGCCAGAACATCAAGAACCTGCCGGCCGCCAGCGGCGACCGTCGTCAGGAAGCGATGCAGGCTGTCAAGGGCGCCTATGTCGTGATGGATTGCGAAGGTACGCCCGACGTGATCCTGTTGGCCAGCGGTTCCGAAGTGGCTACGCTGGTGGACGGTGCCGAAAAACTCAAGGCCGACGGCCTGAAAGTCCGTGTCGTTTCGGTTCCCTCCGAAGGTCTGTTCCGCGACCAAAGCAAGGAATACCAGCAGAGCGTGCTGCCTTGCGGCGTGCCCAAGTTCGGTCTGACGTCCGGTCTGCCCGTGACGCTGGCCGGTCTGGTCGGCTGCGACGGTGAAGTGTCGGGTGTCGATCATTTCGGCTATTCCGCCCCCGCCGGCGTGCTGGACAAGGAATTCGGATTCTCCGGCGAAAACGTGTACACGAAAGTGAAGGCGATGCTCGCTAAATAGACCTGCTTCCCGTCCGAGACGGGAACGCGTTACGGGAGAGGGACCGGATCGCCGGTCCCTCTCTTTTTTGTTCGGTGCCGGTCCGTCGTCGGGAAACCCGGCGGTCCGCATCGCCTTCTTGCGCGGCGGCCGCAGACAGCCGATCGGATAGGGAGGCTCGTTCAGGGACGACCTGCTTTTGATGGCATGGACGGTCTGAGCGTCCGGACGGTCGGCAGGCTCCCGAAACCGGGTTGCCGGCCGACATCCCGATCTGCGCGACGGCGGTTTCGGGTACCGGGGAGCGGATCGCGTTGCCCGAAGCCTCGGCCGGGAAAGGCACAGGCGGAAATGCGGTCCGGCGGCTGCGGTTCGCACGCATCGACCCGTGCGGAGGCGTGAACTCCCTCCGTTTTTACCGGAACCGGTCCGTTCGTTTCTGCCGGCCCCGGCCTGTTTGTTCTGCCGGCCCGTCGGGTGTATTTTCTGTTGAGGGCCTCGCCCGACGAGAAGGTCGGCGGAACGATCCGTCGTCCCGATTTGGGACGGCTTCGTCCGAATGGATGCTGCGGAGTCGGGATTTCGATCTTCGAAAGCGATGCGTAGGCCGACGACGGATCCGATCCGACGCGAATCCGTCGGACCCCGCCGTGCGTTTCGATGCCGTCGTTCCATCGTCCACCGGCGAAACCGCTTCTTGTCTGCCGGGCGGAACTTGCCCCCGATACGCATGTTTTTCCGTGCCGGAACGACCTGTCGTTTCGGTTCGCTGTGCGGGGTGGCTTTTCATCGCTCCGCAGAAAGGGGGATTTGCGGCTTGGGATCTGTGTGTTCGAACGTGCCGGCCGGATGCCGGGTGGGGGAGCGGTTGCATTTCCGCATAGGAACCATAGCCGTTTTCCGTTTGCGCCGGGAAGGGCGAACTTTTGCCGCTTCATGGAAAAAGTCGTCCTGCGGCTCCGGATTCGTGTCTGTTTTAGACAGTGCTTTTGCTTTAAACAACCGAGGTATAAGGGGTTGTTTCCTGTTTCCGAGGCGGATGATCTGGTTCTCGTCGCTTTTTAGGAGGGGCCGATGCGTCCGTTTTCGCTGTGCGGAATCTGCTCTGCATAGTCCGACGAACCGTGTCGGGCGGAATCAGCGCCGGTACACGGTCTTCGACGGAATACGATCCGGACGCAGGCATCCGCTGCATCGGCCCGCTTGTCCGGTTCCGGGCGGTTCTTGTCGCCGCTTTTCGTTCCCGGGGTGGAATGCCGTTCGGAACGGAACGGGCGTCGGTTTCCGGACAGCAGAGGGGCAATTACAGTTCGGCTTCGGCTTTTTCGAGACGGATGCCGCGCGACCCTTTGACGAGGATCGTCCGGTCGCGGACGGGATGACGGGTCAGATGGGCGCACAGCGCGTCGACGTCGGGGAAGACGGCGAAACGACCCGCCCCGGCTGCCGAGAAGTGGGGCCCCACTAAATAGGCTTCGTCGATACCCGCCGTGCGGAGCATCTCCACGACGGCCCGGTGCTCCGCCTCGGCGTAGTCGCCCAATTCGCGCATGTCGCCCAGAATGACGGCCCGTTTCCGCGTCGTCGGCTCGCGGAAAAAATTCTCCAGTGCGGCCCGCATGCTCGACGGGTTGGCGTTGTAGGCGTCCAGAATCAATGTGTTGAAGGCCGTTTCCTTTTTCTGCGAACGGTTGTTGTCCGGCACGTAACTTTCGACGGCTTCGACGATGCGGTCGGCCCCGATGCCGAAACGCGTCCCCACGGCGATGGCGGCGGCCACGTTGGCGAGGTTGTACGATCCCACCAAGCGGGTCCGGACGGGGCGTCCCTGCCATGTCGCTTCGAGAAATTCTCCCGCCCCCTCCATCTCTAACGAAGCCGTGGAGTAGGGGATCGTGCGAAGGCCCGGACGCATTTCGACCATCCGCCGCAGCGCATCGCTTTCCGACAGATAGAAGGCTTCGCCCCCGCTCTCCCGCAGCGCGTCGAGCAGTTCGCCTTTGCCCCGCATGACGCCCTCCTCACCTCCGAACCCTTCCAGATGGGCTTTGCCGACATTGGTGATGAGGCCGTAGTCCGGACGGGCGATTTCGCAGAGCCGGGCGATCTCGCCGCAATGGCTGGCCCCCATTTCGACGATGCCGAACTCGACCGTGTCGTCCATGGCGAGCAGCGTCAGCGGAACGCCGATGTGGTTGTTGAGGTTGCCTTGCGTCATGGCCGTGCGGTATCGGCACGCGAGCGTCCTGCCGACGAGCTCTTTGGTCGTCGTCTTGCCGTTGCTGCCGGTGATGGCCAGAACGGGTATGCCGAGGGCGCGTCGGTGCCGTGCGGCCAGCTCCTGAAGCGCTGCGAGCGTGTCGGCGACCGTGACGTATCGGTTGCGGTTCGTTGCGGTCGCCTGCTGCGCAACGCGGGGATCGTCCACGACGGCGACGGCGGCCCCGGCTTCGAGCGCGGCGGCCGCATAGCGGTTGCCGTCGAAGCGTTCGCCGTGCAGCGCGAAAAAGAGGGAGTCGGGGACGATTTTCCGACTGTCCGTCGAAATGCGGGGATGTCTTTTGAAAAGTTCGTAAAGTTCCATAACGGTTCGATTGGTCCGGACATTCCGGTGCGGACCCGGTGTCCGGAAGCTGTGCGGCAGGACCTTTGCCGTTTCTTTTCCGGCCGGTCGCGCCGCTTTTGCGCGGTTCCGCTTCCGAGACGGTCCGCCTCGTCGACGCTCGTCCGCCGAAGCGAGACCGGGTCCGGAAGCGAACCATCCGCCTGCCGGTGACCGAGTTCCTGCGAGAAAGTGTCCTGCCTCTTCCGCCGCGTGTGCCGAGGGAAGAGGGTTATATGAATCGGTCGCCGGTCTTGAATTTGGCGTCGTCGATGAATTTCTTGATGTTCTGTTCGTTGGCTTTCGGACAGATCATCAGCACGTCGCCGCTGTCCACGACGATGTAGTCTTCGAGGCCCTCGATGACGGTCAGCTTGTCGGGTGCGGTCTTGACGATGCAGCCTTTCGTGTCGTAAAGCATGCACTCGGCGCTCTGCACGTTGCCCGCTTCGTCTTTGGGCGAATGCGTGTAGAGCGAGCCCCACGTCCCGACGTCGGACCATCCGAAGTCGCTGCAACGGACATAGACGTTCCGCGCTTTCTCCATCACGCCGAAGTCGATCGAAATGTTGCGGCATTCGGGATAGATCCGGCCGATGTACTCGCTCTCTTCGGGACGTCCGTAGAACAGGGCGATCGACGCGAACATCTGCTGGAGGTCGGGCAGAAATTCGTCGAGACACCGCATGATCGTATCCGTTTTCCAGATGAAGATGCCCGAATTCCAGAAAAACTCCCCGCTTTCGACGAATACTTTGGCCAGTTCGAGGTTCGGTTTCTCGGTGAAGGTCTTGACCTTGTACATCGCGGGGTTGGCCTGCTGCGAGAGGTTGTCGATCTGGATGTAGCCGTACCCCGTGTCGGGACGGTTCGGCCGGATGCCGATGGTCATGATCGCCTCCTCGCGTTCGACGAACTCGGCGCCTTCGCCGATCACGCGGCGGAACTCCTCCTCGTCGAGGATCAGGTGGTCCGAGGGCGTGACGATCATCGTGGCGCCGGGCGCGACGGTTTTCAGCCGCCATGCCGCATAGGCGATGCAGGGAGCCGTGTTGCGGCCCACCGGTTCGCAGAGCACCTGTTCGGGAGCGATCTCCGGAATGTGTTCCAGCACGAGGTCCCGGTAGCAACCGTTGGTGACGACCAGAAAGTTTTCGGGCGGAATCGCCGCGGCGAAGCGCTCGTAGGTGTGGCGGATGAAACTTTTCCCCGTTCCCAGAATGTCGAGGAACTGTTTGGGCATCGTCCGGCGGCTGATGGGCCAGAAACGGCTGCCGATGCCGCCGGCCATGATGACGCAATATCTGTTTTCGTTCATGGATCGCATGGATGGTTTGTTCAATACAATATTATATCATTTTTCCGGGATAACCAAACGAATCGTCCGTCCCGTTTCCGCCTGCGCCCGGCCGGGTTTGATTTTGAAAATATAATCTTTACCTTCGCACGGACAAGGCATCGCGCGCCGGTCGCCCGGAAAAGCCGGAAGGGAGGCGTCCGCCGAAGGGTCGGTCCGCAAGGAGCTGACCGGTCTCCGTCGCAGAGGGGCCTCCGCCATCCTCGTCGGAGGCGATGCCGCCGAGAAAAGTTTTGCAGGAAATGAAAATCAAACTGTTTACCGTACCCAACCTCCTCACGCTGTGCAACCTGCTTTCGGGATGCGTCGCCTCGGTGCTCGCCCTGACGGGCGGCGATCTGCGATGGGTCTTCGGGTGCGTCGTGCTGGCGGCGCTGTTCGATTTCTTCGACGGTTTCGCCGCACGGCTGTTGAGGAGCTCGTCGCCCATCGGCAAGGAGCTCGATTCGCTGGCCGATATGGTGAGCTTCGGTTTCGCCCCTTCGGCCGTTCTGTTCGCCATGTATGCGCTCGGCGGCGGGGCCTACGGGCCGTGGCGGTTCGCCGTGTTCGTGGTGGCGGCGTTTTCGGCTCTCAGGTTAGCCAAATTCAACATCGATGAGAACCAGACCAAGGAGTTCATCGGCCTGCCTACGCCGGCCTGTGCGCTCTTCTTCGCCTCCTGCGGCTATCTGGTGCAGCAGGGACGGCTCTCGGCGACGCCCGAAGCGATTCTGCTCGCCGCGCTGGCGTTTTCGTTCCTGCTGGTGTGCAACGTGCCGATGTTCGCGCTCAAGTTTTCGCACTACCGTTTCGCCGGCAACGAAATCCGGTACGTCTTTCTGGCGGCCTCCCTCGTCGCGATCTGCCTGTGGGGCGTCGCGGCCGTGCCGTTCGTTTTCATCGCCTACATCGCGGTTTCGGTCGTCCGGCATATCGTCTCCCGTCGCCGGTGACTCCCCCGGCGGGCTCCGGCGGGTCCGTGTTGCAAGTGTAATATTTTTGCTACCTTTGCCGTTACTTTTTGAAATCGCCGTAGTTGATGTTTCCTGTATCGAGAAGGCATGGTTGGACGTGGTTGTTCGGAACGGTTCTTGTTCTGTGCGGCTTGGCCGTACAGGCCCAGCGACCGATGACTTCCAACCAATACAACCAGCTCAACCAGTACGGGACGATGCCCGGACTGCCGGGTCAGAACCAGAACCAGATGCAGTACGGCGGCATTGCCGGCGTACAAGACAACAACGCGACCGACCAGTCCGCCGACACGACAACCAAGCCGCCCAAGATCCGCAAGCCGCTGGAATCCTACTTCTTCAACGACTCGATCCGCGAGCGCCAGAGTTTCGCGTGGACGGTGAACCTGTTGCAGAACGATATCGCCATCGTCGATGTGGATACGGCGCTCAACGGCTTTCAGAACGATTACCCCTATCTGCAGAACAACGTCGGTTCGGCCTATCTGGGCAACATGGGCGCGGCTTCCGTTCCGCTGGACTTTTCGCTGCGTCCCCAGTACATCGACTTCACGTTCGCACAGGCCTACGACACCTACCTGATGACGCCGGAGCGCGTGCGCTTCTTCAACGTCAAGAAGCCTTTCACGCATCTTTCCTATTTCTATTCGGGTCAGACCAAGCGGCTCGAAGAGGGCTTCTGGGCGACGCATGCCCAGAACGTTTCTCCCTCCACGGGCTTCAATGTCGATTACCGCAGCCGCGGTACGCGGGGCATGTACATCCATCAGGGAACGCGCGATCGGAACCTTTCGGCGGCCTTTTCCCATACGGGCAAGAAATACAGCGTCCATGCCGGTTATATCTTCAACATGGGCGACATCAAGGAGAACGGCGGTATCGTGCGCGACAAGGACATCACCGACACGATCTTCGAAATGCCCGAACTGATCGAAGTCCGGTTGCAGGACGCGCGCAACGTCTTTAAGAACAATACTTTTTATGTCGTGCAGTCGTACGGTATCCCGCTCCGAAGGCTCACCGACGAGGATTTCTCCATCGCCCAGAACTCGTCCGTTTTCGTCGGACACGCATTCCAGTACAGCCGTTTCTATAAGAACTATACCGACACCAAGGCCCAGAGCGGCGATTACTACGAGCACTGGTACATAAGCCCCACGGCCACCTACGACTCCATTTTCGAAAGCCTGCTTTCCAACCGGGTCTTCATCCAGCTCCAGCCGTGGGACCGCAACGGCCCCGTGGGCGTCATCAACGCCGGGCTGGGCAACGACCACCACCACTACTACCAGTTCCGCCTCGACGATTACCTCGGCGAGAACAAGGGCACGAACCGCAACGGGACCTACGTCTACGGTTCGGTCGAAGGCAAGTTCCGGCGCTATTTCGACTGGAACGCCCATATCCGCTACCACCTTTTCGGCTACCGCAGTCAGGACCTCTATCTGGGCGGCAGCCTGACGTTCAACGTCTTCGTGCGCGGACGCCCCATGACGCTGAAAGGCAGCTTCATGCACGAATCGCGTACGCCGGGCTACTGGACGGAAACCTATTTTTCCAACCATTTCGCGTGGAACAACTCCTTCTCGAAGGAGACCGAGACACGCATTTCGGCGACCTTTTCCGTGCCGTTCTGGGGGCTCGAACTGGGAGCCCGCCAGAGCCTGCTCACCGATAAGGTCTATTACGGTCCCGATGCGGTTCCCGTCCAGCGGGACGGTGCCGTCACGGTGTCGGGTTTGTATCTGAAAAAGGATTTCCGCTTGGGCGGATTCCATCTTAACCATAGGGTCTTGTATCAGTACAGTTCGGCTCAGGAAGCCGTCCCCGTGCCGATGCTGAGTGCCTACCTGAGTTACTATTTCGAATTCAATGTCGTCCGGGACGTGCTGCGGTTGCAGATCGGTCTGGACGGACGTTACAATACGAAGTATTACGCTTTCGGTTATAACCCTGCCACGATGCAGTTTTATAACCAACGTGAAAAGGAACTGGGTAACTATCCGATGATCGACGCGTTCGTCGCCGCCAAATGGAAACGCATGCGGATTCTGGCCAAATTTCAGCATCTGAACGAAGACTTGTTCGGCAGCCGCGATTATTTCACGGTGCTCCACTATCCGCAGAACAAGCGGATGTTCAAGTTGGGATTTTCTTGGAGCTTCTACGACTGATGCACGCCCGGAAACGATCGTGTATGACAGAAATTCGAAAACCTTCGATTGGATTTCTCACCCTCCTTTGTCTGTTTTTTGCGGCATCCTGTTCGCGGAACGATGCCCGGATGCCTTCCGTGCGCGAGCGCGGCCGGCTGACCGTAGTCGTCGAAGACCGCCAGCCCGGCTATTTCGTCTTCGGGGGCGAGAGCTACGGCTACCAGTACGATCTGTTCAGGGCCTACGCCGATCACCTCGGCGTGGAACTGCATGTCGAGGTCGGCCGTACTCCTTCCCAGTGCGCCCGCATGCTTCGCGAGGGAGAGGCCGACCTCGCGGCCACGCTCGCCGATCATGCCGCGGCCGAAGGACTCTCTCCGGTGCCGATCTATCGAACCTCCTACGTGCTGCTGTCCGACAAAAAGACCGCCGCGCAAGCCCGCCGGGCAGAGCCGTTCCGTCTGACGGAGTGGCTGCGGGGCCGGAAGGTGATGATCGCTCCGGGATTCAAGCGTTCCGGCGCCTACGATATGCTGCTCGACTCGCTGGCCTTTCCCACCGAGTTCTACGTCTCGTCCGCGAACAGTTTCGAGTCGATCGCCGCGCTGGGCGAGAAACAATACGATTTCCTGATCTGCGAGATGAGCGAAGCACAGTTGGGGTGCGCTTTCCAGAAAAACGTCGGACAGGTGTACCGGTTCGCCGAGTCGGTTTCGATGAGCGCGCTCGTCTCTCCGCTCGACGAGGGGTTGCGGGCCGATTTCGAGGCATGGCTCGCCCGTTTCCGGTGCAGCGAGGAGTACGCCATGCTCAACTACCTCTATTTCGAGAAAGGGATCGTCGGGCAGATGACCGGACGCCGATGGGCCTCGACCGAGGCCGGCGGCATCTCCGTCTACGACGATCTGTTCAAAAAGATATGCGAGAGGGAGGGCTACGACTGGCGGCTCGTTTCGGCCATCGCCTACAGCGAGTCGCGCTTCAACCCGTGGCTTGTTTCGCACCGCGGCGCGCAGGGGCTCATGCAGATCATGCCCCATGTCGCCCGGCAGTTCGAGGTGAGGGGCAATGTGATGGACCCGGAGAACAACGTGCTGCTGGCCGTCAAGGTGCTGTCCAAGATCGAAAAATCGCTCGACTTCGCTCCGGGTACGTCCGCCGACGAACGGATGAAGATCGTGCTGGCGTGTTACAACGCCGGCATCGGGCATGTGATGGACGCGAGGAATCTGGCGCGCAAGTACGGGGCCGATCCCGACTCGTGGGCGGACGTGTCGCGCTATTTGACGCTTAAGTCCGATCCCGCCTATGCCGGTGACGAGGCGGTCCGGCACGGTCGTTTCGTCGGTCGCCAGACGCTGGCTTTCGTCGACAACGTCTACGACCGCTATGTCCGGTACTGCACGAGCGTCCGCCGGTAAGAGGGTGCGTGCCGGGGCGGAAGCCCCGTGTCCCGACCGGAAAATGTCGTAAGGAAATCCCGAATCGTCGTTCCGATAACGTCTCTTATTGAATAACATGCGCCTCCTGCCGACGAAAGTCGGCAGGAGGTGCTGCTTATATCGGGATGCGGACGGTGCTTGCGGCCGCGGGCTGCGGTCGGGCGGTCCCGCTCCCGGTTCGTCTTGCGCCGTTTCCCGTGTGCCGTTCGTCCCGCGACGTGGCGGATACGGAGACGAGGGAGAACCTAACCTGCGGCGAGGCTACCGGTTGCGATAAGCGTACCAGTACGCCGTGCCGACGAAGAGGGCGCCGCCCGCGACGTTGCCCAGTGTGGCCGGGATCAGGTTGTCGAAAACGAACGAGAACGGCGTGACGTCCGCGCCCTGCATCATGCCCAGCGGAATGAAGAACATATTGGCGATGCTGTGCTCGTAGCCGATGGCCACGAAACACATGACCGGGAACCACAGCCCCAGCAACTTGCCTGCCGCGCTTCGGGCGCTCATGCCGAGCCATACGGCCAGACAGACGAGCCAGTTGGCGCCGATTCCCCTCAGGAAGACCACGTGCCACGGCAGCGACGTCTTCGTCGCGGCGATGCCCCGGACGGCTTCGTCCCACGGGGCCGCTGCCGTCACGCCGGTCAGATAGACCATGAAATAGGTGAAAAACAATGCGCCCGCGAAATTGCCCGCATAGACCAGCGCCCAGTTCCTCAGCACGGCTTTCCATCCGATCGTCCGGCCGAGGACGCCCGGCATCAGCACGGCGTTGTTGCCCGTGAAGAGTTCCGCGCCGGCGAAAACCACCAGAATGAGTCCGAGGGGGAACATCGCTCCCGAAAGGAGCTTTTGCAGGCCGGGATTTGCTGCCGCGATTTGCGGAAAACCGTAGCCTACGAGCAGCGACAGAATGCCGCCCATGGCGATGTAGATTCCGGCCAATGCGCTCAACACAAGGGTCTTTCGGGTGCTCAAGCCCGCTTTCTGTACGGCGGCCTGCTGCGCCAGAGCGACGATTTCGGCCGGAGAGGATACTTTCATACGGATTTCGGTAACGGTCTGTTCGCGGCGGACGGGGCGTCGGAGTGTCCCCGCTTGTGCCACGCATGGCAAAAGTATCGAAAAAACAGTCGTCCGCACGGGACGTCCCCGCGTATTTATCAACAAAATTTTGTCAGCGCCCCTCTGCGGGCGGCCCGGACGGTCCGGAATCCGGTGCTTTCGGCCGCCGCGCTTCCGTTCGCCGGGCCTCGCCGGAGCGGTTCTTCGACTTCGGAGGTCGCCTCGTGCCGTACCGAGGACGTTTCGGAGACTCCTCGTATCGTCCGTGCCGCGAAAGGCTGGTCCGTCTGGCAGCCGGAGGGCGGAGGCGCTGTGCCACGGGCTTTTCCGACCGGAGCCAGCGCGGAAAAAAGCGCGGAAATTTTGCAATATTCCCGAAAAGCCGTATTTTTGCGACCTGCTTACGTATTGTAGGTTGTGTAGAATCTTTTAAAAAAGTAAAAAATGCCTGTAAAAATCAGATTAGCGCGTCGCGGTAAAAAGGGCTATCCTTTCTACCATATCGTCGTTGCGGACAGCAGGGCGCCACGTGATGGTAAGTTTATCGAAAACATTGGGTCGTATAACCCCAATACCAATCCTGCCACAATCACTCTGAACTTCGACAAAGCTTTGGAATGGTTGCAGAAAGGCGCTCAACCTACCGACACCTGCCGGGCCATCCTTTCTTATAAAGGTGTGCTCTACAAAAAACACCTGCTGGGCGGCGTCAGCAAGGGCGCGTTCACCGAAGAGGTAGCCGAAACCCGTTTCGCTCAGTGGATGGAAAAGAAGGCCGGCAAGATCGCAGCCAAGGAATCGAAACTCTCCAGCGACAAGGAAGCTCAGGCCAAGGCCCGTCTGGAAGAGGAAGCCAAAGTGAAAGAGGCCAAAGCCAAAGCCGTAGAGGCCAAACGTGCCGAAGCCGCCGCTGCTGCCGCTGCCGCACAGGCCGAAGCCGCTGCCGAGGAAGCCTCCGAAGAGGCTCCGGCCGAAGAGCCCGCCGCCGAAGCATAGTCTTTCATGCTGGGGAAGAACACCGCCTGCGTGGCTCGCGTCGCCAAGTCTTTCGGACGCTCCGGCGAATTGCTCGTCAGTCTGTACGACGTTTTTCCCCGCGACTTCGATGCAAAGGAACCGCTGTTCGTCGAGATCGACGGACTGGCGGTTCCTCTTTTTTGCGACCGCTTCGAACGCCGGGGCCGGCGCGGGGCGCTCGTCGTTTTCTCGGATTTCCATTCCGAGCGCCGGACGGCCGAGTTGGTCGGTCGCGAGCTTTTCCTGCCCGTCGACGGGGCGTATGCCGACGACGAGGATGCGGAGGACGAGGGTCTGATCTATCTGGAAGACCTCGTCGGGCTGAAAGCCGTCGTCGACGACCGCTTCGAGGGAACGATCGACGATTTCATCGACGGGGAGAACCCGTTGTTCCTGCTCGTGTCGGACGGCCGCGAGGTGTATGTGCCCGCCGTGGACGAGTTCATCGTCGAGACCGATCTGGAGGCGGGCGTCATCCGGTTCGAGGTGCCCGAAGGGCTGCTCGGTCTCAACGATTGACATCGGGGCGTGCCCCGTCCGTTTGCCGTCGGAATACCGCATGTTTCGAAGAGGCGTTCCCCGCGTGGGCAGGGAATGCCTCTTTTCGTGCGGGGCGGCGTCTCGTCCGTTTTGTCGTACCCCCTTCTTTTTTAGTCGTTTGCTTCGAAAAATGATTTTTTTTGAACACCGGCCCCCTTCTCCTCGGCCCGTGCGTGTTTTTATTCCCTTAAAAAACAGGCATCATACGGACGAAACGCAGGATCGGGCGTCATTTTTCTTAACAAAAAAAGAACAATTCAATAAATTATTCTTACCTTGCAACACATTGTCGAATTTGTTGATTGATAAATTGTTGTAAGAAAAGGTTCGATTCTGTCAAATAGTCGCCGATTCGCCGGAATTACCGAAAAATTGTTACCGGAGGGCGGCTCTTCGATGAGAGATTCGAACGATGTTCACTAAACGGGAAGGGGGAGAAAAGAGCGAAAAACAATGGAAAATCGATGAGATTCGAAGAGCGTACAGAGAGGAAAATATTATTCGTTCAAAACAAATTTATTTTATGAAAAAATCTTTACTGTTGTTAATCGTTTTCAGTCTTGGATTCTGCCTTTCGTGGGCGCAGTCCAAGGTCAGCGGTACGGTTACCGATGCCGACGACGGTGCTCCGGTCGGTTTCGCCAGCGTCTCGGTGAAGGGAACCACGGTCGGCGTGATGACCGACGCCAAGGGGGAATTCACGATTCCCGTTCCCAAGGGTACGCAAAACGCGACATTGGTGGTGAGCTTTCTGGGATACGATACCAAAGAGGTGCCTGTGGGGAACAGCTCCAAGGTGAAAATTGCGTTGAAAAAATCATCCGTCGATATTGATGAAGTGGTCGTGACCGGTTATCAGAACGTCAAGAAACAGACTTTCACCGGTTCGTCCGTCAAACTGAACGCTTCGGATCTGGAAGTGGCCGGAACGACCGACGTGAGCCGCATGCTCGAAGGTAAGGTGGCCGGCGTCTCGGTACAGAACGTGTCGGGTACGTTCGGTGCCGCGCCCAAGGTGCGCGTGCGCGGTGTGACGTCCATTTCGGGCGACAATAAGCCGCTGTGGGTCGTGGACGGCGTCGTGCTGGAAGACGTGGTCGACATTTCCAACGACCAGCTTTCGAGCGGTGACCCGACCACGCTGCTGGGTTCTTCGGTGGCCGGGCTCAACGCCAGCGACATCGAAACGTTCGACATCCTGAAGGATGCCGCCGCGACGGCTCTTTACGGTGCGCGCGCCATGAACGGCGTGATCGTCATCACGACCAAACGCGGTAAAATCGGCGAACCCGTCATCAACTACACGGGCAACTTCACGATCCGTACCAAGCCCAATTACAGCCAGTACAACGTGATGAACTCCTACGACCAGATGTCCATCAACGCCGAACTGGAACGTAAGGGTTGGCTCCGCAACGACATCGTCAACAGGGCGGGATCGGGCGTGTACGGCATCATGTACAACCTCATCGAACAGTACGATCCCGAAACGGATTCGTTCGGACTGCTCAATACGCCGCAGGCGCGCCGGGCGTTCCTCTACAAATACGCCTATGCCAACACCGACTGGTTCGACCTGCTGTTCCGCAACTCGCTCATGCAGGAACACTCGCTGAGCATTTCGTCGGGTACGGAACGTTCCAAGACCTATGCGTCGGTCGGTTTCCTCAACGATGCGGGCTGGACGATCGCCGACCGGGTGAACCGTTATACGTTGAACTTCCGCAACGACTTCAAGGTCAGCGACAAGATCAGCACGGCCTTTCAGGTGACGGGCAGCATCCGTCAGCAGGAAACGCCCGGATCGTTCACGCGGGAAGCCGACGTGGTGACGGGCCGTTATACGCGTGACTTCGACATCAACCCCTTCAGCTATGCCCTCAATACGAGCCGTGTGCTCCGTCCCTATGACGACGAAGGCAATCTGGAGTATTACACACAGAACTACGCGCCGTTCAACATCTTCAACGAACTGCGCAACAACAAGATTGACCTCGACGCACTGGATGTCAAGATTCAGGGCGAACTCAACTACGAAATCATCAAGGGGCTCAAATACAACTTCATGGGTGCGCTGCGTTATGTGAAGACCGAACAGCAGCACAAAGTGACGGAGAACTCCAACGCCGCCAACGCCTACCGTGCGGCCGGCAACTCCACCATCCGCGACCAGAACCCCTATCTGTACAAAGACCCCAACGACCCGGCCGCCGAACCGATGGTCGTGCTGCCCTACGGCGGTTTCTACAACACGCTCCAGAACACGATGCTGAACTACGAAATCCGCAATCAGCTCGTATATAACAAAGTATGGGACAACGGAACGCGCACCCAAGAGTTCAACGCGTTGGGTGGCGTGCAGGTCAAGGCCGCCGACCGTCGTCGGAACTCGATGACCGGTTACGGCTTCCAATACGGCATGGGCGGTACCGTGTCGTTCGACCCCTCGCTGTTCGAAATGCTCGTGCAGCGTCAGTTGCCCTACTACGGCATGGATGAATATTTCGACCGTTTCGCCGCGTTCTACGCCAATGTCGATTATACCTACGACCGCCGTTATTCCGTTTCGGCTACGGCCCGTTACGACGGAACCAACGCGTTGGGCAAGTCGGCTTCGGCCCGGTGGTTGCCTACGTGGAACTTCGGTGCCAAGTGGAACATCGCCAACGAGGCCTTCATGCAGAATGCCACGAAAATCGACGCGATGGGGCTGCGTGTGAGCTACGGTCTGAACGCCAGCATGGGACAGGCCACCAACTCGCGGGCCGTATACCGCAATCAGGAAGTCTATCGTCCGGGCAATACCGAAAACGGCATCACGATCGACTGGCTCGAAAACAGCGAGCTGACGTGGGAAAAATCCTACCAGTTCAACGTCGGTTACGACCTGTCGATGTTCGGCGGTCGTCTGAACTTCAACTTCGACTACTTCGACCGTCAGAGCTTCGACCTGATCGACCTGATCAAAGTATCGGGTATCGGCGGTGAAATGTGGAAATACGCCAACTACGCCGACCTGAGCGCCCACGGTTTCGATGTGACGCTGGGCGGTACGATGATCAAGACCAAGGACTGGTCGTGGTCGGCCAACTTCACGTTCGGTTATGCGACCAACAAGATCAAGAACGCCAAGAACCTCGCTCAGGTCTGGGATCTGGTCAAACAGACCGGCGGCAACAAGGAAGGCTATTCGGTGAACGGCCTGTTCTCGGTGCCCTTCGCCGGGCTCGACCCCGATACCGGTCTGCCGATGTTCTACGACAACGAAGGCAACGTGGGTCTCGACTGCTACATGCAGGGTACCGACACCGACTTCCTCAAGTACGAAGGCACGATCGACCCGCCCTATACGGGAGGTCTCAATACGACCCTGCGTTGGAAGAACCTTTCGATGAACCTGTTCTTCAGTTTCGCTGCGGGCAACGTGATCCGTCTCAATCCTATCTTCAGCGATTCGTACAGCGACTTGGACGCGCTGCCCAACGAATTCAAGAACCGCTGGGTGATGACCGGCGACGAAGAGCGCACGAACATTCCCGCCATTCCCGACAAGAACACGTCTTCGATCTTCCTCGGCGGCGTGTATCCGTACAGCAACTACAACTATTCGGATGTCCGGGTGGCCAAGGGCGACTTCATCCGTCTCAAGTCGGTTTCGCTCAGCTACGACCTGCCCACCGCATGGCTCCGCAAGAGCCGCGTGTTCAAGTCGGCTTCTGTGCGTGTGACCGGCAAGGACCTGTGGTTGCTCTATTCCGACAAGAAACTCCACGGACAGGACCCCGAATTCTACAATTCGGGCGGTGTGGCCATGCCTATCCAGCCGCAGTGCGTCTTTACGCTCAACCTCGGATTCTAATTCCCGTCGGCCAAGTTGTTTAATTCACAAGAAAAACGAACTATGAAAAATATATTGAAATACGCTTCGGTTCTCGCTCTGGGATGGCTCGCGTCGGGTTGCAACAGTTTCCTCGACGAACAGCCCGACAACCGGACCGAGATCGACACGGAGGACAAACTCACCGCTCTGCTCGTCACGGCCTATCCCGACAGGCTTTATGCTCCGGTACTCGAAGGCCGGGTCGACTATTACACCGACGAGGGCGTGACTTTCATCGGCGGTCAGCAGGGCGCCAATTTCGACTATGTGCTGAGCGCGTTCATGTGGGACCAGTATACACGGACGGAAGCCGGTAACGACTCCTACGAGAAGTTCTGGACCTCAACCTACGGTGCGGTCGCCGCCGCCAATCAGGCTTTAGCCTCGATCGAGGAGATGGGCGATCCCGCCAGCGTGAGCCAGCAGAAGGGAGAGGCACTGGTCTGCCGGGCCTATAACCACTTCACGCTGCTGACGATGTATTCGAATTTCTTCGATGCCGATGGGCGCGGATCGAATCCCGGTGTTCCCTATGTGGAAGAGCCCGAAAACGTCGTCATCAAGCAGTACGAACGCGGCACGGTGCAGAGCACGTTCGACAAGGTGCTCCGCGACTTCAACGCGGGGATCGGCAAACTGGGCGGAAGCGCCGACTACGCGCAGCCCAAGTTCCACTTCACGCGGGATGCCGGCCATGCGCTGGGTGCCCGTATCGCCCTTTATTCCGAAAATTACGGCGATGTGATCGGTCATGCGGCAGCTATCGGCATTCCGGTGGCTTCGCGTCTGACGGACATGACCTCCGGCGGCAGTCCCCGTGTGAACAAAGACGGCAGCAAGGCGCAATATGTGGCCGACAACGATCTGCTCCGGACGTACTGCAAGCTCAATATGCACGACTGGAACTCGCTGGCGCAGAATCCCGGCGGTGTGGACGGTATCAGCATGGAATTTTCCGGCGCCGATGCCAAGGCCAACCTGCTGGTGATGGAATGCGTGACGAGCTGGCCTCGTGTGGCCTGTAACGGAACGTATTTCTCCCGTTACGGCATCGAGAAGGAAACGCTGCGCGAAATGCGGACCAATACGGCCGCTGGCGTGACGCAGATGTTGCCCATCTACAGCTATTCGAGCGACCCCGCAGGCATCGTTCCGAAGTTCTACGAAGACTTCAAATACACGAACATTGCCGCCGGTACCGGTATCATCTATACGAAATTCCCCATCTTCCGTATCGAAGAGGTCCTCTTGGCGCGGGCCGAGGCCTTCGCCATGACCGGCCGCTATCAGGACGCGCTCAACGACCTGAACATGTGGACGAAGGTCCGTGCGACGTCCGAAACGTTCAACGACAACACCAACACGATCTATCGCGATGCGCTGCTGAGCTATTACAGCCGCGAACTCGAAGATCCCGACCACTTCATCAACAGCTCGTTCAACCAGTCGAAATGGACGGCTGCCGAGGGCGACCTCGCTTTCCAGAAAGCGCTGATTCTCGCCATTCTCGATGCCCGCACCTTCGAATTCATCAACGAGGGGCTGCGCTACTTCGATATTCTGCGCTGGAACATCCCTGTCACGCACGTGGCCTACAACAAGACGCGCAGCACGCTTACGCCCGACGACGACCGTCGCGTGATCCAGATTCCGCAGGTGGCCTCCCTTTCCGGACTGGAACCCAATCCGTGGGTCAACGTAGGTACTTGGGAATAGTGTCGAACCGATAAAAACGAAGAAAATATGAAAACGATAAAATATCTGTTGTTGTTCGCCGCAGTTTCGCTCCTGTCCGTTTCCTGCGACAAGGAGGACGCGTTGGACACGTCCAAGCCCATCAACGGGCTGGGCGGCGAAATCCTGCCCGATACCGAAGCCAGCGAATGGCTGTTCGAAAACTTCACGGTTCCCTACAACATCGAGGTGATCTACCGTTGGGAGTCGTCCGAAATCCAGACCTCTTTCCTGCGTCCGCTGGTTCCGGTGCGCGAAGACGTCGTCGTTCCGTTCATGGAAGCCATCCGCGACGTGTGGTTCGAACCCTATATCCAGTGCGTGGGCGATGTCTTCCTCAAGAAGATGACCCCCAAGAAGATCGTCATCGCCGGTAGCGGCGAGTGGAGCAGCGGTACGATCAAGCTGGGACAGGCCGAAGGCGGCAAGAAGATTCTGCTGCTCAACGCCAACAACTTCGATCCTACGCGGGCCGACGGCCGCAACGGCGTGAAAGAATACCTGCATACCATCGAGCACGAGTTCGCCCACATCCTGCACCAGAGCGTGATGTTCGACAAGAACTACCAGAACATCTCGGCCGGCAAGTACGACCCCTCGAACTGGCAGAACGTTTCCGACGCCAAGGCCAATTCGCTCGGTTTCATCACGCCCTATTCGATGGCCGGCAAGGACGAGGACTTCGTCGAAATGATTTCGATGATCATGGTCTACGGCCGCGAATACCTGGAAAACATCATCGACGAGCAGACCGAACTGGGCAACACGGAAGCCGTGGATGCGCTCCGTCAGAAAGAGACGATCGTCCAGAAATATCTGCTCGATGTCTGGGGCATCAAGTTCTATGACGACGAAGCCGGCAAGGGTATCGTGACGCTCGTTCAGGAAGCGGTGCAGAAAGTCGTAGACGCTCATCAGTAATCCAGCAATTAACCGGAAATAAAATTCAGATATGAAAAAGATATTCTATATTTTGATTCCCGTGTTGTTCTCTCTGGCGGTCACGTCCTGCGATCGCGACTACGACGACAACTATATGGGGAATGCCGACGAACGCTTGACGGCCGCCATGAACCGCTACCAGCGGGAACTGGCCAGCGCCCAGAACGGCTGGATCGCCAGTGTGTGGACCAACGACGGCATCTATCGGTTCTACATGTCGTTCACGATGGACAACCGGGTGACGATGGTGTCGGACAACATGAACTACAACGGATTCGAGAACAAGTCCCAGACGACGTCCTATCGTTTCAAGGCTTTGCAGCGTCCGACGCTGATCTTCGACACGTACAGCTATCTGTCGGTGATCTGCGATCCCGATAACTCGGTGAGCTGGGGGAGCGACAACCAAGGGCTCGAAACGGACTTCGAATTCGAAGTGGCCGGCTTCGAACACGGTAAGTTCGAACTCGTAGGCCGCACGCACCGTGCGCGTGCCACGCTCGTGCCCGCCACGGAAGAGGAGGAAGACATCGCTTTGAATCCCGCTACCGGCATGATCGGCCAGTTCGCCGCATTGCAGCAGTATTTCGCACAGGGATTTCCGTACATCGAAACGGAATTCGGGCAGACCGAACTCAACATCGGATACCGCTATATCTATGCCGCCTATCTGGTGGAGGGCGACCCCGTACAGACCGAAACGATTTATTCGGTCGTTGATTTCAATCAGGACATCCTGTTGGAAGAGCCGCTGGCTGTCGGTGATATCGAGATCGAACGGCTGACGTGGGATGCGGCCAAACGGGGATATACCGCCGAGCTGACCGACGGCGGCGAACTGCCCGTCAAGCTCGCTCCCGATCATATCATTCCGCTGTACCGCTATCTGGGCCCCGAAGAGAACAAAATCTATAACGTGCTCTTCGTCAACATGGCGATGGTGTCCGGAGAATATGCTTTCTACGATAGCAGCAACCCGCTCACTTCGGCGATCGTCGCTTATGACAAGGATCTGGGACGAATCAAATCGACTCTGAGGCAGTTGGCTTGGATTTTTCGCACCGACAAGAACGATCCTAACCGCAAGTATGTGGAAATGCAGGTAATGTTCACGCAGACGAGAGATGACGGCGATGCGACGTTCGCGCTCTATTACAATTACGAGATTACCGAAGTCGCTCCGGGCGAGATCAAGCTCGGCAAGCTCATCTTCCCCTATGACGAGTATGAGAACAACTCTTACCTGTATGAAGTCGGTGTCGGCAAGTCGTTCCTCGACGCTTTGGCGAACAAGACGTTCAAGATGGAGTGGGGCGAGCAGATCAAGTTCGGCCCTAGTATTCTTACGCCGGGCGTGATGCAGTGCGTCGAAAATCCGAAACTGCGGTTCATTGCTCCGATGGACCATGTAAGATAAACCGGATTCCGCTTCGAAACGAAAAGAGGATGCCCCTTCGGGCATCCTCTTTTCGTTTCGGCAGCCGGATGTGCGGATCGGACTTTGTGGAAATCGGCCTCGGTTTCGGCTCCGGATCGCATCACGGACGGTAAGAAGAGAAGTGCATGATCGAGAGATTTTTTTCATATTTTTGTGCGATTCCAACCAGTCCGTGTCTCGATATGAATATACTGATCGTCAGTAATTTTTTTACTCCTAACAACTGTATCGCTTCCTTCCGGATCGAAGCATTTGCAAAATATTTTCGGGAAGCGGGCCATTCGGTTACGGTCGTGACCGAAGGTGATCGGGATGAATCGATGGTGTGGAACGGATGCCGGGTGTATTATGTCGAGGATCGCGTCCTATCGGAATCGAAATTGAAATCATTGCGGTTGCGTCGTAAAAAATGGACTGTCAGACATGTGGTGTATGCGTTACAGGAGCGTTTGACTCTTGATCCCAAGTTTCTGTGGCGGTTCAGAGCTTACAGGAAAGTAAAAGAATTGATCGGAAATGAGCGGTTCGATATCCTGTTGAGTTCATACGGTCATCTTTCTCCGCACATGATCGCATATCGGCTGCGCAGGGAAATGCCCGAACTGTATTGGATTGCCGATATGCGCGACGAAATGTCGAAGAATCTGTTTTTCCCGTCTTGGGGGATGGCTCGACGCATCCGTCCCTATGAACGCAAAATCCTTCGGACGGCGGATTTGGTGCTGTCGGTGTCCGAGCCGCTCGTCCGTGACTTTCGGCGATTGGGCGGACACGACCGGGTGCTTGAAATTACGAACGGGTACGATTATGAAGAGGTGCACGACGTTTCGTTCCAACCGGTATACACCATGGCATTCATAGGCCGGTTTTACGGGGCGATCGACCCGTGCCATTGGTTCGAGGCATTCTCCGGGCTCGTTGCCGCCGGTGATATTCCTCCGGACAGCCGCATCGACATCATCGGAAACTTCAAGAAACTGTCGATCCCCGAAAACATACGGGCGAACGTGTTCCAGACAGCGGAGGTGGATCATGCCGAAGCGATCAGGAGGGCGTTGGAAGCCGATACGCTGGTGTTGGTGCATCCGAAAGGGAGGCAAGGTGTCTATACCGGCAAAGTGTTCGATTATCTGGCTACCAATAAGCCGATTCTCGCCCTTTGCGATTCGAACGATGTGATTGCGAAGCTGCTGGAGGAAACCGGAGCCGGCTTCGTGGCGGATGAGGCCGATGTCGAGGCGATCAAAAAGATGGTTCTACGCTGTTATTCCATCTGGAAAAACCAAGAGGTGCTGCCCCGCAATTGGGACAGAATTCGGCATTATACCCGTAAAAAACAAGTGCAGAATCTTCTCGACTACCTGTCGCGGCAGAAGTTGTAAATGGACATGATACTGGTGGGCGTTCCCTACGGCGGGCATTCGTCCATGGAGAGGGCGGACACGCCCGTGCCCGCTTCTTTTCGGTCTTCGTTCATCTTTACGGGTACATAACGGATTTGAGCAGGAAAGGCGATAGCGGAGCTTTGCCGCATACCGATCGTTCCCGTACAGAAAGAGTCTGCAAGCGTTTTGCGGCACTTCGATTCCTGTTTCTCTCCCGTCTCCGATTTTGCGGCACGGCATGTCCTTGCAGGATGGATTTCATCCGGAAATGCGATGACGAACTCCTGCCGTGAATTCCTCGCGAGGTCGCTGCGGATGTGTCGTGTCGTCCGGGAAGGGAGCGGATGGCGACGGTATGGAGAAGCGGCGATTAGCATGCGATAGGGAAAGTCGTGATCCCGATAGCCGTTTGACGGACGAGTGTTGCGTGCGATGTTTCGATGATGGCAAGCGCGGGGAGTGACGGAGGCCGGTTTGTTCGCAGTGGATCGGGGCGATTCTTTTTCAGTCGTAGCGAGTGAGGACGATATGCAACGATGTTTTGGCTGCGAAACGAAGAAATGCAGCGACCAGTGTCGGAGGAGGTACGGTGCTTCCGCGTGTATTCGGTGATTCGGTTGGCCCCGGAAAGCGACCTTTCGAATCGGAGGTGCGACGAGGGCAACCTCATTTCATAGGCATTCGCTTGCCTGAGCCCCGGTCCGGCTTTTTGGTGGGAGAGAGAAACGGGGGTGGGCGGCAGCCCTTTCCCGTAGGCGGGCCCGCAGGAGATCTGTCGTTCCTGCATGGAAATGAAAAAAGGACGACCTTGCGGGTCGTCCTTTTTCTATCGGGATTCCGGCGATTATTTTCCGCCCTGTTTGAGCGCTGCGTGAGCGGCGGCCAGACGTGCGATGGGCACGCGGAACGGAGAGCAGGAAACGTAGTTCAGACCTGCGTAGTGGCAGAATTCCACCGAGCTCGGTTCGCCGCCGTGTTCGCCGCAGATACCGCACTTGAGGTTCTGTTTCACGCCGCGGCCCTTGAATACGGCTTCGCGGACGAGCTGTCCCACACCGTCCTGATCCAGCACTTGGAACGGGTCGTGTTTCAGGATGCCTTTTTCGAGGTATACGGGCAGGAACTTGGCTACGTCGTCGCGCGAGAATCCGAGCGTCATCTGCGTCAGGTCGTTGGTTCCGAACGAGAAGAATTCGGCTTCTTCGGCGATTTCGTTGGCCGTTACGGCAGCACGCGGGATTTCGATCATCGTTCCGATCATGTATTCGATCCGGTCGTTGCGTTCGGCGAATACGGCTTCGGCCGTCGCGTTGATGATCTCCTTCTGGTATTTGAGTTCCTTGAAGTTGCCCACCAGCGGAACCATGATTTCGACATGCACGTCGATACCCTTGTTCTTGCGGGTGTTCAGCGCGGCTTCGAGGATGGCGCGAGCCTGCATTTCGGTGATTTCGGGATAGGTGTTGCCCAGACGGCAGCCGCGGTGACCCAGCATCGGGTTGGATTCGGCCAGCGAGTCCACCTTGTTCTTGATCGTTTCGAACGATACGTTCAGGTCGGCGGCCAGTTCCTTCATTTCCTTTTCGAAATGAGGCACGAATTCGTGCAAGGGCGGGTCGAGCAGACGCACCGTCACGGGCAGACCGTTCATGGCTTCGAACAGCCCTTCGAAGTCGCCGCGCTGGATCGGGAGCAGTTTGTCGAGCGCTTTGCGGCGTCCGGCTTCGTCGTCGGCCAGAATCATTTCGCGTACGGCCTTGATCCGGTCGCCTTCGAAGAACATGTGCTCGGTACGGCACAGACCGATACCCTGAGCGCCGAACTTGAAGGCCACCTTGGCGTCGCGCGGCGTGTCGGCGTTGGCGCGGACTTTCAGGTGGGCGTATTCGTCGGT
The DNA here is from genome assembly GCA_910583985.1 of uncultured Alistipes sp. Taxonomy (GTDB): domain Bacteria; phylum Bacteroidota; class Bacteroidia; order Bacteroidales; family Rikenellaceae; genus Alistipes_A. The sequence continues at coordinate 60,753 of CAJTYA010000012.1, forward strand.
CAGTTCCATCAGTTTGGCGAAGTCGCCGCTCACTTCGGCGTCGATCGTAGCGACCTTGCCTTCGTAGATGATACCCGTGGAACCGTCCAGCGAAATCCAGTCGCCTTCCTTATAGGTCTTGTTGTCCACGACGATCGTGCGGGCCTTGTAGTCGATCTGCAGGTCGCCGGCACCCGATACGCAGCATTTGCCCATACCGCGGGCTACGACGGCCGCGTGGGAGGTCATACCTCCGCGGGCGGTCAGGATACCGTTGGCGGAGTTCATGCCCTTGAGGTCTTCGGGCGAGGTTTCGATACGCACCAGAATGGTTTCCTTGCCTTCGGCAGCCCATTTTTCGGCTTCGTCGGCGAAGAACACGATCTGACCGGTCGCAGCACCGGGCGATGCGGGCAGACCCTTGGCGATGATGTTGGCCTTTTTGAGCGCAGCCTTGTCGAATACGGGGTGGAGCAGTTCGTCCAGTTTGGCCGGTTCCACGCGCAGCACGGCGGTCGGAGCGTCGATGAGCCCTTCCTTGAGCATTTCCATCGCGATGCGGACCATGGCGGCGCCGGTACGTTTGCCGCTGCGGGTCTGCAACATCCACAGTTTGCCGTTCTGGATCGTAAATTCGAGGTCCTGCATGTCGCAGAAGTATTTTTCGAGGTGGTCCTGAATTTCGTTCAGTTCCTTGAATGCGGCGGGCATCACCTCTTCGAGCGAAGGATATTTCAGTGCGCGTTCGCTTTCCGAGATGCCTTGGAGTTCGGCCCAGCGGCGCGACCCTTCGATCGTGATTTCCTGCGGCGTGCGGATGCCGGCTACCACGTCTTCGCCCTGTGCGTTGACCAGATATTCGCCGTTGAAGATGTTTTCGCCGGTGGCGGCGTCGCGCGTGAAGGCCACGCCGGTAGCCGAGGTTTCGCCCATGTTACCGAATACCATGGCCTGTACCGTTACGGCCGTACCCCATTCGGCGGGGATGTTGTTGAGCTTGCGGTAGAGGATGGCGCGTTCGTTCATCCAACTGCTGAACACGGCGCAGATGGCACCCCAGAGCTGTTCCCACGGGTTGGTGGGAAATTCCATGCCGGTGTTTTTCTTGATGGCGGCCTTGAAGCGGGCGACCAGTTCCTGCAGGTCTTCGGTGGTGAGTTCGGTATCGTTCTTGACGTTCTTTTCTTCCTTGATCTGGTCGATGATTTCTTCGAACGGATCGACGTCTTCCTTGCTCTGCGGCTTCATGTTCATCACCACGTCGCCGTACATCTGTACGAAACGGCGGTAGGAGTCCCATGCGAAACGCGGGTTGCCGGTCTTCTTGGCCAGTCCTTCCACGGCTTCGTCGTTGAGACCGAGGTTCAGGATCGTGTCCATCATGCCGGGCATCGAAGCGCGCGCGCCGGAGCGGACCGAAAGCAGAAGCGGGTTGGTGCTGCTGCCGAATTCCATGCCCATGTTCTTTTCGACGCCTTTCATGGCGGCTTCCACTTCGGGCTTGATCATTTTGATGACTTCGTCCTTGCCGTGCGTGTAGTATTCGGTACAAACTTCCGTCGTGATGGTGAATCCCGGAGGAACCGGAATACCTACCAAGTTCATTTCCGCGAGGTTGGCGCCCTTACCTCCGAGCAGCTCCCTCATCTTTCCGTTACCCTCGGCCTGCTTGTTGCCGAAAGTGTAAACTCTTTTAACGTTTGGCATTTTTTCTCGATTAAAATGTATGTGTGATTATTAAGTATTTTTAATAAAATCGTTTCGCTTTGTTAAATTCCGCACAGGGTGCGTAAATAGTATGCAAAAGTAGCGATTTATTTTAGAATATGCAAGGCCTTCGGACGCTTAAATCATTCTGATTCTTGTTTTTCAAGGTCTACGAACACCGGGAGGTGGTCGCTGTATCCGCCGAGGTAGGTCCGTCCCCGGAATGTCCGCAGCGGATAGCCCGCCGAGCGGCCTTCTCGGTGGATCATGTAGTCGCGCACGAAGATGCCGCACGAGCCTCCGTAACGCAGCTTCGAACCCTCGGCGACGAGGTGCGGGCTCAGCAGGATGTGGTCGTAGAGGCTGCGCCGGTCGCGGTAGACGTAGCTGCCGTAGCCCCGGCGGGAGAGCGCGAAAAAGGGCGAGAGAAGCGTTTCCGATGTCTGCTGCGGTCGCTTTCTGCCCTGCGGCGGACAGGGTGCGATCGAGAGGATGCGGACCGGGTCGGGTGCGTCGGGCGCGGCGTTGAAATCGCCCAGTACGACCAATGCGTTTTCCGGATGCGCCTCCCGGACCGAGTCCGCGGTGGCCCGCAGGCTGCTCAAGGCTCTCCTCCGGTCGGCGGCCCGGTTGAGCAGCGAGGGCAGGTGGCAGGCTATCAGCGTGAGGGGCGTGCCGTCCAGTTCGCCCTCGACGACGAGCAGTTCTCTGGGCAGACCCGGCCCCGCATGCAGCCTTGCCCGGCGCGGGAAGAAGAGGCTCCCTTTGTAGACCAGCACGATGTCCATGCCCCGCCGGTCGCGGGCGTTCCGGTGGATGTAGTTGTAGTCGGAGCGCATGGCGAACATCAGGTCCCGGACGACGTTTTCGTTTTCCACCTCCGCCACGGCGATCAGGTCGGCGTCCAGATCGTCGATCACCCGCGCGATGTGTTCGATCTTCGTACGGTACCGCTCCGTGTTCCATTGCCGCTCGCCCTGCGGCGTCCACGCCCGGTCGGCCGAGCCGCGTGTGGAGACCGTGTCGTAGAGCGATTCGGCGTTGTAGAAGGCGATGCGCACCGACGGCTTCTTCGCCCGGCAGAACGGTGCCGAGCCGAGTAGCACGACGAGGATGAGGAGAAGAAAACGGGTCATGATTTTCGTTTGCGGTGTTAAATATACGAAAACGCCGCGAAAAACGAAATGCCGTTTAAGGCGGTTTTCCGCCCGAATGACGGACCGGGGCCTTCGTTTTCCGTGCGGCGTGTCGGAGACGGGTTTCCCGAAACGCCGTCGTTCGCATTTTCAGGGGGTATTTTTGGGTTTGTCCGGAAAAATAAGTACCTTAGCCGGGTAATACGCGCCGCATATCGCGGCGGGTTTGTGATTTTTAACGGTGAAGCCCGATTCGGACACCGGTCCCGCGGGCTCCCCGAAGTACGAGGACCCTACATTACTATGGCAGAAGAACTGGAAGAAGGAAGAATCAAGCGCATCAACATCGAGGAGAAGATGAAGACCGCCTACATCGACTATTCGATGTCGGTGATCGTCTCCCGTGCGCTTCCCGACGTGCGCGACGGACTCAAGCCCGTGCACCGGAGGATATTGTACGATATGAGCAACGAACTCAACCTCTATTCGGATAAGCCGCACCGTAAATCGGCGAGAATCGTCGGCGACGTGCTGGGTAAGTTCCACCCGCACGGCGATTCGTCGGTCTACGAGGCGATGGTGCGTCTGGCGCAGGAGTGGAGCATGCGTTACATGCTCGTCGACGGACAGGGCAACTTCGGCTCGGTGGACGGCGACGGCCCGGCCGCCATGCGTTACACCGAAGCCCGCATGCGGAAAATCGCCGACGAGGTGATGGCCGACATCGACAAGGATACGGTCGACTTCCGTCCCAACTTCGACGAGACGATTTCCGAACCGACCGTCCTGCCGACGAAGATTCCGCTGCTGCTGGTCAACGGCGCGTCGGGTATCGCCGTGGGTATGGCCACCAACATGCCGCCCCACAACCTCTCCGAGGTGCTCGATGCGGTCTGCGCCTACATCGACAATCCGGAGATCGAGGTTTCCGAGCTGCTGCACTACGTCAAGGCACCCGATTTTCCCACCGGGGGGATCGTCTACGGCTGCGAGGGCGTGCGCGAAGCCTACGAAACCGGCCGGGGGCGCGTCATCATGCGGGCCAAAACCGAGATCGAACACACCTCCACGGGCCGCGAGTGCATCGTCGTGACCGAAATTCCCTATATGGTCAACAAGGCCGAGATGATCCGCAAGATCGCCGACCTGATCAACGAGAAGAAAATCGAGGGCATCGCCTACATCAACGACGAGAGCGACCGGAACGGCATGCGCATCGTGATGATCCTCAAACACGACGCCGTGGCCAGCGTGGTGCTGAACAACCTCTACCGGATGTCGGCCATGCAGACCTCCTTCCCGGTCAATAACATCGCGCTGGTGGACGGCCGTCCGATGCTGCTCAACCTGCGCGATCTGATCCGCCATTTCGTCGAACACCGTCACGAGGTGGTGGTGCGCCGCACGCGCTACGATCTGGCACAGGCCGAAAAACGCGCCCACATTCTCGAAGGGCTGCTCATCGCCGTCGACCACATCGACGAGGTGATCCGCATCATCCGCGGCGCGCAGAGCCCCGACGAGGCCAAAGCCGCCCTCATCGAGCGCTTCGGCCTGAGCGAGGCGCAGGCCGCGGCTATCATCGACATGCGGCTGCGTGCGCTGACCGGCCTCGAACGCGACAAGCTCAAACGGGAATACGACGAGCTCTGCAAGCAGATCGCCTACTTCAAGGAAGTGCTCGACAGCCTGCCCATGCAGATGCAGATCGTCAAGGACGAAATGCTCGAAATCAAGGAAAAATACGGCGACGAACGCCGGACCGAAATCGTACTGAGCGCCGAGGAATTCAATCCCGAAGACTTCTATGCCGACGAAGAGATGGTCATCACCGTCTCGCACATGGGCTACATCAAGCGGACGCCCCTCACCGAATACCGCACCCAGAACCGCGGCGGCGTCGGCATGAAGGGCAGCTCGACCCGCGACGAAGACTTCATCGAGCACATCTACGTGACCACGATGCACAACACGATGCTGTTCTTCACCGAAAAGGGGCGCTGCTACTGGCTCAAGGTCTACGCCATTCCCGAAGGCGCCCGCGCCTCGAAGGGCCGTGCCATCCAGAACGTCATCCAGATCGAGCTCGACGACAAGATACGCGCCTACATCAACGTGCGCCGTCTGGACGACAAGGAGTATGTCAACAGCAACTACATCATCATGTGTACCAAAGAGGGCGTCGTGAAGAAGACGTTGCTCGAAGCCTATTCGCGTCCGCGTCAGAACGGTGTGAATGCCATCACGATCCGTGAGGGCGACCGTCTGATCGAGGCCAAGCTGACCAGCGGCTCCAGCGAGGTGATTCTCGCCGCGCGGGAAGGCAAGGCCATCCGGTTCAACGAAGCGGGCGTCCGCGCCATCGGACGTACCGGAGCCGGCGTCAAGGGCATCACCATCGAAGGCGACGACGAGGTGGTCGGCATGATCTGCGTCGAGAAGGATGTCAAGGAGGACATTCTGGTCGTTTCCGAAAACGGCTACGGCAAGCGGACCGATCTGGGCGACTACCGCATCACCAACCGGGGCGGCAAGGGCGTCAAGACGCTCCAGATTACCGAGAAGACCGGCAAGCTGATCGCCATCAAGGCCGTGACCGACGAAAACGACCTGATGATCATCAACCGTTCGGGGCTCACGATCCGCATCCCCGTGAGCGACATCCGCGTCTCCGGCCGGGCCACGCAGGGCGTCCGCGTCATCAACCTGCGTAATAACGATGCCATCGCTTCCGTTATACCCGTACCCAAGAGCGAGGACGAGGAACCCGAAGCCGCCGCTTCCGCCGAAGGCGCGACAGCGGAAAATCCTGCAGCGGAGAATGTCGCTCCGGAACCGGAAAACAGAAACGATAACGAAACGATAACCGAATAAACCACCTTATTAATGCTCAAAGCTATGAAACGTTTGTTTTTATTGACTGTGGCCGTACTCGTCGGAATGGCGTATTCCGTCCGGGCGCAGGAGGCCAAGTTCGACGAGGCCGCCATCCTCAAAAAAATCGACAAACTGAAAGCCGATACGGAAAATCCCAAGAAGTCGGGTAAGGCTTCGACGTGGATCGAGCTCGGAAAGGCCTATTACGACGCGGCGACGATCGCCACCAACGGCCTGTTCCGCGGCATGGACCCCCTTACGGCGGAAATGCTCTTCCCCAAGCCCGAAAAAGGCACGGAAACCATCGCCGGTACCGAGTACGAAAAATGGTCCTATCCCTATTTCGATCTCTACCTGACCAACGGTTCCGTGTATGCGTGGAAAACCAAGAAGGAGATCGTCGAAGGTGCGTTGGACAAAGCCGCCGAGGCTTATAAGAAAGCCTATGAAATCGACCCCAAAGGTGCAGCTGCGAAAGTGACCGAAGGGCTGACCAAAGTGTCGGACGGCTACAAGCAGGATGCCGACAACTACTATGCCGCCCGCAACATGGACCCCACGGCCAAAGCGTTCGCCGCCGCCTATGACGTGCAGCGTCACCCAGCCGTGAACAAGATCGATACGATGTGCTGTTTCTATGCCGGCTACATCTACACGCTCGAAAAGAAATTCGACGAAGGCGAGAAATACCTCAAGGATGCCATCGCCAACCAGTATGAAAGCGACGGCGATGCGTACTACTATCTGTTCCACTGCTATTACGGACGGAAGAAATTCGACGAGGCCAAGGCCGTGCTGCTCGAAGGGGTGACCAAATATCCCAAGAACACCGAGGTGCTCGAAGGGCTCATCAACCTCTACGGCGAAACGGGCGAAGACCCCCAGAGCATCATCCCCTATGTGCAGAAGGGAATCGAAAACGATCCGACGAATCCCGAACTGTGGGCCGGGCTGGGTCGCGTGTACGACAAACTGGGCGACAACACCAAGGCGCTGGAAACTTTCGCCAAGGCCGTGGAACTCGCTCCGGACGATTTCGCCGCCAACTTCAACTACGCGCTGATGGTGGTCCGCGTAGCCGACGACAAGACCGCCGCCTTCAACGAAAAGACGTTCACCAGCCGCGAAGAACGCGATGCCGCGCTCGAAGAAGTGACGAATGCCTACGTGGTGGCCGTGGCTCCGCTCGAAAAGGCGCACGGCATCAATCCGCAGGACGCCTCGACGCTGGAACTGCTCAAAAGCGTCTGCTTCCGTCTGCGCGACGTTTCGCCCGAAATGATGGACAAATTCAAGAAATACGACGAACTCTACAAGAGCATGCAGTAAGCTTGCGTGCGCGGCCGGTTCGGCCGGACGAAAACCGGGGTCGCCTCTTTCGGGGCGGCCCTTGTTTATTTTGGACAAAATTTTGCACTATATCCGCCGAACGGTTACCTTTGCGGATTAAAGCGGTCCGCTCCGGCGGGTCCCGTCCGGACCGGTTCTGCAGCGGACGGAAGGGAATTTTATACGGCGAAACATGGAAGAGAACAACAGCATACTCGATGAAGTCACCGGAGGGGAGTACAAGTACGGTTTCGTGACCGACATCGATACCGAGACGATACCCAAAGGGCTCAGCGAAGAGGTCGTGCGCCTCATTTCGGCGAAGAAGGGCGAACCCGGATGGATGACCGATTACCGCATCGAGGCGTACCGGCACTGGCGGACGCTCACGATGCCGCGGTGGCCCCATCTCGATCTGCCCGACATCGACTTCGAGGACATCATCTATTATGCGGCGCCGAAAAAGAAACCGCAACTGGCCAGCATGGACGAGGTCGATCCGGAGCTCCGCGCGACGTTCGACAAGCTGGGCGTGCCGCTCGAAGAGCAGATGGCGCTGGCCGGCGTGGCCGTCGACGCGGTGATGGACTCCGTGTCGGTCAAGACGACTTTCCGCGACACGCTGGCCGAAAAGGGGATCGTGTTCTGCTCGTTTTCCGAGGCGCTCAAGGACCATCCCGATCTGGTGCGTAAATACATGGGCAGCGTGGTGCCCTATACCGACAATTTCTTCGCGGCGCTCAATGCGGCCGTCTTCTCCGACGGATCGTTCTGTTACATTCCCAAGGGCGTCCGCTGCCCGATGGAGCTGAGTACCTATTTCCGGATCAATGCCGCCGGAACGGGCCAGTTCGAACGGACGCTGATCGTGGCCGACGAAGGGGCCTATGTGAGTTACATGGAGGGATGTACGGCCCCGATGCGGGACGAGAACCAGCTCCATGCCGCCGTGGTCGAAATCGTCGTGATGAAAGACGCCGAGGTCAAGTATTCGACGGTGCAGAACTGGTATCCGGGCGACAAGGAGGGCAAGGGCGGCATCTACAATTTCGTCACCAAGCGCGGCATCTGCCGCGGCGAGAACGCCCGCCTGTCGTGGACGCAGATCGAGACGGGCTCGGCGCTGACGTGGAAATATCCGAGCTGCATTCTGGCCGGCGACCATTCCGTGGGCGAGTTCCACTCGGTGGCCGTGACGAACAACCGCCAGCAGGCCGACACGGGAACCAAAATGATCCATCTGGGGCGCAATACGCGCAGCCGGATCGTCAGCAAGGGCATTTCGGCGGGATACAGCCAGAACAGCTACCGCGGTCTGGTGAAGGTTTCCCCGAAAGCCGAGGGGGCGCGGAACTATTCGCAATGTGATTCGCTGCTCATCGGCGACCGGTGCGGCGCCCACACGTTCCCCTACATCGAGGCGAACAACCCGACCGCCGTCGTCGAGCACGAGGCCACGACGTCGAAAATCGGCGAAGACCAGCTTTTCTATTGCAACCAGCGCGGCCTCTCGATCGAGGACGCCGTGGGCCTGATCGTGAACGGTTATGCGAAGGAAGTGCTCAACAAGCTCCCGATGGAATTCGCCGTCGAGGCGCAGAAGTTGCTTTCGATCAGTCTCGAAGGGAGCGTGGGATAAATCGTATGAAATCAAAAAAAGTCCGATATGATGTTAGAGGTTAGGAATCTGCACGCCGTCGTAGACGGGAAGGAGATATTGAAAGGCATCGACCTGTCGGTCGGAGCCGGCGAGGTGCACGCCATCATGGGACCCAACGGTTCCGGCAAGAGCACCTTCGCCTCGGTACTGGCCGGCAACGAGAAGTTCGAGGTGACCGAGGGCGAGGTGCTGTTCGACGGGAAGAACCTGCTGGAGATGAGCATCGAGGACCGGGCTCGCGCGGGGCTGTTCCTCGGCTTTCAGTATCCGGTCGAGATACCGGGCGTCAGCATGGCCAATTTCCTGAAATACGCCGTGAACGAAAAGCGCAAATACCGCGGGGAGGAGCCCCTTTCGTCGGCCGAATTTCTGCGGACGATGCGCGAGAAGGCGAAGATCGTCGAAATCGACGGCAAGCTGACGGGCCGCTCGGTGAACGAGGGCTTTTCGGGCGGGGAGAAAAAACGGAACGAAATTTTCCAGATGGCCATGCTCGAACCCCGCCTCGCCGTGCTCGACGAGACGGACAGCGGGCTCGACATCGACGCGCTGCGGATCGTGGCCACCGGCGTGGCCCGGCTCAAAAGGCCCGACAACGCCACGATCGTCATCACGCACTATCAACGGCTGCTCGACTATATCGTGCCCGACGTGGTCCACGTGCTCTACGACGGGCGGATCATCCATACGGCCGGCCGGGAGCTGGCCCTCAAGCTCGAAGAACAGGGCTACGACTGGCTCATCAACCAATACCGATAGGGGATGGAAAACGCATTGGAAAAACGGCTGACCGATCTGTATCTGTCCAACGCCGACATGATCGCCGAGGGCTTGCCTGCGTCGATGAACCGTCCCCGGAGCGAAGCGCTGGAGACGTTCAACCTCGCCGGGATTCCCGACCGGGGATCGGCCCGCGGCGACCGCTACCACTATACCGGTCTGCGGGAGGTCTTCGGTGCCGAGTACGAGTCGTATTTCACGCCCTCGTATGCCGGCGTGGAACCGGTCTGCGAGGATCTTCCGGGACGGCACATTCCTTTTCTGAACGGTTTCTGCCGGGCTGCGGAGCCGCTTGTCGAGGAGCCGTCGGGTGTGATCTTCGGTTCGCTCGCGGAGGCCGCCGTCCGGCATCCCGATCTGGTCGGACGCCATTACGACCGGCTCGCCGGAGCACAGGGCGATGCCGTCTCGGCCCTCAATACCGTGTTCGTACAGGACGGCGCGTTCGTCTACGTGCCCCGCGGCACGGAGGTCGCCGAACCGGTCGTCGTGACCTTCGCCCGTTACGGCGAGGGCGAGGCGCTCAGGACCTTTTCCCGCTGCCTGTTCGTGTTCGAGGAGGGCAGCCGGGCCCGCATTGTGATCGACAACCGTTCGCAGGGCGGGGAAGCGGGATTGGATTGTCAGGTCCGGGAGGTCTTCGTGGCCCGCGGCGCCGAGGTCGAAATCGTCGAGACGATCCGGGCCAACGACCGCTCTTCGCTCGTTGCGTCCTGCTTCGCCGAGCAGCATGCGGAGAGTCGCCTGCATACGCTTTCGGTGGCGCTCGGCGGACGCCTGCTGCGCAGCGACCTGCGCGTGCGGCTCGCGGAACCGGGGGCCGAGAACCGCACCGACGGGCTGATGCTGTGCGGGGCGGGGGAACATGTCGACTTCCATACCGACATCGTGCATGCCGCTCCGGACTGCACGAGCCGCGAACTTTTCCGGGGCATCGCCTCCGAAGGAGGGACGGGGGTGTTCAGCGGACGCATCTACGTCGCGCAGGACGCCCAGCGCACGCAGGCCTTCCAGCAGAGCAACAACCTGCTGCTGGGTCCCGGCGCGCACATCTACGCGAAGCCTCAGCTCGAAATTTATGCCGACAACGTCAAGTGCAGCCACGGGGCGACGGTCGGCCAGCTCAATGCCGAGGCCGTCTACTATATGCGTCAGCGCGGCATATCGTTGCACGATGCCCGCCGGTTGCAGATGTTCGGTTTCGCCGGTCAGGTTATCGGCCGGACGCCCGTCGGGGGAGTGACCGAAACCCTCGAAGCGCTGGCGGCCGCCAAAATCGAAAGCATGTGATGGGATTCGATGTAGAAAAAATACGGGCCGATTTTCCGCTGCTCGCGCGGACGATATACGGCAAGCCTTTGGCCTATCTCGACAACGGCGCCACGGCCCAGAAGCCCCGCTGCGTGATCGAGACGGTCGACCGCCTCCATCGCGAAATGAACGCCAACGTCCATCGCGGACTCCATTTCATGAGCGAGGGGTGTACCGAGCAGTACGAGGCCGCCCGCGAGGCCGTGAGGGCCTATATCGGTGCCGGATCGGTCCGCGAAATCGTCTTTACTTCCGGGGCGACGGCTTCGATCAATTTGGTGGCTTACAGCTTCGGCGAACGTTTCATCGGTCGCGGGGACAACGTCGTGACCACCGAGATGGAACACCATTCGAACATCGTGCCGTGGCAGTTGGTTTGCGAGCGACGCGGGGCCGAGCTCCGCGTGCTGCCGTTCGACGACGAGGGCCGGCTCGAAACCGAAAAGCTCGAATCGTTGCTCGACGAACGGACGCGGATCGTCTGCGTGACGCAGGCTTCCAACGTGCTCGGCACGCGGCCCGACCTGCGGCCGATCGTCGAGGCGGCCCACCGTCGGGGCATTCCCGTGCTGGTGGACGGCTGTCAGGGCATCGTGCACGGCGGGGTCGACGTGGCGGCTTTGGATTGTGACTTCTATGCCTTTTCCGGTCACAAGCTCTACGGCCCGACCGGCATCGGCGTCCTCTACGGCAAACAGGAGTGGCTGGAGCGGATGCCGCCCTTCATGGGCGGCGGGGACATGGTCTCGACCGTCTCTTTCACCGGGACGACCTACGCCGAACTGCCGCTGAAATTCGAGGCCGGCACGTCGAACTATATCGGCGCCATCGCTTTGGCCGAGGCGATCCGTTACCTCGGCACGCTCGATGCCGCGGCTGTGGCCCGGCATGAAGAGGACCTGACGGCGTATGCCACGCAAAGACTGTCGGCCGTCGATGGCCTCAGAATCTACGGGACGCAGCCCGGCAAGTGCAGCATCGTCTCCTTCACGGTCGAAGGGACCCATCCCTACGACGTGGGGATGATCCTCGACAAGACGGGGGTGGCTGTGCGGACGGGTACCCATTGTGCCGAACCGGTGATGGCCCATTACGGCATCACGTCGATGGTGCGCGCCTCGTTCGCCCTGTACAACACGCGCTCCGAAATCGATGCGCTCGCTGCGGGCGTGGAACGGGCGGTGCGGATGTTGAGGGCATAGATCATGCTTTGCCGCATTCCTGAGAGGGAAGCGGCGTCGTGGATAGAAACACCGGCCCGTCCCGGAGGCTCGCCCGAAGGACGGTCCGGAATCGTTCCGTCGGCAGGAGCACTCCTCTGTCGGCACGGGGAGCGGAGGGAATGCGGCGGAACGCAGGGGAGCGCGGACGCTCCCGAACGAAACCTGAACTTTCTTTTATGGCACTCATCGTACTCGAAGGGCTCGACGGAGCCGGAAAATCGACACAGATCGGCATGCTGAAAAAGCGGCTCGCCGAGCGCGGAATCGCTTACGAATACCTTCACTTTCCCCGTTTCGACGCGCCCGTCTACGGGGAGTTGATCGCCCGCTTCCTGCGCGGAGAGCTCGGCGGCGTGGACCGGGTGGACCCCTACGTCGTCGCGTTGCTCTATGCGGGCGACCGGGCCGGGGCTGCGCCGATGATCCGCGCGTGGCTCGACGCAGGGAAGTTCGTCATTCTCGACCGTTACGTCTACTCGAACGTGGCCTACCAGTGCGCCAAAATCGACGATGCGGCGGCCCGGCGGCACTTGCGGGACTGGATCGTCGATCTCGAATACCGCCACAACGGCATTCCCGTGCCCGACGTGTCGTTGTTTTTGGACGTCCCGTTCGGCTTCACCCGCCGCAAGCTCGAAGAGGTCCGCGAGGGAGACGACCGCGAGTATCTGCAAGGGAAAAAGGACATTCACGAATCTTCGCTCGCGCTTCAGCGCCGGGTCCGCGAAGTGTATCTCGAACAGGCTGCCGAGGACGATGCGTTCCGTGTGGTGTCCTGCACCGGGGCGCAGGACGAAATGCTTGCTCCCGAAGCGATTTTCGCCCGCATCGAAGCCGAGCTGGCGGATACGCTCCGGGCATAGCTTCCGCGCGGAGCCGCTTCGGAGTTTCCGGGGGATGTGCGGTCTGTCCGCAGGACGTTTCGTCGCCGGAGCGGAAGTGTTCGAAACGGCTTCGATTTGTCTCGGCGATGTCGCTGCGAGGCGGTTTCCTGTGTCGTCCGTTGCGAGTAGAGGGTGGAGGGGGCACGTTTCGGAACGAAGTGCGTCGGTGTGAACGGGATGGCGGATATTCCTGCGCTGCCTGCGAAATCGCCAATCCCGCTTCGTTGAAAACGTGACAAAACAATTCTTTCCATGCGCCCGACATCTCGTCCGACCTATGGCGGAAATCCCGGTCGTGATGGTCGGGGGGCCTTTCGTGCGACGGTCGGACGTACTTCCCCTGTTCCGTCGTCGGTGCCGCTTTCAGGAGCGAATGTCGTCGGCTTCTTGGACGGAGAGGTGCAGGAGGATGCCTTTCGTCGGCTTTGCGGAAGTTCCCGCCCGACGGCGGCTTTTATGTCGCGAACCTTGCCGTTTCGGATTTCCGAAAAAACGGATGTGCCGATTACGGCGAAGCGACCTTTTCCGAACGACAGCTTGCGATGCCTTTCGTTTCGACGCTCCGTTCGACGGTTCCCGTCGGGGACGGCGTATGTCCGCCGCGGCGATCTTTTCTGTTCCGCCGCTGCCGTTCCTCCGTGCGAAAGAGGATTTCCGCGCCGGCCGTCTATTTCGCGCGGCCCGTCGCCCGGTCGATCACGCCGAGCAGAATGTCGCACGAGAGGTCGATTTCGTCGGGCGTGATGGTCATCGGCGGGGCGATGCGCATGGCCGTGTCGTGGAACAGGAACCATTCGGTCATCAGGCCCGCCTCGATGGCGTCGAGCACGATGCGTTGCGTGACGGCGCTGTTTTCGTATTCGACGGCCATCAACAGGCCCGTGCGGCGGATTTCTTTCACCGCCGGATGTCCGCCCAATCGTTCTTCGTAACGGGCGCCCTTGGCTTCGGCCTGCTCCATGAGCTTTTCGGAAAGGATGTATTCCAGCGCCGCCAGCCCGGCCGCGCAGCAGACCGGGTGTCCGCCGAACGTCGTGATATGCCCCAGCACGGGATTGGTCTTGAGCGAGCTCATGATGCGGTTCGACGAGATGAACGCGCCCAACGGCATGCCGCCGCCGAAGGCTTTGGCCGTGCAGAGAATGTCCGGTACGATGCCGTATCGCTGGAAAAAGTAGAGCGTGCCGGTGCGGCCCAGTCCGGTCTGTATTTCGTCGTATACGAGCAGCGTGCCCGTCTCGTCGCAGCGCTTCCGCAGCGCGGCCAGATAGGCCCGGTCCGCAGGGAAGATGCCCCCTTCGCCTTGTACGGGCTCGATGATGACGCAGGCCGTGCGCGGGGTGATTCGGCTCAGGTCGTCCATGCAGTTGAAGCGGATGCAGCGCGTGTCGGGCAGCAGCGGGCGGTAGGCGTTGCGGTATTCTTCGCCGCCCATCACGCTCAGCGAGCCGTGCGTGCTGCCGTGGTAGGCGTTTTCGTAGTACACGATTTCCGTCCGCCCCGTGTAGCGTTTGGCCAGTTTGAGCGCACCTTCGACGGCCTCGCTGCCCGAATTGACGAAGTAGACCGTGTCGAGCGGATCGGGAAGCAGAGAGGCGATGCGCTGGGCGTAGCGCACCTGCGGCGATTCGACCGCCTCGCCGTATACCATCAGATGCAGGTAATTCTGCGCTTGGGCGCATATCGCGTCGATCACCTGCCGGTTGCCGTGTCCTACCGCGCTGACCGAGACGCCCGAAATGAGGTCGATCCACCGGCGCCCGTTCGGGCCGTACAGATAGATGCCTTCGGCCCGCTCGGCTTCGATCATCATCGGATTGTCCGAGGTCTGGCCCACGTGTTCCAAAAAGAGTTGTCGCAGATTGGTCATGTCGTGAAAGTTTTTTCGTTTTTCGGAAAGCGTTCGCTCCGGCGGCTCGTCCCGAACGGCGACGCTCGCAGCGCAGCGTTCGCCCCCGGCGGCTAGTAAGAGCGTTCCCTGTCGCCGTGGCGCCGGAAACGTTTCTCCGATGCGGTCGGGAGGCCGGTCTTCCCGGCCATTCCGGCGGGGGGATTATCGGCCTGTGTCCTGCCGCGCCTCCTCCGCCTCCCGGCTTTTGCGTTCGAGCGCGCCGATGAGTGCGGCAGTCAGGTCCACGCCGGTCTGGTTGGCTACGCCGATGAGCGCCCAGAGGATGTCGCCGATTTCGTCCGAAAGCTCGTTGCGGAGCCGGGGGCCCCCGGCGTGTTCGCCGTAACGGAGCGCCATGACCCGTGCCAGCTTGCCGATTTCTTCGGTCAGCAGCGCCATGCGGGTCAGTTCGCCGTGGCGGATGTCGTTTTTGGCTACCCACGCTTCGAGCAGTTCCTGTGCTTCTTTGATCGTCATCTCCGTATCGGGTTAGGTTGTCATTCCCTGTTTTTCGAGTCGATCCAGATCGTGACCGGACCGTCGTTGAGCAGTTCCACCTGCATGTCGGCGCCGAAGACGCCCGTCCGGACCCGTTCCCGGCCTACGGCGGCGGCCACGTCCGCCACGAAGGCTTCGTAGAGCGGGACGGCCATTTCGGGTCTCGCCGCCCGGATGTAAGAGGG
The DNA here is from genome assembly GCA_910583985.1 of uncultured Alistipes sp. Classification (GTDB taxonomy): domain Bacteria; phylum Bacteroidota; class Bacteroidia; order Bacteroidales; family Rikenellaceae; genus Alistipes_A. The sequence continues at coordinate 76,213 of CAJTYA010000012.1, forward strand.
CCGGTTGCCCTTTTTCGTCGAAGCCATCAGCGTGAACTGGCTCACGATCAGTATTTCGGCTCCGGTCTCCTCGGCCGAACGGTTCATCGTGCCCGTCCCGTCGTCGAAAATGCGGAGCCGCGTCAGCTTTCCGCTCAGCCACCGGATGTCCTCCCCGGTGTCGGCCTCCTCGATGCCGAGCAGCACGAGCAGGCCCTCTCCGATGGAGCTGTGCGTCCGGCCGCCGATGGCGACCGCCGCTTTTCGGACACGTTGGATCAGGATGCGCATCGTTCGTTTTTTTTTACGAATAAATATAAACGAAACAGGATTCCGGACAGGGCATCCGGAATCCTGCGAGGTGTTTCCGGACGGCCGTCGGCCTCCGGATGCAAAGATAGCGAATTACGCGGTAATGTTGGCCTCCTGCATGAACAGCGACCAGTCTTTCCACACCGGTTCGAATCCTTTGGCGCGGATGGCGTCGAAGACTTGGCTCGGCGTCCGCGCGTCGTTGACCTCCCACTGTTCGAGTTCTTCGGTGGGGTGGGCATATCCGCCGGGCGTGGTCTTCGATCCGGCGCTCATCACCGTCACGCCGAACGGCATCACCGTGTCGCGGCAGGCGGCGCTCTCGCGCGTGGAGATCGACAGCTCGACGTCCTCGCTCAACAGCCGGTAGGCGCAGATCAACTGCAACAGGTTGCGCTCGGTGGTCGGGTGGTCGGGATTGAAGCCTCCCTCGCCGAAATAGGGTCTCAGCCTCGGGAAGGCGATCGAGTATTTCGTCCGCCAGTACCGGTTTTCGAGGTAACGGACGTGCAGCGCGGTGAAGAACGCCTCGGTCCGCCAGTCTTCGAGTCCGATGAGGTTGCCCACGCCGACCTTGTAGATTCCGGCGTCGCAGAGCCTGTCCGGCGTTTCGAGCCGGTAGCGGTAGTCGGCTTTCCGGCCCCGCAGGTGGTAGACCGAATAGCGGTCGCGGTTGTAGGTCTCCTGATAGACGTAGACCGAGTGCAGGCCGTGGTCCATCAGCATGCGGTATTCGTCCGTTTCGAGCGGCTGGACTTCGAGCGAGATCTGCTGGAAATATTCTTTCATGATCTCCATCGAGTCGGCCATGTACTGCACGCTCGACGAGCGCGGAGCCTCGCCTGTCACGAGCAGGATGTGCTGGAACGGGTCTTTCTTGATGGCCCGGCACTCTTCGTGGATTTCGTCCGGCGAGAGAATGGCCCGGTGGATCTTGTTCGTGCAGTTGAATCCGCAGTAGATGCAATGGTTTTGGCAGATATTGGCCAGATAGAGCGGCACGTAGAGCTGTATCGTATTGCCGAAGCGCCGCCGCGTGATGCGGTAGCTTTTGGCCGCCATCTCGTCGAGGTAGCGGTCGGCGGCGGGCGAAACCAGCGCGGCGAAGTCGTCCATCGTCGGACGGTCGCGGCCGAGGGCCCGCTCCACGTCGGCCTCGGTCGAGGCGTAGATCTTGCGGCGCGTGGTTTCCCAGTCGTATTTGAGAATCAGATCGTAGTAGGTCATGGCTTATTGCAGGTCTTTGATTCCTTCCAGAAAGGGGTTCAGCGGGCTCGTGGCCGAGGCTCCCGTCGTTTCCGGGGCGAGCTGCGCCTCGAATGCCGTCCGTCCGGCCTCGACGGCCATGCGGAAGGCCCTCGCCATCGCGACGGGGTCCTGTGCCACGGCGATGGCCGTGTTGACGAGCACGGCGCCCGCACCCATTTCCATCGCTTCGGCGGCGTGGGACGGCGCGCCGATGCCCGCATCGACGACGACGGGCACGGTGCTCTGCTCGATGATGATGCGCAGCAGGTCGCGGGTTTTCAGACCCCGGTTCGACCCGATGGGCGCACCGAGCGGCATGACGCAGGCCACGCCGACGTCTTCGAGCCGTTTGCACAGCACGGGATCGGCGTTGATGTAGGGCATGACGATGAAGCCGTCCTTGACCAGCTCTTCGGCCGCCTTGAGCGTCTCGATGGGGTCGGGCAGCAGATAGCGCGGGTCGGGATGGATTTCGAGCTTCATCCAGTTCGTGCCGAGGGCTTCGCGGGCCAGTTGGGCGGCGAATACGGCTTCGCGGGCGTTGCGCACGCCCGACGTGTTGGGCAGCAGGTCGATTTTCGATGTGTCGAGGTGGCTCAGGATGTCGTCCTGCGGGTTTTCGAGTTCCACGCGTTTGAGGGCCACGGTGACCAGTTCGCTGCCGCTGGCCTCGACGGCCCGGCCCATCGTTTCGCTCGACGAGAATTTGCCCGTCCCGACGAAGAGTCTCGAACGGAAACTTTTGCCGGCGATCGTCAGATTTTCCATACGGATATGATTTTTAGGATTTATACGTTTATGCGGTTTCGGAGCTTGTGCGGCATGTCGGCCGCGGCTCCGCAATCGGTTCGTGTGTCAGGTTCGTTGCATGGCCTCCAGAAAGCGTTCGGTGGCTTCGCGAGGGTCTTCGGCCCGTGCGACGGCTCCGCTGAGCGCGATGCCCGTCACGCCGGTGGAGAGAATCGCCGGGACGTCTTCGGGTTCGATGCCGCCGATGGCGACGACGGGAAGGCGGATGCCGGCCCCGCGCATCCGCGCTAGGATGTCGCGGTAGCCCTCCGTGCCGAGCAGGGGCGCGAGGTTCCGTTTGGTCGTCGTATAACGGAACGGACCGAGGCCGATGTAGTCGGTCTGCAGGTCGTTCCGCCCGGCGATCTGTTCGAAAGTGTTGGCCGTCGAGCCGATGACGGCTCCTTCGCCGACGATCCGGCGGGCTTCGGCGGGCGGCATGTCGCTCTGTCCGAGGTGGACGCCGTCGGCGCCCGTCGCCGCGGCGAGGGCCGGATGGTCGTTGACGATGAGCACGGCGCCGTATCGCCGGCACAGGGCGAGCATTTCGCGGCCCCGGCGGACGATCTTTTCGGGCGGGGTTTCTTTCATCCGGAGCTGTATCCACCGTCCTCCGCCCTGCAGGAAAGCCTCGGCCGTTCCCATGTCGCCGTCCGATATGAACTGGAGGCTGCCGCCCGCGGCTGTCCATTTGCGCCGGAGCATGCGGTAATTGCGCAGCGTGTGCTCCGTGTCGATCGAACCGTTTTCGATGTGCCAGAGAGCGCCCAGCGCAGCCGCACCGTCGAATCCGGCCGTTCTGCAACGGGCTATGTTCGAGGGCGATATGCCACCCAATGCAACGATCTTTCCGGCATGTCCCCGAAGGCGTTCGGGTGCGGAGTCGATGTCGATCCGGCTGCGGTAGCCCTCTTTCGAAATCGAGTCGAAGAGCGGACTGAGAAACACGTAGTCGAACCGTTCCGCGCACCGCAGCGCTTCCGTCCAGTCGTGGCACGAGACGCTGCGCCGCAGTTCCCCCTCCGGGAGCTTCCCGGCGTCGGCTTCGCGCAGGTGCACGCCGCCTAATCCGAAGCTGCGGGCCAACGGTTCGTCGTAATGGAGCGTGAAACGGCGCATGTCGGCACCCGATGCGCGGAGCTCTTCGAGCAGACGGCGCATCTCGGCGGGCGGGGCTTCGGGTTTGCGGATATGGATGACGGGGCCTTCCGTATCTTCGGCCAGCGCGGCCAGCGTGCGGGCTTCGTCGGGGAGGATGCGGGGCCATGTGATCGCTACGGGAGCGACCGTCGGGGAGAATGCGTCCATCGGTCTAACCTCCTTGCGTGGCACGGATCAACGTGATTTCGGCACCCTCTTCGAGCGGGGTGCTCTCCCATTCGCTGCGGCGGACGATGCGTGTGCCCACGGCGACGGCCACGCCTGCGGATGCGCTTCCGCGCTCTTCGATGAGTTCGGCCAGCGTAGCGGCCGACGTGGTGATTTTCGTTCCGTTCACAATGACTTCCATCGGTCTGTTCGGTTTGACGGAAAAGGAAGCGGCGGCAACGATGCGATGTGCTGGAAAAACTCCCTACGACGGTATTAACCGTATCAGGTGATAGGGTATGATCTCAGCCGCAAGCGTTCCGTTTCCCCGGAGGGTTTCGTTACCCGACCCGGAGGACGATGCGCGTCCTGCCGCCGTCGGGTTTCCGCGGAACGTCGAATGCTTTCCGGCACCCCCGTTTCCTTCCTTGGATTTACTTTGCAAAGGAACGAAAAATATTCGGATATTGTATAAAATCTTCTATTTTTGTGCCGGTCTACCCGAAATAATACATTGAAAATGAAATCGAAGATCCTTACGGCCTGTCTTTTGTTTCTCGGATGCGTCGCCTGCTCGGACAAAAGCGGGGAGAGAAGCGTGCTCAGCACGTTCGACGGGTTCGCGCAGGGAACCACCTACCATATCGTCGTCAAGAGCGACCGCAGCGTCGAACTCGGAGACGAGATCGACAGCCTGCTGCGGGGGGTCGACCGTTCGATGTCGCTCTACGATGCGGAGTCGTTGCTGAGCCGGCTCAACCGCAACGAAACGGATTCGGTCGATGGTTTCATCGCCCGCTGCATGGACGAGGCCCGGCGCATCGCCGAGCAGACCGGAGGCCTCTACGACGTGACGGTCAAGCCGCTGACCTCCGCCTACGGCTTTGCGGGCGAGGAGGCCGTCGCGCGGCCGAACGTCGATTCGCTGCTGGAACTGGTGGGTTACCGGAAGGTGTCGGTCGAGAATGGCCGGTTGGTCAAGGCCGACGACCGGATGCAGATCGACCTGAACTCGATCGCACAGGGAGCTACGTCCGACTATATCGCCGGTTACATCGACTCGCTGGGGTTCTCCGACTATCTGGTCGAGGTGGGCGGCGAAATTTTCAGCCGCGGAACCAATGCCAGCGGGAAGCCGTGGGTGGTGGGTATCGACCGGCCTGTGGAGGGAAACTTCACGCCGGGCGCCCACTTGCAGGTCAAGATCGGACTCAGCGGCCGCGGGCTCGCCACGTCGGGCAACTACCGCAAGTTCTACACCGACGACAGCGGGCGCAAGATCGTCCACACGGTCGATCCGCTGAGCGGCGAGCCGGTCGTCAGCAACCTGCTCTCGGCGACCGTCGTCGCACCTACGGCCACGCTGGCCGACGCTTACGGCACGGCCTTGATGGTCATGGGACTGGAGCGGAGCAAGGCGTTTCTCGAAACCCTTCCCGACGTCGAGGCCTATTTGGTCTATTCCGACGAGCGGGGCGAGTTCCGAACCTATGCCACGCCGGGCATGGAAGCGCTCGTCGTCCGGTAGCGGAGCCGGGACGATCCGGCACGCATCGTTTCAATTAAGAGGAAGATTATGGAAAAAGTCAGGTTCGTATACAATCCCAAATCGGGCGAGACGGTCATCACCGAGTGGCTCGACGGCATCATCGACATTTACCAGCGGCGGGGTTTCACCGTCGTTCCCTACCGCATCTCGTTTTCCGACACCGAGGAGAGGGACATGCTGGACGGCGTGGACGAGACGTATCATCACATTCTGGTGGCCGGCGGCGACGGGACGGTCAATTACGTGGTGAACAATCTCAAGCGCCGGGGGCTGGACGTGCCCGTGGCCGTGCTGCCCACCGGGACGGCCAACGATTTCGCCAGCATGCTGGGCGTGCCCTCCGACATCGGCCGCGCCTGCCGGCAGATTCTTTCGGGCGAAATCCGCCGGGTCGATCTGGGGCGGGCCAACGACGAATATTTCGTCAATGTGTTCAGTTGCGGACTTTTCACCGAAGTGTCCCAGAAAACGCCCACTTTTCTGAAGAATACGTTCGGCAAGTTAGCCTATTATTTCGGCGGGCTGGGCGAGCTGCCCAATTTCCGGAAGATGCATATTTCCATCGAGTCGGACGGCGGAAATTACGAGGGCTCGTCGTTGATCTTCTTCGTGTTCAACGGCCGGACGGCCGGGCAGATGCGTTTCGCGTATCTCTCTCGCCTCGACGACGGCCTGCTCGACGTGATCGTCGTCAAGGGCGACAGCCCCATCGAGACGATCCGCACCATCTTCCACTTCATCAAGCGCAATACGGGCGACTATCCGCCGGGCATCGCTCATTTCAAGAGCCGCGACATCATGCTCTATTCCTACAACGAGGAGGCGACCGACATCGACGGACAGGCCGGACCCGCTTTCCCCGTGCACATCACCTGCGAGGCCGGTGCGCTGAGGGTCGTGTGCCCGTTGCCCAAAGAACGGCGCTAACGTCCGAGGATCGCCAGCACGTTGTAGCAGACGACGCTACCCGCCAGACTCAGATAGACGAGGTCCGGAATCCAGCCCTTGTGCCGGGCGAAATAGGCGGGGATGATCGCGGCCATCGGAGCGGCCAGCAGCACGAGGCCGGCTTCCGTGCGCGTGCCGGCGACAGCCGACAGCGAGAAGAACAGAATCCAGAGAAAATAGACGAACGATTTGTAGGCCCGTGTCCGCATCGTTTCCGCCCGGCGCCAGAACGTGAACAGCGCCAGCACGGTCGCTGCCGCACAGGCGATCCAGATGGCCGACTGTGCCGCGTCGGGCAGACGGGAGAAAAGCGTGCCCGTCGTCGATACTGTTTCGGACAGGTTTTCGACGAAGCGGACGGAGACGTATCCGAAAGAGTGTCCCATTCCCCAGTACACATAACTGCAAACGGCCATAGGCAACAGGTATCCGATCCAGGCCACGATCCATTCCCGGACGCCTTTTTTGAAAAGCACGAGCGCCACGGGCAGCAGAAGCAGATAGACGACCGAGGGAGACCATACGAGCAGGGCCGTTCCCGCGGCCAGCGAAGCGTCGAACAGCGGTCCGAGCCGTACCGCCCGGCGGAACGAAACGATCGTCAGGTCGAACGAGCGGATCAGGAGCCCCGCCGTCGCGAGGGCAGGCAGCGACACGGCGGGATCGAAAGGACATCCGAAAGCCATGGCCGGATAGAGGACGAGCGGCAGGTACGTCCTTTCGGGCAGTACCATGTTCCGGGCGAGGATGCGCGTAAGCAGCAGGCCGTTCCACAATGCCAGCATCAGCGATACGACTGCTGCGACGCGCGGCCGCGCTACGGCCGCAGCGGAGAGCCATTCGCCCAGAGGCATACCCTCCACGGGCGTTTCGCCGGCGGAGGGGACCATGCGAAACCATACCGATACCAGAAGCGCCGAGGCCGACAACAGCGTCCAGCTCAGATTCCGGCGGGTAAGGTCCAGCCCCATGCGCTTACGGGTTTATAAAAGGTCTTTGCCGATGTCGGTGCGGAAATATTTGTCTTCGTATTCGATCCCGGCGATCGTGGCGAACGATTTGCCTACGGCCTCCTCGATGCTTCCGCCCAATGAAGTGACGGCCAGCACGCGGCCGCCGGCAGTGAGCACCTTGCCCCCTTTGGCCGTCGTTCCGGCGTGGAAGACGATGCTCTCCGAGGGCTTGTCGAGGCCCGAAATTTCCCGGCCTTTGACGTATTCGCCCGGATAGCCGCCCGATACGCAGACGACCGTCGTCGCCGTGAGGGGCGAAACGGCCAGTTCGTAGGCGTCGAGCCGTCCGAAAGCCATTCCTTCGAACAGGCCGATGATGTCCGATTCGATGCGCGGCAGCACGACTTCCGTTTCGGGGTCGCCCATCCGCACGTTGTATTCGATCACGTAGGGTTTGCCCACTACGTTCATCAGGCCGATGAAGATGAATCCTTTGTATTCGATGCCGTCTTTCGCCAATCCGTCGACGGTCGGCTTCACGATCGTCGAGACCACTTCGTCCATGAACTTCCCGTCGGCGAACGGAACCGGCGAGACGGCGCCCATGCCGCCCGTGTTGAGGCCCGTGTCGCCCTCGCCGATGCGCTTGTAGTCCTTGGCGACGGGCAGCACCTTGAAACTTTTGCCGTCGGTGGCTACGAACACCGAGCATTCGATTCCGGAGAGGTATTCCTCGATGACGACCGTGTCGCCCGCGTGTCCGAACCGTCCGCCCAGCATTTCGCCGAGCTCTTTCTTCGCTTCGTCGAGCGAACCGACGATCAGCACGCCTTTCCCGGCCGCGAGTCCGTCGGCCTTGAGCACGTAGGGGGCCTTGAGCGTTTCGAGGAAGACATACGCCTCGTCGATGTTCTTCCGCGTGAAGCTGCGATAGGCGGCCGTCGGCACGCCGTGGCGCGTCATGAAGTCTTTGGCGAACTCCTTGCTGCCTTCGAGGCGGGCGCCTCTGGCCGAAGGACCGATAACCGGGATGTTGCTGATCTGGCTGTCTTCCCTGAAAAAGTCGTAGATGCCCTTCACCAGCGGTTCTTCGGGACCCACTACCACCATATTGATGTTGTTGGAAAGGACGAATTGTTTGACCGATCCGAAATTGTTCGGGTTGATGTCCACGTTCGTGCCGCAGGCGGCCGTTCCGGCGTTGCCCGGAGCGATGAAAAGCCGTGCGAGGCGTTTGCTGCGTGCGATCGACCATGCGAAGGCGTGCTCGCGTCCGCCGGACCCTAACAAAAGGACGTTTACTGATTCGGGAAGTCTCATCGGTTGAATTTTTGTCTCTGTTACATTCGTTGTGTACGTTCCGTTTCCTCTCCGCCGTCCCGCGGGACAAGGGGGAAACGCCGCTTTCCGCTCCAGTCCGTCCCCTTGGGGAGGCCGGCGTTTTCGGGATGGTTCCCTGCCGCCGGGGGCGGGAACGGTCCCTGCGGAAAGCCATACAAAAGTAAGCAGATTCCTCGGTACTTTCAGCACTTCGGCGTAAAAAAATCGACAAATCGCCGCCCGCACGTGCAATTCTCTGGTAGCTAAACGCTTCCTTTCGCAGACCCGGATTCCGACCTTTCCGGGTTGCGGCCGGGGGGAGTCGGGCGTGCGGCAAGACGTTCCTCCGCCGGTCGTCGTTCGGCTATCCCTGCCTCCGGGCGTGGGTGCGGAGGCTCCGCGGGTGGTACCGGTCGGCCCCGCCGGAAAGTCCGTTGCCCGGCGACGGGGGGGGGCCTTGCGAAACCGCCCGGACGGGAGACGTTCCTGTCCGGGCGGAAAATAGGATTGCGGCGTGAGGGGCCGTGCCGCCTGCAGTCGCACGCGACCGTCCCTGCCGGACGGGTCTGCGGCGAAGCGGTGAAAGGAAAGGCTATTCCGGTTTCATCGGCAGCCACGTGCAGATTTTCTTGCCTTCCCAGCCGTTCACCGACGAGTAGTCCGTCATGCGGATTTCGCCGTCTGTCGTCGGCACGATAAATTCCATACGTGTCGAGGAGAGCGTGGGCGTTGCCTTGCGTACTTTCACGAGGCCGTTCTTGTCGGCTTTGATCCGTACCGGGGCATTGTATTCGGGATCGATGTTTTCGTCCCGTGCCAGCACGATGGGCCCCCGGACGACGGCTTGGAAATTGTCGCCCGCCCGGTTACTGCCGCGCGGGGCGTCGAGCAGGCGGCACTGCATGTCGAAAACGATTTCGACGCGGTCGCCCGCCCGCCATTCCCGTGCGATCTCCTTATAGGTTCCGGCCTCGATGTTCTTGAGTTTTTTGCCGTTGACGCGGATCGACGTGTTTTCGCTCCATGCGGGAACCCGCACGCGCAGTACGAACGTCTCCGCCGCGTCGGGCGAGACGACGATCTCCGCCTTTTCCGAGCGGGGATATTCCGTGACGATGTCGAGCCGGAGCGCCTGGCCGCCCGGCGTTTTCATCGAGACGCGGCCGGCGTTGTAGAGGTTGACCACCGGTCCCCGTTTCGAATCCATGACGGCCACATAGGGGATGTAGGCCAGTCCCATCGGTCCGTTGAGGTTGCAGCACGTGACGGGCAGCCCGTCGAAGTCGGTGCCCCAGCCGTAGTTGGTCACTTTCTCTCCGTTGAGCAGGTTGACGTAGCTGAATCCGTCGCCCGAAGGTTTCATGGCGCCGAGCAGACCGTTGTAGACGTATTTCTCGATGTCGTCCGCGGCCGAGCACGAGCCGGTGAGCCGGAGAATCTGGCTGCAGAGCTTCATCCATGTCACGCCCACGCAGGTCTCCATCATGCGCGTGATGTCGGGGTTGGTCTGTTCGAAGGCCGTGTTGTCCCAGCCTTCGCCCATCACGGCCGGGTGATAGGGCTGGTCGCCTCCGCCGTTGCCGATGATGGTCAGCTCCTTGGTGCGGATATTGTCGTAGAGGTTCATGAAGGTTTTCTTCCAGCGTTCGTTGCCCGTGACGCGATAATATTCCACCAGCCCCTCGAACATCGACATCATTTCATAGGCCTTGGGATAGGGACCGCCCATCTTATGCGGTTCCACGTTGTCGTAGGCCTGTTGGAAAATATCGTATCCTTTCGAGCCGCCCGCCTCTTCGACGATGTAACGGGCGAAATCGAGGTAGCGCTGCTCGCCGGTGTGCTTGTACAGCCGCATGAAGGGTTCGAGCAGCGAACACGATTCGATGCGGTTGGGGCTCCATCCCAGTTCGGTGATGGGCACTTTGGGCGGTGCCCCCACTTGGGCGACGATGCAGTCGGCCTGATCGGTCATGGCCTTGAGGACGGCCGGGTCGGCTTCCACCTGCGTATAGTATTCGTCCAGTCCCAGCAGCACGTATTTGCGTTCCCACAGGTCGCCTCCCGGACCGTCGGGCTGTTTGTCGACGTCCACGCAACTGAAGCTGCCGTTTTCGCGCTGCGTGGAGAGCAGATCGGCCACTGTCTCGGCCATGATCCTCTTGAGTTCCGGATCGCCCGTGTAGCGGTAAAACATGCAGCCCGAACGGACGGCTTTGCCCCACATTTCTCCCAATGCGAACTGGTGGCGTCCGTGGCGGAAGAAATCGACGAAACGGGCGTAGGGCACCACGCCCTTGTTCCAGTGTTCGATCGAGTTGCGGATGTCGTTTTCGAGGTAGCCCTCCAATGCGACCGCTCCGGCGGGCAGCGGTGTGAAGCTGTCTTCGACGCTTTGGGCGACGGACGGGCTGCCCGCGGCGAGCAGGGCGAGCGTGCAGGCGCTTCCGGCGAGCATGCGCCGGAGGGGGTGGTTGCGTGTGCAATGTTTCATGGCGGTGTTTTGGGGTTAGGTTTTTGGGTTCGTATTGTCGTTCTGTCCGAACGGCGACCCTAAAGATCGTAAAAAACGGGGAAAAAGACAAACCCCGCCGCCGGTCGGGGCGTGCGGACGGTTCCTGCTACCGGCCTTCGTCCACGGGAAAGGGGGCGGCGATGAACGGTTTGAGGATGGCGTTGAGCTTGTCGTATTCGACCAGAAAACCGTCGTGACCGAAGGTCGAGTCCAGCAGCCGCAGCCGGCAGTCGGGAATGTGGCGGTACAGGAAGATCTGTTCCGACACCGGGAAGATGATGTCCGACGAAATGCCTACGACCATCGTCGGGCAGCCGATCGACGCGAGGGCGCTTTCGACGCCGCCCCGGTAACGGCCCACGTTGTGCGAGTCGAAGGCTTGCGTGAGCCGGTAGTAGGAGTAGGCGTTGAACCGGCGGCAGAGCTTGTCGCCTTGGTATTGTTGGTAGGTCGTGGCGCGGAATCCGGCCACTTTGTACAGGTTGTCGTTCTCCTGCTGCGTGGCGTTGTAGGCCGGCGATCCCCGGTAGCTGAGCAGACCTACCGACCGCGATACGCGCATGCCTTTCTTGCCGGCCTCTTCGTCCGGGCGGCCGTAGCTGTCGTCGGCCTCGATGGCCATGCGTTGCGACTCGTTGAAGGCGATGGCCCACGGCTGGCTGCGGGCGGCCGTGGCGACGAGCACGAGCCTGCGGGCGAATCCGGGGCGTGCCAGCGCCATTTCCATGGCTTGGAATCCCCCGATGGAACAGCCGATGACGGCCCGTGCCGAGCCGATGCCCAAATGGTCGGCCAGCAGCAGATGGGCGCGGACCATGTCGCGGACGGTGATGAACGGGAACGAACCGTAGTAGGGACTCCCCGTGGCGGGGTTCGTGCTCAGCGGTCCGGTCGATCCGTAGTGCGATCCGATGATGTTCGCGCAGACGATGTAGTACCGCCTCGGATCGAGAAAGCGTCCCTGTTCCACGGTGCGGGGCCACCAGTCAGCCACGTCCGAATTGGCCGTCAGCGCGTGGCAGACCCATATCGCGTTGTCGCCCCTGAACTTGCCGTAGGTGTGGTAGGCGATGGTCAGTTCGGGAAGCTGCTCGCCGTTTTCGAGCGCGAAGGGTCGGTCGTATCGGAAATGACGGACGGGCATGGTGGTGAGCGGGGTTAAGCTTTCACGAACGTGAAGGCGTGTTCGAAATCGTTCTTCAGGTCGTCGATGTGTTCGATGCCCGCGGAAATTCTCAGCAGCGTGGGCCGGACGCCTGCGGCCCGTTGCTCCGCTTCGGAGAGCTGGGCGTGCGTGGTGGCCGAGGGCTGTATGATGAGCGTGCGGTTGTCGCCCACGTTGGCCAGATGGGAGACCAGACGCAGACGGTCGACGAACGCGACGGTCTGTTCCTTGTCGCCGCGGAGCTCGACGGAGAGCACGCAGCCGAAGCCGTGCCGGAGGTATTTCGCGGCGAGGCGGTGCTGCGGATCGTTTTCCAGTCCGGGATAGGACACGCGTTCCACTTTGGGGTGGGCGTCGAAATAGCGGGCCAGCGCCATCGCGTTATCGGCTTCCCGCTGCACGCGCAGCGAGAGCGTTTCGATGCCCTGCATGATCATAAAGGAGTTGAACGGCGAGATGCAGCAGCCCAGATCGCGCACGCCCTCGGCCCGGCATTTGACGATGAAGGCCCGCTGTCCGAATGCCTTGCAGAAACTCAGTCCGTGGTAGCTTTCCGACGGTTCGGAGAGCATCGGGAACTTGCCGTTGCTCCAGTCGTACCGGCCGCCCTCGACGATCATGCCGCCCATCGACGTGCCGTGCCCGCCGAGCCATTTGGTCGCCGATTCGACGACGACGTCCGCCCCGTGTTCGATGGGACGGCAGAGGTACCCTCCGGCGCCGAACGTGTTGTCCACGATCAGCGGAACGTCGTGTCGGCGTGCCAGCGCGGACAGGGCCTCGAAATCGGGCACGGCGAAACTCGGATTGCCGATCGTTTCGACGTAAATCGCCCGCGTGCGCTCGTCGACGAGCGGTTCCATGTCCGCGGGGTCGTTGCCTGCCGCGAACCGGCATTCGATGCCGAAGTTGCGCAGCACGACCTTGAACTGGTTGTGGGTTCCGCCGTACAGGAAGGGCGAGCTGACGAAGTTGTCGCCCGGTCCCAGCAGGCTCGTGAGCGCCACCAGTTGGGCCGAATGGCCCGACGAGACGGCCAGTGCGGCCGTGCCGCCTTCGAGCGCGGCGACCCGCTTTTCGAGCATGTCGGTGGTGGGGTTCTGCAAACGGGTGTAGATGTTGCCCGGCTCGCGCAGGGCGAACAGATCGGCCCCGTGCGCCGAGTCGTCGAACGTGTAGGCCGTCGTTTGGTAGAGCGGCGTCACGCGCGAACGGGTGGCGTCGGGCGTATATCCTGCGTGCACTTGGAGCGTTTCGAATCTCCTGTTTTCTTCGTTTTCCATGATTTTCGGGGGCTCCGTGCCGTGTCCGGAGACGAGGGCACCGGCTGCACGGAGCGCCGGAACAAATTTACGGAAAATCCGTTACTATGGGCATGAAAACGAAGCGAGCAACGGTGTGAATGTCGGTCGGCTGTGAAATGTGCTGATGTTCAGTGTGTTTTGGCGGTTTGGGAGTGGTTGGTCGGGAAAAACGAAACGTGCAAAAACTTGAATTTGCTTTAATCCGGCTTTAATTTT
>CAJTYA010000013.1 GCA_910583985.1 uncultured Alistipes sp.
GTCAAGGTTTCGCTCCGGGCCGGCATGCTCATCCGCGAGGAGGGTCCCCGTTTCGCCGTCCACGGCACGGCGGGCTCCTACGTCAAGTACGGCCTCGACCCGCAGGAAAACGCCCTGCGGCACGAGGGCGCCGTCCCCACGACCGGAACATGGTGCCGCGAGAGCGAAGAGAAGTGGGGCATCCTGCATACCGACGAAGGACGCCGGAAATATCCCACCCTCGCGGGCAACTACATGCGCTTCTACGACGGCATGTACGCTTCCATCCGCGAAAACGCCGCACCCGTCGTCTCGCACGAAGACATGCTTACGGACATGGCCATACTCGACGCCGCGTTCGAAAGCCATCGCACGGGACGCGTCGTGCGCCTTTGATCTTGCGTCCGTCGCAGGACGGAGAGCACAGGCCGAAGCAGCGTCGCTATCCGCACTCCTCCGTCATCGACAGGCAACCGAAACCTCAAGGAAAAGACATGAACCTGAAAAATACGTTTAAGCCGGTCGCCGCGCTCGTGTGCGCAATCGCCCTCTGGGCCTGTCATGCGAACCGAGACCGGGAACAGACCGGCATCCACCCGGCCGACAGTACCGTCACCCTACGGGAAGACTCGCCCGCCACGAGACTGCGGACCGAATCCGGCTTGGGGGATGTGACCGTGCGCACCTACCGGGGAACGGTCCCTGGCGATTCGAACTGCACTTTCGTCCTTTACGGCTATCGCCACAGCGGCGACGGCATATTCGCCCTCGCCATACTCGATGCGGACAACGGACTGTCCGTCGCCAAGGGAACCGTCTACACGCTCCGAGGCGAGAACGATGCCACGCTGTGGCAATGCGTGACGGACGACGAGAGGCGCACGTTCTATTTTCTGCTCGACACGGAAAGCGACCGCATATTCTGGGAACGGGACGAGACGGCCTGCGAGCGCAGCCACCCGCTCGAACGGCTCCGAACGGAGGAGACGGGACGATAAAAGCGCCTGCGAACCGAAAAACGGGGAAAAAGTCCGGCGCCTGCACCCGCAACCGCAAATTCGTGTCCCCGTTTTTCCGAAATCACACGATTTGTACGTAAATTGCACGTCTACCGGATCGACGATCCGCGATGCTTCCACGACAGGACTCCGGATTCGCCCCATACGGCTTGTGAACCCAAGGACCTACTCTTCATTGTACGATACAACCAATTCCATACGATTATGAAAAGCAAATTTTTAGAAGACTTCAAGAAATTCGCCATGCGCGGCAACGTCGTCGACATGGCCGTGGGTATCATCATCGGCGGCGCGTTCGGCAAGATCGTCTCGTCGCTGGTCTCCGACATCATCATGCCCCCGATCGGCATGCTCGTGGGCGGAGTCAATTTCACGGACCTCAAAATCGTCCTCGAACAGGCCGTCCTCTCGCCCGCCGGCGAAATCATCGAACCCGCCGTGTCGATCAACTACGGCGCGTTTCTGCAAACGACGTTCGACTTCCTTATCATCGCGTTCTCCATCTTCCTGTTCATCCGGTTGTTGAGCAAATTCGAACGCAAAAAGGAAGAAGCGCCCGCCGCTCCAGCCGCCCCGGCTCCCGACATCGAGCTGCTGACCCAAATCCGGGACCTGCTCAAAGAGAAGAAATAAGACGGTCTGCGCTTTTCCGCGTTTCGCCGCATCCGAAAAGCGTCGTCCCCCGCGTTCCGGACACCGGTCCGCTCGCGGAAACACCGGCTCCGAAATCCGGTTGAAGACAAGGAGGATCGAGAAATCGATTCTCCTTATCTTTTGTCCGGAGACGTATCGCGAGCACCCGTTTTTTCGGGCAGCCAACGGCTTATCTACGTTTCGTGCCGCGTCGAACCGTCCGGTCCGCGATCGGCAGCATACGGCACGATACGCATATATTCCGACCGGTCCGCTTCTATGTGCCGTACGTTCCCCGCAGCCTCGGCCATCCCGTTTTCCGCACGGACAAGGCGGACCTCTTTTCGAACCGGGCGTGGAAACGGGCTGCCGCGACGCATACGAAAAAAGGGCTTTGCGATTCGTCGCAAAGCCCTTTTTCCATCCCTCCGACAGCCGGTCCCGTCAGTCGGAACCGCACCGACCGCCGCTCTAAAAGTGCGGCATACCGCCGCCCGGAGGAGGTCCCATCGGCGGACCTGCGGGACGACCGCCCCGGTCTCCGCCGTGCCCGCCCCGCGGACCGTTTCCGCCCGGACGATAATCCGAAGGCATGTCGTAGGTCTTTCCGCCCTTGCCCTTGAACACGCGGAGGTTGTAGACGAAACTGAGGCTCACGTAGCGTCCCAGCACGTTGGTCGTCACGTTCTGGATGTAGTTCTGCGAGACGGTGCGGACGAAACTTTTGTTTCGATTGAGCAGGTCGTTCACCCGCAGGCTGATCTCGCCCCGCTGCTGTTTGAAGAGTTTCTTGCCCAACGCGGCATTGACCAGCAGGAACTCTTCGGAGAACGAATCGGTGATGCCGCGGTATTTGGAATAGCTTCCGTCCGCCTGCAACGTGATGCCGCCCCACGTGACCCATTTGACGCGGGCGGTACCCACGCCGTTGAAATATTCGTTGTCGCTGCGCGAATGCGCCACGTTGTAACTGGCGTTGTACGACACGGTGAAGTCGATCTTGTCGCTGATGTTGCTCCCCACGACGACCCCGCCCGCATAGGACGTGTTGGTCGTGGTGCTGCGCACCTTGTTGTATACGGTAGGCATGGCCGTATAGGAAGCCCGCACGTTGAAATTCACGTTGCTGGCCAGCCAGCGCACCGGCAGCCCGTAGCTCAGCACGCCGTTGACGTTCCAATAACCGTTCAGGTTCACCGGACGGGAATACTGGGCCCCTTGGTCGAGCACGATCACGGTATTTCCCGCCGCATCCTTCACCTCGTATCCGGGACGGTCGGCCCGTTCCACGGCGTTGGAAATGTGGTTGGACTGGGTCGACCCGCTCACGGCGGCCATGAACGTCCGGCCTTTGGTCACGTTGGCGTTGACGTAGCGCAGGCTGAGGTTGTGGCTGTATACGGGACGCAAGTCGGGATTGCCCTGCGAAATGAACAGCGGATTGGAGACGTCCAGCACGTTCTGCAACTGCGTCACCGAAGGCGTATCGGTATTCGAACGGAGCATGGCCCGCAGCGTATTGGTCTTGGAGAACCGGAAATCCAGCATCGCCATGTAGACGACGTTGTTGAACCCGGCGGAAAGGTGCGAACGGGAGACGGAAGGGAAAAGCTGGTCGCCCGTCAGCGTGGCGTACTGGTAGTTCACGTTGGTGACGAACATCGCCTTGTCGCCGTTATAGCGGAATCCGGGACCGACACGGTGCGTCAGATAACCGCTGTTGTAGGTATTCGACAGGCTGTCGAGAAACACCTCTTCGGGCATTTCGTAGGAGCGTTTGTCCCGGTCCGAAAAGTTGTACGAGAGGTTGTAGCTCATCAGCACCTGAGCGTGTTCCGACACAGGTTCGGAGTAGGAGAGGCGGCCGCTCATGTGGTGGCCGCTCGAACGGCTGGCGATATACTGGTCGAGCGTCCGGGACGAATCGGGCGCGAAGTAGCGCGTCAGCGAATACTGGTCGTTGTCGCGGTCGTTTTTCGAAAGCCCTCCGTTCAACGACACGCTCAGCACGCGGCCGGCCCGGCCTCCGAAGCGGTGCATGTAGAGCAGGTTTCCCGAAATGTTGTACCCCTCGGTATGGGCGCTCGTGGCGCTCTTGAGGAAGTTGAGCAACGTGGACGCCGCGTCGTCCCGCATCAACGTGGCCGACGTATCGGCGCCGTGGTTGTCGTGCGACTGGAAGCGGATGCTGGGACGGAACATGAACGTATTGCTTTCGTTCATCTTGTACTCCACACGGGCGTTGATGCGATGGTTGAAGTTGCGCGAAAAACTCTGGCTGTACTCGTCGTAAAGCTGGTTCGAGAAATATTCGCGCTGGGTCAGCGCATCGGTCTCGTTCTTGGTCGTATTGAAGAAGTAGCTGGCGCTGAGCTTGAGCTTTTCCTTCCACTCATTCGAGTAATTGACTCCGATGGACTTGACGGTCGACACACCGCTCTGGTTGCCGATCATGAAATTGCCACCGCGCCCCCCTCCGAAACCTCCCCGGCCGCCGTTGGTGCCCATCACGTCGAGCAGGTCGTCGATGGCGAAATTCTGCTGGTTGACGTTATTGGCCATGCCGATGACCGAAAAGCGGCGGTTGTTGTCGAACAGGTTCAGGCTCATCCCCACGTTGTAGAGGTCGCTGATCCCGTAACCGGCATAGAACTTTCCGAACCGGGCCCGTTCCACGCCCCGCGTGGTGACGATATTGATCGCCTTGTAGTCGTTGCCGTCGTTCACGCCGCTGAATTCCGCCTCGTCGCTCTTCTTGTCGAACACCTCGATCTTGTCGATCACTTCGGCCGGCAGGTTCTTGATGGCGGCGGTCACATCGTCGCCGAAAAACTCCTTGCCGTCCACCAGCACCTTCTTGACCTGCTCGCCGTGTGCCTCGACGTTTCCGCCCTCGACCTTGATGCCGGGCATCTTACCGAGCAGGTCGTCGGTACTCGCATCGCCGCTCACCTTGAAAGAACCGGCATTGTACACCACCGTATCGCCGTTCTGCGTCGTCCGCATGGCCATGCTTTCGACCACCGTCTCGCCGAGCTGCTGCACCTGCGTCTTCATCAAGATGGTTCCCAGCCGTACCGCAGCCCGGTCTACCTTCAACGTATCGACATAGGGTTCCAGCCCCATGAACGTCACCCGCATGGCATAGGTCCCGTAACCGAGTCCCGGCAGGGCGAACTTGCCCTCCGCCGCCGAAGTCGCGTACTTTTTGTTGTCGGGATCGCCGAGCGGATGGCACTCCACGACGGCACCCACGACGGCCCGGCCGTTGTCCGCCTCGTCGATCAGACGGCCCGACACGCTCCCCGCAGGTTGCGCGCAAAGCCTCGCGCCGACGAAAAAAAACGCGACCGCGATACAGAATTTCCTCAAAACGCTCCGTCTCATCTTATTCTCTTCTGGATTTGGTTATTTTTCAGACCGCAAAAAAACTCATTTTACCGCTAAAAACCCGTCTGCGGCCGGTCAAACGGAAAATCGGAGGGGTGAAACGTCCCGCCGCCGGCGGGAACACACGGCCGAGGGGAATCGCACGCTCCTCTAACGACACCCGTATCCTGCGATCCGAGCTTCCGGATCGGACCGTCATCATTCGTGCCGCAACCGTACGGGAGCGGCCCCATTCCGACACCGGAGGAAGCCGACCCGGCGTTCCGGGCACACCGGAGCGACGATGCGTGCGAACGCACGACCGCAAAAACAGGGTGCGGGACGACGATTCGCCCCGCACCCGACATTTGTCCGCAAACGGAAAAATCACTCGAAGACCGACATCACCGGCCGGCCGATCCACACCTGCGGCTGCTCGACGGAAAAGACATAGCCGATCGTCGGAGCGCAGTCGAACACCATCACGCTCTCGTCAATCTCGTGTCCCCGGCGGATGCCCTTGCCGCAGACGATGAAGGGCGACTCCATTTCCGCCATCGAAATGCCGCCGTGCCCCTTGCCCGTGCCGCCGTGATCGGCCGTAAAGATCACGATCGCGTCGTCCTTCATGCCGGCTTTTTCGATCGAAGCGAGGATCTGTCCCACGTAACCGTCGATGGTCTTACACATCCGGAAATACTCCTCCGACTCCCAGCCATAGGCGTGTCCCGCTTCGTCCGGCTCGCCGAAGGCGATGAACGTAAACATCGGTCTGCTGCGCTCGATGTGATAGCACATGCTGTCGGCGAGCGCCCGGTCGTTCGACGCATCGTAGTTGATGTCCACGGCCTGCTGCTCGTACAGACAGCCGATCGTGGACCAGTTGTAACCGCAAGCCATCACCGCTTGGGGATGTTTGTCGCGAATGAGTCCGCAGATGCCCGGAAAGATCCCGTACTTGCCGATCTCCCGCGAGGGCAGATCGGGCACCTGGCTGCCCCACGTCGTGTAGCCGTGAATTTCCGGACCGGCACCCATGAGCATCGAGGCCCAGTTGACAGCGCTCGAAGAGGGCAGCACGCTACGGCGACGCAATGTATAGCTTCCGTCCCGCATCAACGATTCGATGTAGGGAAAAGCGCCCGGATGAGCACGCAGGATCGCCGAACTGAATCCGTCGCTTCCGATCAGGATCACGTGCCGGGCCTTCTGCGCCGCACACTTTTTGCCCTTCGCATCGGCGTGCGCCACGGCGAAAAGGGCCAGAACGAGCAGGAAAATCGAATTCTTTTTCATGGTATTTTCAGGTTGAGTTCAACATATCGCTGACGTTTTTCGCGAGGGCCGCACAGCACCGCCCTCCGCCGGTTCGCTACTGCGACGCCTCGTCGCCGACGAACCAACGTTTGAATTCGGGCACCCGCGCCTTGCTCACGATGATACGCTCCGGAGTACGCAGCGAGAGATTCACCGAGAGCCGGCTTCCGAACCACACCGACAGGTCGCGGATGGCCCGGCGGGAAACGATGAACTGGCGGTTGGCCCGGAAAAAATCGCTTCCCGGCAACTGAGCCATCAGCGTATCCAGCGAACGGTCCATGGGCAGCGTCTTCTCGTCGAGCGTCGTGACCGACACCTTCTCGTGCGAGGTGTAGAAATAGGCGATCTGGTCCGCCGAGACGGGAACCAGCTTGTCGCGGAACGGGATGAGGAAGTTCTGCGCCCGGACCGCGACGAAACGGTTCGTCCGCTCGACGTACTCGTCCCTCTCGCCGCCCGAAAAACGCCTGAACTTGTCGAGCGCCCGCTCCAGTTCGTCGCGCTTGATCGGTTTGAGGATATAGTCGATGCTGTTCACCTTGAAAGCATCGAGCGCATACCGGTCGTAAGCCGTCGTAAACACAATGGGGCAGGCGATGTCCGTCTGTTCGAAAATCCGGAAAGCCTGCCCGTCGGCCAGATGGATATCCATGAATATCAGATCGGGCAACGGATGGGAACGGACCCACGCGACGGTCTCGGTCACCGTTTCGAGCACGTCCAGCACGGCCACTTCGGGGTCGATTTCCCGCAACAGTGTCCGGAGGTTCGTCGCTGCGGCCGTTTCGTCTTCTACGATCAATGTTTTCATAAGCGTTCAGGTGTTCGTTTTTCCGCTCCGCATCCTGTCGAGAAACCATGCGACGATGACGGGACGATTCTTTCGTATAACCGTTTTGGCCGACAAAGCGCTCCGCGACGGGAACCCCGCGCGGGACGCCTCAGGGTTCGACCAGCGGAAGCTCCACGCGGAACTCCTCGCCGGTATGGACGATCCGCACGTCGCGCGCGAGAAGCAACTGGTAACGCGAAGAGAGATTTTTCAGCCCGATGCCCGTTTTTTCCGGAGCGTCGATCTTCGGAATCGACGGATTGGAAACGATCAACTTTCCGTCCTGTGTCCGCAGCGAAATGCGGAAAGGACGCGTCTGCGTGATGCAGTTATGTTTGACAGCGTTCTCGATCAACGGCTGGAGCGACAGCACCGGCAGTTTCCAGTTCCGATAGCGCTCGTCGATGTCCATATCGAAGAACAGCTTGTTTTCGTAGCGGACCATCAACAGATAGAGGTATGCTTCGGTAAAGGCGAGCTCGCTCGACAGCGCGATGAGCTCTTCCTGTCCCGAACGGAGCATATAACGGAACGTATCGGCCAGCCGGTCGATATACTCCAGCGCCTTGTCGTTGTTCCTTTCCCGCACCAGCATCGAGAGCGAGTTGAGCGAATTGAACAGAAAGTGCGGGCTGATCTGGTTGGCCAGCATGTTGTAACGTGTCTGGAGGTTCTCGTTCTTGAGCCGTTCGTTTTCGAGGGTGATGGACTGTTTCTGATAGAGCAGGTCGAAAATCTTGCCGTACAACACCGACACGATGAGCACGAGCGACCAGCGCGTAATATGGAACGGATTGTATATCCGTCCCGTAAACACGGAAGCGTTCCACTCGCCGGAACGGTTGACCACCGGCATGAACAGATAGAACAGCATCGTCACGACGATGCTCAGAGCGATCTTGCGCGGGAACGTGAACCGGCGGACCGTATTGAGCGAAACGACGACCCACGAGGCGAGAAAGAAGTAGAAAACCTGCACGGCGATGTAATCCGACGACGCCCCCGGCGGCCGGCGGCCGTGCATCTCGCCCGAATAGAGCAGATGGGGGAAATTGACGATGAGCGTCAGGGCCAGCGCGACCAGCAGGTCGACGATCCGTATGCGGTATGTGACGGCGGTTTTCATCGGGCAGGGGAGCCGCTATTCCTTATACCACGACGCGTACATCATGTAATCGCGCGCCGTCCGTTCGATGATGTCGCGGACCTGTTCGGGCGTCACGTCCTTGACCCTGCGGGCCGGGACGCCGGCATAGACGCTGCCCGGCTCGATGACGGTGCGCGAGAGAACGAGCGAATTGGCCGCGACGATCGACCCGCTGCCCACGACGGCATGGTCGAGCACCGTCGCCCCCATGCCGATCAGACACCGGTCCTCGATCTTGGCTCCGTGGATGTTGGCGTTGTGACCCACCGACACGTCATTGCCGATTTCGGTCACCGAACGCTGGTAGAGCGTGTGGATCACCGCCCCGTCCTGAATGTTGACCCGGTCGCCGATACGGATCGAATTGACGTCGCCCCGAAGCACGGCACTGAACCAAATGCTGCAATCCCGCCCGATGACCACGTCGCCGATCACCGCGGCGCTCTCCGCCAGAAAGGTGTTTTCGCCGATCACGGGCGTGATTCCCCTCAACGATTTTATCAAAGCCATAACGATCTGTTTTTTTACGGACGAGGCATCTTCCCGGCGGGAAAAACCCCGTCCCCCGTTTTCGCAAATCTACAATTATTCGGCCGAACCGGCCATGCTCCGTGTCCGAAGACCGTCCTTCCTTCCCGGCGGCCCCGCCCAAGAAAAGCGTGCGAAAAAAGCGATCTTCCGACGATCCGTCCCGAAGCGACGGCATCCGTTCTCCGATGCCCGGCAGGCCCTCCGAAAACGCACCGGCCGCTCGCATCGTTCGGGACGCCCGAACGATCCTCCCTCCGAAAACCGGAGTCGTCCCCGGCCCGGCTTTCGCTCCGCGGGTCCGGACAGGCCGGGCGGCACGATCTAATCCTCCCGCTCCTGCCGCTTGGCTTCGTCCCAGAGGCGGTCCATCTGCTCCAGCGTCATGTCGCGCAGCGCAAGCCCTTGCTTTTCGGCCTCCTCCTCGATGTGGGTGAAGCGGGCGATGAACTTCCGGTTGCAGGCTTCGAGCGCCGCTTCGGGATCGACTCCGTACAGCCGTGCGGCATTGACCAACGCGAAGAACAGATCGCCGAACTCCTCGGCGGTCCGACGTTCGTCCGACGCGTCGATTTCCCGTTGCAGCTCTCCGATCTCCTCTTTCACCTTACCCCACACGTCCTCGCGCTTCTGCCAGTCGAAACCGGCCGCAGCGGCCTTTTCGCCGATGCGATAGGCCTTCACTAGAGCGGGAAGGCTGCGGGGGACGCCGGAAAGGACGCGCTTCTTCTCGTGGTTGGCCGCCTTCTCCTTGAGCTTGATGTCTTCCCAGTTCTGCTTGACCTGCTCGGCATCGGCCGCCGTCGTATCGCCGAACACATGCGGATGCCTGAAAATGAGCTTCTCGCAAATTCCGTCGGCCACGTCGGCAATGTCGAAAGCATGCTGTTCGTCGCCTAATTTGGCGTAGAAGACCACGTGCAGCAACAGGTCGCCCAACTCCTTGCGGATGTTGTCCATATCGTGGTCGAGCAGCGCGTCGGCCAACTCGTAAGTCTCTTCTATCGTATTCATTCTCAGCGAATCGAACGTCTGTTTCCGATCCCATGGGCATTTCTCCCTGAGTTCGTCCATCACCCGGAGCAAACGCTCGAACGCCGCCAGTTTTCTATCCATCTTCCAAGTTCGTTAATCGTTCGGTCGAATAAAAATTACGGTAAAAACATTACCTTTGTCCATAAGGTACAAGGTTCGAATCACTGAAATTCGAACGGTCAAATTTAATCATTTAAATTTTAAATTCACAGAGGGGACGAAAAGGCGAACGGCCGGAAACGAAGGCCGCCTTGCGGACCGCCCCGCAAGGTTTCGCCCGATTTGTCCCGTAAAACAAAACGCATATCCGACATGAACCGATCACTGATTCTATGGCTGCTGTTGCTGCTCTGGAGCGGATGCCTCCGGGCCGAAAGCCCGCTGCGCACGGGAGCCGAACAGACCGAACGCTACCTTCCGCTGCTCGAAGGCAAAAGGGTGGGCATACTCACCAACCACACCGGCACGGTCGGCCGGACCCATCTGGTCGACACGCTGCTCTCGCTGGGTATCGACATCCGCGTCGTCTTCGCCCCCGAACACGGCTTCAGGGGCGATGCCGACGCAGGAGAAAGCATCGGCAACTACAAGGACCGGAAAACCGGCATCGACGTCCTCTCGGTGTACGGCAGCAACAAACGCCCGCAGGATTCGGTCATGCGGAAACTCGACGTGCTGCTCTTCGACATACAGGACGTCGGCCTGCGTTATTACACCTATCTCTCGTCGATGCACTACCTGATGGAGGCCTGCGCCGACAACGGCAAGGAGCTCATCGTGCTGGACCGGCCCAATCCGAACGGCTTTTACGTGGACGGTCCCGTGCTGGAGGCCCGCCACCGTTCGTTCGTGGGCATGCACCCGATCCCGGTGGTCCACGGCATGACGCTGGGCGAACTGGCCCGGATGATCGACGGCGAAGGATGGCTCGGCGAGGGGAGACATTGCTCGCTGCGTGTCGTTCCCTGCGCGAACTACATGCACCGCACCCGGTACGAACTGCCGGTAAAGCCCTCCCCGAACCTGCCCAACATGCGGGCCGTCTACCTGTATCCTTCGCTCTGCTTCTTCGAAGGCACGCCGGTGAGTCTGGGACGGGGGACGGATTTTCCGTTCCAAGCCTACGGCCATCCCCGGATGAGCGGCGATTTCGCGTTCACGCCGCACAGCAACGCCGGGGCGAAGAATCCTCCGCTCAAAGACCAGCTCTGCAAGGGCAGGGACCTCCGGGAGAACCCGTCGAACGAACGGATATGGCAATCGGGTGTCGATCTGGCCTACGTGATCGAAGCCTACCGGATGCTCGGCATGGGCGAAAAGTTCTTCACCCCGATGTTCGACAAGCTCACCGGAGCGAGCTACGTCCGCGAGATGATTCTCCGAGGCGAAGACGCCGATGCGATCCGCGAAAGGTGGCGGAACGACGTGAACGAATTTCTGAAACTGCGCAAGCCCTACCTGCTCTATGAAGAATAAACTGCTGCTCGCCCTGCTGCTCGTCTCGGCCTCCTGTTTCGGCCAAAACCTCGTCCCGCTGCCCGAACGCATCGAAAACCGGGAGGGCACCTTCCTCATCGACGCCATGACGGGCATCGTGGCCCCCGGCTTCTCCGGGCTGGACGCCTATCTGAACGACCACATCGAAAGAGCGTGCGGCCTCCGGCTCGGAGCGAACGGCACCCGCCGCATTTCGCTGGAAAAAGCGGCGGGTCTGCCCGCCGAAGGCTATACGTTAGACATCTCCCCGCTGCAAATCGTCCTCCGGGCGAGCGACCGGGGCGGGGCGTTCTACGGTCTGCAAACGCTGCTGCAACTCATGCCGGCCGAAGTGTACGACACGCTCGGAAATGCGACGGCCGAAACGATCGAAGTGCCCTGCTGCCGGATCGAGGACTCGCCCCGATTCGCCTATCGCGGCGTCATGCTGGACGTATCGCGCACGTTCTTCGACAAGGAGACCGTCATGCGGTACATCGACTGGATGGCCCGCCACAAACTCAACCGGCTGCACTGGCACCTGACCGACGACAACGGCTGGCGCATCGAAATCGAACGGTACCCCGAACTGACCGCCAAAGGCGCATGGCGCGGTCCCGGCGAAGTGCTTCCTCCGTCCTACGGATCGGGACAAAAGCGGTACGGAGGCTTCTACACGCAGGACGACATCCGGGAGATCGTCCGCTACGCCTCTTTCCGCAACGTCGAGATCATCCCCGAAATCGACCTGCCCGGACACAGCCAGACCGCGACGTCGGTCTATCCGGAAACCTTTTGCGGAAACGATTCCGACTCGGAATACGCCCCCGAAGAGATGCGCAACGTGCTGTGCGCGGCACGGGAGGAGAACTTCGACATGCTGCGCGGGATCATCCACGAAATCGCGGCCCTCTTCCCTTCGGAGTGCATCCACATCGGCGGGGACGAAGTGAGCCTCAAATATTGGAAAAACTGCCCCCGCTGCCGGGCCCTGATGAAAAGCAAGGGCATGAAATCGGCCTCCGAACTACAGGACTACTTCATCGGCCGGCTCGAAGAGATCGTGCACGACGAGGGTAAAATCTGCGGAGCGTGGAACGAAGCCATGCAGCACGGCACGTTGAGCCCCTCGACCGTCGTCTACGGATGGAAAGACACCGACGCGTGCGCACAGGCCGTCCGCAAAGGATACCCGACGGTGATGATGCCTGCTTCGTACTGCTACATCGACATGAAACAGCATCCGTGGGACCGGGGACACACGTGGGCTTGGCTCGTCGACACGCGCCGCGTGTACGACTTCGATCCGGCCGACACGGGCATCGACGCCGAAGGTCTGAAAATGGTGCGGGGCGTGGAGGCGGCCCAGTGGGCCGAACTGCTCGACAGGCCGGAACGGTTCGTCGAATACCAAGGCTATCCGCGCATCTGCGCGCTAGCCGAACTGGGCTGGACGAAACGCGAACTGCGCCGATGGGAAGACTTTCGCGACCGCCTGAAAAACGGCCACCTCGACAGGCTGGGAGCGATGGGCATCCGTTTCCGTACAGACCCGCCGCAGGTACGGTATGCCAAAGGCACGATCACGGTACGGCAGACAACGCCTCTCAGCGAAATACGCTACAGTTCGGACATGAACGAACCCACGGCCGACTCGCCGCTCTACCGGGCTCCGATCCGCACCGACCGCCCGGAACGCTATCGGTTCAGGGCATTCTACCGGGGCGGGATAAGTACGGTCGTCGAACCCGTAGCCGCCTCGCTCGACGTGTCGCTGGCACCCGGAGAACAGAAAACCGTCACGCTGCCGCTCGACGAGTACGTCGACCGCGACGGAATATGGCTGCTCTCGCTCACCCAGCGCGGCGACGATGCCACGATCGTGCGGCTGGAAGCGACGGGGCCGGATACGGCATACTGCATCATCCGCAACGGACAAAAGGTCAATCCGTTCAACGACCTGCGCCTCTACGCCGACGAGCGCAACCGCACAGCCGCCCTGAACGTCACGCTCCGGAACAACGCCGCACGGCCGGACGAGATCACGCTGAACCTGCGTCCCTCGGCCTACATCGAGCCGCCCGTGCGGGTAACGAGCTCGCTGCCCTGCACGAAAAAATCGCCGATCACCAACAGCTCCGACTATCATTTCGGAACCTACGTGCGCGTACCCTCGCCCTGCAAGGCGGGCGACTACATCCTCTTCACGTTCGACCGACCGGTGGAATGCGAAGCCATCGACGTCCGCACGGGTATTCCCAATATCACGCGCTATGTCGTTACGAAGGGCAGGGTCGAATACTCCTCCGACGGAAAAACGTTCGTGCCGGGAGAAACGCTGGACGAAAGCGGATGCGCCGTGCTGCGTCCCGAAGGTCCCGTCAAGGCCGTCCGCATAGCCATCCTCGGCAGCAACGGCGAAACGACGGTCTGCTGGCAGGATTTGCGCGTCATACCCCGACTTCGATAGTACCCGCGGACCTCCTCTTTCGTCGTCCGCCCGGCGACGGGAGAGGAGGTCCGCAGAATTCAGACATTAAAGGAAACGTTCCCATAATGAAAAAACTGTTGCTCTCCGCTCTGCTGCTCTGCATCTCGTCCGAAGCGCGGTGCGAATTTCCCGAAAGGCTTCGCCGGACGCTCGACTCGATGATCTGCGAAAGCCTGCACGAAAAAGCCTTTCCCGGCGCCTCGCTCGCGATAGGCAACCGCGATGGCATTCTCTATGCCCGGCAGTACGGCACGCACGACTATTCGGGCGGATGCCCCGTCTCCGAAAGAAGCCTTTTCGATCTGGCCTCCTGCACGAAGGTCCTGTCGGTGACGTTCGTTGCCATGCGGCTTTATGACGAAGGGCGCATCCACGTGCTGGACCCGGTAGGGAAGTACCTGCCCGAACTCTCCGAGACGCCCGTAGGCGACATCTCGCTGCGCGAACTGCTGACCCACACGTCGGGCCTGCCGCCGCAGGTGCTCTACACTCCTCTGGTACACAATGCCGAGGGCGGACGCATGTTCAGCAACAAGAAATCCGAAGCCTATCCCTACCGGGTGGGAACCGACTACTACGTGGCGCACCACGTGGCGTTCGACACGCTGCTGCTGTCCCGCACGCCGCGAATCGGCTGGCGGCAGGGCGCCGACCGGCTGTACGTCAACCCGGCCGTCGACACGTTGCTGCTGCGGCAGATCGTCGGCGCCCACAAGCCCGACCGGCGGGGTTCCTATTCCTACAGCGACAGCAATTTTTTGTTGCTCAAGATGATTCTGGAAAGAGTGTCCGGACGCTCGCTGGACGCCCTCACGGAGGAACTGTTCGCCGAATTAGGGTGCAAGAACACCTGCTACAACCCGTTGCAGTGCCATGACAAGGCCGACTGCATGCCCACCGAAACCGATCATATCCTCGACCGGCAGACGGTGCAGGGCTACGTCCACGACGAACTGGCCGCGCTCATGGGCGGAGTAGGGGGCAATGCGGGGCTTTTCTCCACGGCCGAGGACGTGGCCCGGTTCTGCCAGATGACGCTCAACGGCGGGCGCCACGCAGACAGGCAGATCGTCTCGTCCAAGACCCTCGACCTGTTCGTTTCCTCGCCCTACGCAAAAGAAAACATCTGGCGCGGACTCGGATTCGACAAACGCAACCCCGAAACCGATCCGCTCGGCGGCAGACAATGTTTCGGTCATACGGGCTTCACCGGCACGATCTTCTGGATCGACGCCGAAGCGGGCGTCTACATGGTTCTGCTCACCAATGCCGTCCACCCCACGCGACTCAACAACAAGCTCTCGTCCTCGCGCCTGAGAACCCGCATCTGGGAAACGCTCAAACCGTACTATCCGGCTCTGGCCTCCCGCGGTTCCTCGGAGCGGGAGAGCTGCGACTGATCCTTTCCAAAAGGAGTGTCCCCAAAAAGCGGAACGATACAATAAAGCATAAATCGCACGGAAACATCGCTTTATCCGTATTGCCGCAGAGGGAAAACAGCGGTCATACCGCATCAAAAGGCATCGTTCGGAACAACGCATCGGCGAGGGGGATGCGTATGCGACCGCAGAAAAGGTCGAGAACGCACGGTTCGGGGCGGTTACCGATTTATCGCAGACTTCCGACGAATATCCGAAAGAATCCCGCATAAAAAGAAACGGCAGCCTCCCCGCAAGGCCGATACGCAAAGGGCGTCCGGATCGACCGGACGCCCTTTGCGTATTTCGTCGGAACCCGGACACCGGTCCGGCCTTTCGCTACTGGTTCATCGTGACGAGCAGTTCCTCGTTCGAACGCGTCGATTCCATGTGCTTCTTGATGACCTCCATGGCCTCCACCGAATTCATGTCGGAAAGGTAACGGCGCAGAATCCATATCTTCTGAAGCACTTCTTTGCTCAGCAGCAGATCCTCGCGGCGCGTACCCGAAGCGATGATGTCCACGGCGGGGTAGACCCGTTTGTTGGCGAGCCTGCGGTCGAGTTGCAGCTCCATGTTTCCCGTGCCCTTGAACTCCTCGAAAATCACTTCGTCCATCTTCGACCCCGTGTCGATGAGCGCCGTCGCGATGATGGTCAGCGAACCGCGCTCTTCGGTATTGCGGGCCGCGCCGAAGAAACGTTTGGGTTTGTGCAGCGCATTGGCGTCCACACCGCCCGAAAGCACCTTGCCCGAAGCGGGCTGCACGGTATTGTAAGCCCGCGCCAGACGCGTGATCGAATCGAGCAGAATCACGACGTCGTGCCCGCACTCGACCATGCGCTTGGCCTTTTCGAGCACCATTTCGGCCACTTTGACATGGCGGGCGGCCTGTTCGTCGAACGTCGAAGCCACGACCTCGGCCTTCACGTTGCGGGCCATTTCGGTCACTTCTTCCGGACGCTCGTCGATGAGCAGCACGATCAGATAGACTTCCGGATGATTGTCGGCGATAGCATTGGCGATGGACTGCAACAGCATCGTCTTACCCGTCTTGGGCTGGGCGACGATCAGTCCGCGCTGTCCCTTGCCGATGGGCGAAAACATGTCGATCACGCGCGAGGGCAGGTTGTTGTGCCCGTTGCCCGTGAGATTGAACTTTTCGGACGGGAAGAGCGGCGTCATGAACTCGAACTGCACCCGGTCCCGCACCTCGTCCGGACTCAGGCCGTTGATGCGGCTAACCTTGACGAGCGGAAAATATTTCTCGCCCTCCTTGGGCGGACGGATGGCTCCCTGCACGGTATCGCCGACCTTGAGCCCGAAGAGCTTGATCTGGGACGGCGAGACGTACACGTCGTCCGGAGAGTTCAGGTAGTTGTAATCGGTCGAGCGCAGAAATCCGTACCCGTCGGGCATGATCTCCAGCACGCCTTCGCCCTCGACGATGCCCAGAAAATCCTCTTTCGTCTCTTTTTTGGACGAAGCGGACCTCGTTTCGGGTTCCGGACCCCGCTCCGGCATCTGTTCGGCCACAGGCTCTGCGGCCGGGACCGCCGCCGCATCCGGACGAACGGGAGCCGCAGGCGGCGTTCCTTCCGCTTCGGCGGCCGAATCTTCCGACAGCGAGAGTCCCTTGGCATTCCGACCGTTATAGGCCATCCGTTCCCGCTTTTTCCCTTTTCCCTGCCGGCCGTTCTTTTCGGGGCTGGCCGTATAGTTGGGAGCGAACGCCTCGCGGACCTGTTCCGGACGCGCGTCTATCCGCAGCGGCCGGTCCTCCTCTCCGAGGGGCGCCGCCTCGGCGGAAGGCTCCGCGGCAGCCTGCGCCGCCGTTCCGGAATCGCCGACCTTGACGTACCCCGCCTTGGGACGCCGGCCCCGCTTTTTCCTTTCGGGCTGTTCGGCCGGTGCGACGGATTCAGCCCCGTTTCCGTCCGCCGCAGGCGCCGCAGCGCCCGTCGCGGCACCGCCTTGCGAAGAGAGTTCTATGATTTTATCGAAAAGATCCTGTTTGCGCATCTGGGCCTTGATACCCAACGTTCGGCCTATTTCGCGCAATTCGAGAAGGCTTTTCCCTTTCAATGCTTCGGCATCGTACATATCGTGTTCTTTATGCTGTGATTTTTGCCGTATCCGGACGGATACTTCAGATCGGTGACTCTCTGCAAAAGTAACCGTTTTTCCCGAAACAGCAAAATCGCTGCCATTATTTCAATCTCCCGCGCGCAAAAGCGACGGCCGCCTCCAGATCCTCCGGCGTGTCGATGGCCAGACTCTCGGAGCGGGTCTCCGCCACACGGATGCGGAAGCCGTTCTCCAGCCAGCGGAGCTGTTCGAGCGACTCGCACTTTTCGAGCGTGCCCTGCGGCAGTTCGGTGATGCGGCGAAGCACCTCGCTGCGGTAGGCGTACAGGCCGATGTGTTTGAGAAAAGGGTAGGCCCCCTGCCACTTTCCGGGCTCCGTACCGCGGAGATAGGGGATCGCCGAACGACTGAAATACAGCGCATAGCCGTCGGCCGAAAGCACCACCTTCGGAGAATTGGGATTGAAAATGTCCTCGCCGGGACCGAACGGCTTGACCAGCGTGGCGATGTCCGTGTCCGGATCGTCGAAACATCCCGCGATGAGCTTCAGCTGCTCCTCGGCGATAAAGGGCTCGTCGCCCTGAATGTTGACCACCGCATCGAAGCGCTCGCCGGTCTGGGCCTCGACCTTGTCGAGCGCTTCGCGGCAACGGTCCGTGCCGCTGCGATGTTCCGCAGAGGTCATTACGACCGCTCCGCCGAAACCGCGCACGGCCGCCTCGATGCGCGCATCGTCCGTGGCCACGAAACAACGGTCGAACGCCTCGGCGCCCTTTTCGTAAACGTACCGGATCATCGGTTTGCCCAGAATATCGGCCAGCGGCTTGCCGGGGAAACGCGTGGATGCGTACCGGGCCGGAATAAGTGCAAGAAATTTCATCGTCATTCGTAAAAGTTCGAACGTCCGGACGACGTGTCCGTCCGCAAAAAGCGATACAAAGATAACTTTTTTGTAGCTTTGCTCTCCGGACATGGAAACGAATTATCGCATAGAACCCTTCGTTCGCCTCGGCGAAACGCTCGAAGCGCGCCTCCGCGACGGAAGCGCGGAAGCCGTCATCGCACAAAGCACGGAGCAGAATCCCCGCTTCACGCCGAAGGACGTCGCCGGAGCGATCCGGGCCCTCTGCGAGGACATGCTGCGCAGAGAGACGCTCGAACGTTGGATCGGCCGCTACCCGCGCCCCCAAGGGTTCGTCCCGCGGAAAATAGGCCTCGTCACGGCGGGCAACCTGCCGCTGGTGGGCTTTTCCGACCTGCTGTGCGTGCTCGTCTGCGGCCACACCTGCCTGCTTCGGCCCTCGTCGAAAGACCGCGTACTGACCCGGTACGTCGTTTCGCTGCTCCGGGAGATCGACCCGACGCTCGTCGTCCGCCCTTTGGACGACGAGTGCCCCGACCGGCTCATCGCCACCGGCAGCGACACGACCCGGCTCCATTTCGAATCGGCCTATCCGGGCATCCCGAAACTGCTGCGCGGCAGCCGCGGCAGCGTAGCCGTCCTGCAGGGTGACGAAAGCATCCGGGAACTCGAAGGACTCGCCGACGACATTTTCCTTTATTCGGGCATGGGCTGCCGCAGCATCGGACGCCTTTTCGTCCCCCGCGACTACGATCTTTGCAGGCTCCGCGACCTCCTCGCGCGCCACGGCTGCCCGTCGCCGACCTACCGGAACGGCTACCGGCAGAGGCGGGCCCTGCGCCTCATGCAGGGGCTCCCGTTCACGGACGGCGGCTTTTTCCTGCTCTACGAAGGAAGCGACGACCCGCCTGCCGGAACGATCGCCTGCACGCGCTACGACCGGCTCGACGAAGCGAAGCGATGGATCGGAGACAACGACTCCCGACTCCAGTGCATCGTCGCCGCGACCCACACGCTCCGCCACCCGCGGCGGGTGGATTTCGGACGGGCGCAACACCCCTCGCCGGAAGACTATCCCGACGGAGTCGACGTCATGGAATTTCTGCTTCGAGAGGACGACCGCCCTCCGGAAGACACCGCCCCCGCTACCGGACGAAACCCGAACCGACCATGAAAGCCGAACCGATCCTTTTCGAAAAAGAGCGCTTCGCTGCGAAGCGACTCCCCCGCGAAGAATACATCGACTGCACGTTCCGCCACTGCGACTTCACCGGAGCGGACCTGCGGGGATGTTCGTTCGTCGAATGCCGTTTCGAACATTGCGACCTGAGCACGGCCCGATGGACGAATGCGACCCTGCGGGACGTCCTGTTCTCGGACAGCAAACTGCTCGGCGCCGCATTTTGCGATTGCAACCCGTTTCTCTGGTCGGCCGATTTCGAGGCGTGCCGGATGGATTTCGCGCTGCTCAACGGCATGAGGCTCAAAAAACAACGGTTCGTCCGCTGCCGGCTGCAACACGCCGATTTTTCGGGCGCGGACCTCGAAGGCGCCCTTTTCGACGAATGCGACCTCAGCGGGGCCGTATTCGAAAACTGCATGCTCGAAAAGGCCGACTTCTCCACGGCCCTCGGCTACTCTTTCGACCTGAGTGCGAACCGCATCCGGAAAGCCCGTTTCTCGCTGCCGGGCATCCGCGAACTGCTCGAACGCTACGGAATCGTCGTCGAACCGTAACCGAGCGCGGGGATTCCCACAGACGCTTCGCATCTTCGCCTCCGCCCGGTTTCCCCGTCCCGACAAAAACGAACGAGTTCGTTCTCGTACCCGGCACCCGTATCTTTGGACACTCCCGCCCGGCAAAAAGCAAGTCTGTTTGCTTTTTGCCCCCGCTTATTGCTATCTTTGTCCGCACCATTACCCCACAGACCCATGTCCATCATCCTGCGACTGCGCATGTTCAGCGACGAGGACGATTGTTTCCTCCGCGACTACGAAATTCCCGCCGATTGCACGTTGAGCGATCTGTACGACCTGATCGTCGACGATCTCCGGTACCGGAAAGAGGGCCCGGTCTCGTTCTTCACGGCGGACGAGGCATGGAACAAACAGCGGGAATTCGCCGCGGAAAGGACGGCCGGCGACTCCGGACGGCAGCCGGACACGATGCACGACACGCGCCTGAGCGACGTGATCCGCCGTTTGGGCAACCGGCTCGTCTACCGTTTCGATCCGCTCGCAGAACGGGCCTACTACCTCGAAACGATCGAAGCGCTGCAACCGCAGCCCGGAGAACGCTACCCGCGCGTCATGTTTTCCAACGGAGAGGCGCCCGACCAGTTCGATCCCGAAAAACCGACCGGCAACCGGTCGATCTTCGACGAGGCGATGGATGATTTTTCCGAATTCGCAGGCAACGATTCCTATGGAGACGACGAATAGAAAAACCCTCGTCGTTCTGCTCGGCGCCACGGCGACCGGGAAAACGGAAACCTCCATCCGTCTGGCCCGCGCGTTCGGGTCGGAAATCGTTTCGTCCGATTCGCGGCAGATCTACCGCGAAATGAGCATCGGAACCGCCAAGCCGACCGCGGCCGAACTCGCCGCCGTGCCCCATCATTTCATCGGCACGCGCAGCGTGCGCGAAGACTATTCGGCCGGACGCTACGAGGAAGATGCGCTCGCATGCCTCGGCGAGCTGTTCGAACGACACGACGTGCTGTTTCTGGTCGGCGGATCGGGACTCTACATCGACGCGCTGTGCAACGGCATGGACGCCCTGCCCGAAGTCGATGCCGAACTGCGCCGCAAGCTCACCGAACAGGTCCGCAGCGAGGGCCTCGGCCCTCTGCTCGAACGCCTGAGGGAACTCGACCCCGAATATTACGAACGGATGGACCGACACAACCCCCAGCGGGTCGTCCGCGCACTGGAGGTCTGTCTGCAAAGCGGCCGGCCGTACAGCACTCTGCGCAAAGGGGCCTCCCGGCCGCGCCCGTTCGACATCGTCCGGATCGGCATCCGCATGCCGCGGGCGGTGCTCTACGAACGGATCGACCGGAGGGTGGACATCATGATGGAGCAGGGACTCGAACAGGAAGCCCGTTCGCTGTACGGACTGCGCGACTGCAACGCCCTGCAAACGGTAGGCTACCGCGAACTGTTCGACTGGTTTGACGGCAAAATCACGCGGGGAAAGGCCGTCGAACTCATCAAGCGCAACAGCCGCCGCTACGCCAAACGGCAGGAAACATGGTTCGGGCGGGACGAACGCACCCGTTGGTTCGAGGGCGGGCCGACCTGCGCCGAAGCCGTCGAAAAATACCTGCGGGACACGTTGCGGCTCCCGTAGCCGTCGCTCCCGCAACCCCGACACCTCGTCGCAGACCGAACGCCGCCGGCCGACGATCCCCCCTCCTTCGCGAACGACCCAACGGACTCCGCCGGTCCGGCCGCAGCGGCAACCCATCGCCGCTGCGCGTATCCGGACACCTTTCATGCGACTGCCCCGAAAAGAACGGGCATCGCTCCCGGTCCGCACGATCGGTCCCCGACAAAACGCTTTCCGCCGGAACAGCGACACAACGAAACCGGCGAACCTCACCAAGATCCGCCGGTCGTCGAAAGTCGAGGGAAAACACGCATCACTGCACGCCGAGAAACCGGAACGGAGCCGAAGCAACGAATTGCGAAGCGGTATTGCCGGCATAGGTTTTACCGCCTTGCAGGTCGAGCTTTTTCACCGGAGCACCCTCCGAAAAGTCGACATCGTCGAACTCCACCCAGAATACATTGGGTTCGGTCGTGGACTCGTAGAAATAAATCCTGTTTTTCTGGTCGGCGACCGTTCTCCAGCGGGTCGAGGAGATATTGGGCTCGCCGGGCGTACTGATGCCCAAGGGTACCGAAGTGTTGCGGATCACGCTGAACACGCCCGCCACGGCTTCCCGCATGTCGCTCGTCTGAGGAATGGCATGGATGTAGAACGACGCCCTGACGAAGCGGTCCGAAGCCCGGTTGGTCCCCGGCAGGAATACCGTCCCGCCGATGCCTTTCCAGTAATCATTCAGGGCCAACTGCTGGTCGAATACCGGAGAATTGGTCATCACCCGGTAGGAACGGTCGTGGTGGATGCGCAATTTTCCGTCGATGTATTCGAAAATGGCATTATCGCCCGCAGCGTCGGAAATCGACAGATGCAGCGTGGCCATCCGCGACCCGTCGGGCATCTTGTCCGAAACGACTTCGAACGCTCCGGTCTGCATGGCGGCGACGGCTTCGTCCACCGTAGCGAAATTATCTAGCATATACTGCACCCAAGCGGAGATCGACAATGCGGGTTTCCGGCCGTCCCATTTCGGATAGACGGACTCGGCCAGCCACAGCAGATTGGCTACCAGTCCCTTTTCGTTCATCCCGTCGGTGCTGCAAATATCGTAGGCCGAAGCGACCACGCTGCCGTATCGGGAGGTCCATTTCATCGGGTCGCTCCCCACTTCGCCGTTGCGCTCCATGCCGCGGGGAAAAATCCACAGGTCGGTGCGGGGGTCTTCCGTCCAGTCCATCGAGCGGGCGGTGATAACGGTTTGCTGCGGGCCTTCGTAGACCACTCTGGTACAGGCATCGGCCCTGAAAGAGGCCGTGCCGGCCGCAGCGGTCAGGGCAGCGGCCACAATCGCATAATGCTTTTTCATAAAGAAATCGGTTTAGAGGTATTTTCCCGCTGCCCTCCAATGTTCGGGCCACTCGGTCGCGGCACGGCCGTTTTTCGACCGTCCCCCCCCAAAAAATCGTCTTTCACGGACCGTCTTTCAAGACGGGAAAGGACTCCTTCCGAGTCCCGGACCGGAAGAAAGACATGCCGCGCCATGAAAGGCGGAGAGAGTCGGGAGGCATACGATTGCCAGAAAAAAGAGAAACGCCTGTGCGATCCGGATCGCACAGGCATTTCTCTCTCGTACTCGGAGCGGGAATTGAACCCGCACAAACCTTTCGGTTTATCGGATTTTAAGTCCGACGCGTCTACCGGTTCCGCCATCCGAGCCTTCTTCCGGCCATAAGGCCGCGTATCGGAAGTGCGGCAAATATAAGGCATATCCGCTTGAAATGCAAATCGCGCCTTTTGCAGGACCGCGATTTCCGCACTCGTTCCCTCCCCGGCACAACCCGCCGAGGAACGTCGTTCCTACGCCCCGCGCAAAAGAAATCGTCTGTACGTCGAAAGACGCGACCGCACGCGACGACGCCCCGAAACAGAACGTATGCCGCGCCCCCGGATAACCGCACGCGGCGGAACGAACGCCCTCCGGCATCCTGCCCCCCACGGCTCGAAACAGCATGCCGTCCGCCGTCAAAACGAACCGCCGGGCATCTTCTCCGGTTCCAGAGACAGCAATCCGTTCAGTTCGTCCTCCACATCGCCCGACCCGCGTTCCGAGAGGCAGCGTTCGATACGCATGAGCCGGCGACGATACATTTCCAACGCCTTCTCAAAATCCGATTTTTCCTCGGCGGTCGCCACACGGGCCTGCACATACGCGTCGGGCAGACAGCCTTCCGTTTCGAAACGGCTCGACGAAAGCAGAAAGTTCACGTACAGGCAACCCGAATCGGACTCTTCGAAAATCGCATACACCGGCTCCGCCTCGGCCGACTCGTCGCCGAACACGTAGAGTTCTCCCTTTTGCAGATTCATCATCATTCGATCTATTTTAATTAACCGTACAGACACGACAGGCGACCGATCCGGGCGGGAACCTTCCTTCTCCCGGCCTTTCCGTTCCCCGACCGTGCAAAAGAGCGGGCCCGTTCTTCGCACGAACGCGAACCCTCCCGAAGCGAAGGCTTCCACAGCCGATTCCACCGTTCGAAAACACGCATAAACAAAAGATTATTTGAAATTACACAACGAAAGACATCCCCCGGCATCCGATCCTCGAATGCAATTTATCCCGCTCTCTGACATTCGGGCAAAACCCTGAATGTCAACTCTCCCAAACGAAAAAACACGCACCGCCACGCCGGCGGCTCCCGTCCGCAGCCGCACGGAAGACCGGAACGAAACACCGCTCCGCACCGTGTACGAAAACGCCGGAAGCGAAGCGGCGGACAAAGCCGCTCCTTTCGGCCGCGTTTCATACCGGTGTCCGGAAAAAGGTTCATCGCAAACCGAGAAAACGCCGCTCCGACGAACGAATCCTCTTCTTTCCGCCGCAGCTTCGCCGAATTTCCGCCCCGCCGGAGGGCCGATCTCACTGAAAATTCGGCCGGAGAGACCGGCATTTCCCGTTCAAACGGGAATCGGGGCAACCTTCTCCGCACCCGTTCGTCACAGCCTCCCTCCGAACGCGTCCGCAAACGAAACGGCGAGCGTCGGAGGCCGCCTCCCGGATCGGCACGAAATCTGCTCCGTATCCTACGAAAAAACGTATGGTTACACACAACGTACACACCCATCGCTTCGAGTTGCACAGCGGGCGCAACGATACGCCTTTCATCGAGTACATTCCGACGGAAAACGGCATGATCATCACCCGCACGTGGGTTCCCCGCATCCTCGAAGGACTGGGCATCGCCTCGATGCTGACGCGGCACGTGCTCGACTATGCGCGGGAAAGAGAGCTGAGGATCGTGCCCGCATGTTCGTTCACGCAGGTCTACCTGAAACGCCATCCCGAATACGCCGGTCTCGTGGAGGAGGAGGAAATGCCCCGAAGCAAAAAACGGCGCCGTGCGGATTCGAAAAAGATGCGGTAAAAACGAACGGACGAACCTCACTGTCCTCGGACGACGATCCGCCCGGACGACGCGGCGACCGCGGTCCGAAACGAAAAAAGCCGTTTCCCCGAAGAGAAACGGCTTGCGGAAAACGGGCGGAGCCCTACCACATATAGATCACGGCATCGCCCGGATCGACCTCCATCACGCCCTTGTAGGCGTCGGACGGGACGATCGAACCGTCTTTGAGAATCCGTTTGACCGAGGGTCCCGCATAGAACGTCAGCTTCATACTCTTGAGGTAATCCCGATTGACGATCACCAGAAACGTGCGGCCCCCGTTTTCGAGCTGCGAGACGACGGCTCCCGTCCCCTCGGTTTCGAGCACCTTGACCGGTTCGGGCAGCGCGGTCAGCCGGACGGTCTTGCGCGGAATCTTCGGCCCCGTATGGCGCACCCAGTTCACCTTCGCCCCCAGAAAGACGCCCGAAAGATTGCGCAGCTCCTCGTTCATGGCCTTCACGCGGTCGTAAGCCTCCGTGCGCTTGCCGTCCAGACCGATGGGACCGAACTGGAAATCCCAATGGGAATCGCCGGCCGGCGTCCAATAGGTGAAATACTGCAACCCCTGCGCTCCGTAAGCCAGATTGCTGTACATCTGCAGCCGCAGCATGGCCATCGTCGGAACGGGGTAGGGCCCGTGTGCCGTCGCCAGCGCGAAAGCCCAGAAATCCTTGCCCGCCTTTCTGGCTTCGTCGGCGAACTCTTCGAGGTTCTCGTACCACTCGGCCTTGAGCCCGTCGTAGGTAACGGGGTAGTGGTCGAAGGAGAGGAACTGAAGCGGTACCTCCTTGTCGAAACGCGACACATAGTCGCGGTAATCCTTGGCCCCCAGCGCATCGAAATGCTCCTGAGGACCGGTCGGAAACAGGTTCAGGTAGCAGAAATGATCGTCATCCGCCGCCCGGATCCGTTTCGCCCATTCGCCCAATGCGGCGAAATCGCTGCACAGCGGCTCGTCGCGCAGGAAATAACCGGCCAGCGCGGGATGGTTCTTGAAACGGGCGACCGTCTTTTCCGGCTCGGAGCGCAATTCGGCACAGGTAATAATCTGTTTGATGCCGACCTTCCGCGCCACGTCGAGCGCCTTGGCCACCTGTTCGGCCGTACCGTAAAAGCTGAAGTTATGAGTGAAGCCGGCCTCTTTCAGCTCCCGGAACCGTTCGACGGTGGTCTCCTCGGCCGGAATGCCGTGCCATGCGAGGATGGGCATTTCGCCGGTCGGTTCGAGTTTCTCCTGCGCCCGGAGCTGCACGCTCCCGCCGAGCGTCGCCAAAGCGGCAAGACTCAGCAGGCATTTGTTCTTAAGGTTCATTCCGATTCGTTTTATCGTTCCGACATTCAGTACATATAGATCATTGCATCGCCCGGTTCGACCATCACCGTATCGGAGTAGACCGAAGCGGGCACGATGGAGCCGTCCTTGAGGATGCGTTTCATACCGGGGGCGAGTCCGATGGTCAGTTTCATCCGCTTTCTGAAATCGCGGTTCACGATCACCAGAAAACGGTTGTCGCCGTTGCGCAGTTGGGACACCACGGCGCCCGGACCCTCCGTTTCGAGGTATTTCACGCCTTCGGGCAATTCTTCGAGCCGCCGGGTCCCCTGCGGGATCGTATCGCCCGTATGGTTCACCGCAACCACCTCCGAACCGAGGAACACGCCGGAGAGCGCCTTGATCTCCTCGTTCATCGTCTTGATCTTGTCGTAGACGTCGGTACGCTTGCCGTCCAGACCGATGGGACCGTGATGGAAGTTCCAGTTGGGATTCTTACCCGGCGTCCAATAGGTGAAATACTGAATGCCCTGCGCCCCGTA
Organism: uncultured Alistipes sp.; assembly: GCA_910583985.1. Classification (GTDB taxonomy): domain Bacteria; phylum Bacteroidota; class Bacteroidia; order Bacteroidales; family Rikenellaceae; genus Alistipes_A. The sequence continues at coordinate 26,793 of CAJTYA010000013.1, forward strand.
GGCCAGATCGCTGTATACCTGAAACCGGAGCTGCGCCAGATCGGGAATCGGGTAGGGCGTGTGCGCCGTCGTCAGGGCGAAAGCCCAGAAAGGCTTTCCTGCCTTGCGGGCCTCGTCCGAAAAGATTTCGAGGTTTTCGTACCATTCGCCCCGGTACGTGTCGCCCACGACGGGGTAGTGGTCGAACGAAAGCAGTTGCAACGGCACCTCCCGGTCGAAACGCTGGACGTAATCGCGGTAGCTGTCGGCCTTGAGCACCTCCAGCGGAGCGTAATTCGGGAACAGATTCAGATAGCAGAAATGCGCGTCGTCGGTAGCCCGGATGCGTGCCGCCCATTCGCCCAGTTCGGCGAAATCGGCACAACTGGGTTCATCGCGCAGAAAATAACCGGCCACGGCGGGATGGTTCATAAAACGCCGGACGGTCGCTTCGGGATCCTTTTTCAATTCGGGACAGGAGACGATCAGCTTGATGCCGACCTGCTGCGCCACATCGAGCGCCCGTTGCATCGCATCGGCATCGGGGTAGCCTTCCGAAAAATGGTGCGTGATACCCGTCTCCTTGAGTTCGAGAAAACGCTCCGGCGTCGTGCTGTCGGAGGGGATGCCGTACCAAGCCAGAATCGGCATCTCGCCCTCGGCCTGCAACTTGACGACCGTCTCTGCTTCGTCCGTCGCGGAAGAACAACCGTACATGCAGCACAGAGCCAACAAGGGGAGCAAAAACAATTTCTTCATGGAGTTCGTTTTTTAAGTGGGTTAATGTCCCTCAAAGATAAAAAATTAATCGGGAAAACATACGCGAATCCGGATAACGGAGCGCATCAGGTCGATGCGCTCCGTTATCCGGATTCGGTCCGTCCGTCTCTCACCGCATGAAAATATCGGGGCAAACGAACGGGACCGTTCGTTTGCGAGACGATCAATCGATCTTAAAACACTTCTCGCACGAGGGTCAGAACGAGCAACCTACGCGGAACAGGATCGCATTCGTCCCCTCTCCCATGTGCTGGAATCGTATGCCGAAATTCCCTCTCGCTCCTCCTTTCGAACTACCGAAATCGACACCCGGTCCGATGCTGGTATAAAACTCGGTTCCTTGGGCCAAACCGCTGACACCGACGGCCGCCCCCAAATCCCATGCGAGATAAATCGAAGCCTTCGGAGACACCGGACAGTACCCTTTGAAATCGACGAATACCGGCAGCACTCCCATCGTATCTTCTTCCTCATAGTAACCGTCATAGTCATTGAGCAACCCATAGAAATAATCGAACCCAAGCCCCAGACCGGTAAACAGATAAGGATTGATCCGCACGCCGTGAACCGTCTCGAAATGGATCCGGTCCGTATTGAGCACCTTCGACGCATCTCCGACTCCGAGTCCGTAAGCCAAAGCGACTTCGCCCTGATATTTCGGAAACGTTTCATCCGCAGCGATCCGTGCATGTCCCGACTGCGAACGTGCCGAATAGCCGGTCATCTTGTCCGTCTGGCCGTTTTCATACTTGATAATGAAAACTTCGCCCACCGGAATCGTGTAGGTCGGACCGTCCGGATTGTCCCATTTTTTGTATTCGACCTCCGAGCCGCCCACTTTCATTACTTTTGCCTCTATTTCACCGGCATCTCTCTTCAAGATAATGTCTTGTGCCGAAACCGTTCCGAAAAACAACATGCAAGAGAGCATCGAGAAAATTTTTTTCATGTCTTTTTTAAGTTTAAGGATTAGATAAACTGCTTTAATCCATACAAAAAAACGCAGGCTGAACTTTTATTTGCCTTTCGAGGTTCTGGAATACCTATGCTGCCAAATAAAGAGTAAAGCCCGCGTGACACGCGAGCGTTTACGCTTCACTCTTGGCAGCTTAAGAAATGTTCCAGATTTCGAAAAGCAAGAAATAAAGCTAACGCTTTCTTATATGTAAGTGCCGGCACCTTTTACGCAAGGAGCGACACAAATAAAATCAACTGTTAGAATTCCGTCATTTCTCCATAGGCAAACTCGGTTTAAGATTATTACAGGGACAAATATACGAAGTATATTCGATGAAAAGAACAGCCGGCATCGGGTGAAAGCCCGGTACGCGACTCTTTGAGTCAAATATACTCCGATATATTCGGCGAGAAGAACAGCGAACATCGGGCAAAGCCCGGTGCGCGGCGGCAAAGCCGGTTATTCGAAACCAATATAGCGATTATACCCGACGAGAAAAAACGGCGGATGCCGGCCGCAAATCCGGATCGCGACGGCGACGGCGGCCCCGGTTCTCGAATCGAATATTCGGAGACAGCCCCCAAAGAGCCAACGGAGCGCATTCTTCGAAGAATGCGCTCCGCTCTCTATCTGTTTCCTGTCTACCGGTCTATCCGACCCGGAACGTATAACGTCCCGCCGCCACCGAGAAGCGGGCGTAACCGTCCTCGGTCGATTCGAAGGTCACGAATCCCTTTTTCAGGTCGGAGGCATCCGTTCCGGCCGATGCGGCGTCCGTCGCACCCGGCACGTACACCGTCGCCGTAGAACCGACGGGCACCTCGACCGTCATCGTGAAGCGGCCGTTCTCCCGGCGCCAGTCGACCGACGCATTGCCGTAAGGCGTCCGCTTGCCGTAGCGGGCATAGGTCAGGTCGCCGGCAGGCTGCGGACGGAACACGATGTGGCGGTATCCCGGCTGCGAGGCATCGGCGCTCATGCCCGCCAGTTTGCGGTAGAACCACGTGAGCCCGCCGCCGAACATCGGGTGGTTGCGCGAATTGCCCCCGTCCCACTGTTCCCACGTGGTCGTGGCGCCCTGTTCGATCCAGAGCCCGAAGCTCGGATAGTCGCGCTTGTTCATCGCCTCGAACGCCAGTTCGTTCAGGCCGTTTTCGGCCAGCACCTCGAAGAAGAACTGCGTACCGAAAATCCCCGTGTCCAAGTGTCCGCCGTTGTTGCGTATATCCTGCGCCAGAGCGGCCACCACCCGGTCGCGGTACGTTTCGGGCACGCCGATCCGCAGAGCGAAAACATTTCCGCCGTAGGGGCCGTAACTTCCCTTTTCGGGATCGTAGAAACGCTTGTGGAACGCCTCGGCCGTGCGCTGCGCCAACCGGGCGTACCGCCGGGCATCGTCGTCGTGTCCGAGCACTTCGGCTGCACGAGCCGTGAAATCGGCGCAACGCCACCGGTAGAACGTATGGACCATCGCGGCGGCCGGAAATTCGAAGGCCGGACACCAGTCGCCGAGGTTCATCCACTGATGGGGAGTCTCCATCAGCATGATGCCGTCGGCATCCACCCATCCGTCCATGAAGCGCAACTGTTCCTTCATCGCCTCGTAGTTCGACTCCAGCATGTCGCGGTCGCCGTAATGCACGTAAAATTCCCAAGGCATGATGTTCATCGCCGCCCCGTAGGCCACGCCGCCCCCGCATCCGGGTTGCCACGGCGCCGCATTGGGCACATAGCCGGTCTCAACGTTCTGGGCACCCCAGATGTCGCGGATCCATTTGGTATAGAACGACGCCACGTCGAAGTTGTGGATCACCGTCACGAAAGCGGCCTGACCGTCGCCCGTATAGGCCGAACGCTCGCGATGGGGGCAATCGCTGGCGATACATCCGTGCATGTTGTCCGTCTGGCTGCGCCGCCAAATCCGGTTGATCGTGTTGAACAGTTCGTTCGAACACTCGAAATAGGAGTCCGCCTCCGTCTCGGTATACACCGCTTCGGCCCGGAGCTGTTCGGGCCGGAGTTCGCCGGGCCAGCCCCTCAGCTCGATCTCGCGGAAAACGTACCAGGAGAAATGCGTATGATAGGACTCCTCGCCTTCGCCTTTCATCGTATAGCTGTTGGAGCCGTTGGGCGACTCGCTGATGTAACGGATGTCGATCCTCCGTCCGGCTTCGCCGCGAAGACCGTGCAGATGGAGCCACCCCGAAATTTCCTGTCCGAAATCGACCTTGTAATGTCCTTCGCCGAGCTTTTCGATGGCGACCGGTTCGAGCACTTCCATCACCTTGTCCGAAGGCGAGCTCTGGGCGACGAGCCGTCCGAGCGGAGCATTGCGCAGAGCGACGTTCTGCCATGCCGAATCGTCGAAGCCCGGAGCGTTCCATCCGGCAATCTCGCGACGCGCATCGTAATGTTCGCCCGAATACAGCATGTCGACGATGGGACCCTGCGCCGCCTTCCACGTCTCGTCGCTGGGCACGATCTGCTGCGTACCGTCTTCGTACACGATGTGGAGCTGTCCGAAGAAGCGCGGCGACCGGTAGGGTTTCACCCAGTGGATCTTCGCGTTGTAGAAACCATTCCCCAGCACGGTCCCGATCACGTTCTCGCCCTGTTGCAGCATATCCGTCACGTCGTAGCCGAGGTACATCACCCGATACTCGCGGAACTTGTCGTCGACCGGAATCACCCCGCTATTGAGCCCTTCGCGCTTATCGTAGTTCGTCTGGTTGGGCACCAGCACGTCGTCGCTCACCTTGCGACCGTTCAGGTAGAGCTCGAAATAGCCGAGCCCCGTCCCGAAAAAGCGCGCCGAAGCCACTTTCTTACCTACGGCGAACGATTTGCGCATCATCGGCGCAGGGGGCGGCACCTCGCCTCCGGCATCCACGAGCGACTCCTCGCCCTGCCAAGGCGCACCGATCCAGCGGCATCGCCATTCGGAGGGATCGAGCACGCCCATCGTCCAACGGGCCGGCTCGCTCCACGCCGAGGCCTTGCCCTCTCCGTCCCAGACGCGCACCTGCCACCAGTAGGTCCGGCACGAGCGAAGCGGCTCGCCCCCGTATTTCACCAGCGTGGACTGTCCGCCTTTCACCTTTTTGCTGTCCCACGCATCGGCCTTGCCGGAGAGCAGGTTTTCTTTCGAGGTAGCCACCCGGATCTGCCATGCGCTCTGTGCGGCGCCCTTCGCGCCTTCGGGCGCCCGGTTGATCCACGAGAGCCGGGGCTGGGCCATGTCCACGACCGGAGCCATACGGTACTCGCAGGTCAATCTTTCCGGAACGATCCCGGCAACTTTCTTTCCGGCCGTCGCCGAACCGTGGACCGCCAGCCATGCGCCCAAGGAAAGCAGCAAAATCTTCACATTCGTTTTCTTCATCATATCCAGTAAGTTAAGTTATAGTTCCATTCCCGTTCCGCCGCAGCGGACGCCCGTTTCTACAAAATTAACATTTTCAACCATTCGAGCCAACACGACGGGCCGATAAAACCGCCCCGCGCATCCGCCGGACGGAGAAAACGGTCGAAACGGAAGGAATCCCTCTACCGCGCAACGGATTCCGGGAAGTACGGGACCGCCTCCGAGTTCCGCCGCACTCGAATCATCCCGTAGCCGGAAATTTCCCGAACCTCGCGAACCGATAACCGAAGAGGATGCCCGGCCCAAGCCGGACATCCTCCATATCTTAACGTCGTATCGAATCCCGCCGCCGGTCGATCCGGGCGGTCCGTCCCGTCCGACCGCTACCACTCTTTTCCGGCCGGGTCCGGAGCACCGGGCAATCCGTCGTCGAAATGCACCGAAGCATGCGCGCCGTCGCAGAAGGGTTTGTTGGACGAGCGGCCGCAGCGGCAGAGCGTCACCCGATTGCGCACCTCGTAGGTGAAACCGTCGTCCCGGCTCACGGGAATCCCGCCCCGTACCCAGAGCGGACCGCTGCATGCCTGCTGCGGGTCTTCGATCAGGCCGAGCGACGGTTCGAACTCCGGCTCGTGCGGCACCCCGTCCTTCCATGCCGAAAGACGTCCCGCAGGACAGCGGTCGGCCTCGCGGACCGTCAGATCGCGGGCCCGGTCGCCCGGCCGGTCCACCAGATTCCACACCTGTCCCTTGGCATCGCACATCCGGGCGAAAGCGCAATAGGTCGGATTGTCAGTCAGCGCGACCTCCGGTCCCTCGAACCGGTCGGCCCCGTCCAGCAAGGGTTCCTCCGAGGCCGTCAGCGAAGGGTCCCAGTCCGCGCTCAGGTGCGCACCATCGCAATAGGGCTTGTTCGCCGACGCACCGCAGCGGCACAGCGCCACGGGTTCGGCCGCCGTCGAATAGCGGAGTCCTTCCTTGTAATACCAAATTTCCCCGTTGCGGTCCGGCATCAGAAACTGCTGCACCAAGGGCGGATGACCGAAAACGAGATAAGGTCCGTCCCGCAGGACGGTGATGCGGAACCCTTCGGGCGCGGTCCGGCTACCCAGCTGAACGTTCGGATTTTTCATGGCAGAGAGGTTTTAGGCCGTACGACGGCGACGCCCTTTCCTCCGCAAGAACTATACCTTCCGGACCGTGCGGCCGTAGAGAATCTTTTTTTCCCGAAGCAGGAAACAGAGCCCGATGATCGCCGCCAGCGAATCGGAAAACGGCATACTGAGCCAGATGCCCTCCAGACCGAACCGGCTCGCGAACAGATAAAGGGCCGGAATGAGAAAAATCACCTGCCGCGAGAGCCCCATGAAGATCGCCTTGTAGGCCTTGCCGATCGACTGGAAAAAGGTGGAAACCACGATCTGGAACCCCACCACGGGCCACATCATATAGGCCAGACGCATCCCCTGCCGGGCCATCTCGGCCAGATCGGGGTCGGACGTGAAGGCCCGGACCATGACGCCCGGAAACGTCTCGCAACAGACGAAGCCGACCGTTACGGCTATCGTGGCCACCCGAATCGTCAGCAGCAGCACGTCTTTGACCCGTTTGTATTTCCGGGCCCCGTAGTTGTACCCGACGATGGGCTGCATGGCCTGACAGATGCCCATGACGACCATGATGACCAGAATGGCATAGCTGTTCACGATACCGAACGCCCCGATGGCCAGATCGCCGCCGTTTTCGACGAGCCGGTTATTCATGATGATATTCACGACGCTGGCCGCCGTATTCATCAGAAAAGGCGCCATACCGATGGAAACGATGTTGCGGATGATGCGCGGCCGCAAACCCCAACTGTCGCGGCGGAAATGCACCTGATGACGGGAATCGAAAAAATGCCCCAGCACGAACATCGCGCTGAGCGACATCGACAGCACCGTCGCCACGGCCGCCCCGCGGATGCCCATCCCGAATCCGAATATGAAAATCGGATCGAACACCACGTTCGCGCCCACGCCGATGAGTACCGTATACATCGACTTGCGCGGATAGCCCGACGCCCGCATGATGCCGCTGAAACTGTAACTCAGGTTGGAGAGGATGCTTCCCGGAATCACGATCCGCAAGTATTCCCTCGCATAGGGAATCGTCCGGTCGCTTCCGCCGAACCAGACGAGCACGTCGTCGAGAAAAAGCATGGAGAGCGTGACGAGCACCCCCGAAAACAGGAACGTCAGCACGAACGCATTGCCGAGGATGTTCCGGGCCCAACGCAAATCCTTCATGCCCAGCACGATCGAAATGCGGGAAGAGGCGCCCACACCCACCAGCGTGCCGATGGCCGTCACGAGCGTCATCAACGGGAAGGTCAGCGCCAGCCCGGAAATGGCCAACGGCCCCACGCCCTGACCGATGAAGATCCTGTCGACGATGTTGTACATCGACATCATGACCATCCCGATCACGGCAGGGATCGAATAGTCGAGCAGCAAACGCCCCACCTTTTCCGTCTCCAGTCTTTCCGTCGCTTCGTCCAGTCGCTCCGCCATATTCTCTCGCTTCGATGTACAAAAGCCGGACCCGAAAACCGGTCCGGTTCCAAAGATTCGGCAAAGGTACCAAAACGACGCGAAAAATCGCAGCCGCACAGCTTATTTCTCTTCGCCCGACCGCCCCGGACCCTCGTCACCCCGATGCGCTCGGCCCGTCTCGCGACCGGTCATCCTCCGCGGCTTCTTCTTCGCACGAACCGAACGACCAACATGATAACGAACAAAGTAATCATCTCCTTCACACCCTTTTACGGCGAAAATCTCTCTTTCCCGTTTCCGTCCGACGGAGCCTGCTCCTCTTTTCTCCCGTCGCTCCGCCCGGCCGCGCCGGCGAATGCGGAAAGAGCAGGAACGAAAGGCTCCGTCCGACAAACGGAGAACGACCGCACCGCAGTATTCGGGAAACGGGGAAACGGATTTTTTCGCGCCGACGCTCCCGCGACACTGTCCGATACCGGACCCTTTTTCCGAACACGACCGCCCGGCCGAAAGAGAAGCCCCGCCGCCCCGAACGGAAAGAGGGTGTCCCGACAAGTCGCAGACACCCTCCCGCAAACGCGGTCCGACGCACCGGACGTCCTCCCGTCGAATCGGAACCGCCGGCCCGACCGGCCGGAAGGAAGACACCCTGTCCGACACGTCCGACCGCTTCCTATCGGTTGAGCCGGATCGTCTCCTGCAAAGTGCCGAAATACGGGCGAATCTTCTTCCACGTCTTTCTTTTATCGGAAAAACCCGGACCCGCACCGCTTTTCGAAGAATAGACCCGCAGCACGAACGGCTCGGAGGCACGATACATCTCCGCCCACAGATCGTAGGGAACGACGCACCGCAGGCGACTCCGCCACTCCCGTTTCCCGGCCGTGCGATAAATCGGTTCCGCGCCGAACCCGAACGCACCCCGGACGGTTTCGAAACATACCGAATCGGCCTCGAAAACCCCGTCGGTCGCCACGGTCATCAACATCGCCACCGAGTCGCGCGCGTCCAGATAGGTGTAATCGTAAGAGAGCGATCCGGAGAACCCGCCCGGCCCCGCTTCGCAGCAGGCCATTTCGCGAGGAAGGACGAAGTAGAGCGTACCCTCGTCGTGTTTGGCCTGCCGGTAAAAGTTCTTCATGTTCTGCGCCGAAACCCCGACGCACGACAACAACGAAAAGAGAACGAACAAACGTTTCATAGTCGAAAAAGCGGGCACGGAAAATCCCATGCCCGCCTCTTGGAATGAAAAAGACCCGCTATTCGCCGTACACGACAGTCGTCGTGGAAGATACGATTCCGAGAATGCTCTTCTTCTGGCTGTCCACATGGCTGATCTTGGTGATACCGGCCGATTTAGCAGCCGCTTCGATCGACGCGTCGCCCACAGCGATGATGCCGACATACGCACTGGCCTTGGAAGTACCGACCTTCGAACCGCGGGAATTGGACGTCACGCCTTCGCCCTGCTTCACGTTCGTGTAAATACCGCCCATTCCGGCCTGCGTCACCATACAACTCGACAACCCGGCTACGGCAAACGCCATGACGGACCACTTGGCCAACATGCTTTTGAAGTTTTTCATAAATGAAATTTTTTGAGCGCATCCGACAAGGCTCCGACGGATACCGAATAAGAAAGGATTAGCAACATAAGCAGGGAAACGTGAGCCTTATCGGCCGTCCCGACGACACGCGCCGGACCGCTCCGACGACGGATAAACAAAATCGGCTCGCCTCTTCGGGGGTCAATGATACGAGACGGCATGCTGTCCGTCCCGGAGGAGAACCTTTCTTTTTATTCGTCGAACGAATGGTCCGCTATCCATCGTCATGGAAGAACCGAACGCTTCCCGGTATTTGTCGGCCGCCCCAAAGCGACGCCGGCGATTCGAAAACGGTCCGGGACATTCCGCTGACCGTTCCTCTCCGCCGAAAGACCGTCTTCTGCCACGGCCGGGGCGATTCTCCGGCCGTTCATACGAGCGGGTCCCCCTGTGCCGTTCCGGCGGCTGCGGCACGCCGGCCGCAGAAAAACCGCACCGCACGGGGACGGCCGTTTTTCCCACCGGGCACGCCGAAACGTTCGTTTTCATGCAGGTTTTCTCGCCTCGGCACAGCTCGAACGAGTCCGGTCCCGCACCCGGCTTATCGGAAACGTTCCCGGAGAGTCCAGTCGGCAAACGGGCCCGAAACCGAAAACCGATCCCGAAGCCGACACGGACGCCGGGCTATTTTTTCCCGTAAAACGCGAACGTGTCGTTACCGGTCGAGAACGTCAGATTCAGGTTGTCGCCGACCACCGCACCGCTGACGGCCTTCGACGTCGAGGTAAGCTCGAACGAACTGCCCTTGGCCGTAATGTCCAGTATGACCGACGAAAGGTGCATGTTCAACTCGTCGCAATCCACCACGACAGCTACCGCATCGGCCGACTTCCGCGAAACACCCACATAGGCCCGGTACTGGTCCGTATAACCCATCACGCTCAACGTCCCGCTGTAATCCCCCGCAATCATCGTCGCGGCGTCTTTCGCATCATCGTCTTTGTCGTCGCTGCAACCCGTCAGGGGCATGCTCATGCACGCCATCGCAATCATCATCGTCAAATACTTCAATACCTTCATCTCTTCTTTTTTTAAGTTCGTTATTCGTTAACAATCGGTTATCTCGGCTGGGTTCGTTCGCGGTATCGTGCCGCCGCTTCTCCCGCTTCCGAGGGTAGCGTCTCCGTCGGCAGGGGACCGGTCCGAAGGCCCCGTTTTCCGTCCTCGCACAGCGGGGGCGACGGTCGGCCTTTCGGTTCACAAAAGTAAATTCTGACGGTTTCAATGACTTCGAAAACAAGTGTATATCGTCCTTTTCACGCAATTTATAAACCGGCGCACACCCGACGGATTCCTGCGACAGACGGACAAAAAAAGCCCCGACTTTCGAAGTCGGGGCTCAGAGAGTAGCCGAATCGGACTATTCCCATTCGATCGTTGCGGGCGGTTTCGAGCTGATGTCGTAGACGACGCGGTTGATCCCGCGCACGCGGTTGATGATGTCGTTCGACATCTTGGCCAGAAACTCGTAGGGCAGGTGCACCCAGTCGGCCGTCATGCCGTCCGTCGAGGTCACGGCCCGAAGCGCCACGCAGTTCTCGTAGGTGCGCTCGTCGCCCATGACGCCCACCGACTGGACGGGCAGCAGCATCACGCCGGCCTGCCATACCCGATCGTAGAGACCGTATTCCTTGAGGCCGTCGATAAAAATCTTGTCCGCCTCCTGAAGGATGCGGACCTTTTCGGCCGTCACTTCGCCCAGAATGCGAATACCCAGTCCGGGACCGGGGAACGGATGCCGCCCCAGAATATCCATCGGAATGTTCAGTTGTTTCCCCACGCGACGGACTTCGTCCTTGAAGAGCAGGCGCAGCGGTTCGACGATCCGAAGGTTCATCTTTTCGGGCAGTCCGCCCACGTTGTGGTGCGACTTGATCGTCGCCGAAGGACCGTTCACCGACATCGACTCGATCACGTCGGGATAGATCGTTCCCTGGGCCAGCCACTTGACGTCGGTGAGCTTCTGCGCCTCCTCGTCGAACACTTCGATGAAGTCGCGGCCGATGATCTTGCGCTTCTTTTCGGGGTCGGTCACGCCGGCCAGATCGGCGAGAAACTTATCGCCGGCCCGCACGCCGATTACGTTCAGCCCCATCGACTCGTAGGAGCGCAGCACGTTTTCGAACTCGTCCTTGCGCAACAGACCCATATCGACGAAAATACAGATCAACTGGTCGCCGACGGCCTTGTGGAGCAGTTCGGCCGCCACCGACGAATCGACGCCGCCGGAAAGGCCGAGCAGCACCTTGTCGCCGCCTAACTTGGCACGCAGCTCGCGCACGGTCGATTCGATGAACGAATCGGGCGTCCAGTCCTGACGGCATCCGCATATATCCACGACGAAGTGACTGAGCAACTGCTTGCCCTCGGTGGAGTGGTACACTTCGGGGTGGAACTGAATGCCCCACGTGCGCTCGCCCTCGATGCGGAAAGCCGCCACGGGCACCTCCTCCGTACTGGCGATAATCTTGTAACGGTCCGGAATGCGGACGATCGTGTCGCCGTGCGACATCCACACCTGACTGCGGCCCGACAGGCCGCAGATGAGCGGATCGTCGCCCTCGACCTTGGAGAGCATCGCCCGGCCGTACTCGCGCGTGGCCGAAGGCTTCACCTCGCCGCCGTAATTCTGCGCCAGATACTGGGCGCCGTAGCATACGCCCAGCAGCGGCAGACGTCCCTTGATGGACGACAGATCGACCTGCGGCGCCTTTTCGTCGCGGACCGAGTAGGGACTTCCCGAAAGAATCACCCCCTTGACCGATTCGTCCAACGTCGGAATCTTGTTGAAAGGATGGATTTCGCAATAGACGTTCAGTTCGCGCACACGTCGAGCGATCAACTGCGTGTACTGCGACCCGAAGTCCAGAATCAATATTTTTTCCTGCATAGCGATTGATAAGGTTTGTCTTCGATTATGTCGTTGCGCTCCCTCGGCGGAACGCTACGAGCGGATCTGGGCGCCGAGCTGCCGTTCGAACGCCCGGATCAGGTTGTTCATCGTCCGGTCGATCACCTGATCGGTCAGCGTCTTGGTCGTATCTTCGAGCACGAAGCTCAACGCGTAGGATTTCTTGCCGGCGGGCAGCTTGTCGCCTTCGTACACGTCGAACAGCGCCACCTGCTTGAGCAGTTTCTTCTCCGTGGCCACGGCGACGGCATGCAACTGCGCGAAAGTCACTCCGCGGTCGAGCAACAGCGCCAGATCGCGCCGCACTTCGGGGTATTTGGAGAGTTCGCAGGCCGTGACGGCATGGTTGCGCGTCATCTTGAGCAGCGCGTCGAAATCGAGTTCCAGATAGTATACGTCGTTCTTGACATCGAAACGGTTCCGGATTTTTTTCGACACGACACCCATTTCGACGAGCTTCTTGCCGTTGAAACGGCAGCAGACCGCCTCGGCGTACAGATCGCTTTCGAGCGGTTCGGTCGTCGCGTCGCAGAGGTCCAGTCCGAAGCGGCGCAGCACCTTTTCGGCGGCCGCACGCAGCGTGAAGAACGTAGCGGGCTCCGAGGAGACGTTCCACGACGGGGCATGGTCAGCACCCGTGACGGCCATCGAAACCATCGCCCGCTGGGAGTAGGGGGCCAGCCCGCCGTCGGCCTCGCGGGCCGCATCGTAGAAATAGCAGTTTCCGTATTCGTAGAGCTTGAGATCCCCGTTGCGGCGGTTCGCATTGAGCGCGATGGCTTCCATCATGTTGAACAGCAACGTCTGCCGCATGACGTTCAGGTCGTTGCTCAACGGATTGAGGATGCGCACGCAGCGCTCGGCGGGGTAGGAAGCCAGCCCCTCGTAATAGGCCGAGCGGGTGAGCGAGTTGCTCATGATTTCGTTGAATCCGTTGGCCGACAGCGTATCCGAGAACAGGTTCACCAGCTTGTCGCGGTCGGGGTGGGGCGCATACGAAAGCGTGGAATGGACATGCTGCGGAATCTCGATGTTGTTGTAACCGTAAATGCGCAGGATGTCTTCGATCAGGTCGGCCTCGCGGCGCACGTCCACCCGATAGGGCGGAACGGCCACGCTCAGCACACCGTCCGCTTCGCCCTCGACGGTCACGTCGAGCGCCCCGACGATCTTGCGGATCGTCTCCGTGGGGATGTCCTTGCCGATGAGCTTTCTTACGCGGTCGAACGACAGCTCGAAGCGGAACGGCTCGACGGGTACGGGATAGAAGTCCGTGACGGGCGACGAGATCGCGCCTCCGGCCAGCTCCTTGACGAGCATCGCGGCCCTCATCAGCGCGTAGGGCGCCATGTCGGGATCGACGCCGCGTTCGAAGCGGAACGACGAATCGGTATTGAGGCCGTGCCGCTTGGCCGTCTTGCGCACCCGCACCGGATTGAAATAGGCGCTCTCGATGAAAATTTCGGTCGTCGTCTCGGTCACGCCCGAATCCTGTCCGCCGAACACGCCGGCGATGCACATCGGCTCCTGCGCGTTGCAGATCATCAGGTCCTCGGCCGAGAGCTTGCGTTCGACGCCGTCGAGCGTCACGAACGGAGTGCCCTCGTCGCAGGTCCGCACGACGATCTTTCCGCCGGCGATCTTCGAGGCATCGAAAGCGTGCAACGGCTGCCCCGTCTCGTGCAGCACGAAGTTGGTGATGTCCACCACGTTATTCTTCGGGTTCATGCCGATGGCCCGCAGCCTGCGCTGCAACCATTCGGGCGAGGGCCCCACCTTGAGGCCCGTCATCGTCACGCCCATATAGCGCGGCGCGGCCTCGCCGTCGAGCACTTCGACAGAAATTTCCTTACCGGAGACATCCTGTCCGAAACCTTCCACCGACGGCAGGGCGAGCCGGCAGGGCATATCCTGCGAACGCAGATAGACCGCCAGATCGCGCGCCACGCCGTAATGCGAAGCCGCATCGACGCGGTTGGGCGTCAGACCGATTTCGAACAGATAGTCGTCCTCGATGCCGAAATGCTCGCGGGCCGGCGTTCCGGCCTTCGCCTCGGCGGGCAGCACGATGATGCCGTCGTGGGCCGTACCCACGCCTATCTCGTCTTCGGCGCAAAGCATTCCGAACGACTCCACGCCGCGGATCTTGCTCTTCTTGATCTTGAATCCGTTCTCTTCGCCCGCCGGATAGAGCGTCGCGCCGATCGTGGCGACCACCACCTTCTGACCGGCCGCCACGTTGGGCGCGCCGCAGACGATCTGCACCGGCACGCCGTCGCCCAGATCGACGGTCGTCACATGCAGCTTATCGGCATCGGGATGTTTCCCGCACGTGAGCACTTCGCCCACGACCAGACCGGCGAGCCCGCCGCGGATCGACTCCGAACGTTCGAATCCCTCCACTTCGAGCCCGATGTCCGTCAGGATGCGGGCAGTCTGCTCGGCATCCAGATCGGTTTCGACATACTGTTTAAGCCAGTTGAATGAAATTTTCATACCTATGTTTTCGTTATTTCGATTTTTCCCGTCATCGGCAGAAAGCCGCCCTCCCGAAAGGAGAAAGCGCCTCCGAACGGCGCGAAAGTTACGAAAAGTTTGGCAAGCGGCCAACCTCCGACAAGGAAGATTATCAACAAAAACCGCACGGACAGCGGCACAGGCCGGCACGCAGCCGCCGAGCGCCTCCCCGGTGCGGGAGCCGGACCGGCCCCCTTTCGCGAATCGTTCGGACGACCGCCCGGCCGTGAATCGTCGTTTTTTTGTCCCCGATTTCGAAAAAATGCACTTCTTTTGCGTCGTCGTCCTTTCGGACACCGTTCGAACGAAACGCCATGAAAATGAAAATTACCGAAAAGCGGAGCGACATGCTCCACGGCATGTTGCTCATCGCGCTGTTCTCCTGCGCGGCATTCTATCTCTGCGGCCTCGCACCCGTCGCCCGTCTCTCGCTCAGCCCGCTCATCATCGGCATCGTGCTGGGCATGCTCTACGCCAACAGCCTGCGCAACCGCCTGCCGGCCACGTGGGTGCCGGGCATCCTGTTCTGCTCGAAACAGATTCTACGGCTGGGCATCGTGCTCTACGGATTCCGCCTGACCTTTCAGGACGTGGCGGCCGTGGGCCTCACGGCGCTGGGCATCGACGCCATCGTCGTCGCGACGACCGTCTGCGGAGGCATTCTCGTGGGCCGATGGCTCAAAATGGACCGAGACACCGCGCTGCTGACTTCCGTCGGAAGCGGGATATGCGGCGCCGCAGCGATTCTGGGCGCCGAAGCCACGCTGCACAGCAAGCCCTACAAGACGGCCGTGGCCGTCTCGACGGTCGTCATTTTCGGCACGCTGGCGATGTTTCTCTACCCGGCCCTCTACGCCAACGGCATGCTCGGCCTCTCGCCGGAACGGATGGGACTCTACACGGGCGCCACGCTGCACGAGGTAGCGCACGTGGTGGGAGCGGGCAACGCCATGAGCGAAGAAATATCCGACGCCGCGATCATCGTCAAGATGATCCGGGTCATGCTGCTCGTCCCGGTGCTGCTCCTGATCGGTTACTCGGCCGCACGGCGCCGCAAGTCTTCCGACGAACCGAACGCCGAAACGGCCGCCCCGCGCAGGATCGCGGTTCCATGGTTCGCACTGGGCTTTCTGGCCGTCATCGGTTTCAACTCGCTGGTATGGCTTCCTGCCCCGACGATCGACTTCATCAACGAGGCGGATACGTTCCTGCTGACGATGGCCATGACGGCGCTCGGCGCCGAAACGAGCATCGAAAAGTTCAAGAAAGCCGGCATGAAACCCTTCATCCTCGCGGCGATCCTCTTCGTATGGCTGATGGGCGCCGGCTACCTGCTCTCCCGTTATCTCGTCTTCTAAACGCGACCTGCGACCGTACCGTCCGACGAAACGGAAACGTCGCGGCGACAACCGGTCCCCCGAACCGCGTGCAAACGGGCGGCGCGACATAATTGCCGCGCCGCCCGTTTATACGACACCTTCTCCGAACCCGAACGGAACGAGGACGTCCGCCCCCGCTTTTCCGCCGGAAACTCTCCCCGCAGCGTTTCGAGACACCGTCCGAAACGTCCCGCCGGCATCGCTCTCGCGCCACTGTTCCCGCACCGAAAGCCTCCGCCTCCCCCGCCACGTCCCGCCGCCCGAAACGGGGGATCACTCGTTCCCGTAGGCGTATTCGACCGCCCGGTTGATCAAGCGATTGAACGGCAGCGTCGTCTCGAAAGCCCGGACCGTGCGCTCCAGCATGTCGGGACGCAAAAGAAAATCCTCGTCCGCCGCACGTTCCAGATAGACGTTCTTCAACTTCAGGTATTCGGCATACGGGCTGTCGGCAGGGAAGCCCGCCGGAACGCGCCTCAGCACGGCGTCCCGGTTCATGCGGAATCCCTCGGCCGCGGCGAGCGCCTCCAGAAACCCTTCGCCGTTGTCCACGATCTCCTCGCGAATGCTCCGGAGCACGGCCGACGAAGGCATGTACATGCCCGTCACGATCATGCTCCCGCCCAAGAAGCCCTCGCCACGAGGTTCGAGATGGAAATAGTAGCCCGAATAACCGGACTTTTTCCCGCCCCGGCACACGTAGGCCCCCATGTGGGTCTTATAGGGCGACTTGTCGGCGCTGAACCGGGTGTCCCGATAGATCCGGTACGTGCAGTCGCGCACGTCGAGCCCGGCGACTTCGGCATCGAACGACGCGATGCCCACGATCAGACGGCCGACGAACTCGTCGAACTCGCCCTTCGCATCCCTGTACCAGCTCTTGTTGGCCTCGAACCACGTCCGGTCATTGTGACGCCTCAACGCATCGAGAAATGTCAGAATGTTTTTCATCTTCGCTTTGCGGTCCGTAACCGCGATTTTCCGTTTTCGGCAAAGATAGCAAAAGATCGGAGCCCGCGACCGGGAAACGGGCGGAAACGGACAGGCTAAGGACGACGGAAAAGCACCGAAGCCTGTCCTCTCCAGCCTCGCCATTTATGGGGATTCCTCGCCGCAACCCTCCCTCTTTATCGGTATTTACGCACGGAAAGGTTGCAGGAAAGCACAGAAGCGAATACATTTACACCGTAAACATTTTCAGACCCGTTAAGTTTTGTTTAAAGCAAGTGATTTTTTCAGTGGAAGGAAAGGAGCGCCCGCGGGCGCTCCTTTTTTTGCCGCCGTTTCCCGGCCCACGAGCGTGTACTCCCGATTCCGTCCCGCCGGCAGCTCCCGGTCCGTCCGGCAGCTCACCGAAAATCGTCCCTTTTCGGGAACGGCCCCAAACGACCGTTTGCCGGCCGGTCGACCCGAAAAAATCCCTATCCGATCTTCGCCGCGGCACAGGACCGTACATCGGACGCACGGACCGGCAGAATCGCCGCATCCCGCATGCCTGTTGTCGGAACCCGTTATCCAAACACGAAACGTTCCGCCCGGCGTTTTCCGTTCTTCTCTTTTCTCTTCGTCGCGACCGCGATCGCCCCGGAAATCGCCCGCGCCTCAAACCGATTCCCCCCCCATACCGGACAACGCGCAGTTTCCAAGGCACGCTGCGCTATCGTCCGATCCGGAAACCGCCCGACGGACATGCCTGCACGAACCCCGCTCTCGGCATCGCGGGCAACTCATCCCGGTCGGATGAGGACACCGGGGTAGGATACCGACGTTCCGCACCCTCCGGCTCGGTTACCGCCTCAAGAAATTCGGGCACACCTATATCGGCCGCTTCGCAATAAGGACGCTGCCATTCTCCCCGCTCCCTCCCGGCAGACATAGGCTGAGTTTTCCAGCCGCGAGCACCCCTCGGACTTGCCGGTCCGGAAAATATCCGCTAACTTTATCGTCACAACCGCGATACACCCCGATCATTCACCGCTAAAACATCTGCCGCATGTCCGACGAAAATGCCACGATTTCCCGTTTCCATTGGGACAAGACCGTCATCGCGATCACGGTCTTCACGCTCTCGCTCCTCTTCGTACCGTTCGTATGGTTGATTCCGCTCACCGATACGGTCTCCGTGGTAACCTGCGCGGCAATCGTCATCTGCATCGCCCCGTGTTTCGCCCTCGTCCCGATCCGCCTGCGTATCGACGACCGGTCGCTATGCCTGAAAAAAGCCGTCGGGCAAATCATTATCCCGCTGCACACGATCCGCAGCATCGAGACGCTCGCGCCGGATGCCCTCGCCGGTTCGATCCGGACATTCGGCAGCGGAGGATTCTTGGGCTATCTGGGACATTTCAAAAATAAGAAACTGGGGCATTACATCCTGTTCGCCACGGAGCGCCGCCACCTGCTCAAAGTCGCGACCGACCGCAAAACCTACGTTTTCAGTTGCCGCGACGGGGAGAAATTCCGACAGTTGTTCGAAGCGTTCTCCTCAGCCCGGCCGACAGCGTAACACGCCCGCTATCCGCAAACAGCGATTTTCTCCTTCTCCCGTCCGTCGACGGGCCTTCATCACCGATTGCGGAGGCCCGTTTCCGCGACAGACTCCGAAAACGGACAAACCGCATCGTACGTGGACTCCATCCGCATCGAAATTTCCGAAAAAACGTCTCGAAAGGTCATTCCCGGACATCCGCGTCCTCCAGAAAACGGTTTCGCCGCTGCGAACAGGGCTCCGTTCGTCGTCCGCACCCTTTCCATCGAATACATTCGCAGCCACAATCCGGCTCCCCGAATCGGCTCACGCCGACGCGATCCGGGCTTCCGCCCGAATCGCTATTCTTTTCATCGAATATATTCCGTATATTTGCCACCGGACGGGGTTTCCCGTCCGGACATATTCTAAGAAGCGTTATGCTGATCTCGTGAATTGGAAACCTGAGAAATTTTCGATTTAGCACGAAAGAGCGGCATAGTGGTTCTCTCGCTGTAAGCGTGGGCTGCTATACTCACATCCGTGCTAAAGGTAATCTCAGGACCTCCAATTCAGACGTGGCATTGCAGTTCCACGCTTCGTCGTTCAATAGGGTCTTCGAGGAACTGGAAGACACAACCACTCCCAAACATGGAAGAACATAAACTGTTCATCGAAAACTCCATCGCGGACACGCTTCCCGCGATGGTGAAAACCGAACTGGCCAAACTGCCCGAACACAAGCAGGCCGAATTCGTCGAAGAGTACAAACGGAAGAAGAAATCGGTCGGTCTGGCCTACTTTTTCCTGTTGATCTGCTTGGGCATGCCCTACGGCTATCTGGGCAAATGGGGTCTGCAACTCGTTTACTGGCTGACCGGAGGCGGTTTCGTCATCTGGATGATCATCCTCATTTTCACGCTGCCCTCCAACGTAAAGGATTACAACAAGGACGTGGCGCTGGAAGCGATGCGCAACCTCAAAGCAATGAGCTAAAGACCGCAGGCTGAGAAAAACAGGTCGGAACGCCGTTCGGACGAACCCCTTTCCGACCTGTTTTCGCCCGAACGGACATTCCGCGACTCCGCCATGAAACGCCAATTCGTCCGCATCGCCGCCCTCTGTACGGTGGATTGACCAAGTCGATCGTCCATCTCTACCGGGGCGACCTCGCCGGAAGTTTCCGGTATCATCCGTGGGGCATCCCGCTCGTCGTGTTCTGCGTCTGGCTGCTCGTCGTTTCGCTGCACGATCTTCTGAGGAAAAAAGAGACGGCGGAAGCCGTACTCGACCGTCCCGTTCTCTGGCAAGCGGTCGGTATCGGCGTGCTGATCACCTATCTGCTCAGGCTGGCCGGAGCCTGAAAACCGGAAGAAATTCTACCCGTCCGCAGGGCAATCTTCCCCGAAAAGGGCCGAATGGGTTATTTTTTCGTAATTTCGCGGCGTTTTTACGTTCCGCATGAAAATCCTCGCGAGCAAATACCTGTTATTCGTGGCCGGTCTCTATTTTCTCTCGGCCGGCATCGTGCTCATCCTGCGCTCGTCCTTGGGCACCACGCCCATAACGAGCATGAACTACGTATTGAGCCTCCACACTCCGATGACGCTCGGCGCGTGGACCTTCGCGGTGAACATGCTCCTGATCGCCGGTCAGTTCTGGTTCATCCGCGACCGTGCGACACGACGCGATGCCATCGAAATCCTGTTGCAGATTCCCTTCTCGTTCCTCTTCGCGGCATTCATCGACTTCAACATGGCGCTCACCCAAGGACTTCGCCCGTCCCACTACGCAGCGGCGGCCGCCCTGTTGGCGACCGGATGCTTCGTACAGGCCCTCGGCATCGTGTTCGAAATCAAGCCTCGCGTAACGATGATGAGCGCCGAAGGTTTCGTGCATTACGCTTCGCGGCGCTACGGCAAGGACTTCGGAAAATTCAAGGTCGTTTTCGACGTTTCGCTGGTGGTGCTGGCAGCCATGCTCTCGCTGCTCTTTTCCCGACGGATCGAAGGCATACGCGAAGGAACGCTCGTCGCTGCCTGCACCACGGGGTATATCGTGAGCTTCCTGAGCCGCCGGATCGTTACGAGGGCCACGCTCCGGCGCATGCTGCCTGCCGAAAGGGTCCTGTCGCTCTCCGGCAAAGAACGACGGCACGGCGCCGAAGGCCCACGCGAGAACGGGTAGGGCATGACATGCTCCCACACCCTGTCCTGTGAATGCGCCTCATCCCCGGTCCGTCGGCGGGACGCCCGCCGACAGGCGAAAAAAGCGCAGGCCGTCCTGCAACGAATCCGTTTCGTTTGCGTATATTTGTGTACAGACAACCAAAACGTACCGGAGACCATGCAACGAGACGATGCCGGACAATCGGGCCCGATGAAGCTCATCTTCAATTACAACGATGTATTTTACAGTTTCTTCTACGACGACGTGAGCGGATGCGTCCACCGTTCGCGCGAATATGCGCTCAACTACGTCTATTCGGGCGAAATGATCCTCGACAACGGGAAAGAGCAAATACACGTCCGCAAAGGAGAGTGCGTCTTCATCCCGCGCGACCATCACATCACGATGTACAAAAAGACGTACGAAGGCGAGCGCTATTGCGGCATCTTCCTGATGTTCACGCGCCGGTTCCTGCGTCAGATGTACGGCCGGCGGGACCGGCGCCGGATTCCGGCCGACACCCCGAAACTCGACGGCGGCGTCATCAAACTGCCCCGCACGCCGGAACTGACGAGCCTGTTCGCTTCGATGACGCCCTATTTCGATCCCGATGTCAAGCCGAAGGACGATCTGATGGACCTGAAACTGCAGGAGGGACTGCTCGCGCTGCTGCATATCGACGAGCGTTTCGCCCCGACGCTTTTCGACTTCAACGAGCCGTGGAAAATGGACATTCTGGAGTTCCTGAACGAGAACTACATGTACGAACTCTCGATGGAGGAAATCGCGCACTATACGGGACGCAGTCTGGCCACGTTCAAGCGCGACTTCAAGAAGATCAGCGACCTGACGCCCGAAAAATGGTTGATCCGCAAACGGCTCGAAGTCGCTTATGCCAAGATGAAGGAGGGCGGACGGAAAGTGGTGGACGTGTATGCCGAAGTCGGGTTCAAAAATCCGTCGCATTTCTCGACCGCATTCAAAAAACAATACGGCATCCCGCCGACCGCCCTGCTCGCCTGAACCTCCGAAGAAGCGATATGAGCCGTTGAGCAACGATACTCGAGCCCCACAGCAATGCCGCTGCGGGGCTTTCGCATTACCTTTGTCCGTAAAGGTACAACCGACCGCTCCATGAAAAAATCGCTTCCGACACCAGCCGCAACGACGGCATCGCCGACAGACGTCCGCCACCGCACCGACGGCCCGGCCGAAGCGGGAAAACGGATGTCCGCGCCCACCGGCCGGCACGAAAGCGAAGCCTTCGCTCCGGCGACCGGATCCGACGGCACGCCGCCCGTCGTCACGCTCGGCAACGGTTATACGATGCCGACGGTGGGGCTGGGCTGTTACAGCCTGCACGGGGAAACGTGCATCTGGGCGATCCTCTCGGCCGTCGGGCTCGGTTACCGCAAGTTCGACACGGCCGCTTTCTACGGCAACGAAAAAGAGGTCGGCGAAGCCCTCCGCCGGTCGGGCATTCCGCGCCGGAAGCTGTTCGTCGCCACGAAGCTCTACCCGAACCGATTCGCCGATGCCGAAAATGCCATCGAAGAATCGCTCCGCAAGCTCGACATCGGTTATATCGACCTGATGCTGCTCCACCATCCCGGAGCGCACGACACGAAAGCCTACAGGGCGATGGAACGGGCCGTCGAGGCCGGAACGATCCGTTCGCTCGGCCTGTCGAACTACTACATCGCGGAAACGCGGGAGTTCCTGCCCCGGACGAAGATCGGACCGATACTGGTCCAGAACGAGATCCATCCCTACTACCGGGACAGGGCGGCGAGGGAGTTCCTGCAACGGAACGGCATCGTCGTCGAAGCATGGTACCCGCTCGGAGGCCGGGGCTACACGGACGCCCTGCTGGGCGACGGCACCGTCAGCCGGATCGCCCGACGGCACGGCCGGTCGCCGGCTCAGATCGTCCTGCGATGGAACCTTCAGAACGGCGTGGCGGTCGTTCCCGGTTCGAGCGACCCCATCCACCAGAAAGAGAACATCGCGCTGTTCGACTTCAGCCTGACGCCCGAAGAGATGGCCGCCATAGACGCCCTCGACCGCAACGAAAAACACGACTGGTATTAACCCTGAAACATAGCGACTTATGAAAAAAGTAAAGATCACGGTGCTCCGCGCCACCTTCAACGAAGACCTCGCGCGGGAATACGGCATGCCGGGCCTCACGGCCTGCCCGGCCATGAAAGAAGGACAGGTATTCTACGCCGGAGCGGGCAAGCCCGACGGATTGTGCGACGGGGCGTGGCGCTCCATCCACCAGTATGTGTTCGCACTGGCCAACGGCGCCCGGCAGTTCTGGTTCGACGACTGGATTCGTCGGCCGGGCGTGGCGATCGCCTGCTGCAACGACGGACTGCGCCCCGTCTTCTTCAAGCTGGAAGCGACCGACGAAGAAGCGGAATCGCCCTTCATTTAACCTCCCGGTCCCTCAGAACGATGGAAACCGGCACGACCGCAGGTCGGCCATGACGGAACCGGAGAGCCGCGTTGCCGATTCCCGGCGACACGGTCCGTGCGGCCGACCGGATCGTCGCACAGACAAGGCAAAGCCGAACGCGTGTTCCGTGCCCGTCTCCACAAAAAGCCGCCGAAAGAGGCAAGCGATGGAAGCCGCATCCCGTGCGAACGGACGCGACTTCATCGTCATGCCGAGCGGCAGCGCCCTGCCCGCCGCCGGAACCGCACATGCCCCCTCCGGACGATCCGAAGAGCCGCATCCGCAGCGAAACGGGTAGGGGACTGCCGTCGCAGCGACCGGGGAGGTCCGCCATAACCGTCGGCCGGTCCTCCGAAGAACCGGCCGAAATATCCGGCTCCGGCCAAACGGCGCCCCGAAACAGCCGCTTCCGCCATGCCGGGCGGGCGGACCTTTGGAAAAACATACGGTCGAGCTTCTGGGCAATTCCATTTGAGCCGGACAGCAACATGCGATGTCCCTTATCGCCCTACCTTTGCGACGAACGACAATCTAAATCCGAAACACGATGAACGACATTTTCGAAAGAGACCTCAGCGGCGAAACGGTATCGCCCCAAGATCCCGGTTACGACGAATTGATCGGCGACATCTTCGCCACCATGCGCAAGGCCACGGAAATGAATACGGGCTACCGCACGCCCGAAGAGGTGCACGCATTCATGGCGGAAATTCTCGGCAAGCCGCTGCCTGCGAGCACCACCGTACTCCCTCCTTTTTATATCGACTACGGCAAGCCGGTCGACATCGGCGAGGAGTGTTTCATCCAGCAGTGCTGCACCTTCTTCGGACGCGGCGGCATAACCGTCGGCAACGGCGTATTCATCGGCCCGAAAGTCAACCTGATTACGATCAACCACGACGCGGACCCCGAAAATCGCAGCGCCACCTACGGCAGGCCGATCGTTATCGAGGACAAGGTGTGGATCGGCATCAATTCCACGATTCTGCCCGGTGTCAGGATCGGCTACGGCGCCATCGTCGGAGCCAACAGCGTCGTGACGAAAGACGTGCCGCCCATGACGATCGTCGCCGGCAACCCGGCACGCATCGTCAAAAAAATAGAACCCGGAAAATAATACGGAAAAAAAGATGAAAACGACGAACCTTGCACGCACAGCCCTCGCAGCCTTACTGGGCATGGGTCTGCTGACCGGCTGCACGAACCGAGAAACGAATCGAAAAACAAACGAAGACATGGAAACATCGAACCTGACCGAACGATGGGACAAGACGTTCCCGCAGAGCGACAAAGTCGATCACCGCAAAGTGACGTTCAAAAACCGTTACGGCATCACCCTCGCCGCCGACCTGTACGCACCCCGAAACGCCGGGGGCCGACTGCCTGCCATCGCCGTCAGCGGTCCGTTCGGTGCCGTCAAGGAACAGGCATCGGGACGCTATGCCCAGACGATGGCCGAACGAGGCTTCCTCACGCTCGCCTTCGATCCGTCCTACACCGGCGAGAGCGGCGGAACTCCCCGCTACGTGGCTTCGCCCGACATCAACACCGAAGACTTCAGCGCGGCGGTGGACTTCCTCTCCACGCTTCCCGACGCGGACCCCGAACGCATAGGCATTATCGGCATCTGCGGTTGGGGCGGATTCGCGATCAACGCCGCAGCCGTCGATACGCGGATCAAAGCGACGGTCGCCTCCACGATGTACGATATGAGCCGCGTGAGCGCCAACGGTTACTTCGACGCGATGGATGCCGACGCCCGTTACGAACTTCGCCGGCAGCTCAACGCCCAGCGCACCCAAGATGCCCGAAACGGTACGAACGAACGTGCCGGCGGAGTGGCGGACCCGCTTCCGGACGATGCACCGCAGTTCGTCAGGGACTATTACGACTATTACAAGACCGAGCGGGGCTACCATGCACGTTCGCTCAACTCCAACGACGGATGGAACAGGACCTCCGTCCTCGCGTTCCTCAACGCACCGCTCCTCGCTTATGCCGGCGAAATCCGCAGCGCCGTCCTGCTCGTCCACGGCGAGAACGCGCATTCGCGCTACTTCAGCGAAGGAGCGTTTGAGAAGCTGACGGGCGACAACAAGGAACTGCTGATCGTTCCCGGCGCCAATCACACCGACCTCTACGACCGAACGATTCCGTTCGACAAGATCACGACGTTCTTCGAAAAGTACCTGAAGCAGGACGGAACGGCCGCGACGAAAAGTCCGGCACGGTAGCTCGCATCTGCATCCTGCGACTGCCCCCGACCGAATCGAGAAGTTCCGGCCGGAACTTCTCGATTCTCTTCCACAGGCATCGCCCCGCGACGAGTAGAACGGAACGGCGGCAGAGACACCGCCTCTTCGCTCCCGAACGATGCCTCACGGAAACGTCCCCGGTCGGTTTTCATGCCTTTGCGGTTTCCGAAGAACGGAACGATCCCGACAAAAGGCAAGTACGCCGGAAGGCATCGAATCGGCGTCCCCTCATCCGACAGACGGCCGGGCCGCCCTGCCGACTCCATGCCGAAACAATTCCGAAAGACAAACGGATAAAAACAGGGGAGCCCCGTATACAATCGACATACGAGGCTCCTCGATTTTTTACCCAAAAGCGGATCGGGAAATCCCGTCGACCGGCATCCGAGCCGAAAAGAAACTCCGGCCCGCGACGACTCCCGATCCTATCCCAGATTGGGATTGATCTCGCTCCACTTCCCGACGGGCGGCAGCACGCCGAGCGATATGACCTCGTCGCGCATGGCGCAAAGATGCTCGTAGCTCTTCTTCAGGGCCGCATGCTCTTCGGGCAGTCCGTCGACGACCTTATACGACACGCCGTCGCGCGTAATCGACGTTTCCATGGCCATCATGATGTGATTGAATTCGGGCGTCGAGACATACACGCCTGCAGGCCAACGGAACGCGGGCCCTCCCATAGCGGCAGCGATCATCTCGATGGAAAGGTAGGCCGGACTCTGGAACGACGAACGGCCGCGCAGGTCGATGATGTTCTTGCCGCCCTGGATCACCCGTTGGCGGATGGCATCCCAATCCTGCTGCGGAATTTCGCGGCCGATCAATTCGGTGAGCGGAGTGCCCTTCACTGTGGTGGTCGATGCGAACACGGCCATCTGCTCGCCATGCCCTCCGTAAGTGCGGCTGTTGCGGACCTCGTCGGGAGAGATACGGAAATATTTGGCCAGCTCGCTGCGCAGGCGCGTGCTATCCAGTGCGGCCAGCGTAGTCACCTGCGAAGGTTTCAGACCCGAATAGATCAACGTAATCAGACCGGTGATGTCGGCAGGGTTGAAAACCACCACCACATGCTTCGCATCGGGACAATAGGTGCGAATGTCCTTGCCGAGCTGTTCGGCAATCTGAGCATTGCCCTTGAGCAGATCCTCGCGCGTCATGCCGGCCTTACGTGCCGCGCCGCCCGACGAAACGATGTATTTGGCATCGGTCAACGCCTCGGCGATATTCGAGGAAAAGGTAATGTTCGCCCCCTCGAATCCGCAGTGGAACAGCTCCTCGGCCACGCCTTCGAGAGCGGGAGCAAAAGGATCGTAGAGACAGATATTGGGCGTAAGGCGCATCATAAGAGCCGTCTGCGCCATATTCGAGCCGATCATGCCGGCCGCACCGACGATGGTCAGTTTTTCGTTTGTCAAATAAGCCATAACTTTCGTTTTTGATATTTATCCTCCCCTGCAAATATAATGCATATTCTTCATCGTTATCCGAATAACAACACCGTTTTCGAAAAGCGACAGACCGCTGTCCGGCACACGTACTTGCAAGACAAAGAAAAGGGAGTCGCATCTAAATACAACCCCCTGATTTTCAATTAAAAGAGCGGAAAACGAGATTCGAACTCGCGACCCTCAGCTTGGGAAGCTGATGCTCTACCGACTGAGCTATTTCCGCGTGATGTGTCTGCAAATATCGGTTTTTTCTTTTTTCCGACAAAATATTCGTCCCGAAAAAGAATCGGAAAAGACGCACGACACCTTCGGATCGCTTCGAACGGAGACAAAAACAGTGCGACGGGACGCAACAGCCCACCTTCGGAATCTTTTTCTCGCGAATCGTTTCCGCCCCTTCCGTCCCTACGCCCGCCGTTGCAGGACGAAAGGCTGCAACGAACGGTCCATCCGCGGATCAATCCATCTTCAGCACGGCGAGGAAAGCCTCCTGCGGCACTTCCACGTTGCCCACCTGCCGCATGCGCTTCTTGCCCTTCTTCTGTTTTTCGAGCAGTTTGCGCTTGCGGCTGATGTCGCCGCCGTAACATTTGGCCGTCACGTCCTTGCGCACGGCCTTGACCGTCTCGCGGGCGATGATCTTGGCCCCGATGGCGGCCTGTATCGCGATGTCGAACTGCTGGCGAGGGATCAACTCCTTGAGCTTCTCGCACATCTTCCGCCCGAAATCGTAGGCATGGTCGATGTAGGTCAACGACGAGAGGGCATCCACCGGCTCGCCGTTGAGCAGGATGTCGAGCTTGGCCAACTTGCTGGGCTTGTAGCCGGTCTGGTGGTAGTCGAACGAAGCGTAACCGCGCGATATGCTCTTGAGCTTGTCGTAAAAGTCGAAAACGATTTCGGCCAGCGGCATGTCGAAATTGATCTCCACGCGGTCCTGCGTGACGAAAGTCTGGTTGAGCAGCGTCCCGCGCTTATCGATGCAGAGCTTGATGACGTTGCCCAGATATTCGGTCTTGGTGATGATCTGCGCCAGAATGTACGGCTCCTCGATCGAGGCGATCAGCGTGGGTTCGGGCAGGCCGGAGGGGTTGTGCACGTCCAGCACGTCGCCTTTGCTCGTATGAACCTTGTAGGAAACGTTGGGCACCGTCGTGATGACGTCCATGTTGAACTCGCGGTACAGGCGCTCCTGAATGATTTCCATGTGGAGCAAGCCCAGAAAGCCGCAGCGGAAGCCGAAGCCGAGTGCCAGCGACGATTCGGGCTCGTAGGTCAGCGAGGCGTCGTTCAGGTTCAGTTTTTCGAGCGAGGCGCGCAGGTCCTCGTACTGGTCGGTCTCGACGGGGTAGAGCCCCGCGAACACCATCGGCTTGACGTCTTCGAATCCGGCGATGGCCTCGCGGCAGGATTCGCGCACGGTGGTGATCGTATCGCCCACCTTGACGTCGGCCGACGTCTTGATGCCGGAAATGATGTAGCCCACGTCTCCGGCACGCAACTCCTCGCGAGGGTGCATTTTGAGCTTGAGCACGCCGATCTCGTCGGCCGTGTACTCGCTGCCCGTATTGAACAGCTTCACCCGATCGCCCTTGCGCAACACGCCGTTGAATATGCGGTAATAGGCGATGATGCCCCGGAAAGGATTGAATACCGAGTCGAAAATCAACGCCTGAAGCGGTGCCTGTTCGTCGCCCTTGGGTGCCGGAATCCGCTCGATGATGGCCGAAAGAATATCCTCGACGCCCTGGCCCGTCTTGCCCGAAGCGGCCAGTATGCTGTCCGGGTCGCAGCCGAGCAGATCGACGATCTGGTCTTTCACCTCGTCGATCATCGCAGCCTCCATGTCGATCTTGTTCATCACCGGAATGATTTCCAGATCGTGCCCCAATGCCAGATAGAGGTTGGATATGGTCTGCGCCTGAATGCCCTGCGTGGCATCGACGATCAGCAGCGCCCCTTCGCAGGAAGCGATCGCCCGCGAGACCTCGTAGGAGAAATCGACGTGGCCCGGCGTGTCGATCAGGTTGAGAATGTACTTTTCGCCCCGATAGACGTACTCCATCTGGATCGCATGGCTCTTGATGGTGATGCCTTTTTCCCGTTCGAGGTCCATGTCGTCGAGCACCTGCGCCTGCAATTCCCTTTCGGAAAGGGTTTTCGTCGTTTCCAGCAGGCGGTCGGCGAGCGTGCTCTTGCCGTGGTCTATATGGGCTATGATACAAAAATTGCGGATATTCTTCATACATTCTTTTTAAAGGTACGCAAAGTTAGTTAATTTTGCGGATTCAGAAAAACAGCCCCTTTATGAATTACACACAGACCGTGGCCCGCTACGGCTCGCTGGTTAAATTCAGTCATACGATCTTCGCGCTGCCTTTCGCGCTGGTAGGGTATACCTACGCGCTGTGCACGACCGACGCGACGTTCAGCACCCTGCTGCTGGTCAAGATTCTGCTGGCGATGGTGCTGGCCCGCAACACGGCGATGGGATTCAACCGCTACGCCGACCGCAAGATCGACGCGCTCAACCCGCGCACCCGCTCGCGGGAAATTCCCTCCGGGGTCATCTCGCCGCGCAAGGCTCTGATTTTCGTTCTGGTCAATGCCGCGCTGTTCATGGCGGACGCACTGTGGATCAACCCGCTGGCCTTCTGTCTCTCGCCCGTGGCATTGATCGTGCTGCTCGGCTACAGCCTCACCAAACGTTTCACGGCATGGTGCCACATCGTGCTCGGCGTGGCATTAGGCATCGCTCCGGTGGGCGCCTACATCGCCGTGACCGGACATTTCGCGCTGTTTCCGATCCTGCTCACCGGACTGGTCGTCACGTGGTGCGGAGGATTCGACATCGTATATGCCTTGCAGGACATCGAGTTCGACCGCAGCCATGCGCTCCACTCGGTTCCGGCCCGGTTCGGCGTGCGGGGCGGCATCGCCATCAGCATCCTGCTTCACCTGATTACCGTCTATGCCGTCGTCGTAGCCGGCCTCCACTACGGAGCAGGCACGCTCTACTGGATCGGGACGACGCTGTTCGTCGGCCTGCTCCTGTTCCAGCACTTGTTCATCACGCCCGCGCACATCGCCCGACTGGGCCGCTCGTTCGGCCTGCTGAACGGTCTGGCGAGCGTCTGCTACGCGACATTCGCCATCGCCGACATGATCGTCGTCCTTTAGCGGATTCAGGGGCAGGGCGACGCCTTTTTCTGCGTTCGCCGTCCCCCTCTCGAAACATACCGCACCGAACGTCGAGCGGGCGGCCGAAATCCCGTCGGCCGCCCGCTTTTTCTCGCTCTCCGTTTTCCGCCTCTCAGGCTCCCGCCATGCGCTTGGCTTCCATCAGGATGGTGAATGCCCGATGGATGTCGTTGTCGCTGATGACGACGGTAAATTCGTTGGTGGTACTGATGACCTCCGTAATGTTGATGTTATCCCAAGCCAGTTCCTTGAAAATATAGTAGTATACGCCGGGGCAGATCGTGTTCTCGACCGGCAGCTTGACCGTGATCGACGACAGATCGACCGTCTTGGCGATGTTGGTTTCCTCGGCGAAAATCTCATCGACCATGCCGGTCATCGAGCTGCTTACCACGAGCGTCGTCTCGTAAATACCCTGCGAGAACGTACAGAACACGTCTTTCATCGAACGGACCCGGCCCAGCAGTTGAGCTTGCTTTTCGTAAAGGGTGGGGGAGTTCACGAAAGCATAGTCGGCCAGATTGGAACGGACGATGATGTCGCCGATGTTTTCGACCACTTTCTTGAACTTCATCGCCGACATCAGTTCCAGACGCGGCACCAGCCTGTTGAGCGCCATAATCACCGCGCTGTCGTTGACTTCCTTGCCCACCTTCTTTTCGATTTCGGGTTTGAGCTGCCGGGCCAGCGCCGACAGGTTGATCAGACCCTCCACAAGAGCGCCTTCCAAAAAAGGTTTCTTCTTGATGACCTCTTCTACTGCGTTCGGAATTGTAAGCATATAAACGTTATCGGTTAATAATTTTCAGCTTCGGAACCCATCGGGTTACAGGTTGTATCCGTCACGGTTAAAAAAGAACGGACAACGCCCCGTTCTGTGCAAAATTTGACTCCCGTGTAACTTGTTGCAAAAAAAATAAAAACATCAGACAAAAACAAACATTTTGACATACTTTTGTGCAAAAGCAAAGTTATTAATCGTTTTTATAACTTATTGATCGTTTTTTATGATTAAGGTACTGAAATTCGGAGGGACCTCGGTCGGATCGGCCGGCAACATGAAAAGAGTAGCGGAAATCGTCCAGCGCCAACCGGCCCGGATCACCGTGCTCTCGGCCATGTCGGGCACGACGGACGCTCTGGTAAAAATAGCGGCAGCGGCGGCAGCCGGCGACACCGAAACGGTGGAGCGGCAACTGGCGATGCTGACCGAGAAGTACACCGCATGTATCGAAGGCCTGCTCGTATCGCACAGGGAGGAAGCGACCGAGCGCATGCGCACGGCGTTCGACACGATCCGGCGCGAAGCGGCCGCCTTCGAGGAATACCGCTCGGAGCGGATCGTCATCGCACAGGGCGAGCTGCTCACCTCGGCCATCTTCACGCTCTACCTCAACGAATGCGGCATGAAGGCCGTCTGCCTCCACTCGCCCGACTTCATGGTGACCGACAGCGAAGAGAAAGTCGATACGGAACGCATCCGCCGCGCGTTGGCCGGCGTGGCCGCCGATCCGGATACCTACTACGTGGCACAGGGATTCATCTGCACCAACGCCCGCGGCGAGATCGACAACCTCGGCCGGGGCGGCAGCGACTACAGCGCCGCGCTGATGGGAGCCGCCGTCGACGCCGCCGAGGTACAGATATGGACCGACATCGACGGCATGCACAACAACGACCCGCGTTTCGTCGAGCACACGCATCCCATACGCAACATGAGCTTCGACGAAGCGGCCGAGCTGGCCTATTTCGGAGCCAAGATCCTGCATCCGGCCACCATCCAGCCCTGCAAGGACCACGGCATCCCCGTCCTGCTCAAGAACACGATGGACCCCGAAGCGCCGGGTACGACGATTTCGAATCGCGACGACGACTCGAAATCGTTCCACGCCGTGGCCGCCAAGGACGGCATCACGGTGATCCGCATCCACTCGGCCCGCATGTTGATGGCCTACGGTTTTCTGCGGAAGGTTTTCGAAATCTTCGAACAGTACCGGACGCCCATCGACATGATCACCACCTCGGAAGTGGCCGTGTCGCTCACCGTGGACAACGACGCCCACATCGACGACATCGTCCGCGAGCTCGGTGCGCTCGGTTCGATCGAAATCGAACGCAACAACTCGATCGTCTGCGTGGTGGGACGCATGGAACACAGCGACGCCGGACTGGCCGCCAGCGTGTTCCACAGCATCCGCAACATCCCGATCAAAATGATCTCCTACGGAGCCAGCCACCGCAGCATGGCCATGCTCATCGAAACCGAATACAAGCAACGAACGCTTCAGAGCCTCAACGACAGCCTGTTCTGATATGGGAGCACGCGAATACACCGGACGGCTGGCCGGTCTGCCCACGCCGTTCTATTTCTACGACATGGACCTGCTGGACCGCACGCTCCGCACGGCCGGAGAGGAAGCGGCCCGCTACGGCTACAAGATACACTACGCCTTGAAAGCCAACTTCGATCCCCGCATCATGGCGGCCGTCAGGGCGGCCGGATTCGGCGTGGACTGCGTCAGCGGCAACGAAGTGCGTGCCGCCGTCGAAAGCGGATTTCCCGCTTCGGAGGTGGTATTCGCCGGCGTGGGCAAGAGTGACCGCGAAATCGAGTACGCCCTTTCCCAAGGCATCTTCTCGTTCAACTGCGAATCGCGCGAGGAGCTCGAAGTCATCGACGCCATCGCCGGACGCATGGGCCGGACGGCCCGCATCGCCCTGAGAATCAACCCGGACGTGGACCCCAAAACCCACCGTCACATTTCGACCGGAAAGGCGGACAACAAATTCGGCATATCGTACACCGAAATCGACGAAGCCATCGCCTCGCTCGACAAGCTGCGCCATATCGACATCGTCGGCCTGCACTTCCACATCGGATCGCAGATCCGAGACATGCGGGTCTTCGAACGCCTCTGCGAGCGGGTCAATGCGATCAAGGCGTGGTTCGCCGGGCAGGGGATCGTCCTGCGACACCTGAACATGGGAGGCGGACTCGGCATCGACTACGACGCGCCGGATGCGGAGCCGGTGCCCGACTTCGCATCCTATTTCGACGTCTTCGCCCGTTGCCTCGAAACCGAACCCGGACAGACCGTCCACTTCGAGCTGGGACGTTCGCTCGTCGGCCCATGCGGAGAGCTGGTCGCCCGCGTGCTCTACAACAAGACGACGGGGGCGGGATCGAAGGTCGTCATCCTCGACGCCGGAATGACCGACCTGATCCGCCCGGCCCTCTATGACGCCCGGCACAGCATCGAGAACCTCACCTCGCAGGCCGCACCGCAAACCTACACCGTCGTGGGTCCGATCTGCGAATCGTCCGACACGTTCGCCGAACGCATCGAGCTGCCCGCCACCTCGCGCGGCGACCTGCTCGCCATCCGCTCGGCCGGCGCCTACGGCATGGCGATGGCCTCGCGCTACAACCTGCGCGACCTTCCCGGCGCCGTGTACAGCGACGAGCTCTGAATCCCACGACACCCCTCCGGCCGAAAGTCCGCCCGAATGTTTCCCGGTCCGAGGGACATCTCCCGACCGTCCGGAGGCCGATCCGTCCACTAAAGAACGCCTCCCCGTTCGGAACGGCAACCGAGGGAGCAAGATTGAAAAACGAGGGCTCGAATCCGTAAGATTCGAGCCCTCGTTCTCTCCCTCCGACAGCGAGATCCAACGTCCCACAGACTGAAAAACAAGGGTTGCCGACCTCGGACGGACGGTCCCTTTGCCGAACGAAAAAGCGGGCGTCCGGCATATCGGACGCCCTCTGTACGGGAAGCGTGCTTCACGCTCTATTTGCTCTTTTCGGGCTTGACGATGCCTTCCCTCATGCGGGTGTCGGCCTGAATGTTCTGGAGTTTGTAGTAGTCCATTACGCCCAGATTGCCGTTGCGGAACGCTTCGGCGATGGCCATCGGGATTTCGGCCTCGGCCAGAATCACCTTGGCGCGGGCTTCCTGCGCCTTGGCCATCATTTCCTGTTCGAGCGCCACGGCCATGGCCCGTTTCTCCTCGGCCTTGGCCTGCGCAATATTCTTGTCGGCGTTGGCTTGGTCCATTTGCAGGAATGCGCCGATGTTCTTGCCCACGTCGATGTCGGCGATGTCGATGGAGAGGATTTCGAACGCCGTACCGGCATCGAGTCCCTTTTCGAGCACGACGCGCGAAATGAAATCGGGGTTTTCGAGCACCGTCTTATGCGAATCGGAAGAACCGATCGACGAGACGATCCCTTCGCCCACACGGGCCAGCACCGTATCTTCTCCCGCTCCGCCGACCAACTGCTTGATGTTGGCACGCACCGTCACGCGGGCCTTGGCGATCAACTGAATACCGTCTTTGGCCACGGCCGCCACGGGAGGCGTGTTGATGACTTTCGGATTGACCGACATCTGCACGGCTTCGGCCACGTTGCGCCCGGCGAGGTCGATGGCCGCCGCCATCCTGAAATCGAGCGCGATGTTGGCTTTCTGGGCCGAAATGAGCGCCGTCACGACGTTGGGCACGTTGCCCCCGGCCAGATAGTGGGCCTCCAGATCGTTCGCCGAGAGGTGCAGCCCCGCCTTGGTTCCGGCCACGAGCTGGTTGACGATCACCGAAGGCGGCACCTTCCTGAAACGCATCAGTACCAACTGCACCAGACTGATGCGGACGCCGGAAATCAACGCCGAGAACCACAGCCCGATGGGGATGAAGTAAAAGATGAACCACAATACCACCAGCGACACGAACGCGATGGCGACCCAAATTCCCAATTCCATAATACTACGATATTGTTTTTAATGTTATTTCCTTCATCCGTTTTTCCGCACCGGACAGACGCCATGCGCATTCTCCGGGTTTCGGCGCCCGGCCGAATACCGACGAGCTCAGCCCACGGCTTTCCTCTCCTGCGGAACGCCGATCGGGGCCATACCGTCCCGGAGTCCCCGCACGACGACGGCCGTATTGTCGTAGCCGATCACCTCGATACGGGTCCGGGGATCGAGATAGGCATCCATCGCCTTGGCTTCGAGCGTATGGTCTCCTATACGGACCTTGCCCATCGGCGCCAGACGGGTCAGCGTCTCGCCCTGCTGCCCGATGCGGATGTCGTTCTGCTGCGGGGTAGGGGTCGAGGCGGAGTCGATCGTAGACTTGAGCGACAACCGTTGCCACGTATTGGCCCGGAGCGACACGACGACGGCGGCAGCGCAAAGGATGACGATGGCGGCCACGACGAGCGAACCGCCCAGAATGCCGAAACGAACGAATCCGCACACCGCTGCAGCGACCAGCGCCGCAAAAGCGCCGATGCCCGCCACGCTGATGCCCGGCAACAGGACCAGCTCGGCCACTAACAGCAACACGCCCACGACGATCAGCACGACGATCAATCCCATAATTGTCTCGATTTTTGTCGGACTCTTCCGAAAAATAGACAAATTTTCCGGAATTTCAAAACGCAGTCCGACCGATTACACCTCATTGTCTTTATTTCTCAACGCCTTGCGCGATCTTCTTTCCCGATTTCGCGCTCCCGGAGTACACGATCCGGCCGCCGCATCCTGAAACGGGGAACGGAACCGAGGCCGGCTCCCGAACAGACGAGCCCTCTCCGTTCCGATTCCTCCGGCATCGTCTTTCGGCGGTTGCGGGAACGATGCCACCTCCGTCGAAACCTCGACCGGTTCCGGCAACGGCGTGTTTTCGGCTCATGCTCCCACGAACCGAAACAAAACGGCGACAGAACAGCCGAAACAAAAGACGGCCAGCGACCTTCCCGACGGGATCGTACGGACCTCGCCCGCCTGCGTTCCGGCAAGGACAGGGAGGTCGGTCGCCCACGCTTCCGAAAGCCCGACCGGGGGGCAGGCATCCCGCATACTCCGGACGGCGAACGATACCCGAAAACGGACGGAGGAAAATGCTGCGGGCCCCACGCGGTGTCCGAACGGACGGTCTCCCGCTTCCGATCGTACGACCATGTTCCGAAACCGGCCGCTCCGACCGTACCGCAGACAAAGGCCGTACCGAAAAAACTGCCGCAGCAACGAGGCCCCCGCCGGCGAACGGAATCACTCCAGCACCTCGACCTCGGCGATTCCTTCCTCCACCGCATTGATTTCGCCGCACAGCGCATCGGCCTCCTGCCGGCTGTCGAAATTGCCGATCGTATAGACGATGCTGCCGTCGTCGGCCGCACCGCGCGCTAATGTCAGTTCCTGCTCGGACGAACGGGCATCGGCGATTTCCCGAATCCGTTCGCCGAGCGATTCGCCCTGTCTCACGATGCGGACCCGGTAAAGCGTTTCGGACGAACGGTCGGACGAGGCGCTTTCGCCCCCGATCATTTCGAACTCGCCGTTGCGCCATACGACGATCTCCGGTTTACGGAAACCCATTCCCCGGAGCTCGGCCAAAGCGGCTTCGGCCTCGGCCAGTTCCCGGAACGCCCCCGCGCAATAGCGGTAGCGCCCCTCCTCGGTCTTATCGTAGCAGAGCGGCGAAACGCCCTTGAAAATCGAAACCGGTTGCTTCTGCGTGAAAGCCCCCAGTTGGATGCGGTAGACCGTTCCACGCTGCTGCGTCTCGTTTTCGGGAATCGGATTGCGGCTGTTGTACACCGAAGGAGAATGCCTTTCGACGGGAGCGTATACGATGAAAATCCGTTCTTGGGGAGCGATCGCGGGCAGCGCGTAAGACTGCGTGTCGGCCTGCAGGGCGGCGATGCAGCGCCGGAGCGAGTCTTCGGCCGCCGAATAGCCGAGCAAACCGGCGAGCGTCCGTTCGTAGTCGAGCACCAGCCTCCTCTGCAACGGATATTCGAACAGCACCGCCGATGCGACGCTGTCCTGCACCGCGGCGACCGCCTGCCGGTTTTTCTGGAAACGCTGTCCGAACTCGTCCAGCAGTTCGGTCTTTCCCATCTTGTCGAGCAGATAGTTGTAGGCATAGACCTTGTCGTCGTATATGCCGGACCAGACCCGCGTGAGCGAATCCTCGACGGCCCGGTTGAGCGAGGCGACCGACCCGATCATCGAATAGACCACCTCGGCCTCCACACGAGAGCTCATCGTATCGTACTGCCGCGCGAGCGAATCCAGCTTCCGGTAATTGGACCGGTACAGGTCGATCCATCGCCCCGGCTCGGTCTCGCGGCTCCGCGCTTCGAGCAGCGCATCGTAATCCTGCTGCGGCAGATTTTCGCGGAAATAGGCATTGCGGACCAGATCGGCGGACTGACCGGCTGCGGGGCCGGGCACGACGACCGGAGCGTCCGCACCGTCCTGCGGCTGCGGACCGTTCATGCGGCTGACGATAAACTCCTGCTCGATGGAGCCGATTTCGTTGGCCGTCACACCGATCCTGTTGCGTATTTCGAACAGCTCTTTTTCGAGCCGCAGAATTTCGGCGCTGTGCTTTTCACGCTCGGACGACGGCAGGTCGGTCGAAAACAACTTGCGCGTGTCGCCGATAATCCTCACCACCGAATCCTCGGTCCGATGCAACTGCGCCTCCCGGACCAGAAGCGCCATATATTCCTTATTGCTCTCCAGTCCGGCCACACGGGCACCGACCTGCTGTGCCGACACGGAAGAAGCCGTCAGGCAAAGCATTCCCGCCACCCGGACGCCCCACAGGGAAGCCCGTTTCCACATATCCACACTTTTCGATGTGCTCATTTTCTCCAACGGATCAAAAACAATTGTAAAAAACCGAATATTTCCAAACGTCCCAACAACATGAGAACCGTACAAAGCACCTTGACCGCTGCCGGGAAACCGCCGAAATTATTCATCGAGCCGGCCTGACCGAATCCCACCCCGACATTGCCCATGCTGGCGGCGGCCATACTGAAACTCGTTTCGAGATCGAGTCCGAAAGCCGCTATGAAAATCGTCCCCAGAGCGAGCAGCGCCCCATACAGCAGGATGAACAACACGGCCATATCGACCATCGAGGCATCCTGTATCACACCGTTGAGCTTCACGCGGATGACGGCATTGGGATGTTGGCGCCGGATCATCATCGCCCGGATCGCCTTGAACGACAACAGCACCCGGTCGCACTTGACGCCGCCCGCCGTGGACCCCGCGCATCCGCACTGTATCATCATAAGGAGCATCAGAATGACCGACAGAGACGGCCACGCCGACGAATCGGCCGTGGCGAAACCCGTGGTCGAAGCCACCGACACCACCTGAAAGAGTCCGTAGCGCAGCGAAGAGCCCAACGTAGGATAGACGCCCGAAAGCCACAGACTCAGCGTCACGAGTAACCCCGCTCCCAGCAGAGAAGCGATGTAATAACGGCCGATCTCCGATTTGAACAGGTTGTTGCTCTTGCCGGTCATCGTGGCGAAGATCAGGCCGAAGTGCAGCCCCGAAACCGCCATGAAAAACAGGACGATCGTTTCGATCCACACGCTGCCGAACGTGGCGATGCTGGTATTGCGCGTACAGAACCCGCCCGTGGCGATCGTCGAGAACGAATTGCAGACGGCATCGAACCAACTCATGCCGGCGATGCGGAGCAGGATCGTCTCGGAAACCGTCAGTCCGAGGTAGACGACCAGCAGAATCTGGAGAATCTTCTGGGTCCGGTACTTGAAGTTGTCCTTGGCCATCGACGAGAGCTCCACGCTCGAAAGGCGCATCTTGGTCGATCCCATCGACGGCAGCACCACGAGCACGAACATCACGACGCCCATACCGCCTAACCAGTGGGTCGAAGCCCGCCAGAAGAGCATCCCCTTGGGCAGCGCCTCCACATCGCTCAGAATCGTCGAT
This sequence comes from uncultured Alistipes sp., assembly GCA_910583985.1. Classification (GTDB taxonomy): domain Bacteria; phylum Bacteroidota; class Bacteroidia; order Bacteroidales; family Rikenellaceae; genus Alistipes_A. Next base: position 65,594 of record CAJTYA010000013.1, read on the forward strand.
CCGGTGGTGCTGAACCCCGAAACGCTCTCGAACCATGCGTTGACGAACGAAAATTCCCCGCCCCAGAGCACATAGGGCAGCATGCCCGCCAGACACGACATGAGCCATGCGCCCGTCACGACGGCATAGCCCTCCTGACTGTTGACGGAGCCTCCCTTGGAAACGAAGATGAGCGGGAACGCCCCCAGAATCGACGTCAGCAGAAAGCTCTGCAACAGCGGATAGAATCCCGTATCCATCCCGTCGAGCAGCGACACGCAGGCCGCCAGCAGCATAAAGACCGCATCGAGCAGCAGGATCAACCCTATGTATCGGAGAACTATATTCCAGCGCATAGTCTATTCGTTCCGTCGGCTTTTGAGCTGATCGATCAGCGATTCGATATACTCCTTGAGCCGGTACACCTCGTCGCGCCCCTCGACGGTCACCTTGAACGGAATCCGGGAGTTGAGATAGGCCTTGAGCCCGCCGGTGATCCTCAGCACGGGGTCGATGTAGTACAGGTTGATGAAATAGTAGAATATGCCGACGATCACGATGGCGATCAACAGCGCGACGAAACCGGGTATGGTCGCCCGATAGGCATTGTCTTCGAGTCGTTTGGCCTTGGTGTCCATCGCCCGCTGGGAGGAGACCATGAAATTCTTGATCGACGAGGTCAGCGCCGAGTACGACGTCTTGTAGATTTCGACGAACCCGCCCATGTTATCGTGCGTGAGACTGTCTCGCAGATAGGAATTGACCACTTCGTTGTAGCGGATCGACGCGGCATAGATCGAATCGACGCGCTGCAAATCCCGGATCGCGGTTCCGGCTTCGCCGACGGCCGTCTCGAACCGCTGCCGGCCCGCCACGAGCAGCGAATCGCTGTTCCGGGTACCGGACACGATCATCTGGAGCAGCGCCGTATTCTGGTCCTGCACGGCGTCGAGCATCGTTTTGGACAACTCCATGTTCCGCAGGCTGGCCCCCAGCATGCTCTGCGTGGAAACGCTGAGCCTGTTGAGTTCGAAGTAGGATATGACACCCGAAAAGAAAAGCAGCAGCCCCAGCGACAGGAAGCCGAGCCTTATTTTTTCTCTTATTCCCATAATTCAAACGCTCCGCAATTGGACGGAACGGCAAATATACAAATATATTCGTCGAGAAGAACAGCGAAAATCGGGCGAAAGCCCGGTTCGCAGCGGCACACAGCCGATTCTCTGAAACAAATATACGAAAATATATTTGACGAAAAGAAAAGCGAAGGTCGGACGAAGTCCGGTCCGCGACGGCGAAGCCGGTTCTTCGAGTAGCCCGGAGCGCGGCGGTGCGCTTCCGCTCTCTATTTTATCCGATGATCCTCGCTTCCATCGTATCGCCTTCGGAAAGAAGCAGTTCCACACGGGAGAGGGTATTGATTTTCGAACGGTCGTAGGGCGCCCGCACTTTGATGTAGTTACCCGTATAGCCGAACATGTACCCCCCGCGCAGCGTACTCTCCCACAGCACCGTCTCGACCCGCCCCGCATGGCGCGCGCAGAAATCCGCGTGCAGCCGACCCGAAAGCTCGCCCAGCCGCGCAGCCCTGCGCTCGGCCGTCTCCGGCGGTACGCGTCCGGGCAGCTCCGCCGCCGGCGTACCGGGACGGACGGAGTAGGGGAACACGTGCAGAAAGGCCGGAGCGATCCGTTCGAGAAAATCGTAGGTACAGGCGAAATCCTCCTCGGTCTCGCCGGGAAAACCCACGATGACGTCGATGCCGAGAAACACGTCTGGCATCGCCCGACGGACCGCCGCGATGCGCTCGGCGAACCGAGCCGTATTGTACCGGCGCCGCATCAGGGCGAGAATCCGGTCGCAGCCGCTCTGGATCGGAATATGGAAATGGGGCTGGAAACGCCGCGACGAGGCCGTGAAAGCGATGATCTCGTCGGTGAGCAGATTGGGCTCGATGGACGAAATCCGGTAGCGGTCGATCCCCTCCACGCCGTCGAGCGCCCGCAGCAGATCGAGGAACGATTCGCCGGTGGTCCGGCCGAAGTCGCCCGTATTGACGCCCGTGAGCACGATTTCGCGCTGCCCGCTGCGCGCGATGGCCTCCGCCTCGGCGACCAGATCGGCAATCGGCATGTTGCGGCTCACCCCTCTGGCCAGCGGAATCGTACAGTAGCTGCACCGGTAGTCGCATCCATCCTGCACCTTGAGGAAAGAACGCGTCCTGTCGCCGCTCGAAAAGGCGGCGAAGAACCCGGTCAGCTCCTCCGCCTCGCAGGCATGGACCGCGGCGCCCGACTTGCCTTCCAGCGCCGCGACGCGCCGGTAGACGGACCCTTTGTCGCCGTTGCCGATCACCAGATCGACCCCCTCGATCGCGGCGATGCGTTCGGGGGAGAGCTGGGCGTAGCAGCCCGTGACGGCCACTAATGCGCCGGGATTCTCCCGGATGAGACGCCGCACGAGGTTGCGGCACTTCTTGTCGGCATGCTCGGTGACCGAACAACTGTTCACCACGCATATATCGGCCTTCTCGCCCGGCTGCGCGCGCCGAAACCCTCCCTGCTCGAACTCGCGGGCGATGGTGGAGGTTTCGGAAAAATTCAATTTGCATCCCAGCGTACAGAATTTCACTTTTCTCTCGGACGACATGGTCTTCTCTTTTTTCGGATTCGGGGACAAATGTACGAAACCGGCGGCGAATTTTAACACGTAAAAATGCGCCCGCAGGCGGGACTTTTCGGCAAAAACGCGTAGTTTTGCGTCTCACTTTCCCGCAGAGATGGACTTTTTCGCCGAGATCGCCCAATACCGATTCCTGTCCCACGCCGCGGCAGCCTGCCTGCTGTGCGGCGTAGCCTGCGGAATCGTAGGCACTTACGTCGTGTGCCGCCGGCTGGTATTCCTCAGCGGGGGAATCACCCATTCCTCTTTCGGGGGAATCGGGATGGCCTATTATTTCGGCGCCGACCCCATGTTGGGCGCCCTGCTGTTCGCCGTCGTCTCGGCGCTCGGCATCGAGGCCTTTTCCGTGGGCCGGCGCATCCGCGAGGATTCGGCCATCGGCCTGATCTGGTCGTTGGGCATGGCCGTGGGCATCATCTTCATCTACCTGACGCCGGGCTACGCCCCGAACCTGATGAGCTTCCTTTTCGGCAACATCCTGAGCGTAAGCACTTCGGATCTGCTATGGATGGGGCTCGTGGACACACTGATCGTCGCCGTCTTCGCCCTGTTCTACCGCCCCGTGCTCTACGTGGCCTTCGACCGCGGTTTCGCCGCCAGCCAGAAGATGCCCGTGCGGACGGTCGGCTACGCGATGTCGGCATTGGTGGCCGTGACGATCGTCATGTCGATCCGCGTCGTGGGCATCGTGCTGCTCATTTCGCTGCTCACCATACCGGCCGTCATCGCCACGCAGATCGCCAAATCGTTCGGACGCATCCTGCCGCTGGCCGCCGCCATCGCCACGCTCGGCGCCTTCGCCGGCCTGTGGATCAGCTACCGCAGCGACATTCCCTCCGGGGCCTCCACAATATTTGTCCTCACCGTTACGCTTATTGTCGTAAAACTATTACCTTTGCGTACTTCCAAGCGCAGAAACTGACGGATGAAGACAGTCCACAAACTCATACTGAAATCCTATCTGGGGCCGATGATCCTGACCTTCTTCATCGTGCTCTTCGTCTTCATCATGCAGTTCATGTGGCGTTACATCGACGAGCTCGTGGGCAAAGGGCTCGGACCGGATGTCATTCTGGAACTGATGATGTACGCCGCCGTCTCGGTCATCCCGATGGTGCTGCCGCTCTCCACGCTGTTCGCCGCCGTGATGACGATGGGCAACATGGGGGAAAACTACGAGCTGCTGGCGCTCAAATCGGCCGGCATATCGCTTCCCCGCATTATGCGTCCGCTCATCGTGCTGGTGTTTTTCATAGCCGTGGGCAGCTTCTTCGTGGCCAACGACCTGATTCCGCTGTCGAGCCGCAAAATGTCGGCCCTGATCTACGACATCCGCAACCAGAAACAGTCCATCGAATTCAAGGACGGTCTGTTCTTCAACGGCATAGACAACCTGAGCATCCGCGTGGGGAGGCAGGACCCCAAAACCAAACTGCTGACCGACATCCTCATCTACGACACGCGCAAAGCCAACGGCGACATGACGACCACCGTCGCCGATTCGGGTTACATCACGCTGTCGGACGACAAGAAATACCTGCTCGTAACGCTCTACGAGGGCGAGACCTACGAAGAGACGCGGAGCTACAAATGGTTCGAAAACAGCGAGCTGAGGCACAATATCTTCGGGGTGCAGAACATGATCGTCCCGCTGTCGGGATTCGACTTCGAGCGCACCGACCAATCGCTGTTCAACGGCAGCCAGACCAAAAACATCCGCGAACTGACCGTAGGGATCGACTCGCTGGAGAAACTCAGTGCCGAGACGACCAGCGCCTCCTACGACCCGTTGATTTCGTCGTTCATTTTCCCCTACGACAAGGCGCTGGCTACCGACACGATTCCCCGCAACGAACACATGGAACCGTTTTCGGCGGGCGAACTCATCGACACGCTCGGCATAAGGGACCGCAAGGCCCTCTACGCCGAAGCGCTCGGCAAGGCCACCAGCTCCCGCAACTACTACTCGTTCGACGAAGCCACCTCGAAGGAGGCGCTCACGCAGCTTTACAAGTATAAGGTCGACTGGCACAAAAAAATGTCGCTTCCGGTTTCGGTCATGATCTTCTTTCTGATCGGCGCACCGCTGGGAGCCATCATCCGCAAGGGAGGGCTGGGCATGCCGGTCGTCGTGTCGGTGGGATTTTTCGTGATCTACTACATCATCACGATCACGGGCGAGAAGATGGCCAGAGAGGGTTCGTGGAACTCTTTTCTCGGCATGTGGATCGCCACGTTCATCCTACTGCCCATCTCCGTGTACCTGACCTACAAGGCCACCAACGACTCGAACCTGTTCAACGCCGAATGGTATTCGGCGCGATACCGCAGGATCAAAGCGTTCTTCGGAAAGCTCAAGAGCGGAAAACCGGACCGCGAGCAGAAGGGGAGCGGCTCGCGGACCGACGGGAAAAAAACGAAAACTAAATACGAAACGAGATATGTCTCATCAAACGAACGATAAGAAAACGCTGAACAGCGTAGAGGAAGCGCTCGACGACATCCGGGCGGGCAAAGTCGTGATCGTCGTCGATGACGAAGACCGTGAAAACGAGGGCGACTTCATCGTCGCCGCCGAAAAGATCACCCCGGAAATCGTGAACTTCATGCTGCATAACGGCCGGGGCGTGCTGTGCGCCCCGCTGACCGAAGACCGATGCCGGGAACTGGACCTCGACATGCAGGTGGCCGACAACACGTCGCTGCTGGGCACGCCCTTCACCGTATCGGTCGACCTGCTCGGCCACGGCTGTACGACGGGCGTGGCGGCGACGGACCGTGCGGCGACGATCCGCGCGCTGGTCGATCCGGCCACGCGTCCGGTCGATCTGGGCCGTCCGGGGCACATCTTCCCGCTCCGGGCCCGCAACCGGGGCGTGCTGCGCCGTCCGGGACACACCGAAGCCGTGGTGGACCTGACCCGCATGGCCGGACTCCGGACCGGAGGCGCGCTGATCGAAATCATGAACGAGGACGGCACGATGGCCCGCTTGCCCCAACTGCTCGAAATCGCCGAAAAGTTCGGACTCAAGATCGTCTCCATCGCCGACATCATCGCCTACCGGCTCCGCAACGAATCCATCGTCGAAAAGGGCGAAACGGTGAACATGCCCACCGAGTGGGGCGACTTCAAGCTCACCCCGTTCCGCCAGAAAAGCAACGGGCTGGAACACATCGCGCTGGTCAAGGGCACATGGGAGGAAGACGAGGCCGTACTGGTACGCGTCCACTCCTCCTGCGCCACGGGCGACATTTTCGGCTCGTGCCGCTGCGACTGCGGCGCCCAGCTCCACGAAGCGATGCGCCGCATCGAAAAAGAGGGCAAGGGTGCCGTCGTCTACCTCAATCAGGAGGGCAGGGGCATCGGCCTGTGCAACAAGATCAAGGCCTACAAACTGCAGGAAGAGGGATACGACACGGCCGAAGCCAACCTCAAGCTGGGTTTCAAGGTCGACGAACGCGACTACGGCGTGGGCGCCGGCATCCTGCGCGAAATCGGCATTAAAAACATGCGGCTGATGACCAACAACCCGCAAAAGCGGGCAGGGCTCGAAGGCTACGGACTCCGGATCGTCGAGAACGTTCCGATCGTCATTCCGCCCAACCGCTACAACGAAAAATACCTCGCGACGAAAGAAGCGGTCATGGGGCACAAGTTGGGCATATTCCGCAAGTAAACCTCCGGAGGGCATGAAAATCGCGCACACGGCCCTCCGGGTCCGCGACCTCGAAACGATGCGGGCCTTCTACGAACGCTATTTCGGCGGGCGGAGCGGGGAGAAGTACGTCAACCCGGCCAAGGGTTTCGAATCGTACATGCTTCGTTTCGAGGAGACGACGCTGGAGATGATGCGCAGCCAGCATATCGACCGCACACTGCCCGAAGGCCTCGGTTTCTGCCATATCGCCTTCTCGACAGGCAGCGCCGAGGAGGTCCGTCGCCTGACCGAACGGCTTCGGGCAGACGGCTATGCCATCCTGAGCGAACCCCGCACGACGGGAGACGGATATTTCGAAAGCGTCGCGGCCGATCCGGAAGGAAACCGAGTGGAAATCACAATCTGAAAAGACATGGAAGCCAAGAAACTGCGAATCGTCTATATGGGTACGCCCGATTTCGCCGTAGCGCCGCTCAGGCGTCTGGTGGAGGAGGGTTACCGCATCGTGGCCGTCGTCACGACACCGGACAAGCCCGCCGGACGGGGACTCCGCATGCAACCCAGCGCGGTCAAACAGTACGCCCTGCAAGCCGGACTGCCCGTGCTGCAACCCGCCAAGCTCAAGGACCCCGAATTCGTCGAACGGTTCCGCGCGTTAAAGGCCGATCTGGGTATCGTCATCGCCTTCCGCATGCTTCCCGAAGTGATCTGGTCGGCTCCGCGGCTCGGAACGTTCAACCTGCACGCCTCGCTGCTGCCGCAATACAGGGGAGCCGCGCCGATCAATCGGGCGATCATCGATGGGGAGACCGAGACCGGCGTGACGACGTTCCTGCTCGACCACGAAATCGACAAGGGTGCCATCCTCTGCCAAAGCCGCGTGCCGATCGCTCCCGACGACTGCGCCGGAAGCCTCCACGACAAACTCATGGAACGGGGCACGGAGTTAGTCGTCGAAACGGTCGAAAAGATCGCCGCAGGCGACATCCGCCCCATCGACCAGCGTACCGTCGAACCGGAGGTGCTGCGCGAAGCGCCGAAGATATTCAAGGAAACCTGCCGGATCGACTGGACGAAAAACGGCAAGACCATCCACGACCTCGTCCGCGGACTGAGTCCTTATCCCGCCGCGTGGAGCGAACTGCACCGGGACGGGGAGGCCCCCCTCGGTGTGAAAATATACAAAACGCGACCCGAAAACGTCCGTCCCGACCACACGGCGGGCCGCATCGTCTCCGACGGCAAGACCGTGATCAAGGTCGCCTGCGCCGACGGCTATATCCATCTCGAAGAGTTGCAGATCGCAGGAAAGAAAAGAATGCCCGCAGCCGACCTGCTCCGGGGATTCAAAGGCCTCGAAACGTATCGGTTCGAATAACCTTCCGTAACAAGCACGACACGGCAAGCCGTCTCTAAAGAGAGGGGGGCGGAAATGCAGGGTCGTCGCGATCTTTTCCCTCCGGGACTTCCGCAGAGCCCGACACCGAATTTATCAACCCGATTACCATATGAAAAAGTTATCAATTCTTCTTATCGGCCTGTCGGTCGCTGCATGCTCCGTCTGCGAACAGGAGCAGCACCCCAACCGGGTGGACAGTATTCTGACCGTACTGAACGATCCGGGTACCTCCTCGGTGCTCGTCGTCGCCCACCGGGGCGACTGGAAACACAGCGTGGAGAACTCGCTGCCGGCTATACAGAACGCCATCGACATGCGGGTGGACGTCGTGGAAATCGACGTTCGTCGCACGGCGGACGGACGGCTCGTGCTGATGCACGACGCCACGATCGACCGGACGACGAACGGACAGGGCAAAGTAGCCGAACTGACGCTCGACTCGATCAAGAAATGCCGGCTCAAAGCCCTCGACGGATCGCTCACCGAATGTCAGGTTCCCACGCTGGATGAAGTCTTCGAACTGAGCCGGGAGAAAATCATGCTCAATATCGACAAGGGATATGCCATCTTCGACGAAGTCTATGCGCTGGCCGACTCGATGGGCGTTACGCGCCAGATCATCATGAAAGGCACGCAACCCGTCGAACGAGTCATGGAAGACTTCGGTCCCTATCTCGGCAAAGTCATCTACATGCCCATCGTCAATCTGGACCGCGAGGGCGCCGCAGAAGCGATCGCCGGCTTTCAGGAGGGGATTCGCCCGCTCGCCTACGAACTGTTGTTCAAAAACGACACGAGCACGCTTCCGCTGAAAATCAAGGAGGAACTGGCAGGAAAAACATTGATCTGGTACAACTCGATGTGGAACGGCATGTCGGGCAGCCGCTACGACGACCGGGCCGAAACGCAGCCCGACGAGGTCTATGGATCGCTGATCGACACGCTGGGCGCCCGCATCATCCAGACCGACCGTCCCGGTCCGCTCATCGAATACCTCGAATCCCGCGGACAGCACTAAAACCGGAGGAACCGGAAAGAAGCCCCTTAAGCACGAGGAAGGCTTCGCCCGGAAACGGCGAAAAGACTTTTCCGCACCGCATCCGGTCTATGAACGAGACGAAAGGGGTGAGCCGTCAATGGCTCACCCCTTTCGTCTTATTATCCTTTACGTTCGAAACGTGCTTTCGGAAGAGGCCGGTCGTTCCCGTGCCGCCTCCGAAAGATTTCCGTTCTGTCGGAAGCGAAAAACGGACCGGTCGAAGATTTCAGGAGGATGTACCGGAACGATGCCGTCGTCTCCCGCTGTGTCGAAAATTTGCGGTCTATCCGGTACAGCCTGCCGGAGCGGGACGATCGCACAGCCCCGTTCACTGTCCGCCGACCACATCCGAACCTCCACGGAAAAATGTCCGTCTTACGACAGTCGGCCACCCGGAACCGCAGCCGGCGGCATCGCACCGGCCGAGACCGTCCGTCTCCCGATCGTGCGTCGGACGGCTTCTATCCATGCCGGCGGGACGATGGCTCCATGTGCGTCCGCAGCGCACGTCACCGGATTCTCAACTTCTGCCCGATGCGCAGCGTCGTGGTGGGTTTGATGCCGTTCAGGTCGCATATTTTTTTGACCGACACGCCGTATTTGATCGCCAATCGGCCCAGTATGTCGCCCGAACGGACCGTATGATAGACGGACTTGTTCGCGCTCAACGACGCCTGTTTGGGTTTGTCGGGCTGCTGGGTGGCGGCTATGCGTTCGAGAATCTGTTCGGAAGTGAGCGTCGAATCGCCTTCCGCCGAAGCGAGCAGGGGAAAATCGTCGTCATCGTCCTCTTCGAGAATCTCCGAAGCGCGCGAATGGATGTTGAAAAACGATTTTTCGAGCGCGAACGTCTGATACTTGAGGCTTCCCGTCGGAAAATCGACGATGAATTCGGGATCGAACGTCTGGTCGCAATAACGCATTTCGAAATGCAGATGCGGTCCCCGGCTCCGTCCCGTATTGCCGCCGAAGCCGATGACCTGTCCCGCCTTCACATATTCATCGACTGCCACGTTGAGCCGCGAGAGGTGGGCATGCCACGTTTCGAGCCCGTTGGGATGGCGCAGGATCACTAAATAGCCGAACCCTCCGGTGTTGTACTTGGCATAGCGCACCTTGCCGTCGAACGAGGCGTAGATGGGTTCCCCGACCCGGAGCGGAATATCGGCCCCGTTATGGTTCCGGCGCCGGCGGGGTCCGTACTTCGAAACGACGTTTCCCACGATGGGAGCGTGGAACCCGCTCAGATCGTGCACGAGGTTCAGCTCGACGGACGAAGGCAGATCGTCGTAGGCGATGCTCTTATAAGCGAATACCTGCGAGGTATCCCAGTGTTGGGCATAGACGGGAAGCGAATCCAGCGGACAGGCGGGCCGCAGATAGCTCCACGTGTTGTTGGTATAGAGCACGATCTTCGTTTCGGGATCGGCCGTCGAAAGCGTATCCAACGGCCGGCAGGGGAGTTGCTCGATGGAGGGAGCCGACGGCACGGCGACGGTTCTCCGGGTCTGGGCTCCGGCTGCCCAAGCGCACAGCAGAGCCGCTATCGAAAAAAAGAGTCTGATTTTCATGTTTCCCTGTTTGCGTATCGTAAAACAATCGGCCGTTCCTGCGTCCCTTCGCGACGGAGCGGGAAACGGCACGCACGTTCGCACCGGCTATCGTTTCGCGTCGGCGACGAACTTTTCCGCCTCTTCGAGCGCTTCGAAAAAAGCTTCGCCGAAGCGCCGGACGATCGGTTCGCGCAAGGCCCGGTATACGGGTACCCCGTACCGGCGACCGGCCTCCCGCGCCGTGCGGCATACCTCCCAGCGGTGGTAGTTCAGGCCCAGCGTCCCGTTGCCGAACACGCTGACCCGGATCGGGTAGAGATGGCAGGAGACGGGCTTGACGAAATCCGTCCGCCCTTCCTTGTACGCCCTTTCCACGGCACACATCGTCACGCCATTCTCCTCGAACGAGTAGGCGCACTCCCGGCCGTCGATGAGCGGAGTCGTATAATCGCCGTCCGCGTCCACCACGATGAACCCCTGCCGCTCAACGGCCTCGATGCCTTCGGGCTTCATATAGGGCTTATAGGCTTCGTATTCCGCTTCGAGCCGGTCCCCCTCGTCGAGTTCGAGCGGCGCGCCCGAATCGCCCTCCACGCAGCAGATGCCCTTGCAGCGTCGCAGATCGCAGCAGAACGTTTCGGTCAGCAGGTCGAGGCTGACGATTTTGTCGTCGATCTGGATCATGCGTTCGCTTTCGAGGTATCTTCGATAATCAGGTCGTAGAGCTCGCCGAGGCTCATTCCCATGCAGCGGGCCTGCTGCGGAACGATGCTGTGGGCACTCATGCCGGGGATCGTATTGACCTCGATCATATAGGGCTCGTCGCCCTTGACGATGAAGTCGATGCGCACTACGCCGCGGCAGTTCAGCGCCTTGTAGGCCGAGAGAGTCATGGCGTTGACCTTGCGGACGACAGCCTCGTCCAGCGGAGCCGGCGTGATCTCGCGCGAGAGTCCTTCGTACTTGGCCTTATAGTCGAAAAATTCGGTCTCGCAGACCAGTTCCGTGATCGGGAAGACATATTCCCGCCCGCCGGCGATCATCACGCCGCAACTGATCTCGCGGCCCTCGATGAACTCTTCGAGCAACACATGGTCGCTCTCGGCGAAAGCGGCCTCGACGGCCGGCAGCAGCTCCTCTTCGGTCTTGACCTTGGTCACACCGAAGCTGCTCCCGCTGGCGTTCGGCTTGACGAACAGCGGCAGGCCGAGTTCGGCGACGACCTTCCGGGGATCGAGCGCCCGATGACGGCCGACGAGAATTTCCCGCGCCAGAGGGATGCCCGTTCCGGCCACGGCCCGCTTGCAGGCCGACTTGTCGAACGTAATCACGGACGAAACGAAACCGCAGGAGGAGTAGGGAATGCCCATCATGTCGAGGTAGCCCTGCAAACGCCCGTCCTCGCCGGGCGTGCCGTGAATCACGATCAGAGCGTATTCGAGCCGGATTTTCTCTCCGCCGACAGTGAGCGAAAAATCATTCCGGTCGAGCTGGGTCGTCGTCCCGTCGGGCAGCTCGTAGGTCCAACTCCCGTGACGGAGCAGGATCGGGTATACGTCGTATTTGTCCGGATCGAGGCATCGCTCGATCTGGGCGGCTCCTTCCATGGCGATCTTCCACTCCGAGGAATCGCCTCCGGCGAGCAGCGCTATCTTCTTTTTCATCTTCATTCGGGTCGTTGTTTGACGAATGCAAAATTAATTTTTTCTCCGGTGAAAACCATCATCAGGGATTGTACAAATCGCCGTAGCGGAACGCGAATATTTCGCGCAGCATGTCGATATACCCGTCCGCTTCGGGATCCGGCCCGGAAAGCTCCCGGACCCGGAGAAAATCGTTCAGCGCCTTGTCGAAGGCGCCAGCCTTGTGATGGAGCTTTCCGCGTCGCATGTAAAGCGCGCTGTCGTCCGGCGTCCGGGCGATGGCGCGGTCCAGCGCCTCGATTTCTTCGCACAGAGCATCATTCGTCGTATCCATACAGTCTGTTTTCACGAATATACCGCCACACGCGGGGCGAAAGATCGTCTCCCGGATCTTCCCCTCCGGCGATCCGTCGCCGGATGTCCGTGGCCGCTCCCACGCCGGGCTGCACATCGTGCAGAAAAACGAGGCGCGGAGCCAGCGGCGTCCGCAGGGGAGGGTAGCCCTCGCGCGGATAGACGAGCACGGGAAAGCGGTCCAGAATCTCCCCGTACCGCACCCAACGGTCGAAACGCTCCGCGTTGTCGCTACCTATGAGCAGGGCGAAACGGCGTTCGGGATATTTTTCCCGCAACGTTTCGAGCGTCCGGATCGTGAGCGAGGGCTTCTCTAACGAAAATTCGATGTCCGACACGGCGATGCGGTCCCGTAACGGAGAATCCTGCACGGCCAGACGAGCCATCGCCAGCCGGTGCCGTTCGGGTGCCAGTTCGCCGTCGTCCTTGAGCGGATTCTGCGGAGAGACGACCAGCCACAGCGCCTCGGCTCCCGTAATCCGAAGCGCGGCCTCGGCAATGGCGAGGTGGCCCGCACGGACGGGATTGAACGAGCCGAAAAAGAGCAGCGTCGAAGAGGGCAGGGAGACCATCCGCATCAGCCGATAAACGCTCCGACGATCCGTTCCGCCTCGGCCACGGCCCGTTCCAGCGAGTCGTTCACCACCGTGCGGTCGAACTGCGGCGCATGGGCGATCTCCTCGGCGGCCTTGGCGATCCTCCGTTCGATGACCTCCGGCGCATCGGTGCCCCGGCCCTCCAACCGCCGGCGCAGCTCCCCGACCGAAGGAGGCATGACGAAAAGAGAAAGAGCCTGCTCCCCGAATATCCTTTTCAGGTTGATGCCGCCCTTGACGTCCACGTCGAAAACGATCGTGTTCCCCTTGGCCCATATCCGCTCCAGTTCGCTGCGCAGCGTCCCGTAGCAGGTGCCCGCATAGACTTCTTCCCACTCGACGAACTCGCCGGAGGCGGCCCGCCGGGCGAACTCGGCATTGTCCATGAAATAATATTCGCGGCCGTGCACCTCCTTGCCGCGCGGCGCGCGGCTGGTGGCCGAAATCGAAAATTCGAGCCGGGGAAACTTCTCCAGCAAACGGTTTATGATGGTCGATTTCCCGGCGCCCGAAGGCGCGGAGAAAATAACAATTTTTCCTTGTGTCGATCGTGTCATAGCAATTCAGCGATGGGCCCCGACAGGCCCCGTTCCGCGCCCCGGAGACCGGCTCCGCGCATCTCCGTCCGCATCCGGATTTCGGACCGCCGTCGGAAAACACACTTCCCGCCACGGCCTCCCGATGCCCGGCCCCCCCGGACGAAACGGGCGGGGACTCAGAGTATGTTCAACAGTTGCTCTTTGATTTTTTCGAGCTCGTCCTTCATGCCGACGACCATTTTCTGCATCGTGGCCTCGTTGGCTTTCGAGCCCAGCGTATTGATCTCGCGCCCCATTTCCTGCGCGATGAAACCCAGTTTTCGCCCCACGCCCTCTTCGCTGCGCGAGACTTCGCGGAAATAGTCGCAATGGTTCTGCAACCGCACTTTCTCCTCGGTCACGTCGAGCTTTTCGAGGTAGTAGATCATCTCCTGTTCCAGACGGTTGCCGTCGACGGTGATGCCCAGCGACTCGATGTTCTCGCGGATGCGGTTGCGGATGGTCTCGGTACGCGCCTTTTCGTAGGGGAGAATGTCGTTCTTGAGTCGCTCGATGCGGTCGATCCGCCCCAGCAGGTCGGCGATCAGAATGGCCCCCTCCTGCACCCGGAACGCATCCATGCGGTCCAACGCCTCGGCCACGGCTCCCTTGAGCGCCGCAAGCTCCTCGTCGGGAATCTCGGTCGTCTCGTTCTGCACCACATCCGGCAGGCGCAACACGGCCGCCACGGCGGCCGGGGCCATCGCCTCGTTCCACGACAGTCCGTTCCCGGCGACGATATCGCGGAGCTGAGCGAGGTAGTCGCCGAAAGCCTCCCGGTTGAGCGCGACGGAGCCGGCCCGGCCGATGGTCTCGTAGGAGATATAGACGTCCACTTTCCCGCGCAGCGCCCGTTTGGCCACGAGGTTGCGGATTTCGTATTCGCTCTGGCGATAGAGGGACGGCACCCGCATCGACAAGTCGAGCTGTTTGCTGTTGAGCGAGCGGATTTCGACCGTTATTTTCTTATGTTCGAGCACGGCTTCGGCCTTCCCGTAGCCGGTCATGGATTTTATCATCGCGTTTCGTTTTAAAGCACCTACAAAAATAAGCCAAAATTGTGTTAAAAAAAACAAATGCGTCCGGCCTATTGTAGAAAAACGGGGAAACCTTTCGTGTTTCGGAGATTTTTGGTACTTTTGAAACGAAGTAATCGCATCGTAGAGCAAGAACATACCAAGTTAAATAAATTCCGTCAAAGACTATGAAAAAACACAATTTCAATGCAGGGCCGTCGATTCTTCCCCGCGTGGCGATCGAGAATGCGGCAAAGGCGATTTTGGATTTCGAGGGTATCGGTCTGTCCCTGCTGGAGATTTCGCACCGGACGAAGGATTTCGAAGCCGTGAACGACGAGGCGGAAGCGCTGTTCCGCGAACTGCTCGCCGTACCGGACAACTATAAGATTCTGTTTCTGGGCGGCGGCGCCAGCACGCAGTTCTTCCACGTCCCCTACAACTTTCTCGAAAAGAAAGCCGGCTACGTCAACACCGGCGTATGGGCCAAAAAGGCCATCAAGGAAGCCAAAAACTTCGGCCAAGTCGAAGTGCTCGCCTCTTCCGAGGACAAGAACTTCACCTACATCCCCAAAGGATTCGACATTCCCTCCGATCTGGACTATCTGCACATCACCACGAACAACACGATCTACGGCACCGAATACCACACCGACATCGACTCGCCGGTGACGCTCATCGCCGACATGAGTTCCGACATCCTGAGCCGTCCGGTGGACGTTTCCAAATACGGCATGATCTACGGCGGCGCCCAGAAAAACATCGGCCCGGCCGGCGTGACGTTCGTCATCGTCCGCGAAGACCTGCTGGGCAAGGTTTCGCGCCCGCTGCCCTCGATGGTGGACTACCGCAACCAGATCGCCAACAAATCGATGTTCAACACGCCGCCGGTATTCGCCATCTACGTGGTGAAGGAAACGCTCAAATGGCTCAAGTCCATCGGAGGCGTGGCCGAAATCCAGAAACGCAACCGGGCCAAAGCCGATCTGCTCTATGCGGAAATCGACCGCAACGCGCTGTTCGTCGGTACGGCCGTCAAGGAGGACCGCTCGCTGATGAACGTCTGCTTCGTGATGCAGGAACAGTATGCCGATCTGGCGCCCGAATTTCTCGAATTTGCCAAAAACAAAGGCATGGTCGGCATCAAGGGTCATCGTCTGGTGGGCGGATTCCGCGCCTCGATCTACAACGCGCTGCCCATCGAAAGCGTACAGGCGCTGGTGGACTGCATGCAGGAATTCGAAAAGATCCACGCCAAGTAGAGCCCCATGGCCATCGTCACATTCAACCGGCCTTCGCAAGCGAAGAAGGCCATATCATTCGAAACCTTAGAGAACGTAACGTTTATGAAGATACTGGTAGCAACCGAAAAGCCTTTCGCCAAGGCGGCCGTCGACGGCATCCGGAAAATCGTCGAAGGGGCCGGCTACGAACTGGCTCTGCTCGAAAAATACACCGATAAGGCGGACCTGCTCGCCGCCGTGGCGGACGCCGACGGACTCATCGTCCGCAGCGACAAGGTGACGGCCGAAGTGGTGGCCGCGGCCCAGAGGCTCAAAATCGTCGTCCGGGCCGGAGCCGGCTACGACAACGTCGATCTGGCAGCCTGTACGGAACGAGGCATCGTCGTGATGAACACGCCGGGCCAGAACTCGAACGCCGTGGCCGAGCTGGTCGTGGGCATGATGATCTTCATGTCGCGCAACCAGTTCACGCCGGGCACGGGAGCCGAAATCAGCGGCAAGCGGTTAGGCATCCACGCCTACGGCAACGTAGGCCGCATCGTGGCCCGCTACGGCAAGGCTTTGGGCATGAAGGTCAAGGCGTTCGACCCGTTCGTCGATGCCGCCGCGATGGCAGCCGACGGGGTGGAGACGGCCGCTTCCATCGAGGAGCTGTACGCGACCTCGGACTTCCTCTCGCTGCACATTCCCGCCACCGAACAGACCAAGAAGTCGATCGGCTACGCGTTGCTCAGTTCGATGCCCAAGGGCGCCACGCTCGTCAACACGGCCCGCAAGGAAGTGATCGACGAGGCGGGACTCATCAAGGCGCTCGAAGAACGCACCGACCTGAAGTATATTACCGACATCGCCGCCGAGGCACAGTCTTTGCTTTGCGAGAAATTCGGCAAACGCGTCTTCGCCACGTCCAAGAAGATGGGCGCCGAGACCGCCGAAGCCAACATCAACGCAGGGCTGGCCGCAGCCAACCAGACGGTGGATTTCCTGCAAAACGGAAACCGCCGGTTCCAAGTCAACAAATAGTCCGGCCCACGGCAGAAAACGGAACCCCCGGAACGGTTTCCGGGGGTTTGTTTTCGGCCGAAACGACCGAAAACCGATAAAACGACAGAGAGAATCATGGTAAGAATAAAACCGTTCAAAGGCATCCGCCCGCCCCGGCAGCACGCTGCCGAAGTGGCGTCCCGTCCCTACGACGTGCTCGATTCGGCCGAAGCCCAAAGGGAGGCCACCGAAAAATCGCTGCTGCACATCATCAAGCCCGAAATCGACTTCGATCCCATCGCCGACGAACACTCGGAAGAGGTTTACCGCAAGGCCGTGGACAACTTCGCCCGCTGGCGCGAAAAGGGATGGCTCGTGCAGGACGATACGGAGAAATACTACGTGTACGCCCAGACGATGGACGGACGGACGCAGTACGGACTGGTCGCCGCCTGCCATTTCGACGACTATCTGAAAGGCCGGATCAAAAAGCACGAGCTCACGCGGCCGGACAAGGAGGAGGACCGCATGATCCACGTGCGCAACCAGAACGCCAACATCGAACCCGTCTTTCTGTCCTATCCGGCGCGGGCCGAAATGGACGCCATCGTGCGCGAAATCGCGCAAAACAACGAACCGGAATACGACTTCACCGCAGCCGACGGCTTCGGCCACCGCTTCTGGGTGATCGACGACGAGAAGATCCAAAAGCGCATCACCGAAATCTTCGAGACGATCCCCGCCCTGTATGTGGCCGACGGCCATCACCGCACAGCCGCCGCCGCGAGGGTCGGACAGGAAAAGATGAACGGCAACCCATCCCACACCGGAGATGAGGAATACTGCTTCTTTCTGGCCGTCATTTTCCCGGACGACCAACTCAAAATCATCGACTACAACCGTCTGGTCCGCGACCTGAACGGCCTCTCGCCCGAAGAGCTGCTCGAAGCGCTCGACAAGGATTTCGTCGTGGAGAAGAAGGGCAGCGAACCCTACCGTCCCGCCGCGCTGCACGATTTCGCGATGTATTTAGACGGCCGCTGGTACGGCCTGACGGCCCGGCCGGGCACCTACGACGACAACGATCCGATCGGCGTGTTAGACGTGACGATCCTCTCGAATCGCGTGCTGGACAAGCTGCTGGGCATCGCGGACCTGCGGACCGACAAGCGGATCGACTTCGTGGGCGGCATCCGGGGACTGGGCGAGTTGCAGCGTCGGGTGGACAGCGGGGAAATGAAGGTGGCCTTCGCGCTCTATCCCGTCTCGATGAAACAGCTCATCGACATCGCCGACACGGGCCACATCATGCCCCCCAAAACGACATGGTTCGAGCCCAAACTGCGCTCCGGACTCGTCATCCATTCGCTCGACTGAGGCCGCAGAGGACGGTCGGACGACACATTTTAAGAAACAGGAATTTAACGATTCCTGTTTTTTTTGTTATTTCCCGTTGATTATAAGGCAGAAAAAAACGACGGCTTTTTCTTCGGAATCGTATTTTTTCCGAAAATTTATTACTATATTAGCATCAAGAGGATAAATTTGTAATAAAAACAATCGTTTGCTATGTCAAAAGTTAAGGGAACGGTGCTCATCGACACCGAACGTTGCAAGGGATGCGACCTGTGCGTGGTCGCCTGTCCGATGCAGGTGCTCGCCTTGGCTCCCGAAGTCAACGGCAAGGGGTACCACTACTCGCGCATGGTCCGTCCGGAGGCCTGCACGGGGTGTACTTCCTGCGCAAGCGTGTGTCCGGACAGTTGTATCGAAGTGTACCGGCAGAAAAATCCGGAGGCATAAAATACCGAAGCGAATCATGGAAGAGGTAAAACTGATGAAAGGAAACGAAGTGATTGCCGAAGCCGCCGTCCGCTGCGGATGCGACGGTTATTTCGGCTATCCGATCACGCCCCAGTCCGAAGTGCTGGAAACCCTGATGGAAATGCGCCCTTGGGAAACGTCGGGCATGGTGGTCCTTCAGGCCGAAAGCGAAGTGGCGGCGATCAACATGGTCTACGGCGGAGCGGCCGCGGGCAAACGCGTGATGACCTCGTCGTCGAGCCCCGGCATCAGCCTGATGTGCGAGGGCCTGAGCTATCTGGCCGGCGCCGAGCTGCCCTGCGTCGTGGTCAACGTCTCGCGGGGCGGTCCGGGGCTGGGCACGATCCAACCCTCGCAGGCCGACTATTTTCAGGCCGTCAAAGGCGGCGGACACGGCGACTACCACCTCATCGTGCTGGCACCCCACTCGGTGCAGGAGATGTACGACTTCGTGGGACTGGCCTTCGATCTGGCTTTCAAATACCGCAATCCGGCGATGATCCTCGCCGACGGAGTGATCGGACAGATGATGGAAAAGGTCGTGCTCTCGGCCCCGCAACCGCGCTGGAGCGACGAATACATCGCCCGCGAGCACGGCGCATGGGCGCTGACGGGCAAACCCGCCACGCGACGACGCAATGTCATCACCTCGGTCGAGCTCGACTCGGCGATTCAGGAGCGCTTCAACCTGAAACTGCAGGAAAAATACGACACGATCCGCCGCAATGAAGTGCGCTACGAAGCCACGCTGTGCGACGACGCCGACTATGTGCTGGTCGCCTACGGATCGTCGGCCCGCATCGCGATGAAGGTCGTGGAAACGGCCCGCGAGGAGGGGCTGAAGGTAGGACTGTTGCGTCCCGTCACGCTGTTCCCGTTCCCCGTCGAGGCGATCCGCGAGCTCTCGCACCGCGTCAAAGGCTTCCTGTCGGTGGAAATGAGCTGCGGACAGATGGTCGAAGACGTCGCGCTGGCGGCCGAATGCCGCGTTCCGGTCCATCATTACGGTAGGGTGGGCGGCATCGTGCACTCGCCCAACGAGGTCTACGAAGCATTGAAATCGAAATTTTCCCTCTAAAACCGAACCTCATGTCAGATTTCGAAGTGAAGATATGTCCCGAAAACCGGGTGTACGCCAAACCCCGGTTGATGACCGACAAAACGATGCACTACTGTCCGGGATGCAGCCACGGCGTGATCCACAAGCTGATCGCCGAGGTGCTCGACGAAATGAATATGGAACACGACGCCATCGGCATATCGCCGGTGGGATGTTCGGTGATGGCCTACGACTACATCGACATCGACTGGGCCGAAGCGGCGCACGGACGGGCCGCGGCGGTGGCCACCGCGCTCAAGCGGCTCAATCCGAACAAACTCGTCTTCACCTATCAGGGCGACGGCGATCTGGCCGCCATCGGAACGGGGGAGACCATCCACGCCTGCAACCGGGGCGAAAACATCACCATCGTATTCGTCAATAACGCCATTTACGGCATGACGGGCGGACAGATGGCCCCGACGACGCTGCTGGGCATGAAAACGGCCACCACGCCCGGCGGCCGCGACCCGCGCCTGCACGGCTATCCGTACAAGATCGCCGACATGCTCGCCCACCTCGACGGCGTAACGTACCTCACGCGGCAGAGCGTCCACACGCCGGGTGCCGTGCGCAAGGCGAAGAAAGCGCTGCGCAAGGCGTTCGAAAGCTCCATGCAGGGCAAGGGACTCTCGTTCGTCGAATTCGTGGCGACGTGCAATTCGGGCTGGAAACTCTCTCCGGCGGAATCCAACCGATGGATGGAGGAACACATGTTCCCGTTCTACCCGCTGGGCGACCTGAAAGATACGACCACCCTCTAAAACCGAAAACGATGTTCAAAGAAGAGATTATCATAGCCGGATTCGGCGGA